>NZ_ANMO01000168.1 GCF_000338295.1 Rhodopirellula europaea 6C
AAATCACCACCAACGCTGGCCACGACGCATTCTTAATCGCGAAAGACATTGCGACTTATGGACCTTTGATCCGTGAACGATTGAGGGACACGGAAACGCACCCCGCGGTCCCATCGGACATCACGCTGAACGTGGACGAAGAATCAATCTTGGAGATCATTCCCGCCGGATCCAGCGTGCTGGACCTCGGTTGCGGCAACGGACAACTGCTTGCCGCAATTCGCGATCGACATCGCACACCAGCGCCGGCAGCAACGGCGCATCGACTGATGGGAGTCGAGGTGGCTCAGGAGAACCTTCTGGCAACCGCGATGCGAGGCATCGACGTGATCGACTACGACCTCAACCACGGACTGCCCGCGTTCATCGACGACCAGTTCGACTACGTGATCCTCAACGCGACTTTGCAAGCCGTCGAGAACGTGGTGGAACTGCTGAACGAGATGCTGCGGGTCGGCCGACACGCCATCATCAGCTTTCCGAACTTTGCGTATCGCCAACTCAGAGATCACTACGTGACACATGGGCGATCGCCGAAAGCACCCGGCGAGTTTGACTTCGATTGGCACAACACGCCCAACCGACGCTTCCCCACGATCGCCGACGTTCGCGACCTCTTGAGCCAACTGAACGTCGTGATCGACGAAGAAGTCTTTTGGGATGTTGACCGAGGTCAACGCATTGAACCCGACAACGATCCCAACCTGAATGCCGATACCGCGGTGATTGCTTTTCACCGCGAAAAACGCTGAATTCCAACCACGCCACCCGAGTCGAATAAAACGAATGGAGGCGTCACGAGAGAGCGGTAGGCCGCGTATCAAAACATGCGGACCTACCACTGAGGCCTTAACCCGGTTGATGACGCCGCAAAACAGGCCTATAGGCAGACTCAGCAACTTAGAGGCGTGAACCTATTCTGCGGCGATCGGAAGACGTTTTCGATCAGCTTTGCTTTTTGTCGGCGATCAGGATGACTCGATCTCCGATTTTGACCGGAACCCCGGTGACGGTGACTTCGTCGCCCTCACTCGGCTTTTTCGCCTTCGATGCGAGGCCCATGTCGACGGTCATCATCTTGTCGCTCTCGGTTTTCAACTTGACAACCAAGTGTTCTTTCCCGCGGACCTTGGCGGTTTTGGTTGACTGAACTTCACCGGTGTACCGACTGCCAGACCGTTCCACCTTGTACATCCCATGCTTCGGCAGATCGATTGCGGTCGCCACCAGCACTGTCTTGTCGCCTCGTTTTACCATCGGTCCGTAGAAGGTGGCCTCGTCATCTTCGAAGAGCTGAACTCCTGTTGCATGTCCGCCGAGATCGATCCAGATGTCTTTCCCGTCTTGCGATTTGACCTGCATCATCATCGAGTATTCGTTGCCTCGTTGAACGGTTTTGATATCGCGAACCGTGCCCTTCACTTCGTGGCGTTTCCCACTCAAACCGTCTTTGACGGACTGGGCGATCTTGGATGGAGGAACGGCGTTCTTGGACGTGCTGCCCAGCTCTGAGTAGTCATAGTTTTCATACAAACCATCGCCATCTTCGTCGTCGTAGGTGACGTAGGCGTCGTTCAGGGAATCACCGTCGCTATCGATGTACCGGGTCGATCGCTCGTACGTGCCGTCTTCATCACGATCCTCGTACGACACATAGCTCTCGTTGTAGTCCTCGCCATAAAAAGTATCGGCGGGAATGATCAGTTGGTCGTTGTCTGAGTCGCTGCTCGTGCGAGCATCTTCATAGGAAAAGACCTCGTCATCCCAACGTCCAATTGCCTCGTCCGTTGGGTTGTAGTCGTTGCCGTCGAACCATTCCGAGATGTCGTACCAAGCGTCGTCTTCGACTTTGCTGCCGCGGTCTTCGGCGTCAAAGTCCCCGGTTTGCCCCATGGCAACAGGCGCACAGGCAAGCGGGAACGAGACAGCAGCGGTCGCGACCAAAGAACGAAGAATTGGTTGTTGGCGATGGAGGAATTTCATGGGGTGAACCTTTTGTTTGATGTTGTTGAGCGCCCGCGACTGCCGCGGACCGAAGTTGAAAACACCATCAACGGAGGCAAACGGCGCGCCACCTCCGCCGCTTAAGGCTGCATGGCAGACCTCACGCGACTGCACCACCCGATCTCGCACCACTGCGGTCACTTAGCGATCACCACGCCTCGTCATTTCAATCCGATTCGTCTCCGAAAATGCTTGCATCCCTGCGGAATCCCGCATCAAATCGTGCGGCCAGACGGTTTGCCGTGTGCTGAACCGACCGGTAGACTCCCGCGATTATGCCTTTTGACGCTAACAAGAGATTGCGAGCATGAGCTTTGGTGCCGGTGCAGACACGCAATTCGAAACCATGCGCGGTCGCGATTTTCCTGCGATTCGTCAATTCACCATTTTTCTCGAGAACCGGGTCGGGCAATTGCTCGAGGTCGTTCGGCGATTCGAGGGGACTGGGATTCGAATTGTGGCCCTGTCGATCAATGACGCGGCGGAATGTGCGTTCGTTCGCTTTCTCATCAGCGATGCGGACCGCGGCCGAGAGATTCTCGAGCGAGCCGGGCTGGCTATCATCGAGTCCGATCTGGTTGGCGTTGAGCTCCCCGAAGGTCCCCAACCTTTGCTTCGAGTTTGCACGGCGTTGCTGCAGGCTGAGCTGAACATCATTCAGGCGTACCCGCTGTTCATGCGTCCACACGGCAAACCAGCGGTCGCGATCATGGTCGAGAATATTGACTTGGCGATGAAAACGTTGACGGAAAAAGGTTTCCGAATCATCACCGAAGATGACTTAGACGCGGACAACCTTCCGCCGCAAGACATCTACTGAGTCGTACTACCTTCTCAGGCCAAACCGCACGATGGTTGATCACTCCGTACGATGGCTTTCCAAGGCCGTCGAAACCTATGCTGGCGACTTCCTACGGCCATCTGAATCAGGTTCGATAGCCTTGGAAGGACATCGCACATCTCATCCAACCGCCGCCTTCTTGACTTCCCGCCATGAGTGAACTGCCTCCTTACGATTCGTTTTTGCTGGTTTCCTTTGGTGGTCCAGAGGGGCAGGACGATGTGATGCCGTTCCTCGAAAACGTTTTGCGAGGCAAGAACGTGCCGCGTGAGCGGATGCTGGAAGTCGCCGAGCACTACAAACACTTCGGCGGCGTCAGCCCCATCAACGAGCAAAACCGTCAGCTCATCGCGGCACTGCAAAAACGATTTGACGCCAACGGAATCGACTTGCCGATCTATTGGGGCAATCGGAACTGGGATCCATACTTTACCGACACGCTTCGTCAAATGAAGACGGATGGCAAGAAGCGATCGCTGGCATTTTTCACCAGCATGTTCAGCTGCTACAGCGGATGTCGCCAGTATCGCGAAAATATCATTCAGGCTCGTGAAGAAGTTGGCGAGGGAGCACCGCTGGTCGAGAAAGTCCGTATGGGATTCAACCATCCTGGTTTCATCGCCGCGATGGCGGACAACGTTACTAAAGCGGCCCAAACCATCGACGCATCGCCAGCCGAAACCAAGGTGCTATTCACCGCTCACAGCATCCCGATGGGCATGGCCGACAATTGCGACTACGAAAAGCAACTCCGAGAGTCGTGCCGTTTGGTGGCTGATGCTTGCGGTGCGGTGGATTGGGATCTGGTTTACCAAAGTCGCAGCGGCCCACCATCGCAGCCTTGGCTGGAACCGGACGTGTTGGACGCAATCGCGGAGATGGACGACGCTAAGAAATTGGAATCGCTGGTGATCCTGCCGATCGGATTTGTCAGCGACCACATGGAGGTCCTGTTTGACTTGGACGAGGAAGCCGCCCAGCTTTGCCAAGAACGCGGGATCAAAATGGCACGAGCCTCGTCGGCGGGAACACACCCGGATTTCGTCGAAATGATCTGCGGATTGGTCCAAGAACGGCTCGGGAAATCAAACGAAAAACCCGCCTTGGGCGAACTGGGCCCCTGGCACGATGTCTGCCCGCAGGATTGCTGCTTGTACACGCCGCGGCGACCTTCGACGGCGGGCGGGCGACCGGTTCAAGCCAATTGATGCGGCGGCTAGAATCACCGACGAGCCATCTTGATTCCGGCCACACCGGCTTCGTCGCCTGTCTACGAAGCGGTGTTTCTGCCCCCTTTTCGATCCTTCGTGAGCACCATGCCTCGACTCGCCCACCAAGTCTTCTTCACGACCAAAGACCGTAGCGACGAAACCATCAACGCGTTGCTGGATGATTGCCAAACCTACTTGAACGACCATCCCGGTTTGGTGGGCTTCGCCGTGGGACGCTGCGAGCCCGACTACGACCGCCCGGTCAACATGGACTTCGATGTGGTGCTGCACACGGTCTTCGAAGACCGCGCCGCCCATGACGCTTATCAAACAGCACCTCGTCACCTGGAATTCATCGAGCGTCAAAAACCCAATTGGGCCGAAGTTCGCGTGTTCGATTCGAATCTTCGCGACTGATCTCGTTCAACTTTCACAACCACGTTTCACTCTCTTTTAAAAGCAAATATCACAATGAGTGTTTTGGTCACCCAAAAAGCCCCTGATTTCACCGCCACCGCTGTCATGCCCGACGGCACATTCAAAGACGACTTCAAGTTGTCGGACTACAAGGGCAAGTACGTCCTGTTGTTCTTCTGGCCTCTCGACTTCACGTTCGTTTGCCCAACCGAAATCATCGCCTTCAGCGACCGAGCCAAGGAATTCCAAGACCTCGGCGTGGAAATCGTCGGCGTCTCGATCGACAGCCACTTCACGCACTTGGCATGGACCAACACGGCGCGCAACGAAGGCGGCATCGGCAAAACCGAATACCCATTGGTCGCCGACTTGAACAAGCAAATTTCGCGTGACTACGACGTGCTGCTCGACGGCGGCGTGGCTCTGCGTGGTTTGTTCTTGATCGACCAAGAAGGCGTTGTGCGTCACCAAGTCGTCAACGACTTGCCACTGGGCCGCAGCGTCGACGAAGCACTGCGAATGGTCAAAGCCCTCCAGTACTTTGAAACCAATGGCGAAGTCTGCCCAGCCAACTGGCAGGAAGGCTCGCGTACAATCAAAGCGGACGTGGAAGGCAGCAAAGAGTTCTTCGGCGCCGAATACAAAAGCTAAGCAAGCAATCGAGCTGATCCCCATGTGGCAATTTCAAGATTTCGCGGCGTCGGCTCCCGGCTCCGCTTGTGACCAAACCGCAGGCCAGTGCTTCACCGCGCACTGGAATGCGGATGGGCACGACTGGGTTTGCCACACCGCGGGCGGTAGCAAGGGAATCAGCTTCGGCGATCCCGATGGTTCCTTGCACGTGAACTTGTTGCCAGTTGGCGACGACACGCTTCCCGTCGCCACGGAACAATCCGTCCGGGGCGACGTTTGGAACGTGACCCTTCCTCAGGCCGACAGCCAGTACTCATTGCGACTGGCTTTGCGAGTGGTGGAAGCCACGGAAACTCGACTGGTCATCGAACCCACGCTGTCGATTCAGACGTTGCTGCTCGACACGCATCCAACGCTGGACCTCACCGCCTTGGGTGATTGCGGCGTGATCTTCGACCAGGGCGACACGTTGGGCGACGGCAGCCCGCCGATTTCAACCGTTCAATTACACGGCGAAACCGGCTCCATCGCCGTGCTGCTGGCACCCACTGACGCACCGTTCACAACCGATTTGCGTCGAGAAGGGCACCTGCAACTGCGTCTCTTCGGCGAATTCCTAGAAAAAGGCGTGATCCGCAAGGCTCGGCCCTGGATTGTCCTGGATCGCTCTGAACAGGGCGTTTCCGAGGCGGATCTTCAGGCGTATTTGAAACGATTGTGCGAAACGCCCCTGCCTTTGACGGCTTGAGCTTGCGTTTTTGGGCCTCCAGGCTATCCCGCACATTGAGTTTGGCTTTTCAAGAACGCGTTGCGCGGCAAGAATAGCGGGCTTCCCCACCCGCCTCCCTTCTGATTGGCCGACAGTTCAGTGGAACGCCGACTATTTTCGTTCATCCTCTCGTCGATGGCGTTTTTCCTGATCTACATGTCCCTTCGGACCATGTTCGCGCCACCACTGCCACCGGAGGAAGACGCGGTCGCGGAAGTCGACGGCGAAACCGCTGAACCAGCCGAGGACCTGGTTGCCGACACGGATGCGCCCGAGGCCGGCGAAGGTGACGGGGAAGCGACCTCCAAAGAAACAGATGCGGTTGAGCGTCCCAGCTCGCCAACTTGGTCGACCCTCGGCTCGATGGACCCGACCAGCGGCTACGTGATGCTGGTGACGCTGAACAGTCGCGGCGGTGGCATTGAGCGAATTGAACTGACCGAACGCAAAGAGAACGGGCGTCTGAAATACCGGCGCGTCGACGTTCGCTCCGGCTACCTCGGGTACTTGGCCGCCAACCCGACCGCGACGGACCTCGGGATCCGGGTCAACGTGGTCGGACCGGGAACGCCCGCGGATTTAGCAACCGCCGCCGGTGTACAAGGCGGACTGAAACCTGGCGACATCATCACCGGGTTCAACGATACCAACGTCAACAACCTGTCCATGCTTCGCGAATCGATGCTGGAAACCAAACCAGGCGAATCCGCAACCGTCACGGTTCTGCGGAACGAAAAATCGATCGACTTCAAGACCACGCTGACCGAACATCCGCTGGATTTGGTTCGATTGGCCGAACACGGTGGCGACGATGAAGTCGAAGGCAACCTCTCGCGACTGTCATGTCTTTTGACGGTTGGACGTGTCGGTCGCCGCGAAATTCAATCTGGCGAGAAGACCATCGAAGGCATGGTCGACACGGGCGATCTGATTTGGGATGCGTCACAAGAAGCAGACAAGGTTTCCTATCAACTGCAGTTGTCCGACTCTGAGATGAAGCCGGTATCGGGTAAATCAGTTGGACTGCAACGGACCTACTCGCTGAAACCAGACAGCTACTCGCTGGACATGGATGTGCAGATCGACAACCGGGCCGAGGAAGCACAGGAACTCGCATATCGCATTGAAGGTGCCAATGGCATCACCCTGGAAGGCTGGTGGTACAGCAACAAGATCAGTCCCAACTGGGGTGGCTCGGCCGCTCGCGACATCGTCTACAAGACCACCGCCGAAGGTCACGAACTGGTCTCCGGTTACGCTTTGCTGAAACGGGCGAAGAACGAATCCGAAGCGGATGACCAAACACTGTTCGCTCCCGATTCCGCACCGCCGGCTCGCAACCTGAGTTACATCGGTGTCGACGCTCAATACTTCACCGTCGCGATGTTGCCACCGGAAGGCCAAGAGTCACTCAAGACATTCCGTCGTGCCGCCGCGAATATTATCGCTGACCCAACTGCGGTTCCCGACAACAAAGAACGCGCGGTCAACGCCAGCTTCTATCTCGACAGTGCCATCGCCGACGTGCCCCCGGGATCGTCGCTCAAACAATCACTCCGATTGTTCGCTGGCCCCAAACAGCCCGACGTGATGGAAGCCTACGGTTTGGGCGATTGCATCTACTACGGTTGGTTCTCGTTCGTCGCCAAACCTCTGGGCGGGTTGTTGCACCTGTTCTCCAACGTCGGCAACTACGCGTTGGCAATCGTGCTGCTGACGCTGTGCGTTCGTGGCCTGATGTTCCCGCTTTCGCGAAAAGCGGCGATCAACGCTCAACGCATGCAAGAGTTGGCCCCTGAACTGAAGAAGATCGCCGAGAAGCACAAAGACGACATGGAAGCTCGTGTCCGAGCCCAGCGGGAACTGCAACAGCGCGTCGGGTTCAATCCGATGGCTGGCTGTGCCCCCATGTTCCTGCAGTTGCCGATCTTCATCGGCCTGTACCGAACTCTGTCGGTCGACATCGAACTGCGACAAGCCGCGTTTGCATCCTGGACGACTTGGGCGTCAAACCTGGCCGCTCCCGACATGATGTATTACTGGGGCGACTGGATGTGGGACTACTTGGGAGGCCGCGGCACCGGTTGGTTGGGCCCGTACTTCAACATCCTGCCAATGATCGTGGTCTCGTTGTTCCTGGCTCAACAAAAGATGTTCATGCCACCGGCAACGGACGAGCAAACCGCGATGACGCAGAAGATGATGAACTACATGACCTTGGTCATGGGTCTGTTCTTCTTCCGAGTGCCAGCTGGTCTGTGCATCTACTTCATCACCAGCAGTCTGTGGGGAATCGGCGAGCGGATCTTGGTCAAGAAAACGCTGCCGTCCAAACCTCACTTCGACCCCGCAACCCTGCAGGGCGCAGCCGCGGGGGGCGGAACCGTCGATGGCAAAGTCAACAATTCGGCGGGTGCCAATGGAAAGAAAAGCTCCGACGGCAAACCCAAAACGATGGCGGATCGACTCCGCGAGCGATTGGGAACGCCGGAAGAAGAAGCCGCCCCGCTGCCCAAAGACCGCAAACGGCCACCGTCGAAGAAGCCCGGCAACAAGAAACGCCGCTAGCAGGCTCAGGACCCGCGATTCAAAACCAGACGTAGCGAGTTCCGGCTGATGGGAGTGGCACTCTCCGTATCAGCCGCCGGGCGACCGCCCCGGATTGCGATCATGCCGACGGAGAGCCTCCGTCGGATACAGGTCCTACCGACACAACAGCTGCCAAACCGTTCGCGTCACGCGACTCGACGACCGCAACGCGATGAGGGCGACTGAGCCGATTGCTTGAAGCCGTATCCGGGCAGGGCAGGGCGGTGGTTCAATCGGCCACTTCCCAGCCTTTCTTGGTCAGAATCAATTCCACTGATTCATCCACTTTTTTCGCTTCCAGACCATCGACTCGAAACGTGGTTGGAAAACAGCGTTTCATGCTGACGGTGGTTCGAGGCGGCATCTCGATTTCATCGACACTTTCATTGGTTTCGATCGAAAGAGTCTGGACCTTGCCTGATCGGTTCAACACCGAAATTTCGATCTGAGCCGATTTGGGACGGCCAAATAAATGGACGGCGTAATAGGTCGTTTGATCGGCCGTCGCGACAGCGGCCCCTGTTTGCGTGATGTGTTTGGCCACGATGTTCTCATGGTGCGGCGGTGAATCGATCCATCCCTGAACGAAGATGTCAATCAAACTCTTCGCGGTGACTTCGCCGGTGTTAGTACGATAAGCAATGTTCTCTCGAACGACGCAGTACTCGTATCCAGCCGCCTTCGCACGCTCGGCGGGCGTGTTGCCATCCGCGCGGTGGCCATACTTGCCCGACTCCGCCATAAACTCCGCGAATTTCTTCGCGGTCGCCTGCAGCTCGTCGTTCACTTCCAGTTGACTGAGCTCCTTCTTTTTGCGGTAGTCGTTGATTTGCTTGACGATTGCGTTTTCCACTTCCGCAACCATTTCGCTATCGCTTTCCGACTCAACGGAGACCGCCGTCGATCCCTCTTGAGCCACCAACGGACCGACAAACAACAAACATCCAAACATCAACCAACCACGCACCGCATCACTCCTGATAGAGAATTTGAACCGAAAACCGAATCGCCCGATAAGCAGCGTGATGCAATCGTCATGCCTAATTTTCCGGCGTCTGCTTCGTCACGGCACCGCTCGATGCCAATCGGGCGCAACAAGCGATTCCCTTCGTCTTCATCGAGCTGGTAAAACGTGTCGCAATCCTGGTTTTCGGCGAACCCTTCGCTGTGCCACTCACTGATTTGACACCGTCCCGACTCAGCATGCGAATCCAAGCTCCCTCCTTCGTCGATCTCGAAACGCCCACCGGTCCGATGCGGACGCATTTGTTTCGTCCGGACGGCTCCGGCCGTTATCCCGGTGTGATTCTCTACAGCGAGATCTACCAAATGACGGCTCCGATCGCCCGTACCGCAGCCGTGCTGGCGGGACACGGTTTGCTGGTCGCCGTTCCGGATGTCTATCACGAGTTCACCGAACTGGGCGAGTCGTTCGCCTACGACAAAGAGGGCACCGACCGCGGCAACCGCTTGAAGATCGAAAAGGAAATTACCGCCTACGATGCCGACGCTCGATCCGTCATCGACTTCTTCGGCGGTGACGAAGGCTGCACCGGAAAAGTCGGCACGGTCGGCATCTGCCTGGGCGGGCACTTGGCATTTCGTGCGGCGATGAATGAGGAAGTCGATGCCGGAGTCTGCTTCTATGCGACCGACATTCACAAACGAAGTCTCGGCAAAGGGATGAACGACAACAGTCTCGATCGCATACCTGAGATTGAGGCCGAGATGCTGATGATCTGGGGCCGGCAAGACCCACACATTCCCGCCGAAGGACGGCGAATGATTTACGACGCGATGACCGCGGCCGGCGTCAGTTTTTCCTGGCACGAGTTCAACGGCGAGCATGCTTTCATGCGAGACGAGGGGCATCGCTATGACCCAGAACTCGCCCTGCTGCTCAACTCCATGGCGTGCCAGCACCTCAACCGCCACCTGCGATAGCGGCCGAGAAAACGAATTCATCGCCGATTGGCGATCCCGCCTGGCAATTTGGGGTTGGATGGAAAATCGTCCCACTTACGAATGAGCGACGATCGCGTATCCTTTGCGGTTCGTTTTCGCGAAATTCGGAACCTTCCACCAACCCCTGATGGATCGTCCCGTAGCTTTCTTCCCCTCGAACCCTTTGATTTCGACCCGTGTTACGAACCCACACCTGCGGCGCGCTTCGCAAATCTGACGTCGGCTCCCCCGTGACCCTGTGCGGATGGGTGGACAGCAAACGAGACCATGGCGGAGCCGTTTTCATCGATTTGCGGGATCGTTACGGACTGACCCAGGTCGTCATCGGGCCACCCGAAGCCAACGAATCGCTGATCAAACAAGCCGGCCACGTGCCCAATGAAAGCGTGATCTTGATCCGCGGCGTGGTGGCGGATCGATTGGAAGGCAAAACCAACGCGAAACTGGAAACCGGTGAAATCGAAGTTCGCAGCGAACACTTCGAGATCCTTTCGGCCTCCGAAACGCCTCCCTTCACGCCCGGCCAATCCGATCTGCCCGGCGAAGACTTGCGTCTGAAGTATCGCTTCCTGGACCTTCGCCGCAAAGAAATGCAGCAGGCCCTGATCCGTCGCAGCGAAATCATCAAGTGCATGCGAGACTACTTCGCCGAGCACGATTTCATCGACGTCGAAACGCCCATCCTCGGCCGCAGCACACCCGAAGGAGCTCGCGATTACCTGGTCCCCAGCCGCGTGCATCCGAGCAACTTCTACGCGTTGCCTCAGTCGCCGCAGCTTTACAAACAAATCTTGATGGTCGCCGGTTTTGACCGCTACGTCCAAGTCGCCAAGTGTTTCCGCGACGAAGACTTGCGAGCCGACCGCCAGCCCGAGTTCACGCAACTCGATTTGGAAATGTCTTTTGTCGACTCGGAAGACATCATCGGATTGATCGATGGCTTGGTCGCCAAAACAGCCAAACAAGTTTTGGGCAAAGACATTTCACTGCCACTGCCTCGCATGACCTACGAAGAAGCCATGCGTCGCTTTGGTTCCGATGCTCCCGATTTGCGTTTTGGTTTGGAAATCGTCGACGTCACTTCGGTGGCTGCGAAGACCGACTTCCGAGTCTTCCGCGGAACCGCAGACGCTGGCAACTTCGTCCGTGGCATCAACGTCAAAGACGCCGCCCTCAAGTTCTCGCGACGGCAGATCGATGAGTTGACCGCGTTTGTGCAACAAGACTTCGGTGCCAAGGGCTTGGCTTGGTTCCGCGTCGAAGATGACGGAACACTGTGGAGCCCGATCGCGAAGAACTTTGAGCCGGAACACTTGGCTGAAATCAAAGAACTGATGGGCGGCGAACCTGGAGACTTGCTGATGTTCTTGGCCGACACCTGGGAAGTCACCTGCAAAGGCCTTTCCGGACTTCGTAAACGTTTGGCTGTGGAACTGAAGCTCTACGAAGAAGGTGAGCTGAACTGCAGTTGGGTGACCGAGTTCCCAATGTTCGAAAAGGACGAAGAAGCCGGTCGCTATGTCGCCATGCACCACCCCTTCACCGCTCCACTCGAAGAAGACTTGCCACTTCTGAAAGAGTCGCCTGAGAAGTGCCGTGCCCAAGCCTATGACTTGGTCATCAACGGATCGGAAGCTGGTGGTGGAACGATTCGGATTCATGACAGCAAGGTTCAATCGCAAGTGTTTGAACTGCTCGGCATGGACGAAGAAACCGCTCGCGATCGCTTTGGGTTCTTGCTCGACGCATTGCGTTTCGGTGCACCTCCACACGGCGGGATCGCGTTGGGCGTCGATCGCTGGGTGATGCTGTTCGCTGGCCTCGAGAACATCCGCGAAGTCATTGCGTTCCCCAAAACGCAAAAGGCCGCCGACATGATGACGGGTGCTCCTGGCGAAGTGGATGCGGATCAACTCAACGAACTGCACCTGCGAACGGTCTCCGCCAAAACCTGATCGCGGACTCGCATCGATCCATTTGCCCAGCTCACCTCGTTGGTTCGCCAACCAATTCTTGCTACAAACGTTGGTTGGAGCGAGGTCAGAGCAGGGCAGGGCGGTCGTGCGTTCACTGCTGTCGGACCTCGCCGATTGAATCTCTTTTCCATCGACGGATCGCATCATCGCCGCTAATCGCCACCTCGGTTTGTTTGGAGCCACCAGCGTCGGCGTCGGTGCGATCGTGGGTGGCGGTATCCTCGCACTGGCCGGAGTCGCGTTTGCGACGACGGGTCCATCCGCAATCTTGGCGTTTGGTCTCAATGGCGTCATCGCGATTCTGACCGCTCTCAGCTTCGCCGAGATGGCATCCAAGTTCCCCGAGTCTGGCGGGACTTACACCTTCAGCCGCAAAGTCCTTTCGGTTGAATCCGCCTTCACGGTGGGCTGGGTCGTTTGGTTTGCATCGATCGTTGCCTCCGTTCTTTACGCGATCGGCTTCGGAAGTTTCGCGACGCTGCTGCTGAGCGAATTGTTCGCGACTCAAGGTTCGGTCCCGCATTGGCTTGGCGAACCTTGGAGCGTCCCGGTCGTTTCGCTTGCGACGACCGTCGGCATCGGCGGCCTGATGACGTTTCGAACGTCCGGCGGAGGAGCTTGGATCAACGTCGCCAAAGTGGCTGTCTTCTCGGTTTTGATCATCGGCGGATTTTGGGTGCTGACCGGGCAACCCGTTTCCAAAACCACCGCTGAGCTACGTCCGTTTCTCGGATCTGGTTGGGGCGGCTTGGTACAAGCGATGGGATACAGTTTCATCGCTTTGCAAGGATTCGACTTGATTGCGGCGGTCGGCGGTGAAGTTCGCGAGCCGAGCAAGAACATCCCACGAGCAATGTTGTTGTCGCTGATCATCGCGTTGCTGATTTATTTACCACTCCTGTTTGTGCTTTCCACCGTCGGTACCGATGAGTCCCAAAGCATTCGCGAATTGGCTGCATCGGATCCCGAAGCCGTGGTCGCTTTGGCCGCGCGGCATTACCTCGGCACGTCAGGTTACTGGTTGGTGTTGATCGCGGCGGTCCTCTCGATGTTCTCGGCTCTGCAAGCCAACCTGTTTGCTGCATCGAGAATTGCTCTCGCGATGTCGCGGGACAACACACTTCCAAACGCACTGAGTCGCTTGGCCGCCGGATCCGGTTCCCCTTGGATCTCGGTCTTGGTAACGACCGGTTTGGTGTGCTTGCTGATTCAGCTTCTGCCGGACATCGCGGCGGCGGGTGCGGCATCGAGCTTGATCTTTTTGGTGACATTCGCGATTGCTCATTGGTTGGCGATTTTGGTTCGTCAACGCAGCGAGCTGACACCGCCACCGTTCCGAGTCCCCGGTTACCCAGCCGTTCCTGTCGTTGGCGGTTTGGCTTGTTTGGCCTTGGCGATTTTCCAAGGCATCGCGGTGCCCGAAGCCGGAATCATCGCGGTCATGTGGATCGCGATAGGCGGCGTTCTGTTCCTGTCCTTGTTTGCTCGCCGAGCACGCCTGACCGATGTGTCCAACATCGCCAGCAATCCCGAACTTTCGCGACTGCGTGGCAATTCGCCATTGGTTCTCGTACCGATCGCGAATCCCAACAACGCACGCGCCATGATTGCGCTAGCGGATACTTTGGTTCCCGCCGCACTCGGGCGCGTGCTGGTGCAAACCGTCGTCGTCGCACCTCATGACTGGGATCCGGTTGTCAATCACCGCCCCTCGGCACAGCTTCATTCGGTGATGAACGAGGTTCTGCACGCTTCGGCAAGTCTCGGTATTCGCTGCGAGACGCTAACCACAGTTTCCGCGGAACCGATGATGGAAATCGCCCGCGTCGCCAAATTGCATCAATGCCAATCGGTGCTGTTGGGCTTGAGCGAAATCACTCCAGAAGCACGCGACACGCCGCTGGAAGGCTTGCTCGGCCAACTATCCAGTGACGTCGTTGTGCTTCGTGCTCCCAAAGATTGGCAGCTCGACCAAAGCCAGCAAATCCTCGTACCCGTTGGTGGACGCGGCGGCCACGACTACTTGCTCACACGATTGCTCAGCAGTCTCTCTCGTGAGCAACAAAGGCAAGTCAAGTTTCTGCGAGTGATCCCCACCGATACGCTTCGTGCCGATCAAAAACGCATCCGCAAAGAGCTGGATCGAACCTCGCGCGTCAACGCTGGCAGAGTTTGTGAACGCGAAGTGGTGCTGAGCAATGATCCAATCAAAACAATCGTCGATCGAGCCGGCTCAGCGGGACTGATCATTCTCGGGGCTCAGCGACTGGGCCCCCGCCGAAAACTGTTCGGTGACTTCACCCGCAAGGTCGCTCTCGAGTCCGACTGCCCCGTGATCATCATTAGCCGCCGCGGCTAAAGGACGAAAGAGCCAAGGTGTCATGGCGTCAATCAGCATCGTTCCGCTCACCGAAGCCCGAAGGGTCGACACAGCAATCCCATCCGAGCAGAAAGACGCTGGCAAGTCACGGATAACAGACATCGACAAGCTCATTGTCTCGTCCCTGCTGGGGAGCACAATCGCTTGCTGCGATTGGTTGCGTTCGTGCCGACGGAGAGCCTCCGTCGGCTACAGGTACTAGCGAGAAACCAGCCTAGAAAAATTCAGAACCGGACAGGAGCCCCGATTCCGTGCAGTGCGAGGCAGGAAACACCTTCGCGAAATCAGGCCAACTCTTTTTTTAACTTCGCCTCGGCATCATCCATCTCGCCCGTCGAATTGAACTCGACTTGGACCATCTTCAACCGAGACGTGTCGCCGGCGGTGATGGCGACACGGTTCTTGCTAACGCCCAACCATTTCGCGAGCGATGCGATGACCGCTTTGTTTGCCTTGCCGCCTTCCGGAACCGCGTGGACCGACACTTTCAACGCTCCGTCATGCAGCCCACCCACCGAAGCCTTCTTGGCTTTGGGAGTCACCCGCACGCGAAACTTCCATGTCAATCCTTCGCACTGTCGGTCCAGTGCGACGCTTGATCCACTCATCCGCTTTTCATTCCTCCGCGGGTTTCGACAACGCTGCGGAGCGACGCCCCAAGTTGCCATAGCGGTGGTAGTCGTGCGAGATCGATTGCTCGTTCAAGTACCGCAGACATTCGATGCGACCATGATCCACAACCGGTTCATCAATGACCGTGATGAAGTTTCGCCCGCAAGCTCGACGAATCGATTCTTTCGCGGGAGTCAGCGTACGCATCCGGCTGACACCGCCGCCTTCGATTCGCTCGACCAACTGCTCAACAGATTCTTCGATCGGATCAATCAATCCTGGCAACCAATCGGCGGTGGTTTCCAGCATCGCCGACTTGGACCGATCCAGCTCGGGCGACAGAGAAAGAGTGAACTGAGTGCCCACACAAACCGCGGCTGAAATCGCCACGATCGCGTCGGCGATGTCGTCACCCTTCTCGATTCGAATCGTCATGCCATCGACGGATCGATAACGACGAATGTTGTCTTGACCGATCAATTGATAGGTGTCGTGCTCCAACGCGAAATCAGTTGCGTTGGCGATCTCTTGCGACGTGATCGCTCGTTCGATCCGGAACTTCTGACCATCGCCCAACATCTCGTCAGAGTAACGACCACGCTCGATCCAATCTCGCATGCGATCGAGCTGATCGTGCGAAGCCTCCACCTCATCCGTCGGCGGTTGCCAGTCGTTGACGTGCGTGACGCGAGAGAGAGCGAGCACGTAGTTGGGACCACCGGCTTTGATGCCGGGTCCGTAAGCGGACAAACCAACTCCACCAAACGGTTGTCGCAACACGATCGCACCGGTTGTCGGACGGTTGATGTAAAGGTTGCCGGCCGGAATGGATTCTCGCCACAGTTTGATTTCTCGATCGTCCAAGCTTTCCAGTCCGCTCGTCAGTCCATACCCGGTTGAACGCACGATCTCGATCGCTTCTTCCAGCCGACCAAATCGCATCACGCCCATCACCGGACCAAACAACTCGGTCGTGTGAGTGAAGCTGCCTGGTTGCACGTCCCATTTGACGCCCGGACGGTACAACGTTGGATTGCCATCGACGTGCTCGGACATCACCAACCAAGATTCGCCACCCTCGAGTTCTTGCAAACCACGTCGCAGCTTGTCCGTTGGTGGATCCACCAAAGGCGTCACGCGTGTATGCAAATCCCAAGCGGAACCGACCGGTAGGCTTCGAACCGCGTCGGCCAAGATTTCTCGGAATTCCGGATCATCGAACACTTCGTTCTCGAGCAACAACAGCGACGTGGCACTGCACTTTTGGCCGCTGTGTCCAAACGCCGAGTGCAACACATGCTTGATCGCCAAGTCGCGATCCGCCATCGCGGTCACGACCGTCACGTTCTTGCCGCCCGTTTCGGCCAGCAAGTGAAGATCCGGTCGCACGTCCAGCATTCGTTTTGCGGTTGATGTGCCACCGGTCAAAATGACGGTGTCAACGATCGGATTCTTGACCAACCATTCTTCGGCAACTTCATCGTCACAGATGACAAACTGCAATGCGTCGCGTGGAACTCCCGCGTCCCAAAACGCTTGGCACATCAACCAAGCCGGCAACAACGTTTGCATCGATGGCTTGACGACCACCGGGTTGCCCGCAGCGATCGCGGCTGCAATTCCGCCACATGCGATCGCCAAAGGGAAGTTCCATGGCGTGATGACGGCGACGACACCGCGTGGTTCACACCGGATCCCATCGCACTCGTCCCAAGCCTTCATGGTCAGCGGATAGAACTCCAGGAAGTCAATCGCTTCGCTGACTTCTGGATCCGCCTCAGCAACCGTTTTGCCTGCTCCGGCCACCATGCTGCCGATCCAATCCCCACGTCTTTCGCGAGCCAATTGCGCCACCGACCGCAGGATGGCAAAACGCTCATCAACCGATAGATCCGCCGCCCAGGTCGATTCACTGGATGCTTTGACGGCTGATTCAACCGCGGGCGAAGTTGCCTTCTTGTACCGACAAGTCACAACGCCAGGACGCGAAACATCGTCGGTGGTGAACCATTCTGCTGAAACGCGATCATCTCCATCGAGCGATTCCGCATCGGGCAAACCGACCAGCACCGGCGTCACGCAAGTTGCCTGCTCGTCGCAAAGTGGTTTCCAACGATCCAGTGTTTCCTGTGCCCACTTCGAATTGTGGGGCAACGACCAATCGGTGTCGGGTTCGTTGACGAACTTCGTCCAGTGTTCCGCCGCGGGTGGCTGCACGGGAGTTTGGTACCGGTTCTGTGTTCGTCGAGGCTGCACCGAAACCGTTTTGCAATCCATCAACGCATCCTTGAATCGCCCCGCCAACAATTCAAAGTCAGGTGTGTCCGGCTGCAAGCGATACGCGTGACGCAGGAAGTTCTCGGCACCGGTGTTTTCATCCAAGCGGCGAATCAGATAAGTGATCGCGTGCAAGAAATCGGATTTTGTACACGCCGGTGCGTACAACAACATCGCCGCATCGCGTTCGGTCAATGCGCGACGCTGATGATTCGCCATGCCTTCCAGCATTTCAAACTGGACCGAGTCGGATGCTCCTGATCGCTGGGTCCAAATCATGGCGAGCGCCACATCGAACAAGTTGTGCGAGGCGACCCCGACGCGAATGTTTCCATCTGCTGCGGCTGTGATCAGCTCCCATAGCATGCGTTTGAAGTTCGCATCCGTGTCATGCTTGTTCGTGTACGGAGCCAGCGGCCATCCACCAACCGAAGCATGCACGCGTTCCATTTCAAGGTTTGCGCCTTTGACCAATCGGATCGTCAATGGAGCACCACCACCGGCGACTCGCTTGGTCGACCATTCAATCAGGTCTCGCATCACCAAACAGGAATCCGGGACGTAGGCTTGCAACGCAATCCCGGCTTGAACGGATTCCAAATCGTCGCGTTCTAGAGTCTCGCGAAGCACGTCCGCGGTCAGATACAAATCGCTGTACTCTTCCATGTCCAAGTACACGAATTTGTCTTTCGCCTTGGATCCATCGTCCATGTGGTTGGCGTTGCGATAGAGCCGTTCCAAACGGTCGGCGACCATCCGAATCGTGTGCTCTCGTGCCAGCGGAGACACTTGGCTGTAAAGCGTGGTGAGCTTGACCGAGATACATCGCACCTCGGGCATGCGGAGCAATTCATAGAACGACTGCATCCGCCTTCGTGTTTCGTCGTCACCCAGCAATGCTTCGCCGAGCAAGTTGACATTCATCGCGACGCCGTGACGCTGACGCGATGCCAAGTGCGGAGTCAATAGATCTGGTTCCGCCGGCAGAATCACATTGGCCGTTTCACGACGCATCTTTTCTTTGACCAACGGCACCGCCACGCCGGGTAGATACTCGCCAAAGGATTGGAACCCTTTCAGCATGGCCTGTTCAACAGGACTGAAGAATCGCGGAATACCCTGCAGATCCAACAAGTGGGTCATCTGGTCCGCCACACGGGCCGGCGTGTGTGTCCGGAACGCTTGATCGGTCATCTCAACCAAAGTGGCTTTGTCGGCATCGTGGCCGATCATCCGGTCCAGTTCAGATTGCTGGCGACGTTCCTGTGGTGTCTGCAATGCCCGCGACTCTCGCAAGAGATCAGCCGCCATCTCAATCGCGGCGGCGGCATCCTGCTCGGGGTCAAACCCCTTCGATGTTGACGACAAGGTTGAGTCGGGCTGATTCAAGACACGATCCTTAACAAGAGATTCTGCGGAAACGAAGATCGAAGACACGAGGTTCGCCGATCAACCATTGACGGCTAAACTTTGGCAACTTGCAACCGCCTGTTTTGACAACGATTTCTTTACGGCATTCCGCCGCAACCCAAAGACGCCTGCAATGACGACTGATTTGCCGCAACATGTGTTCCGTTTGCGAGTTCGCTACGACGAATGTGATCCGATGGGCCTGGTTCACCATTCAAATTACTTGCGATATTTCGAAATCGGACGGACGGAGTTCCTTCGATCATCGGGGGGCCGGTACCGCGAAGTGGAAGAAGCGGGCCTGTATGTCGTGGTGGTCCACATCGATTGTCGCTATCGTGCCTCCGCACGTTATGATGATGAAATCGATATCGTGACGAAAATCGCCAAAATCACCGCGGCCAAAATCATCCATGAATATGAGATTCGCCGCGGCGACGAGGTGCTCGTGCAAGCGACCGTGACATTGGCGGTGATAGATCAGAACGGTCGATTGCAACGTGTTCCCGAAGCATTGTTGACTTGAAGCTCTTTGACTCTTTCCTTCCTGGTGCCCTCCCAATGCGTCCTGACCAACCTACCCGATCGCTCAGCAACCGCCGCCAATTCCTCCGCCGCCTCGGAATCACTTCCGCCGTTGGTTACGCCGCGTACTTGGCCCACCAAGTCAGCCCCTCGCCACTGAGCACCGACGCCAATGGATTGCTGGGGAAGGGCAGGGCACTTTGGGCAGCCGAAACGAGCGAAGCAACATCGGAAACCAGCGGCGGCTACCTGAAGCAGTCTCTGAAAGCCGGCATGATCCGGGCCGGTAAGTCCGACGCAGCCAACCCTTGGATCGAACGGTTTCGAATCGCCAAAGACGCCGGCTTCGAAGGCGTCGAACCCAACACGTCACCTGGTATGGACGTCAAAGCGATGGTCGCCGCGTCGGCGGAAACCGGTTTGACGATCGACGGAACCGTCGGTGGCTATCACTGGGGAACAACACACACGAGTCCCGATGCAGCAACTCGCAAGAAAGCTCAACAGTTACTCGAAGAGTCGCTGCAGCAGACCGCCGACTTGGGCGCCAACACTTTCCTAATCGTTCCGGGGCATGGCAAAGACGGCACGGCCGAAGAAGTCCGCCAACGAGCTTTCGAAGCTCTTGATCGCGCCGTTCCGCTCGCCGAAAAGCTCGGCGTCAAAATCTTGATCGAGAATGTTTGGAACCACTTCCTCTACGATCACGGTGGAGACGAAAAGCAATCGGCTCAACCACTGGCAGATTTCGTCGACTCGTTCAACACATCTTGGATCGGTGTCCAATTCGATCTTGGCAACCACTGGAAGTACGGCGATGTGGCCGAGTGGGTGAAGACTTTGGGACATCGCATCGGCAAGCTGGACATCAAAGGCTTTTCGCGTGAAAAGGGTCGCTTCACCGACGTTACCGAAGGCGATATCGATTGGGCGAGCGTCCGAAAGGCACTCGCTGAGATCAAGTTTGAAGGCTGGGTCGCGGCGGAAGTCGGCGGTGGCGACGCGGAACGACTGAAGAAGATTCACGGCCAAATTGAAACCGCCTTGCATTGCTCAAAATCGCTATCACAAATCAAGGCGGAGACCGCGTGACGGCGTCGCAACCACTGGACCAAACCAACCAAGACTCTGAGTCAGCCTCCGCCGGTTCATCCGCCGCGGAGACAGAACACGTCAGCGTGATGCCGAATGAGATCGTGCAATGGGTTCGAGAAATCAACCCGACCACGATCATCGATGGCACCTACGGTGGCGGTGGGCACACACGTTTGTTGGCCGAGGTTTTGGCCGACGCGGGCTCCACTTCCGACACGCCGCGTGTGATCGCGATTGATCGTGACCCCGCCGTCGTTCGTCGTGACGAGCAAAAATCTTGGATCAAAAACGATCCACGAATCGAGCTGTTTCTTGGCAGCTATGAAAGCTCGCCCAAGGCGCTTGACGCACTGGATCTGACGCACGCTGATGCGTTGGTACTGGACCTCGGTCTGTCCAGTGATCAGCTCGCCGATCGGAATCGTGGCTTCACATTCACGATTGATGACGCGGAGCTGGACCTTCGGTTCGATCCGGAAAACGGAGTGCCAGCGTACCGGTGGCTGCAACAACACAGCGAAAAAGAAATCGCCGACGCGATCTATCAATTTGGCGAAGAACGATTCAGCCGCCGCATCGCCAAACAGATCTTCTTGCGAGCCCGCGAACGCAATCCGGTGACCAAGGTTGGTGAGTTGGTGGAGATCTGTCGTCGCTGTGTGCCTCGTTCACGCAATCACGACATTCATCCCGCGACGCGAACGTTTCAGGCATTGCGGATCGCGGTCAACGACGAGCTCGGTGGACTGACACGGACCTTGCAATCCGCTCCCGAGTGGATCGCACCCGGTGGCCGAGTCGCGGTGATCAGCTTTCACTCTTTGGAAGATCGCATTGTCAAAAATGCTTTCCGAGAAGATCACCGATGGGAAATCCTGACGAAGAAACCGCTGCGACCAACTGACGAAGAAGTCCAAGCAAACCCACGCAGCCGCAGCGCCAAACTCCGAGTCGCCAAACGAGTCGAGTGAATTCCGCAACCGTGACATGTCAACCTGCAGCACGTTGGTCTCCAACGTGAATCCACCCATCTCATTAGAGAACCACCGAGCGACAGTTCGCGATGCCCTAATCGCCCCGGGAAATCAGCCAACCTTCCGGCGGCGGTGGCAGATCAAACGCGTTGTGATAGTCCCGCTGACGCATCTCGATCCAAAACAACGTCTCTTCTGCGAGCGACTTGTTCATGGGCGAGAACGCCGACCAGCGAACCGCTTCGGTCACTCGCTCCTTTGCCACAGTGAAGTCTTGCCGTGCCGCTGCGGCGATCGACGCGTTGATGAGTGCTGCTGCACTGCGTGGATGCGATTCTAAAACCTGCTGCCAACGCTGTTCCGCAGCCGGCCAATTGCCTGATCGAGCCAACTCGTTGCCACGTCGAATCGCTCGACTGCCCGGAGACAACCTTGGCGAAGCCAAAGTCACTTGTTGTCGATCGACGCTGGCGGTGAGCAGCCGTTTTGTTTCCAGCACCACCGCGCGGCGTGTTCGTTCGGCCACATCGGGAATGTTCAATAGATGCGGGTACCGTTGCGAAATCAGTGCCTCGTCGACTGAAACCGGCATCCCGGCCGATTCCGCATCGGGATGCAATCCAGTCAATCGCCATGACAGGCTGACTTTGTCGTCGCGATCCTCATGTCCGGTTGCCTGCAAAATTTCACCGTGCAACAGATAACGCAATCCTTCGCGTCGAGCGGCTGCACTGACCGCCACATCGTTGGGTTCTTCTTCGAAACCCGAAACGAGCCGAATGTTCGATGGGCTTTCCAATTGCTCCGCCGCGATCAATCGCCAACGCAAGGGTTGTTCCGCTAACAGAGCCTCCTCGATCGGATCAGCCCACTCATCAGGCCCAGAGATGCCCATGAAAGCGACTCCAGCCGGTTCGGCAGCCAACTGTGGCGGTTGCCAAACGTGGACCGGAGCGGTGGTTTTACAACCCGCCAGCAAGATCCAGCACGCGCACACCCCTAACCAAGCACCTCGAGACACCCAAGGTGAGGGCCAGCGTCGCTCGATGGGAATCGCCGAGCCTAGCATGCGGTGAAAAAGCTTCCTTTCGAACAAAAACCGATCCCCGCAGAAAGGGACCTGAAGCGGACGGTAGCCAAACAGAACGTCTCGCGGCAAGTTATCTTGTGTGAACTAGACTTAGAATCTGTCCGTGAAACTCGTTCTCGCCCCGCGTTGATTTTTTGTATGGCTTCGTTGTTCGTCATTCGAGGACGTGACCAAGGAAAACACTTCCAGCTCGCACCGACGGTCACGCGACTGGGACGTGAATCCAGCAACAATGTGCAGTTGCTCGACAACGAGGCTTCGCGAAGCCACGCCGAAATTCGCGGTGACGGCACCGGACGTCGTTACGAACTGGTCGACCTGGGCAGCAGCAACGGCACACTCGTCAACAATCGCAAGATCACACGCCACGTTCTGACCAGTGGCGATCGGGTGGAAATCGGTTCGACGCTGCTGATTTTTACCGGCACCGGCAACGTGTCTGCTCTCGATGCGGCTCACGGCGTCGACATCGTTCGCCAAGTCCGCGGAGGCGATGCCAGCAACATCGTTTCTTCGCTGTCTCGCGAAGGCGTCGTCTCGCCATACACACCGGGTGGCTCTTCATCCAACAGCCCATCAACCGATAAACCCGCGACCTCGCCGACGACTCTGCCGCCACCAATCCCGCCACCCATCGAGAATCAACCAGCGCCGTCTCGCGACCAGGAGGTCGATTCCTCGGCATCGGATTCGGATACACATGGTCAATTCCACGGGCCGCCGGTCATCGGTCGACTCGATGCAGACCGCTCGCTGGAAGTCATGTATTTGACCGCGATCGCGGTCGGACGGACTGACGACCTAGACGAGGTTTTGGATCGCGTCCTCAAGTTGGTCTTTGACTGGGTCGAGGCTGATCGCGGATGCATCATGCTTCGCGACCCGGAATCCAAACGACTGACGCCGGCCGCACGCTGCGATCGGGAATCGGCGACTGATGCAACGAAACAAAAACCTTCGTCCAAACCGCAAGACCGTATCCAAATCAGCCATACGATTTTGGATTACGTGCTGCAACACAAACAGGGCGTTCGCACAAACGACGCACTTGATGACGAACGGTTTGATTCCGCCGCGTCGATTGTTCAAGGCGGAGTTCGCGAAGCCCTCTGCGTTCCGTTGCAGGGTCGATACGAAATCGTTGGCATGCTTTACGTCGACACCTACACCACACCTGGAGAACTGGTTCGGAAAGGTGGCGCGACACGATTCCATGACGAACACCTTCGATTGATTACCGCTGTTGGACACCAAGCCGCACTCGCTATTGAAGACACGTTCTACTACTCGGCTCTGTTGCAGGGCGAACGTTTGGCTGCGATGGGCCAAACGATCGCCACGCTTTCACACCACATCAAAAACATCCTGCAAGGCGTCCGAGGCGGAAGCTATCTGATCGAATCGGGACTGCAGAAAGATGACACCGATGCGATCCGTCGAGGTTGGTCCATCGTTGATCGCAACCAAGAACGAATCAGCAACCTTGTGCTTGACATGCTGACGTTCTCAAAAGAACGCGAACCGGAACTACAAGATGGCAACCTTAACGAAGTTGTGAGCGACGTGGTCGAACTCATGCAGAGCAGGGCAGGGCAGAGCGAAATTGAACTCGCTTCTGACCTAGATTCGACGTTGCCGATCGCCACCTTTGATAGCGAAGCGATTCACCGAGCCGTGCTGAACTTGGTCACCAACGCGATCGATGCCGCCACCAAGACGGTGCTAGTGAAAACGTTTTACGATGCGGCCCAGGGCTGGATCGTCGACGTGGAAGACGACGGCGAAGGCGTTCCCGAAGAAGACCGCGAACAGATCTTCTCGCTGTTTGAGTCCAAAAAAGGTGCTCGTGGAACCGGCCTCGGATTGCCCGTCAGTGCAAAAGTGCTGCGTGAGCATGGAGGCACGTTGACCGTCGATGACGCGGCAAGTGGCGGAGCTCGTTTCCGAATGATCTTACCGGCCACCGGAACTGATATTAGCGAGCTATCACGCAGCGAGACGCAAGCTTAAGGCTCTCGCGGAGATGCCTTCTCTCATGTTTTGCAAATCGAAATTCCCGACTCACGCGAGGATTCACTTGAGCGGGAAGTCACTTGAACTGCAACGAGTCAAAGAACTCCGACGGCTTGTCGAGTTCACTTTCGTGGGACCGCGGCTCGCGTTTGCCGCCAACTAAATCTTGGATCTCGGAGTACGGCGAATACATCACGACCACGAGATTTCGATTGTGAACAAAGATTTCGCAGTCCGACCCTTCGATACCGCCCACGCCTGATTGCATGGTCCCCGCCATTCCATCCACTCCGGACCGGGTAACGGGACGAGAATTCGAAAGACGGATTCTCATGTCTCGCAACAATTCTGCAATCGGAATGCTTGGATCGATTGCCGCCGGCAAATCAGCCACCACCAACGAGTACTGAGAACCGGTTTCTTTCCGCCGGCCGGTGAGCTCGTGAACCGTCGTGCCGGGGAACTGTTGCGACTTGTCTCTCCGGTCTTCGCCAGCCGGCATGTTAACGGTGTAGCCTTTGTAACTCACGGTCGTCCAACCGCTGTGACGCGATCCCAGGTACCCAACGGCAAAGATCCCGCCGGCACACAGAACGATGCTCAACACACCGAGTCCAACCAAGGTCCCGATGATTTTGAGAGCAGCGTTTGAACCGCCCCCCTTTGATTTTCTGGAAGGCTTCGGCGGCTCATAAACGGTGACCGGTCCCGAGGGTCGAAAGACCGAAGCCGGTGGCGTTGCCTGAGACGCGCCATAGCCAGGCAAGCTGTCGAACAGGTTTTCCGGAGGCACGTTGATCGGGACTGTGGAACCGGCCGGGGCTCGAACAGCGAGCATCAACTCACACTTCGGGCACTTCACTTTTCCCGCGTCCATCGTCGCAGGAATCTGCAACGTTGTTTTGCAGCGAGGACACACTATCCGACGTCCGGTCATCGAAACTCCCGCGGTTCATCACCCGGCAATGAGCAAAAAAAAGTGTCACATGCCTCTTATGCAAAGCACGCAGCAGGCCGCTCCGGCAAAAGGCACCTGACACTTTCTCCCAACCGTTCTTCGACAGTGATGCGACAGTTGGATCGGCCCGGATGCCAGTTTACCCCAGCGCGGCGGCGAGTGCGTCTCGAACGACTGGTAGAACTCGACCTTGGACATCATCCAAGGTGCCTTCCAAAAACGCTCCCGCGGCGGCTTTGTGCCCACCGCCGCCAAATTGGCGAGCAACCTCGTTGCAATCCAAGCCGCAACGACTTCGAAAGCTCAATTTGAAACCACCCCGCACTTGTCCGACGAAGATCACGGCGGCTTGGGTGCCGCGAATGGCCAGCGTCAAATTAATTGCGTCTTCGGTGTCATTCGGTTGAGCGCCGCACAACTCGAAATCCTCTTTGTTGACGGATGTGTAAACCAACGCTCCATCCATCTCGGTGATCGTTCGAGAAAGGATCAATCCGCGAAGTTTTAATCGGCCGAGCGTGTCACGCTCATACAGATCGCCGTACACCTCGCTGGGAACAACCCCCGCATCGATCAACCGAGCAATCGTTCGATACGTGTCCGAAGTAACACTTGGGAACCGGAACCATCCGGTGTCAGTCGCAATGGCAGCAAACAAAGGCGTCGCCATCGTTCGCGTCAGTGGAACATTCAGCGCATCGGCGGCTTGAACGACCAAATGACCTGTCGCTTCGGACTGATAATCCTTGTACATCCGCGCGCCCAATTCATCTTCACCAACATGGTGATCGAGCACCATTTTGTCGGCTCGCGACGCACGGATGACGTCGCCCATGTCACCAAGCTGAGCCCAGGCGCTGGTGTCAAGAATCATAATGCAGTCCGCTTTCACGTCTTCGGCCTCAACCGAATCACCCAGCACTTCGATGTTGCCAGCGGGATCCAAAAACGACAAAGCCTGAGGAGTCCTGTGAGCATTGATGATACGAACATCCTTGCCAATCGCTCGCAGGACTTCCGCCATTCCTAGTTCGCTGCCCAGTGCATCGCAATCGGGACGAATGTGGCTGACCAAAACGAACGATTGGTAATGTTGAATTTGATCAACAAATGCTTTCCAGTTAACTCCCACGAGCGGGTCTTTCTTTCAAGAACGAGATTGAAGAGATGAAACCGTTTCACGAACGGTTTGTAAATCGATTTGCAGTTGTTGTTTCAAGGCGGACGCATCGGCGAACTTAATCACGCCCCGAACTTGACTCACCAAAGTCAGCGACAACGACTTTCCATAAAGATCGCCATCATAGTCGAGCAGGTGAGCTTCGATCTTTGTCTCCTGGTGATCGTTGAACGTTGGGTTCGGGCCAATGTGAACTGCCGTGGGATGATTGGTCGGGCCTTCACATCCTTCCCCACATGTCAGAGCCGCATAAACACCGTGCTCGGGAAGCAACGTCTTCACACCGCCCAAATTCGCGGTGGGAAATCCCAACGTGCGGCCGCGCTGTTCACCGGTCGTCACCACTCCGGTCAAACGATAACGGCTGCCGAGCATTTGGTTCGCCAAAACGATATCGCCTGATGCGATCGCTTCCCGGATGCGTGAACTGCTGACCATGCGTTCGTCGCGAACCGATGGAACCACAATCTCGACGTCAATCTGACGCTCCGCAGCCAACTCTTTCAAGCGCGTTGTGTTGCCGGCTCGATCGCGGCCAAAGAAGAAATTTGGGCCTTCGATGATGGCCTTGGCTGACAACTGTTCCACGATCAAACGCTGAAAGAACTCTTCAGCGGTTTGATTCAAAAAATCGCGAGTGGCCTCGCAAACCAGCAAATGATCGATCCCGGAACTGGACATCAGCTCAGCTCGACGAGCCAGGCTGGTCAAACTAGGAGGCGCCCCGTGCGGCCGCAGCACCGACGCCGGGTGCGGGTCCATCACGATCGCGATTGCTTTGCCGCCAACCCGCTGAGCGTGCCACCGGACACGTTCGAGCAAAGCACGGTGTCCCAAATGAACCCCGTCAAAGTTGCCGATACTGACCGCGCCACCCTGAAGCGATTGATGCAGGTCGGAGTCGCCCGCAAGGTCGCTCAAGTGGATCAGGGAAGTCATTCAAACGGAGCAGGGCTGGGGAGAGACAAAAGGAAACGGGCTGATTTTGCTCAGTATGCCTGATTCACCTCGATTTCGTCAGATCCCATGGTGGTGGGCAATCTTTGATTCAGTGGCTTCCGTTCGCGGGCTGAGTCATCTCATCCGCGACCGAGGCCAACGCCTCCAATGCGTGCAGCGAAGTCATGCCCGCATGACTGAATCGGGCTGCCGCCTCATCACCACAGCGACCATGAATCCATACCCCCAACCTCGCCGCATCGGGACCGCTCAAGCCTTGCCCGAGCAACGACGTCACGATGCCGGTCAGCACGTCACCACAGCCCGCCGTGGCCATTCCTGGATTGCCCGTCGTGTTCTGCCAAACCTGCTTGGCTCCGTTCCCACTTTGATACGCGACGTGTGACGGTCCACCTTTCACAACGATGGTCAAACCCAACCGACACGCTAACTCGGCAGCGGCTTCCACTTGAGCGTCGACATCTTTCGCGGGTGCTCCGGTCAAACGCTGCAACTCACCAGGGTGAGGCGTCAACACGCAAGCGGCATCGTCTTCGCCCCTTTCGAACCGACCGTCCGAAAACCAATTGTTTTGAGCGATGATGTTCAACGCGTCCGCATCCAGAACCAATGGCAAATCCTTTTTCGTGAGCAGCCCCTCCACGATCGTTGCACCACCTGATCCCGTGGTCATTCCAGGTCCACAACCAATGGCTGCTTGGGCTGATAGTCGATCCTCCAGCGATTGCCACGCAGAATCGGCGAGCTTCTCGCCGTCATCTCGCAGCCCAATTGTCATCAGCGCCGGATGGAAACCGGCGACACAATCCAAAATGCAATCGGGAACCGCTGCCGCCACCAAGCCTGATCCAGTGTGCAACGCCGCGATCGATGACAATGCGATCGATCCCGCCATACCACGAGAGCCGCCGATCAACAGAACGCGACCAAAATTGCCTTTGTGAGCCGACGATTCGCGATGCGGAATCCGCAGCGGCGGCGGGCTGGTAGACTGTGTCTCAATGGATGGCATTTCAAGCTCGCAGGTTGATTGATTGTCGCACTGGCAGTGACCGCGAAGTCGGTTTACCGAACGTTCCTCACGTCACGATCAACGTATCAATCAAAGCAGATAAAATGCAAACGGCGCGCAAATTTCGCGACGCTAAACTGGATCCAGATTCATGAGTCGCGTGGCTTCACGAACCACTCAACTCAACGTTTGTCTCGTCGCAACTTTCGTTTGTTATGCAGCCCACTCCGCTCCGTCGAATTCTGCTCGGCTTGGGCGTGTTTTCGCTGATTTGTGCGATCGCGATCGTCGCTTATATCCAAATGGGATGGTCCGCTAGCGACGCAATCTACATGGTTGTGATCACGATCTTTGGTGTCGGCTATGGCGAAGTCAAACCCGTCGATACACCGGCACTGAGAACGCTGACGATCGCGATCATCGTGTTGGGTTATGGAGCTGCGATTTACACCGTCGGTGGATTCATTCAATTTTTAGTCGATGGCGAACTACAGAGCCTGTTGAGGAATCGAAAAATGAGCCAAGGCATTGCCAAACTTCGCGCACACACGATCGTTTGTGGATATGGACGAATGGGAGTCCGCGTGGCCGAAGAACTTCAGGAGCTTGGGCAACCGTTTGTGGTGATCGATGAAAACACGGCACGAGTCGAGGAAGCTCAACAGGCGGGAATGCTGGCCATGGTCGGCAACGCCACCGACGAAGACGTTCTACTGGCGGCCGGAATCCAACACGCTCGCGGCTTAGCAACATTGCTGCCCGACGATGCCGCCAACGCTTTCATCTGTGTCACGGCGAGAGACCTGGCCGAAAAAGTCGAAATCGTTTCGCGAGCCGAAAACCATTCCGCTCAAAAGAAACTGATTCGCTGCGGCGCCAACCACGTCGTGATGGCAGCAACCATCGGCGCAATGCGAGTCACTCAGTTGCTTGTTCGCCCCACCGCGTCCGCTGTTTTGGAATCCTATGGCCTGTCGCATGGGATCAGCGAAGAGCTTTCCGCGATCGGATTGAACTTGGAAGAACTGCGACTAACCCGAAGCTCCCCACTGGTTGGCAAACCGCTTGCCGATATTCAAGTTCGCGGCAATCGAGGTTTTCTCATTGTCGGTGTGAAGCGTGGCGAGGATCCAATCCAGATGAATCCCAGCGGCAACTTGATTTTGGAAGCCAACGACATCGTCATTGTGGTCGGTCACCAAAACGACATCGCCGAGTTGTGCTTGGCCCACAAAGTCCAACGACAAGAGATTCTCTATCGTGGCGTCAAAGGCTGATCGCGAACCGCCATCAGGCTTCTTCTGACGAAGCCGCCTCTGTTTTCGCATTGGCAATTCCGCTGGCGATCAAACCAGCGAAGTAGCCGCCTTTGAATCCCGCATCGATGTTGACCACCGCAACATTCGCGGCACACGACGTCAGCATGCCCATCAATGGGGTCAGGCCGGCAAAATTGGCTCCGTAACCGGTGCTGGCGGGAACGGCGATCACGGGAGTGGCCACGTGTCCGGCCAACGCCGCCGGCAGAGCGCCTTCCATTCCTGCGACCACCACAATGGCGGCGGCCGCTCGCAATCGAGGAACCGCGGCCAACAAACGTTGAGGCCCGGCGACTCCGATGTCGTCGATGCGTTCGCAAGCGACCCCCATCCAGGACAAGGTCTCAGCGGCTTCTTCCGCCACGTGAGCATCGGTGCTGCCCGCAGTGACGACGGCAACATGAGTGGAGTGGCCTTCGATACCGATTGGGTCCAAATTTTCATCCCCGCAGCCAATTCTCAGCGTGCGGGCGGAGGGGTTGTACCGAGTGTTATCGAAAACTCGCCGCAACTGAGCCGCCGCGGTCGCGTCGATTCGCGTGATCAAACACCCTTGGCCGACAGCGACCTGAGTTTGCACGATCTGGGTCATCAGATCGGTCGATTTCCCCTCACCGTAGATCACTTCGCCAAATCCACAGCGGGTAAGACGCCCCAAATCGACCGTTGCACCGGGAATCGTTTGCATGTCCGTACCCGCCCCGATCGAGCTGGCCTGGATAGATTCCGCCGCGGCTTCCACGTCGGTTTGCCCCGAAGCGAGGTCCTGCAGAATCTGCAGCAGGGCTGGGGAGGGGGGTTGATTGGAGGGTTGGTTCATAGCGTTCTGCTTGACTTTCCGGCCAGGATCCTTCTGACCGTCCTTGCGTGTTTCGCACCGGACAACTTAAATGCGAGGCCTTCAAACATAGCCGATTCCCCCGCATTTGGATGCAGATCTGAGATGAAAAGTTGTGTGCTGGCCTATTCCGGTGGTCTCGATACGTCCGTCATTCTGGGCTGGCTCCAGGACCAAGGCTACGAAGTTCACTGCGTCTACGTGGACCTTGGGCAGCCTTGTGAGGATCGCGATGCCATCATGGAGAAGGCTCGTACCTGCGGGGCCAAGTCCTCTCGTTTGGTGGACGTTCGTGAAGAACTCTGCCGCGATTTTGCTTTCCCCGTGTTGGCGTGGCAAGCCAAGTACGAACAAATCTATCTGCTGGGAACCTCGATTGCTCGCCCGTTGATCAGCAAGGTTTGCCTGGAAGTCGCTCGCGAAGTCGGTGCAACCGCCTACGCTCACGGAGCAACCGGCAAGGGCAACGACCAATGCCGTTTCCAATTGGCTGCCGAAGCTCTTGATCCCAACATCGAAATGATCGCTCCTTGGCGAATCAAATCTTTCCGCGACGCTTTCCCAGGCCGAACGGAATTGATCGAGTACTGCGACGTGAAGCGAATTCCAGTCAAAGCCTCGACTGCGAAGCCATACAGCAGCGATGAAAACGTCCTGCACATTTCCTACGAAGCAGGCAAGCTCGAAGAACTCGACGTCAACGGCGTGGAGCTGGTCGAATTCGGAATGGGCGTGTCACCACAAGACGCTCCCGACAAACCAGAAGAAGTCACGATCGGCTTTGAGTCCGGTGTGCCCAAGACGTTGAACGGAAAAGCCGTCAACGCTTTGGAAATGGTCGAACAACTCAACGACATCGCTGGACGCAACGGTGTCGGTCGCATCGACATGGTGGAAAATCGTTTCGTCGGCATGAAGAGCCGTGGTGTCTACGAGTCGCCCGGCATGACCGTGTTGTACGACGCGTTGATGTACATCGAGCAACTCACCATGGACCGCGACCTGATGCACCTTCGCGACCGCATGGCTCCCGAAGTCGCTGAATTGGTTTACTACGGTTTCTGGTACACGCCCAAGATGGACGCACTGATGTCGTTCATCGAAACGGCTCAACGTCCCGTCACCGGCGAAGTCACGTTGCAACTCTACAAAGGCAACATCATGGTGTCTTCGCGAACCAGCCCGAACAGCTTGTACGACGAAGAAATCGCGACCATGGAAGGCGGCGGCTCGTACAACCAAGACGACGCCGAAGGCTTCCTGCGAATCCAAGGCTTGCCTTCGCGAGTCCAAGGCCGCGTGTCACCACGCAAGTTCTGATTCGCATCGACGATTCACAAGGCAACAACTCGAGTCGTTGCCAATTCAACATCACGGCGAGGTTCAAACCTCGCCGTTTTTTTATGGACGCGTGCCAGCTCTCAAACGCTCGTCTCAAGGTTGAGTGGACGCCCATTCGTCCAGCACATCGTCCGATAGGGGCTCACCTCCCGACGGAGTGATCAACGCTTGGACGGTCAACGGTGGCGTTGTATCCGGCAAAAAGTACCCGCTGCCTTCCACCGTCGCGACACAGACGCCACCATCGGTTGCTCCCCCGAGTCCCTTTCCCGAAGGCGGGTTGATGAGGCCGCCGATCGACCCAACATCCAAGTCATAGGGCTCCATCCACGATTCGGTCATGCTGTTCATCTGGCCCTCGGCCAGCAGGATCGTCTTCGTCGCGCCATCGGTCACCTGCCGAGGTCCCAACGGTCCGGTACTAGGGAATAACGTCCCGGCACCAGTCACCAAGTGATAGACCGTGCCCGTGCCCCAACTGTTGCTCTCCGGATGCCGATAGACCGACGGCGTTTGGCTGTAGAGAAGCATTTGGTTTTCGCCCTCATTCCAGGGAACATCCTTGTCGATCTGGTTGTACAAACCGTCCTCACCCAGATACGGCAGAATGGTCACCCGCCACGAGTGCAGCTTCCGCCCTGCGGCATCCACCGTGTACGGGGCAGGGTAGACGCCATGATCGGCAGCGTACGCATTCAGTGCCGTCGCGATCGTCTCCAGGTTTTTGATGCTGCTTAAACGCTGGCGGCCCGTGCGTATTTTCTTGGCCGTCCGGCTGCCAACCTGGATCGCCGCGATCAAACCGGCTCCGACCAGCAGCAACGCCAATCCGGCCGCGACAAACCAAATCGCCGATTTGTTGCGTTTGCCAGGCCGATTTCCCATCCGCCGCGAGCCAGCGAACTCGGGCATCGTGATTTCGCGACCGCATACGACACAGTCGCCCGTGCGACCGCTGTATTCATCTTCCACCTCGGTTTGCGATTGGCAGTGTGGGCAAGTGAACAGAAACGTCATACGATCCTTTCCATCAAATCAGTGATGCACCGCGTGTGCGTCCAGCCACCAATTTAGCCCATCTCGTCACGACCTGGATCACGAACCGGCCCATGAAAATTGTTTTGCAACGCAGCCGACAAGCCAGCGTTTCTGTGGATGGCAAAATCGTTGGTCAGATCGAGCGAGGATTGGTGGCTTTGATTGGCATCGGTCACGAAGACACGGAAGCAACCGCGTCCGCCTTGGCCGACAAGACCGCTGGACTTCGGATCTTTGCGGACGAAAACGGCAAGATGAATCGCAATGTAATCGATGCCGGTGGTGACGTGCTCGCGATCAGCCAGTTCACGTTGTTGGCCGATTGCCGGAAAGGACGCCGGCCCGCGTTCACTGACGCCGCGCCACCGGATCGTGCGAACGAGCTTTACGAGCACTATGTCAGTGAACTTCGCAAAACGGGATTGTCGGTCCCATGCGGAATCTTCGCCGCTGACATGGCGGTGTCGCTGACAAACGATGGTCCGGTCACAATCATCTTGGAACTGTGACGCACGTTTAGAGGTGAGAGGCGATTATCGCTGGGGCAGGGCAGGGGGCCAATTCGGTCGAGCAACTCTTTGCCCCATTCCCGGCTGAAGCGCGCCGGGCTGCGTCGCGCCAGGTTGAACCTGTGACGGCAAACCAAAGTTGGAAGGCGACTCCTGCGGTGATGTCACTCGCGGTTGCCACTGTGGCGGCTCACGAGATTCCCACGGTGCGAACAACGACGGATTGGTGTAGTCCGGATTGATCTCATCCTGGCTGGGAACCGCATAGCGATCGCGATCCATTCGCACACGCTGGCGAAGCCGGTCCAAAATTTCGTGATCGCCCCAGGCCAAATACGTGAACAGCCCGAGCTGACCCCAAACGAAGATGTTGGCCAGCGGACTGCTGCCAAAGAATTTCAACGCCGTGCCAAACGATTTCTTCACTCGCATCGAGCCACGGCTGAAATCCAAGGACCAAATCTCATCCAAGATCAAATGGGTCAAGAAACCAACCAGCACAGCGCAGGATTTGTAGACCCGAACCGCTTCGCTGGCGCATGGCATCGCCATGTATGCGATCAGTCCCGCGACCAGCGCCGCGGGGATGCTGTGCCACATGCCTCGGTGAACCGTGAACTTGCGGAATCCCTCCACGGCAACAAATCGAATCGCGATGTAAACGATCATCGCCGCCAGCGCCATCGCTTCGTGTGACAGCCCCAAGTCTCGCCAACGATCGATCATCAGCATCGGTACGACCGCCGCCAAAAACAGACTCGTTTCGCGAAGCGGCACGCCAGAATCGCTGTCCAAATCCGGCAACATCCCCGAAACGCTGCACAGCCCACCGGCCAGCAGCGCACTCTCCATCGACATGCCTTGGTCGAACACGCCCCAATATCCATAGGCGCATCCGACAACGGTGCTCGTCGAGATATGGGTTTTGAAGCCAGCCAATGAAACGCGAACGGGAAGGAGGCGACGGGCGGGGAAGGGCGGTCCGACAAAATTTTCCCGAGACACCAACCGCCAAACCACAAAGGCCCCAAACTACGAGGGCGGAGCAGGGCGGTCGCGCACCGAGAACCATTGGCGTTACCAAATTCAGGCCCCCGCCCGCCACCGGAAATTTTTGATCCGCCAATCGAGCCCCTGCCCCAGACGAGGCCCCATCGCCGGATGCCCGCCACCGGCTCCCCAAAAAAATTGCTGTTCGCCCTGCCCCTTCCATTTTGCTACAAGCGTCAAAACGGTCCGAATCCGTTGCAGCGGTGAAATTGCGCTCATGCAGACTTACGACATTCTGATGACGGTCATCCTGGTCGGCGCAACCTTGTTGGGCGCGATTCGCGGATTTGCATGGCAACTCGCCTCGATCGCTTCCATCGTTGTCAGCTATTGCGTCGCGTACCACTATCGCGAACCATTCAGTCAGAACATTCATGCTGCGCCGCCTTGGAATCAATTCCTGGCAATGTTCATCCTGTTCGTCGGGACGTCGTTCGTCATCTGGGTCGCGCTGCGAATGGTCAGCGGAATGATCGACCGAATGCGACTGAAAGAATTCGACCGCCAGATCGGAGCTCTGTTTGGACTCGCCAAAGGAGCACTCTTGTGCACGATCATCACGCTCTTCGCGGTCACACTTTTTGGTGAAAGAACTCAGCGAGCGATCGTCGCCAGCGAAAGCGGCCGCCTGATCGCTCGTGTCCTCGCCGAGTCCAATTCGATCATGCCACCAGAACTGGACAGCGTCGTTCGCCCGTATCTGGATCAGTTCAGCGACGAAGAACTGGGCGAGCCATCGGGCTCGGAAGGATCCTGGCTCTCGCAATCTCAGGTCGCACCGAACGCAAATCCAAATTGGTCGCATTCGAACGTTCAACCGGCGAACAATTTCGCGCCGCAAAACGGCTTTGAACAAGCCCAAAATGCCGCGCGATCACAGCCGCCATTTAGTGGCTTTGGCGGAAGCCCAACACCGACGTCCAACCCGGATTTCAACTCCGCCGCGGGCTCACAACAGCAGGCTCCGACATGGCGTCAATCCGCGACGCCGCAGTGGCAAACGCCGCGTCGCTGACCGCCCGCTGATCTTCCGCTTGGCGACGACCGAGCGTCAGTGAAACGATCGCGATCTCGGATTCGCGAAGACGGCGAACGATCGGGGCGGGGCATCCTTCAGATTGCCAGCACCCAGCGATCCCGAGCGTCACGAAACCAAAGCCCAGACGCAGAAAACGCCTGAAACACGTGTTTTACGCACCTCGAATACAACATAAGGGGCATTATCGGACGTTGCGGGGCGGTCGAAATCCGCCCTGATTCGCCGTGCGAGTCCCATTTGCATCCGACCGTCCCAGCCAACATCCGGTCACCGAGATGTTCTCTCGGCGACCGAAACTTCCACTCGTGTCGGCCTCAGCTTTCTTCCAAGAAGACTCCGAGCCGGCGGAATTTTTCGTAGCGTTGCTCGAGCATTTGATCGACCGGCATCTCTTCCAATTCAGACAGCTGCCGCGACAGATAAGTCTTCATCCGAGTCGCCATTTGATGGTGGTCACGATGAGCGCCACCGAGCGGTTCTTCGAGGACATCATCGACGACACCGAGACGCAACAAATGGTCGCTCGTGAACCGAAGAGCGGCGGCCGCTTTGGGCGCGTGTTCGTGACTCTTCCACAGAATGCCGGCACAGCCTTCCGGGCTGATGACGCTGTAGTAAGCGTGCTGCAAAACCGCGACTCGATCGCCGACACCGATCCCGAGAGCACCACCAGACCCGCCTTCGCCAATCACGACGCAGATGACCGGCGTTTTCAGATCACTCATCATGAACATGCTTTCGGCGATCACTTGCGCCTGCCCACGTTCCTCGGCACCGATCCCTGGATACGCTCCCGGCGTGTCAATGAAACAAATGACCGGCAAGCGATATTTCTCGGCCATTTTCATTTTCACCATGGCCTTGCGATAACCTTCCGGATGAGCGCAACCAAAGTGACAAGCCGCACGTTCCTTGTAGGTCCTACCTTTTTGGTGACCGATCACCATGACCTTGAATCGATCCAGTTTCGCGAAGCCCGACAGCATCGCGCGGTCGTCGCCAAAGTGCTTGTCACCGTGCAATTCGACAAATTCGTCAAACGCTAAGTTGAGGTAATCACGCGTGTAAGGACGGTTTTTATGACGAGCCACTTGGACCGTTTGCCAAGGGTCCAACGATGAGTACGTCTCTTTCAGTTTGGCAACACGCGCCAAACGCAACGATCGAATCGCTGAGTCAATTTCTTCACTGCGATCAGTGTTCCGTTCCAGCGAAGCGATTTGCTCCTCCAGATCCGCGATCTCATTTTCGAATTCTAATCCGGGTCCGGCCATCGCTTAATTTTCCTCTTCTTCGTCGCTGGTAGGTTCGGGGCGTTTAATCATGTCCTCAGGCGACTTCATGGAGGTGTCATCATCAAAGATGGTCACTTCCGGTCGACGAGGACGTTTCCGCCAAACTTCGATGTTGCGGAAGACTTTTAAGAATTCCCAAACCGATGGCGGCCGAGCGTCGGGCGACTTCGCCATCATGCTTTTGACCAAGTCCGCAAAATCCTTGGTCACGTTGTCGTTGTGGACGATTGGACTTGGGATCGATGCCGACAAGTGTTTCGACAGCAGATCGTTGGGAGTCTGTCCGGTGTATGGTGGCTTGCCTGTGCAGGCTTCGAACAGCACGCAACCGAACGAATAAATGTCACTGCGTTCGTCGCAAAGCTTCCCGCGAATTTGCTCGGGAGCCATGTAACTGCGTGTGCCCTGGATGTTCTTTGCCTTGTAGAACATCTTGCTCAAACCGGTTCGCTTCGGTTCGGTGATTGTGAAGTCAATCAGCTTGGTCTCACCGGTATGAGAAACCAGATAATTGTCTGGTTTGATATCGCGGTGGATCCAATTCTTCGTGTGCATGTAGTAGAGGCCCTCGGCAGCTTGCTCGACGATTTTGTCGAGCATGTAGGCCAGCGATTCCGGGCCCTTGCGAAGCGCCTGCTTCATGTTCATTTCACTGAACAATTCCAACACCAAAAACGGGCGGCCGTTTTCGACACGGTGATCGATCATCTTGATGATCCGAGGGCTGTTAAGCGTTTTGCCAACGTTGTACTCGTGTTTGAGCGATGCCAGCTCAGCTTTATCGTTCGACATCGACTGCCGCAAAATCTTCAGCGCATATCGCTTTTGATCCCCTTCATCAATCGCTTCCCAAACTTCGGCGGTCGATCCAATACGGATCAGACGAGCAAGTCGGTAAGGACCTAGAAAGTCGCGTGATTTAGACATCGAGCGGCTGGGGCTTTGTCGGAAACGGGACGATCGAGTTGAACGATCAAAACGATTTTGTGGCCTCGCATGATAGTCCAACCGCCCCCACAGCCGAAAGACGTGTGCCCGGCCCCGTAAATCGCCTGGCGGGAGGCGGGATACCGCCATGGGAAACGGCGTCTCAACTCGCCACTACCCTGCCCTCCTATCGGTTCACCAACCCAGCGTCCAATGCGGGACCGCTCGAGGCAAAGCCCCACTCAGTGGGTAGAGATCAGATCCGCATACAGCTCGCGGATCCGTCGAGTCATCGTTTCGTGCCGGAACAGGTCGGTGAATCGAGATCGCCCTTCCTGGCCCATTCGCTGGCGAAGCTCTTGATCGCCAACCAAACGGATCATTCGGTCCGCCAAATCAGCGACCTGCCCTGCCCCAACCAAATACCCCGTTTGGTCATCGATCACGACTTCTCGAGCTCCATCGATGTCATAGCTGATCGCCGGCCGCCCAGCGATCAATGCCTGAGGCAACGCTCGAGCCAGTCCTTCTCGGTAGGACGCGTGAACCAGGATGTCCATCGCACCAATCATGGCAGGAACCTCTGTCGGAGGAACCAAGCCGGTGAAGATGAAGTGTTCCTTCAATCCCAGCGACTCGATTTGCTGTTCCAGCTCTGCTCTCAGGATCCCATCTCCGACCAACAGAAACCGAACGTTGGGATGCCGATCCGCAACCAACTTGGCTGCAGGAACCAAGTCAGCGTGACCTTTCAAATGAAACAGTCGAGCAATCTTGCCCACCACAACATGCTCGTCTCGCAGACCGTATCTTTGTCGAACAGCCTCGCGGTGATCCACCGCATGAACGAATGGATCGACATTCATTCCGCTGTGAATCGTCACAAACTTTTCGCGAGGTGCGACGCCCGCATCCACCATCAGATCCGTCATCGCGTCGGCAACGGAAATCAGCTTGTGGCAACGCGAAGCGGCCCATCGTTCACAACGGACAAAGAAGTCATGAGCCATCTTGTATTGGTACTTATGAAACGGCGCACCGTGAACCGTGTGGACGACAACGGGACGTTTGCCAGTGGAGGTTCGCTTCAGCCCCCATCCCACATGCCGGCCTAGCAGCCCACCTTTTGCACTGTGCGTGTGAACGACATCCGGATCAAAGTCCAGCAGAGTCCGCCGCAGATCACGCGAGGCATTCCAGTCATGAACCGGATGAATTGCCCGACGCAGCGAATCAATCAATTCAATTGGCAGTCCGTCCAGATCGAACCGCCCTGCCCTGCCCTTCGCTTCGTTCGCCGAATCATCAATGTCATCCTCGTTGGTGCGAACACGTTTGGAGAGCAAGTCTCCTTCCGGTCCAACAGCGGGCCCGGTAACGAGCAAGACCTCGTCCCCATGAAGGTGAACGAGGTCCTGGCAGTTGTGCAGCGTGTTTTCTTGCGCACCGCCAATGATCATTCGGGTGATCACATGGGCGATACGCATGAAAGGTCTTAAGCCCCGAACTCTAGGCGACGAACGCCGAGTTGCTGTTGCAAACGATTAACGATAGCGGTGTGCATTTGGCTGACGCGAGATTCTGACAGGTCCAACGTGGCCCCGATCTCTTTCATCGTCAGTTCTTCGTAGTAGTACAGAATGATGATCAGACGCTCGTTGCGGTTCAACCCTTTGGTGACCAAACGCATCAGATCGTTTTTCTGGACGCGACGAGTGGGGTCTTCACCCTTCTTGTCTTCCAGGATATCGATCTCACGGACGTCTTTGTAGCTGTCCGTTTCGTACCACTTCTTGTTCAGCGAGACGACGCCGACGGCGTTGGCTTCGCTCTGCATCTTTTCAACTTCTTTGATGTCGATCTCCATGTGAGCCGACAATTCTTGGACGGTTGGTGCACGACCAAAACGAGCTTCCAAGGTCTTCGTCGCGGTGGCCAGCTTGCTGGCTTTACTGCGGACCAGACGTGGCACCCAGTCCATTTTACGAAGCTCATCGAGCATCGCCCCACGAATACGGGGCACGCAGAACGTTTCGAACTTCACGCCGCGTTCAGTGTCGTAGGCGTCGATGGCGTCCATCAGGCCGAACATGCCGGCACTGATCAAGTCATCCAGCTCCACGCCGTCGGGCAGACGTTGCCAAATGCGTTCGCCGTTGTAGCGAACCAATTGCATGTAACGTTCGACCAACTGATTCCGCAGCGGCTCGTAATCAGGCGCATCTTTCGTGGTGGATTTGAAAGAAGTCCATACCTTCAAGATCGGGTCGTCAGCAGTTGCGGTAGCCGGCATAGAATCCTCCGTGATGATCACTGATTGCTAACTTCATGTCCGCATCGGAAATCCGCTGCGTGTCCGTCACTAGCAATGAAATAAGTCTTGGTGTGTTTGAACGTGCGAGTCAATCAGCATCCGTGCCGTCAACAGTCCGCCGTCACTTGGTTTGGTTTTCGGTTTCTTCCGATGCCGTTTCGGCGACACCTTCCTGAAACCACTTCACTCGTTTGCGATACAAGTCTTCCACTCCGTCTCGGATCAACTGATCCGCAATGGCACCTGCCAAACCTCCGATGCCCATGAAAACGATCAGAGTCCCGATCGCTTCCGAAGCAACATCTCCGGCCATCTCTCCATGCCAGATTCCGCGAAGGACAACCAGTCCCATGGCGAATGATCCAAGCGATAGAGCCAATGATCGGGTCACGTCACCGTCCAAACAGTGGAGGCAGGCCAGAAAATAAAAACGGGTCGAATTCTTCTATCCCAAACTCGTTAAACGGACACTTCAAAAAAAGTCTCAAGTGACTTTCGTCGATCACGTGCCGTCGCAGTTCAGAGTATCGGTCAGCTTCCCGTTGATACTTCAGTCAAACTTTTCGAAATTAGGCCGCCTCGCCGTAGTGCAAAGATTCGTACCCGTCCATTGTTTCAAATCCCATCTCCCCCAATCCAGCCGTAGGCATGTGCGGCAACAATTGTGCCACCAGACCCGAAGCGTCAGCCACGGCGATGTCATCGGGGACTTGCTGACCATTGGTCAGATAGCTCAGCGGCGGCGCGACGATGCGATCACGCCCCGTCAACGCAGCCAACACAGATGCCATACAAGGTGTCTCATCAAGCTTGGTCAGCGTGACCGCGTTGGCTCGCACTGGGGCGAAACCTTCTAGCGTCGTTCGAATGTTTTCACCCGAACTGGTCGCACTGAGAACCAAGTGTGTTTCGTCTGGATGTGCCGCTCGCAGAAACTCAGAGAGCTGTTCGATGCGGGCATCACTTCGCGGGCTGCGGCCGGCGGTATCGATCAAAACCAGATCGACATCCCCCAGTGCACTCAGCGCCGTTTCCATCTGTTCGGGTTTCTCAACAACTTGCATTGGCAAGTCCATGATCTCGGCGTAAGCCTTCAGCTGCTGGACCGCCGCGATTCGGTATGTGTCAATCGTTAGCAAACCAACCCGCCGACGAGCTTCGATGCGGAAACCTGCCGCCAGCTTGGCTACCGTGGTGGTCTTGCCAACGCCTGTCGGTCCAACCAACGCGACCACATGACGGTCGCCAGGCTGAGTTCGAATTGGTCCACACAAGTTCAGCTCTCGTGCCACTGCTCGCTGCAGATGTTCCATCCAACGCTGGTCCGACTGCACCGCAGATTCAGAATTCGCGATTCCCGCTGCAAAGCTGGACGCCGAAGCCATCCATCTGCGAGCGGTGGCTTCTTCCACTCCAGCTTGAAGTAACCGCAACGAAAGCGAATCCGCAGGACTCAGCTCTCCAGATGCGTAGCCCGCACCATAGAAACCGCCCTGCCCTGCCCCATGGCTTGCGTTGGCAGGACCAGAATTCCCGGTGCCTGACGACAGTTGGTGTGACGGGTCATAGTTGTGATACGCCGCGTCAACAGGATTCTGCCCCGGGGAAACGGGTACTCCGCCGGGATTGATTGTGCCGGCGTTGAGATTAGGTGTCCCCGTTGGCGACGTGCCATAACCGGAGGATGCCGCCACGGAATTGACCGAACGGACATCAGCGGGCTGTAGCGGTTCGTCCGCGTAGTTTGCTGGAACGCGACTGCCGGAAGCATCGTGCGAAGTTCCATCCGCAGGACCACTGTGCAATCCCGCAGTGACTTCCACATGAGTCCGGCCAAGCCAGCCCATCCAGCCATTGCGGACCTGCCGCGTATGAAGCACGGAAGCTTCCGGGCCCATTTGCTCTCGGATGTCTGCAAGGGCTGCTTGCAGATTCGCTGCTCGAAAAGTTCGGATATGCATCAATCACTCACCACGCCGTGTGACTGGATTTTTGTGTCTTGTGTGATCTCGTTGTACGACAACACACGAACGCGGGGCATCGATCCTGCGATGATCTGGCGAAGTCCCGGACGAATCCGAGGACTGACCAAAATGATCGGGGTATGTCCCAACGTGATTAGTTTCTTAACGGCTTGGGAGATTTTGTCGCAAGTCGAGTCCACTGCTTGAGGACTCATCCGAACAAAAAGTCCTCGCTCGGTATGTTCGATTCCTGCCGCAATGCGGTCTTCCATCGCTGGGTCGAGCGCCACCACATGCAGTTGGCCCAATTCGTCGCGGTAGCGTGTGCTGATCGTTCTCGCCAAACGGTGACGAACATATTCGCTGAGCCAAATCGGATCCTTCGTCCGCCCCGCATGATCGCCCAGAGTCTCCAAGATGATGGCCAATTGTCGAATCGGCACATCTTCGCGAAGCAACGTCTGCAGGACTTGTTGGACATCGCTGATCTTCAGCATGCCTGGAATCAATTCCTCCACGACAGCCGGAGCCGCGTCTTTCAATTCGTCGATCAAATGCTTCGTTGCATCGCGGGTCAACAATTCGTCCGCATGACGGCGAGCCAACTCTTGCAAGTGAGTTGCCAAGACCGCACCGGGCTCGACCGTTGTGTAACCATAAATCGCGGCTTGTTCGCGGCGGATCGGATCGATCCAAACCGCTGGTTCGCCAAACGTTGGATCTTTCGTCGGTTCCCCATCAATCACACCCGTCGTGTGTCCGCTGTCGATTGCCAACAAGCGATCCGGCAGGACACGTTGTTTGGTCAGTGGGTTTCCGGCGATTCGGATTTCGTATTCGTAATCGTGCAGATTCATGTCGTCGCGAATCCGCACCTTGGGCAGCACCACACCGATGTCGCCCGCGATTGAATGTCGGACACCCGTGATCCGCTGCATCAGATCGCCGCCACGGTTCGGGTCAGCCAACGACAACAATCCCAGACCGATGGCCAATTCCATCGGGTCCACGTTCAAGTAATCCTCGACCCGCTTTTCGGCCGGTGCGGACGCGGCAGCCTGTTCGGCCTCTTCGGCGTCCAACTCGTCTTGTTCGTCTTGTTTGTTTTGCCGGTTCATGACCACGGCCAAACCGATGCAACTGGCTCCCAGTGTCGCCATCGGCAGTGCTGGCAAGCTGGTCAAAATCAACAACGAAAGAAAGCCGCCGGCAACAGCGAGTGCTTTTGGATTGCTGAACAACTGCTGCAAGAACTGCTCAGGCAAACTGGCTTTGCGAGCACTCCGGGTGACCAACAAACCCGCGGCCAACGAGATCAACAGCGCGGGCACCTGACTGACCAAACCGTCACCGATGGTCAGTTTGGTAAATAGCTCCGCAGCTTCGGAAACGGTCATTCCGTACCGCATGACGCCGATGTACAGACCACCGGCCACGTTGACCAACGTGATCACGATGCCAGCGATGGCATCCCCGCGAACAAACTTACTGGCACCATCCATCGCCCCGTAAAAGTCGGCTTGGTTGGCGATCTCTTCACGGCGACGCTGGGCTTCCTTTTCGTCAATCAAACCCGCGTTCATGTCGGCATCGATCGCCATCTGGCGACCTGGCATCCCGTCCAACGCGAATCGGGCGGCAACTTCACTGATCCGAGTCGCACCCTTGGTGATCACGATGAACTGAATCAACACGATGATCACAAAGATAATGATCCCGATTTCGATCCTGTCCCCGGCGACAAATTCACCGAAACCTTGGATCACACCGCCAGCGGCACCGCCACTGCCGGACTCGGTACTGGTCAAAATCAATCGCGTTGTGGCGACGTTCAGCACCAAACGGGCGAGCGTCGTGGCCAACAACAACGACGGGAAAATGCTGAAATCCAGCGGAGTGGAGACGTACACTGTCGTCAGCAACACGATCACACCCACGGTGATGTTGGTTGCCAACAGCAAGTCCATCAGGAACGGCGGCAGCGGCACGAGAATCACCACCAAACACATGATGATGCCAATCGGCAACACCAAATCTCGGTAGCGCATCAATAACTGCATCGCCGGTCGTTCCTTCGGGCTCGAGCGTACTCATCTCATGGCAGCACCTTCCCGGTGCTCCCCAAGCCCGACGGTATCAAAACTTCTTTTTCGTCGAAAGTGAAGAATTCGACTCAAGTTAGGAGGATGATCGACCGAGAAAGCGGCGACATTTCCAACGCACGGACTTTCACATGTGAACGCCGAACCAGACCGGCTTCAGGCCTTCACCTGCAAACCAGAAAACGCCTTTTGCAGTCCGAGTTTGCCGATTTCGGCTTGGATTGCTTTCGCATCAGCGTTTTCGAGCGTCAACGAGATCTCATCGGCCAACAATTGAGCAAACAGAGACCGAGCGATCGGCAACTGCCGCTTCACCTCGGAGGCGGATACGCTGCGTTCAGCCAACTCAGCGACCCGACCAGCAATCACCTCGGACGATTCACCAGAATGGTCCGCGACCATTCGCATCACGTCGTGAACCAAGTCGTTGACTGGCTCGATAGCGACCACACCAGCATCGCCCGAATCGACTTCACCTGATTCAATTCGGTGAGCCCGCGTTCTTTCACGATGCTGCTCACGCTCGAGAGCCCGCCAAGTCCTCTGCAGCAATCCTTCTCGCCAATAACTGAGCCACTTGCGTGATTCTGTTTTCGCGGAATCCAGATCCAATTCACGCGGAGCGACCGATTCGCCGGCTTTTTTCGCCTTGGCCTCGATCTCGGTTACCCGAGCTTTCGCGGCCGAGCGGAGCCCGAGAATCAAAAAGTCCCGCAATCGGCCCTTCGCGTGACCGGAATACCCGGCTTTGACCAAATGCGAAATCAGAATAGCCAACGCCCGATCCGCATCCGATTCACTGCCCAATACATCCGTCAGCAACCGACGCATCGGCGGCAAATAACGCAGCACAAACCCGGCGGCGCTGCCCGCTCCGGTCCATGTCTGCCGAGATCGGCTGAGCCGCACCTCCGATGAGCCGGTCAGCGATGATGCTGCCAGATCGCCCGCATTCGCTGACTTCGATAGCTCTTCGCGAGCCGAAGCATCAGCGTCGGTCGAAGTGTTGGGATGGGAAACGGCCGGAGGATTCATCCCCGCATTCTAACTCAGCCATGTCACCAAGTAGCCTCACAGACCCCCGAAACCCCGCATCTTGTCGCTAAATTCGGCTGCCAAGGACATATCCACTTTCGGGAAAACGGCTTCCGCTCAATCTGTTTTCCAGCGAACCGCCAAACCGGGGGCCAATTCAGGCGAACGGTCTCGGGAGTTGAAGCGGGTGCTATTTCCCAACCATCCTTCCTGCGACAACACCAGCGTGACGACACCGGGAGACGATCGCAAAAAATCATCCAACGCTCTGGAAACGAAGCGGATTCCGTCGGGCTGGTCCTTCAAACCTTCCCCCGAATTATCGAACTGCAACTTACCGAGCGGGACCAAATCGCTCAGGCCATTTGCCACGGGACTGGCCTCAAACGAGAGAGCCCCTTCTCCGGTTTCGCTCCAATCCAGCGGGCCGATGCCACCGGGGGTCCTCAAATCCGATGGCCAACCGTGGACCAAAATCTGTCCCGCACCGGGGTGCGAATTCGGAGCCATGCTCAGCAACAAAGCGGAACGATCGATTCGCTGCAGAACAGAGCTTGCCGAATCATCCCCGGCCCCAGACGGCGGAGCCAACTGCGTCAGATCAAACCTCAGAAAAGCGATCGCCAACACATCTTTGCCGTTCGCTCCATCTCGATGAGCAACGACGGCGGGCTGCTTTCCAAAGTCCTCCTCGCTTCCTTTGCGAACATATGTGTCCGCACCTTTTCCGGCACGCGTTCGAATGGTTTCAAACCCCAACAGATCGCCGGACTGCAAATTTTCGGTGACTTCGAATTGAGATGTCATCGAGTCAACGTGTGCCCCCGCCGGCGATTGCAGTTCGAAGATCACATCAAAACGCTCCTGGGCCAAGTTGTTGGTCAAGAACTGAACCTCGATCGATTGGGTCTCGCCCGGCGCCGGCAACTGCCTTGGCGAAAAGGATCGGGGAAACGCGGGAGCCTTGCGCTTGAGCTGCCCTTCTTGTTGCAAATAGGTCGTGATGCGAGCGACCTGCCCCGCTTGCGAATAACGAACTCGCGGATCGTTTTCACGCGAGTCGGCTTGGTTGGTCAACTGCAACCGAAACCTGGCCATTTCGCCAACGGGAATCTCGGAATCAGCAATGACCTTTCCCGTTAGCTGCAACGCTCCCAGTTCAGCAGCCAGTACCGAGGGTGCAGCGTCAGCCGTCGAAGCCGACTTCACTGATTCCATCGGCGTGCTCTTCGAAGCTTTGTCGCTTAGCCCCCACCACACTCCGCCGGCAATCAGTGCGACAACGGCCAACCCGGCGACGGCAAACAATGCCTTGTTTCCTCCACCGCTGGTCGTCTTCGTCGTCGCAGTCGACTGAGAGCCCTCTGCCACCGACGAACCGTTGCTCGACGTCGGATCGACTTCGATCGCCAAGCCTGCTTGTTTGGATTGTTGAATTTGCTCCGACACTGCCATCAGTGCTTTGCGAAAGTGCCCCGCTGTTTCGTATCGCTGCCCGGGTTCCTTGGACAACAACCTCATGATCAGTCGTTCGAGCGGTTCGGGCACATCGACTGGTTCACCGTTTTGCTTTCGTTGGGAAAGAGTCAACGGTTCACGGCAGAGAATGTTGACGAGTTGTGAGGGCGTGTTGGACGCCAGCAACGGAACCTTCCCCGCACACATCTCATACATCACAACACCGAGCGAATAGAGATCGGTGCGTTCATCGACCGTTTCGTTGCGAGCTTGTTCGGGCGACAAGTAACCCGGTGTGCCGACGACGCTGTCACCGCGAGCCAAACCTTGCACCGCCGATCCAGCGACCGCCAAACCAAAGTCCAAAATCTTGACGCGTTCGGAAGGCGATTGAATCCACAGGTTTGCCGGTTTGATGTCTCGGTGAATGATCCCTCGATCGTGAGCGGCTTCCAAACCCAAGGCGACTTGATCTGCGATCGCGATCACTTCCTCTGAGCTGAATTGGCGACCGGATTGCAGCAGCTCCTCCAACGTTCCTCCCTGCAACAACTCCATCGCCAAGAAAGGTGTGCCATTGCGTTGGCCAACCTCGAACAGCGTCGCGACATTGTCATGATGAACCGCGGCCATCGAGCGAGCTTCCTCGACGATCCGCTTGCGACTGTTCGGCGATTTCGCGAATCGCTCGTTCATCACCTTGAGAGCCACGGTGCGTTGCAACCGAGTGTCTTGCGCTCGGTAGACATGCCCCATGCCGCCCTGACCGAGCAACTTGATCACACGATACGGCCCCAATCGGCCCAATTCGCCAGCTGCTTCTGGGGGATCCAAAAACTCAGGGGGTGAATCAGGTGCGGGCGGTGAATCGGTCATGAAATGCCGGGTTGCGATGGGAATCCAATGCATTCCACCTGTCGTCGATGCGTTTGACCGGCTGGCAGGCCGCCCCGCCCGACTCGTTCGGCAGAATCCAACCCTGCAGGGTAAACACTGGCCCATCGCCCAACAACTCTTCCGCCACGGAAATCTGTCCCCATGGAATCCATTCCGGGTCTTGATACGATTGGCCGCTGGATTGGGCGAAGACCACCGCCCTGCCCTGAACATCTACCCGCTCTGAACATCTAATCGCCTTCTACCCGCGACGAGCCCGTGTCACGAACCGCTATCCATGATCTCGCCGACGGAATGACGTTGGCCCAGCCGTTCCAAGCTGCTGACAAACAACTGCGAGTCAATCGTCAGGGTGGCAAGTACATCCTGCTGAAGTTGTCCGACCGATCCGGCACGATCGTCGGAATGATGTGGAACGCGGACGAAACCACCTTCGACACGTTCGACCGCGGGGACTACATCCACTGCACCGGCCGCACCCAAATCCACAACGGATCGCTGCAAGTCATCCTGACCGAGATCCAACGCATGGATCCCGCAGAAGTGGACCAAAGTGATTTTGATCGGTTCGACGCGACCCAAGCCGACAACAACTTCACGCGTCTGAGAGAATTGCTGGCCACGATCTCCCAGCCCGCCCTGCATGCGTTGGCCCAGTCTTACCTGAACGACGAATCGTTCGTTCAATCGTTTCGACAAGCCGCCGCAGCGGTCTCCAACCATCACGCTTATCCAGGCGGACTGCTCGAACACACCGTCAACATGATGGAATTGGTCCGACTGATCTCACCGCGATATGCCAAGGTCGACACGGACCTGTTGTTGATGGGAGCCTTCCTGCACGATCTGGGGAAGATCGACGAACTTCGAGCCAGCGGCGAGATCAGCTACACCGATCGGGGGCAACTCGTTGGGCACATCGTCATCGGCGTCCAACGCTTGGGCGAAAAGATCGCGGAAACCGAAGCCACCACCGGCCAAAAGTTTTCCACCGGACTGCGGCATCAATTGGAACACTTGATCGTCAGTCACCACGGCGTGCTGGAATACGGCAGTCCCAAGATTCCGGTCACGCTCGAAGCGGTTGCGTTGCATCACATCGACAACCTCGATGCCAAGCTTGCCTCGTACTCTTCGATCATTGATTCCGACATCGCCGCGGATGGTAACTGGACCAACTACACCCCATCGATCGGACGCAAACTCTGGAAGGGCGACTCGTGAATTCGACCTCACAACCTCAATCCAATTCCACCTCGCAAGACGCTGGCAAAGCGGTTGTGTTGCTGTCCGGTGGACTGGACAGCGCCACCTGCGTCGCCATCGCCCGCGACAAAGGATTCGAAGTCCACGCGATCAGTTTTCGGTACGGCCAACGCCATGACGGCGAACTCGACCGCGCGGCGAAGCAAGCCAGTTTGATGGGCGTGGTGTCACACCGCGTGATCGACATCGACTTGGCGCAGCTTGGCGGGTCCGCCCTGGTGGACTCGTCCATCGCCGTCCCCAAATCGGATCACGTTGACAAAATTGCGGGCGACATTCCGGTGACCTACGTCCCAGCACGCAACACAATCTTTCTGTCCTACGCCTTAGCGGTTGCAGAAACGTTGGGCTCACGAGACATCTTCATCGGCGTCAACGCGCTCGACTACAGCGGCTACCCGGATTGCCGTCCAGAGTTCATTGACGCATTTCAAACGATGGCACGCTTGGCCACCAAAGCAGGTGTGGAAGACGCGCACTCGCTCACCATTCACACGCCTCTGTTGCACTGGACGAAAGCCGAGATCATCCAGCGCGGCATCGAGCTCGGAGTGGACTACTCCCAAACGCTGTCCTGTTACGATCCACAAGGCAGCAGCGACGAGATGCGTCCCTGCGGCCAATGCGACGCGTGCCTGCTGAGAGCGAAAGGTTTCGCAGAAAACGAAATCGCCGATCCCGCCATCGGCTGAGACAACGATCCGGTTGATGTGGACTTGGTTGCGATGACGCTTGGCCGTTGAGGCCTGCCCGACGGAACAGTTGAGGACAACTGTTCTACTCTCGCACCCCGAAGGGTTAGCTCACTTCAGCAGGAACCCGTTGAGGTTCCAACCGGTTTCGGTGGTTTCGACAAATCCGAACGCGTTGCGGAAGTACTTCTCGACCTCGCTGAACGCTGGCCATTTGCTGACGTTCAAACGCTCGATGGGTTCGTCCGCTTTGGGCTCGTCGCCTTCGAGCATTCGCCGGACCAAAGAAGCAAGAACCGAATCACTGTTCTTCAACTCACCTTGGCGTTGAAGTTCGTACTTCGCTCGCAACGACTGACGCAGACGCACCACGCGTTGAAAAGCCACTTCATCGGCTCCCATCTCGCTGGTCATTTCCAGCAGTTCTTTGACTTCATCCAGGTCTGCGAGCTTGTCGCCCTGTCCAGTTTGCATTCGCTTCGCGACATCGACCAACCACTCCACGTGGCTACTAAACACCAGGTGTGGCTTCTTGGAACCCTTGCCCGCAGGGACCATCGCGATGGCCCATGTGTTCAACAGCGGAGTCTGTTGTTCATCGATCTCTTCCTCGAAGCCGAGATCATCGAAAAACTCATCATCCAGTTCATCGTCGCCGCTGCCGTGTTTGACTTGCCAAATCTCAATCCCTGGAACCGTGTCGACTTTGAAAACATCCGGTTCGACTTCCATCGCTTTGCGAACCGCCGTTCCAATTGCATCCGCATCACGGACTTCGATCGCCACCAAGACGCGTTCCGAATCCACCGTCGCGGGCAACGTGTTGTCAGTCAGCAACAACAGGTGTTCGGAAAGGTTTGGCAGAACATTGTTCTCAATATCAATTTGCGGCCCTTCCTCGTCGTCGCGGATGCCTTCAATGCTGGGCCGAAAAATTTCGTTGTCGAAGGCTTCGTCGACCAAAGTCTCCACCGCCCAAAACGCTTCTTCGATCTTCCAGTTCACTCGCGTGAGGCTGGCTGTGTTCGCGGGAACCCATGCCGGAATCTCATCCAGCGGAGTGTTAGGAAATTGCAGCATCCGAGCCGCCAAACGATAGCGACTGGGTTTGTCGGTCACGGGTGGAGCATGCACGTAACCACGATGCAGCAAGTCGAACTTGCCCTGACCCACGACCGCGATACCACCGGCCGCTTGCAAGGCATCGAACCCTTGGTTTTCCAATAGATTCAAAATGCGAACCTTGTTGCCACGATCCACTTTGGCAACGTCGCGAATGATCCGGCCCATCGTCAACGGTTTAACGAACCATTCAACCTGCGAACCTTCCGTTTCGATTTCACTACGCGACAGAGCCTGCTTCCAAACGGTTCGCAGCAAAGGTGCCTTGTCCAAGGAATCTTCGCGGCCATCGTTTGCAATCGCGTCCAGGATCTCCAACACCACCGAATCACGATCCGATGCGATCACGCGATCTTTGGTGAGCGAGACAACAACTTGTTCGATCTTCAGTTGCCCAGGTCGCGTCTTTGGTCGGTAAACGCGAACGGTCTCGCCCGCATGAGTGACATCGGTGCGGGTTGCGCCGTCGGCTTTCAGATCTTGATCAACTCGCTTCAAGACATCTTCCGCTTCCGCGTGCTTTCCGCGAATGTCGGCCACAACACAAACCGAAGAAGGTCGACGGTTGTCGTTTTCAAAGGGCAACCAAACCGCAATCACTTCTCCAGTCGCGATCTCGTACAGTTCTTTTGGACGCAAGCCGACCTTGTCGCCGAGCTTTTCCCACACGGCACCTTGGCTGCCAAAATTGGCATCGATCAATGGCTTCATCGAAGGGTCATCCGTGATGCCAGACAGTGTTGTCTTCTTCCACGAATCACACAGCACAGTCAGGTTGGGAATACGCACCACGCCGGCCGCTGTATCGGGCAACAACTTCAACGCCGTCATCAAAACTGGTTTGGCATCGCCCTGCTCTGCTCCAGCTTTCTTTGCGGGCCCAGCTTCCTTTGCGGGTGCCGCATCTTGAGCGACCAAATGTGATCCAATCAAACACACGGCCAGAACGGCTGTCATCACATGGAGCACCGCGACGCGGCGAGCCTGTGTTCGACCGTCGAAGTTGGAAAAATATATTCGCGTGGGATTGATCACTCGTTTGTCCGCCACTTGCACCCGTTGAAAATTCATTCAAGATCCGTCTGAAATCATCGGAATCCATCCGAGCCCGCGTCTCTGCGCGACTGGCTCAGCCGGCCGATATCGTAAACCCTTCCATTTCGGGCCGAAATGCCGATGTCACCATCCATCGCCTGATTTGTGCCCTTGCAAGAGACCAAAATGACCGAAACGCAGGAAACTCCGTACCAAAACCCCCTGATTGAGCGTTACGCGTCACGAGAAATGGCGTTTCACTGGGGCCCCCAGCGGCGATTCGCATCCTGGCGAAAGGTCTGGATTGCACTCGCGGAGGCCGAACAAGAACTCGGAATCGCGATCACCGATGCCCAAATCGAACAGCTGAAGTCGTTCGAAAATAATTTAAATCTGGATGCGGCGGCCAAATACGAACGCGAACTTCGCCACGATGTGATGGCTCATGTGCACGCATACGGGGACCAATGCCCGGACGCCCGTGGGATCATCCACCTCGGCGCGACCAGTTGCTTTGTGACCGACAACGCCGACCTGCTGCTAATTCGCGAAGCTCTTGAGCTCACGGCCAAACGCTTGGCGGCCACGATCGACCAAATGGCAAAATTCGCTGCCGAGCACCGCGACCTGCCCTGCCTCGCCTTCACCCACTTTCAACCGGCTCAGCCCACCACGGTCGGAAAGCGAGCATGCTTGTGGATCTACGACCTGGTTCTTGATCTCGAAGCGATCGAACATCGTCTCGAAACGCTGCGAGCCCGCTCGGCCAAGGGCACCACGGGAACCCAAGCCAGCTTCCTCGAGTTGTTCTCTGGCGATCAAGACAAAGTTCGAGCTCTCGAAAAACGTATCGCAGAAAAGCTCTCGTTCGATTCTGTCTACGCCGTCACCGGACAAACCTACCCTCGCAAAGTCGACGCTCAATTGCTCGACGCCCTGTCCGGAATCGGGCAAAGCCTGCACAAGATCGCCACCGACATCCGCTTGCTAGCCGGCCGCAAAGAAGTCGAAGAGCCGTTTGAGAAGAAGCAAATCGGCAGCTCGGCGATGGCCTACAAACGCAACCCGATGCGGAGCGAGCGAATCTGCGCTCTCGGTCGGTTTGTCATGAGCCTGCAAAGCAGCCCCGCGATGACCGCGGCGACTCAGTGGATGGAACGTACGCTCGACGACAGCGCCAACCGCCGCTTGGTCATCCCGCAAGCGTTCTTGGCGATCGACGCGGCACTCGTGTTGATGCAAAACGTTGCCGACGGGATGGTCGTCTACCCAGCCACGATCGCGAAAAACTTGGGCGCCGAACTGCCGTTCATGGCGACCGAGAACATCTTGATGCAAGCGGTCGCTGCGGGCGGTGACCGTCAAGATTTGCACGAGCAAATTCGCGTGCACAGCCAAGCCGCGGCACTGGAAGTCAAACAGAACGCTGGCGACAACGATCTGCTGGAACGTCTCAAAGGCGACGAGAACTTCGCCGGCATCGACTTGGAAGCTGCGATTGATCCGCACGCTTACGTGGGGCGAGCTCCCCAACAGGTCGACGAGTTCATGGAAGCGATCATTGCTCCCATCCGCCAGCGATACTCTGGCAGCGACAGCTTGAGCGTCGAAGTCACAGTCTGATTTCAACGAGCAACTGCCTGTCAACGCAAAGATCTCGCCGGTTCGCATGGCACCGGCGAGATCAAGCTTCTCTCTTGAATAGTCCGTTTCTTAGAACAAGAAGATCGTGTCGATACCGAACGTGGTTTGTTCGTCTTCGTCGTTTTCCAAGATACCGGTCACGTCGGCTCCGTCTGCCCAATCCCAGCGAATTTCGGGACGGATCAAGACGTTGGCGTGCGGTTTGACGTTGGCACCCAAGGTCAACGCGTAGACGTCAACGTTGCCACCATCGAACACACCCGCGTCGGCGTCATACCACTCAAAGCGGCTGCCCAAGGCCAAACAATCGCTGACCGTGTAGATCAGGTAGTTGTTCAGACCGTAGGTCTCTTTGAAGTTGCCACCGTTGCCGTCTTCGGCGTCCAAGTAATCTGACTGCAGGACATACTGCAGTTGATCGGTCAACGCGATGTCGGTGACGATCGAGTGCATGTAGCCTTGCGATGTGGTGCCGGCTGGCTCATCTGCAAAACGTCCCGCAACCGTTGCGTAGGTCACGGTGACGTCGTCACTCATGGCCAACGAAACACCGCCCAAGAACGAGTCGCCGTTGTCTTCGAATCCGCTGTCCCAGCCCAAGGTGTAACCACCGTAGAGAGTCAGGTCTTCGCCAGCGTTGTAAGTCGCCAATGCACCGGTGTGGGTGAAGGGCTCGCTGTTGTACATCGTGTAAGCGTGGCTGTAGAAGAAGTTGTCTGGAGCGGCAACGACTTCGTAACCAATGATCGTGAAGAAGCGGCCAAACTTCACCGACAGGTCTCCGTAGCCCACTTCGCCGTAGACCTGTGGCAACGCACTGCCATACTCGCCGCGATCCCAACCGGTGTCCCAGTGACCATTGTCGATGCCGAACGCTTGCGTGTCCTGAGCATCGATGCCGTAGACGTAGTCAATGCGTCCGCCGAAATCGAACCCGTCCGAGGTGTCGATCGCTTTTTCGGCGTAGAACCAAGCTTGATGCAAGTTGGCTTCGTCGGGGCGGTTGTTGAACAAAGGCAACGCTTTGCTGTGGTAGCCCATTTGAACCCAGCCGCCGACGGTGTAGCCACAGGCTTCGCCGAACAGGGTGAACGGATCGCCGAGATCGCAATCGAACATGCCGCAGCCACCATCGTCGAACAGGCCGCCTCCCATGTCCCCACAACCACCATCGCAGGTCAGTTCGCCGCAACCACATTCCATTTCGGGAAACGTGTCACACGATTCATCACAACTGGCGTTGAAGTGCCCCACGGGGACAACTTCGGACTGACTGGTGGCCATTCCACCTTGATAGCTTGCGTCAGCCACGAATCGGTCGGCGGCAGAAACGCCATTGAGGCTTCCCAATCCAACCAAGCCACCGAGGGCCAACCACAAAGCAGCTCGTTTCGATTTCATCTTGCTCGTCCCTGATCGATTTCAAATGGATTCGCCGCGTCCACAGTGACTGCCACCTTCCATGGCAGCAAACCAGTCAACCGTGTCGACCGCCAAGTAGAGGCGATTCCTTGCTGGGATGTATCGTCGCCGCGGCGCGTTGTAATTGAGACCAACGCCATAGAAACCCCAACCCGAATCACCGGAAAATCCGGCCCCGCGTTAAACTTTGCGGGTTAGGAGGTTGATCCGGCGAGTCTGAAGCCGTCGGTCATGCTCTTTGAAATCTTGAACGCAAACGAAAAAAAGCCGGCTCATCGCATTTCTGCGGTGAACCGGCCTCTTGGATCTCACGAAATCTTCGTTCGGGGCAGCTTAGAAGGTGAAGATCGTATCGAAACCGAAGGTGGTTTGATCGTCGTCATCATTTTCCAAGATTCCGGTGGTGTCGCCATCGACCCAGTCCCAACGAACTTCGGGACGAATCAAGACGTTGGCGTGAGGACGGTAGTTGATACCGGTCGTCAGAGCGTAAACGTCGCTCCCGGTGTTGTTGCCGTCATCGAAGACGCCTTCGTTTTGGTACCACTCGAAGCGGCCACCCAAGGACAAGCAGTCATTGATGTTGTAGATCAAGTACTGGTTGATGCCGAACGTGTCGCGAACGGTTGCACCAGCAGCATCTTCGCTATCCAGTACGTCCGACTGAATGATGTACTGCAAGTTGTCGCTCACAGCGTAATCAGCAACGATCGAGTGCATGTATCCTCGTTCGGCTCCGCCAGCAACGCCTTGACGCTCGTTGAATCGACCAACGGTCGTGGCGTAGGTCAGGGTCAAGTCATCCGTCAAACCAGCCGAGAAACCACCGAGGTAGCTGTCGCCGTTGTCTTCAAAACCGCTGTCCCAACCCACCGTGTATCCACCGAATACGCTCAGGTCATCCGAAACGTCGTACGTTGCCAAAGCACCGGTGTGGGTGAAGGGCTCGCTGTTGTACATCGTGTAAGCGTGGCTGTAGAAGAAGTTGTCCGGAGCGGCAACGACTTCAAAACCAATGGTCGTGAAAAATTTACCCACTTTGACCGACAGGTCGCCGTAGCCCATTTCAGTATACAACTGAGGGATTGCGTGACCGTAGTCGCCGCCGTTGTCCCAGTCGTTGTCCCAGTGACCGTTGTCGATTCCGAACGCTTGCGTGTCGGGTCCGTCGGTACCGTAGACGTAATCAATACGTCCACCGATGTCGAATCCACACGAAGTGTCGATGGCTTTTTCAGCGTACAACCATGCTTGTTGCAACTGAACGTTGTCGGGACGGCTGTTGAACAAAGGCAATGCCTTTGTGTGGTAGCCGATCGACGCCCATCCGCCGACTTCGATGCCGCAGACGTCGCCGAACAGTGTGTAAGGGTCGTCCAAGCAGCAGTCGCCCATACCGGGCAAGCAGCTTCCGAGGCCACCGCCGCAGAGCGAATCACAACCGCTGTCGCAGCCTGAGTCGCATCCACAATCACCCAAGCAACCAATGGTTTCGCAACCGCAAGTCACTTCGTTCTCGCAACCGGTGTCGCAGCCGCCAACAGGCTCACAACCACACACGGGCTCACCACAATCGCAAAGCGATGAGGTGCAAGAGACCAATCCAATATCATTTGCTGAAGCGCCGGTCAGGTTCGTGGCATTAACGCCGCATGCAACCGCTGCGATCAGAGCTAGTTTACTAAGCTTCATTGCTTTCTCCGTTGATATCCCAATCCAATTGGGTCGTTTCGTGTCACCAAGATTCAAAATGGATGCTGTTCGAACGGGAAGCTGTGCCCCCACAATTAGGGAGGGCCGATCTCTCGCTCTCAACGATGAAACAAACGCAGTCCATCGCTCTTTCAACGCACACGCTGCCTGCCGCCGATGGCACATCGAAACTTTCAGGCAATCGCTTCGGAATTCGAATCAATCACCTCGAGAAATTTCGAGTGAGTTGAAAGCAATCCATCATGTCGTCGGGAGAATTCATCGGTGGGTTAGCGGGATCTGTCCTCAACCGGTGCACAAAACGACTTAGAAACCGCCCGCGAGGTGCGCAACGCGCCTATTGATCCTCATCTGCGGGTCGCTCTCAACGTTCCAGCTGGGCAAACTTTGACGCTTCCCACTCCGAACACGCCCCGCATCTGAAAATCCTGCTTTCAATAAAACGTTCCACCCGCTATCCTGCGGGGCTTCTCCCTGAAACCAGGGATTTTGACCGTCTCAAACCACATTCATGACAATCACCGCGAGCGGTGGCGGAGAATCAGATGGCACGACAGTGCGAAGCGTGCGGCAAAAAAGTCCAAATGGGCAACCGTATCGAAACCCGGGGTAAAGCGAAGTACTTGGGCGGTGTCGGTACCAAGATCACCGGCTGTACCCGCCGTAAATTTGTCCCCAACTTGCAAAAAGTTCACGTGACATTGCCAAACGGCACCAATAAATCGATGCGAGTTTGCACGCAGTGCATCCGCAGCGGTGTCGTTCGCAAAACGGTGAAAACCAAACCATTTGACGTCAGCGGCAGCAAAAAGTCCTGATGTCCAGTTCCGGCAACGGCAGCGGTGGTTCGGTCGACATCCAAAAATTGGCTCGACTGGCTCGACTTCAGCTTACGGAGCAGGAGCAAACCGATTTTGGTCCGCAAATCACGGACATCCTCGGTTTCGTTGAACAATTGTCCGAACTCGACACCTCCGGTGTCGAGCCGATGACGAGTGCGCTGGACGTCGAAAACTGCTTCCGCGACGACGCTCCCGACCAAAGCCTGTCATCCAAAGCGGCGACACGCACGGCTCCCGCCTCTCAAGACGGCACGTTTTTGGTACCACCAGTCCTGGGAAACACTTCTTCCAAGAAGTGAAGCGTCACGAGTAGGACTCCCGACAAAGATTCGATCCCAGAACCCTGCGAGTGCCGGGCGGAAACCACCGCTGCCAATCGATACGCAAGCACTTTCATCAGAAAGCCTTGCAAATGAGAGAGACGCGCGGATATCAAAAAATCCGGCTCAGCTACCAACTAAACGGAACGACGCTCGGACGGCCATTGGATACGAACCCAACCGGCTACAGATCGACAACCGTGTCGCTTGCCGAATCGTCTTGATGCTTCCGCAACTGCTCCATCGCTGCCAAAGTCGCATCGCAATACGATGACACGGCTGTCCCCCAGGCCTGTTCCTTTGTGGCCTGGCGGGCTTGTTGCAACAACTGGTCGACATCCTGCCAATCCAACATCCAATTTCGCTCTTCAGAAGTCTGGCGAAGCTGGGTGATCACATCGTCCATGCGAAGCAAGAACGCTTCATGCGAATTGGCCCTGAATCGGCGGTAAGGCCCGGTCCCCAACGCGGTTTCTCCGCTTCCGATATCGAGCGATTCACCCGAATCCCAAGGACCACCGCTCCCCGCCGGATCGCCTGAACCACCCTGCCCTGCCCCAGGCATGCCGGGCATCCCAGGAACAGGTGACGAGCCACCTGCCGAACTCCGGTCTCGAACACGACGCGTTTTCAGTGGCCGCCTGCGTTCATTCGGCTTGAACACACCGCTCGCCCATACCGCGGCTGAGATCGACCCCAGTATGAATGCGACGATTGCCGAGCCCACGAACCGCGGACTGACCAAAGCTGCCGCCAATCCAAAACCGACCGCTCCCGTCCAACAGAACGCGGTGGTCGCAATCAACGCCCGCGAGGAAACCTCATCCGCTCCCAGAGAGCGGGACTTTCGAGGTGCTCCATTGTTCTGAGTTAAATGCTCATCATCAACTTCGACAACGATCAAAGTGATGTTGTCTGGACCGCCCCGCAGATTGGCCAGATCGATCATCACCCGTGCCGCTTTATCGACATCGAGCGAATCCAGCAGAACGGCCAATTCGTCGTCTTCGATTTGCCCAGTCAGCCCATCGCTGCACACCATGAAGCGATCGCCGACCTCCAGATCAAACGGCCCCTCCAAATCAACCAACACCTCAGGAGAGGGCCCCAACGACCGAGTGATCACATTCTTGGGAATCGACTTGCTGAAGACACTGTCGCTGTGAACTTTTCCGCTGGCTTGCATCTCCCAAACCAGCGAGTGATCAAACGTCAACTGCTCCAGCACGCCTCGCCGCAGGCGATAAACTCGCGAATCTCCGACGTGTGCCACATAAGCGGCACCGTTGACCAGAACCAGCGAACTGGCGGTCGTTCCCATGTTCAGGAACTCAGGATTACTTTGTCCGCGTTCGTAAATCGCGGCATTGGCCAGATGCACGGCCTCAGAAATCGCGTGCTCAGGAGCCTCTTCTCGCGATTGGTAGTAGTGCATCGAAATGCGTTCACTGGCAATCTGCGATGCCAACTCACCGGCCGCGTGGGCTCCCATTCCGTCAGCGACGACGAACAGGTGCCCACGTTGGTTCAGACGTTCGGCGGACTCAGCGATTAAAACCGCCGATGAATCTTGATTGTTCGCACGTCGCATCCCGACATGGGTCTGCTCAGCGAACTTCACTCCGGGGCGCCATGAACCTGACAAACGATTTGTGACCGAGAACTTGTAACCGAGAACACATCCGACCGACGAACTTAAACGCCTCTTACAGACTACTTGACGAATTGTAAGTCGCCACGTGTGTTGAACCTAGTGCATTGAAGGCTCTGACGCCACGATTTTGATAGCTTCACCTTCGAATGGACGTCACACGGTCGTTTGAATAAAAAAAGCGATCAACGCATTCCTCAAACAGGAGCGATCAACTCAGCTGCCAATCGACAAGCGTCCAAGAACTCATCCACCATCAAGTACTCATCCACCGTATGGATGGACGCCTGACCACACCCCAATGTGACCGCTTCGATGCCGTGCAGCATCAACCAATTCGCGTCCAAACCGCCATTGGCGACTTCACACTGTGGAGAACGCCCCAACTGCGAGATCAGGTCCGTCGCCGCCAGCACAGACGGGTGATCCTCCGCCAATCGAAACGCCTCATAATCGACTCGGCTGCTGAACTCAAAGCTGCCTGCCCGGCCCTGGACGTCCTTCACCGACTGAACCGCATTTTCGATCGCAGCTCGCATCTGAGACACGATTTCGGCACGAAACTCGGCATCGTGGCTGCGAGCCTCGGCCCGCAACTGAACTTCTGGCGTGATCACATTTGTCGCATCGCCACCCTGAAACACACCGACATTCGCGGTCCCGCGACGCCCGTCCTTTTCAACCAGCCCCAACCAGCCGTTGCGATGCAGACTGCTGATCGCTTCGGATGCAATCACAATGGCGCTGACGCCTTTCTCGGGAGCCACACCGGCATGAGCGGCATGCCCGTGGATGGTCACCTGAATCCGTTCGCCACCGATTGCTCCATGACGAATTTTGTCGAGTGCTCCGCCGTCGAAGTTGAAGGCTCGGTCAACACGGCCGACTTTAGACACGTCCAAATGACGCGCACCTTCCAAACCAACCTCTTCCTGAATCAAGAACGTGATCGCGGCCGGAGCCAGTCTTAAATTGGGATTCTTTGCCTGACGCGACAATCGCTCGACGATCGCACTGAGAATCACCGCACAACCGCTGCGGTCATCGGCACCCAAGCCCGTTGGCCCATCAGCCACGACAATTCGGCCTAATTCGTCGTCATCGCGAATCAGAGGGTTGGATCCGACACAAATTGGAACAGTGTCCATGTGTGCGGAAAGCAACGTCCGCGGCAACGAATCGTCGCCCGGCAACGTGACAATCAAATTGCCCGCGTTGCCATCCAAACGGGTCTTCGTCCCAGCGTCATCGGACTGAATCCAGTCCGGATCCACTCCCGCGCGAACCAACATTTTCTGAATCGCGGACGAAATGGCGGCTTCATCGCCACTCTTGCCGGAAATTCGGGTCAGTTCGAGAAAGCGATCCAAGGCTGCGGACTCATCGATCGCGGCCCATGACGAAGCACCTTTCGCGTCAGCATTCATCGCTTCAGACTGGCTCATCGCGTGCGGCTAGCACGACGTGGCGACTGGTCTTCCACGCGAATTGGCTGTGCCGCGGTGCCGGTTTGTGACTGATTCAACCGCCCGATCGCAAACCATCCGGCTGCCAACAGCAATCCGCTGGCGGCAAACGAGGCCAACATCGGAACGACGTGAGCGGGTTCCGCGGCGTAGTGAGTCAAACCTTCCGTGCTGCCATGCCCTGGGTGTGCCGAAGCGGGAACGGCCAAAACCAAAGCGGCAATCGAGCCAATGAGTGAACGCGACAAAATGAACTCAGAAGAATCAAGAGAAATGAGAAGAGCCGATTCACCGGCAGATTTCACCTTCGGCGACCAACCCCAATGCACCTGCCAACCAAACAGCAGAACCACGGAGCCGGATCGGCCGACTGATTATACGCCCTGGTCGAGCTGTTGTTGACGCATCCGTCGACGTTTTCGTTGTTCGTCGGTCACTTCCGCGGCACAACGTGAACAAGCCACGCCACGTTCGTAATCGGAATGCTGCTTCATTTCCGGGGTCAATGGCCATCCACATCCGTGGCACAACTCATACGCCCCGGCCTGCAACTGGTGATCGACCGCGACGCGATTGTCGAACACAAAACATTCGCCCTGCCAACGAGATTCCTCTTCGGGCATCTTTTCCAAATAATTCAGAATCCCGCCGCGCAGGTGGTACACCTCTTCGAATCCGCGTTCCTTCAAATATGCGGTCGACTTTTCGCACCGGATCCCCCCGGTGCAAAACATCGCGACTTTGGGGTGCTTCTTCGGATCCAAGTTCTCTTCGACAAACTTGGGGAATTCGCGAAAGGATTCCGTGTGAGGGTTGACAGCACCCTCGAACGTGCCGATCTCGATTTCGTAATCGTTTCGCGTATCGATCAGCGTGACATCGGGATCATCGACCAACGCATTCCAATCCTGGGGCTCGATGTAGGTGCCAACCGATCGCAGCGGATCGATGCTCGACACGCCCATCGTCACGATCTCGCGTTTCAGCCGAACCTTGGTTTTGCGAAACGGGATCTCTTCGCAGTACGACCATTTGACATCCATTCCTCGAAAAGGAGTGGCTTTGTCATCAAGCTCCATCGACCGAAGCCACTCAACGAATGGCTCCATCAACTTCCGAGGCCCCGCGATCGTTCCGTTGATACCTTCGCCGGCGAGCAACAACGAGCCACGAATACCCTCGTCCGACATTCGCTGACGGAACGGCTCCCGCAGCGATTCAAATTGCGGCAATGGAGTGAAGCAATACAGTGCCGCGACGGCCACCGGTAAATCAGCGGCACCAGCCTCGGCGGGCAATTCGGTTGAAACGGAAGAAGCGTGTGATTCGGTCATGGCCGAAAACTTACCAATTCATTTGACCCATTGCAGCCAAGCATCCACGTAGGCAATCGGAGTCATGTTCATCCCCGCCTGAAAAGCCTGCGGGAATGGCTGGCCCGATTGCAGGTTTCGCAGCACGGCGTCAAAGCCCCGTCGATTCTGCCGAGACAGCAAGGACTCCGCGATCGCAACCGCCATCCGGTCGGCTCGCTCGGGCGGCAACTTTCCATTGAGGAAATCCTTGCCTGACTTCAAGCTGCCCACCGCGGTGACCAATTCGGCCTGCCGTCGCATGTTCGCATTTCGATCGCGTTTGGACTCCCCACCCGAAATCGCGGTCCCGAGTCCTTGAGCAAACCATCGTGGCACACCTTCGCCGCGACTGACCACCGCAAGGCTGGCAACCGGAGCCACAACCCGCTCGGCAATTTCTTCTTCGCTCGCACGTTCCGATGCGACGACCGCGACGTAAGCACGGATGCCGTCGTACTTCCAATGAGACAGCCACTCGGCGGGCACGCTACGGCCCTCGACCATTTTCGCAAACTCGCTGTAGTCATACCGCTTTGGCAAAACATAGATCGAAGCTTTGCCATGGAAGAAATCCTCCGGCGAGCCATCGGCCTTGGGCAAAAACTTGCGAGCCTGTTGGAGAGCGGCTTCTGCCGACTCCGCTACCGTTTCGAGCGTCGCCGGCGAGACTTCCCCCCAAACTGCGAAGTGGTCGCTTTGGTGATTTTGCAATCGATTGACATCAGCCCCCGCCAACCGGAATTCATCTTCCGCAATCTCCGCTCGCCGCTGACTGACCTCGGAGGATGCCGCCGCGGACAACCAAGCCTGAGCGGTGACAACCTTCATCGGCGTTTGCACGAGAGCTTCATCCACCTTGGCACCTTCGCTGATCCACGTCGAAATCAGTTGGATGTCATTGTCAGAAAGAGGCGGACGTCCACCTGCGGGCATTCGATCGCCAGCGCTGCCGCGAAGTTTTTGAACGAGCAGGCTTGCTTCGCCATCACCAGGTTTCATCACGGATCCGCTGTCGCCGCCTCGAAGCATTTGAGCGAGCGTGTCCATTCGTAAACCGCCGCGAGTCTGCATCGCGTCCAAGTGACACCCGGTACAGTTCTCCACCAACAGCGGTGCCACGTCCTTCGAGAACGAAACGGTTTCATTGCCGGTTGGCTTGCCGACCATCGTCGGCTGATCGGGTTCTGGTGTCGCTGGCGTGTCGGGAGTTGCCTCGCCGCTTTTCAAGCTGGTCAGCATCGCGGTGGGATCAGGGCCATCAAACTTGGCACCTTGCGTGACCCACTGCTTCAACGTGTCCAATTGTTCCTTGCTGACTTTTCCTCCGCCGCGAGGCATGTCGCCGGTTTCGATCGTTTCAATCAATCGACTGGCAATCACATCACCGGGAAAAACTACGACTCCCTCGGGGGGCCCTTCCATCAACTTGGCAAACGTCGGCATCGCGAATCCACCTTTGCTGCCGCGAATGTGACAGCTGCCACATTTGTCGACCAAAATCGGTGCGACCTCCGAGACAAAACTGACGCCATCGGTACTGGGCTGATCCGACGGATCCGACGATGATTCGGCCATTGGCTCGGTCGTCGCCTTGGGTCGTTGCGGAATTCGGAATGGCGGCAGCGTGACTCCTTCCAGTTCCAGCATCGCGCGAGCGTTGACGATTCGGCGCATCATCGGCAGCAATGCATCGTGCAGCTCGGATGACTCGGCATTGCCGGCTACCTCGATCTGCTTGATCGCTTTTCGAAGTGCCTCACCCGACGTCTCGTAGTCGCCGCCGGCATACGCGGCACCGGCTCGCTTCACCTGCATATCGACCGACTGAACAATCGTTCGCGATCTCGCATCCAGCGGTTTGGCGACCCTTCGCGGATTGGTTTCTTGCCCAACAGCCGGAGCGATTCCACCGGAAAAGGACACCAGTGCCGTCCCAGCAAGCAACGTCACCGCCGCGAAAGCGCGGAGGGCCGGGCGGCGAACGTTCCACTTTGAAACGATCGAAATCCCCTTTGAAACGACCTGAATCATCGTCACCAACATCTTTGTTCGAGTATCTGCCAATCACTCCATCATAGACCACAAACGCAGTTCTTCCCGAAAAAGACTCACTCGCCGTGCGGTCGTTGCCTCAACGAACACTCGCAACCGGCATCACGCCGCCCTCGCCATCCGGGCCTCCCCTGCCCTGCTCCGCCGCAATCTTCGCACTCGAACGCGACTGCCGGCTCGCTTGGCCCTTCCCCGTTTCCCCCTTGCTCTTTTACACTGCCGCATTGGCCTTTCCCGCAATATCCGGCAAGAACACGATGACCTCTTCTGCGAACACCACCTCGCCCGCCATCGCTGAAACCACTTGGCTGACCGACCAACGCATCTTGGTCCTCGATTTTGGATCGCAATACGCGCAACTGATCGCCCGCCGCGTTCGCGAACAAAATGTGTATTGCCAAATCGTTCGCCATGACATCTCCGCCGAACGCATCGCGGAACTGGCTCCCAAGGGCATCATCCTCTCGGGCGGCCCCAACAGCGTTTACGAAGAAGGTGCCCCGAAGTGCGACGAAGGATTGTTCGACCTGGGTATCCCCGTCCTCGGCATCTGCTACGGGATGCAGCTCGCCTGCCAAGCCCTCGGCGGCAAAGTCGACAACACCCCCAGCCGCGAGTATGGCCGAGCGATGTGCGACTTCGTCGATCGCGATTCAATCTTCCGCGGCATGCAAGAATCCGAACAAGTCTGGATGAGCCACGGTGACCAGGTCTCACAGATCGCCGATCAGTTCACCGCGATGGCCAAGACATCGACTTGCCCCTACGCCGCGATTCGCCACAACGAACGTCCCGTGTTTGGAATGCAATTCCACCCGGAAGTCACGCACACGCCACACGGTGGCCAAATCCTTCGCAACTTTGTCATCGACGTCTGCGGTTGCGATGGCAGTTGGAAACTCGGCGACTTCGCCGATGCAGCAATCGAATCCATTCGAAAACAAGTCGGCGACAAACGCGTCATCTGCGGCCTGTCCGGCGGAGTCGACTCATCGGTCGTCGCCGCGTTGCTCTACAAAGCCATCGGGCCACAACTGTCTTGCATCTTGGTCGACAACGGTCTGCTTCGTAAGAACGAACAACAGATCGTCTTGGAAGAGTTCAGCAACCACTTCAAGACCGACCTGCACGTCGTCGAAGCCGAAGACCGATTCCTGGCCGACCTGGCGGGCATCGATGAACCGCAAGAGAAACGTCGCCGCATTGGCCACGCCTTCATCGAATGCTTCAAAGACGAAGCCGCGAGAATCGAAGACGCACACTTCTTGGCTCAAGGAACGCTGTACCCCGACGTGATCGAAAGCGGTGCCGACAAAGACGGCCCGGCCGCCACGATCAAGCTGCACCACAATGTCGGCGGACTTCCTGAAGAATTGGGGTTTGAATTGATCGAACCTCTGCGAGACTTATTCAAAGACGAAGTGCGTCGCCTTGGTTTGGAACTGGGCCTGCCCGAACAACTCGTTTGGCGTCACCCTTTCCCCGGCCCCGGATTGGCCGTGCGTTGCCTGGGTGAAATCACCCGAGACAAATTGGCGGTGCTTCGAGAAGCCGATGCGATCGTGGTCGAAGAAATCGAAAACGCGGGACTGTACCGAGACACCAGCCAAGCGTTCGCGGTTTTGCTGCCGGTGCAAAGCGTCGGTGTGATGGGCGATGCCCGCACCTACGACAACGCCGTCGCGGTTCGCTGCGTCAACACAGACGACTTCATGACCGCGGACTGGAGTCACCTGCCCTACGAACTGCTGGCTCGCATCAGCACCCGAATCATCAACGAAGTCAAAGGCGTCAACCGAGTCTGCTACGACATCAGCAGCAAACCGCCAGCGACGATCGAATGGGAGTGATGCCCGCCACGGCATCCACTCGCATTCATTCACTTTGCAATTCAAACAACTGCAACCGTATTCTCCGCCTCCACCTTCAGCCCTCCAAGCGAAAACATGGCCGGTCAATTCATTTACCAAATCATCGACCTGACCAAAAAACACGGTCAACGCAAGATCCTCGAGAACGTCAACCTCGCCTTTTACCCCGGTGCAAAGATCGGTGTGCTCGGCCCCAACGGTGCCGGTAAATCCACCCTGCTGAAAATCATGGCGGGCATGGACACCGAGTTCGAAGGCACCGCCCGATTGGGCAAAGGCTTCACGGTCGGCTACCTCGAACAAGAGCCACCGCTCGATCCGACCAAGACCGTTTTTGAAAACGTTCAAGAGGCCGTCGCGGAACGCCAAGCCATTGTGGACCGCTACAACGAAATCAGCGGTTTGCTCGGTGAAGTCACCGACGACGACGAGATGCAAAAACTCTGCGATGAGATGGCGACGTTGCAAGACATCATCGACGCCAACAACCTGTGGGAACTTGATCGCTTCGTCGAAATGTCGATGGCGGTCATGAACTTGCCACCCAAAGACGCTGAGATCACCAACCTGTCCGGTGGCGAAAAACGCCGCGTCGCACTTTGCCAGTTGCTCATTCGCCAACCCGACTTGCTGCTGCTCGACGAACCGACCAACCACCTCGATGCCGAATCCGTTTCGTGGTTGGAACAACACTTGGCCAACTACCAAGGCACCGTTGTGGCGGTCACTCACGATCGTTACTTCCTGGACAACGTGGCCCAGTGGATCCTCGAAGTCGATCGCGGCCGCGGCATCCCGTTCGAAGGCAACTACAGCGCGTGGTTGGAAAACCGTGCCAAACGAATGGCTCTGGAAGAACGCCAACAAAAGGCTCGCGAAAAGAACTTGGCTCGCGAATTGGAATGGATCCGGATGAGCCCCAAGGCTCGCCAAGCCAAATCGAAGGCCCGGATCAAATCCTACGAACAAATGTCGGCCGAACAGTTCGAGGATCGTCCCGACGATTTGGAAATCCAAATCCCATCGGGCAAACACCTCGGCTCGTTGGTCATCGAAGCTCAGCACGTCAACAAAGCGTTTGGCGAAAAGACACTGATGACCGACATGAACTTCCGTTTGCCGCCCGGCGGGATCGTCGGCATCATCGGCCCCAACGGTGCGGGCAAGACGACTTTGTTCAAGATGCTGACCGGACAAGAACCAGTCGACAGCGGCGAAATCAAAATCGGTGAAACCGTCGACCTCGGTTACGTCGATCAATCTCGCGACAAACTGGATCCGAACAAAACGATCTATCAAGAGATCAGTGGCGGTCACGATTCGTTCGAAATGGGCGGCCGTGTCATGCACGCTCGCACCTACGTTTCGCGATTCAACTTCAAAGGCCCCGACCAAGAAAAGAAAGTCGGTGTGCTCTCCGGTGGTGAACGCAACCGAGTTCACTTGGCGTCGCTGCTTCGCAAAGGCTGCAATGTGTTGCTGCTGGACGAACCAACGAACGACCTCGACGTCGACACATTGCGTGCTCTCGAAGAAGCAATCGCGAACTTTGCGGGTTGCGTTGTTGTGACGTCGCACGACCGCTGGTTCCTCGATCGCCTTGCAACCCATATCCTTGCTTTCGAAGGCGACGGCAAAGTGGTTTGGTGCGAAGGCAACTTTGACACCTACGAACGCAATCGTCGTGAACGCATGGGCGAAGACGCCGACGACGATTCGCCTAAATCCCGATACAAGAGCATTCACGCGGGCTGATCCAGCCTCGCGATCGCTACCTCCGCGACACTCGCGGAGGATCTCAATTCATTCACCCATCTGTTTCCTTTCCACCTTTTCAAATTCATGACGATTCTGCGCACAGGCACCAACGAAAAGTACGCCGAGGGCTTTGAAGCCGCTTTCGGTGGCGGAACTCCCGCCTCGAAAAAGACCGCAAAGAAAACAACCAAGAAGGCAGCTAAAAAGGCCAGCAAGAAAGCCAAGACTCAGCCCGCTCAATCCAAGAAGAAATCCGCTAAGAAGTCGGTGAAGAAAGCGGCCAAGAAGAGCGTTAAAAAGGCTGTCAAAGCCAAAGCAACGACCAAGAAGGCAGTCAAAAAAGCCGACCAAAAAAATCGGTCAAGAAGTCTGTCAAAAAGACCGCGAAAAAGTCGGTCAAGAAATCGGCTAAGAAGGCAAAAAAGAAGAGCTGAATGCGTTTTGGGGAGTGGCCGGGAAAGCCAAGCGTTTTCCCGTGCCCCTCGACATAACCGGCACGTCCTCCACAATGACGTCGCCCCCGCCAAGCGTCCCGCCTTCCAACTATCTTCGGTTCCCTTGATGCCTGCCTCACCGTCCCGCGAACCCAACGGCAACCTGCCCGACCATCAATTGGCCGCCGCAGCCTGGTCGCCGCCTTCGCAAGACGTCCGCACGGCACTCCAAGCCCTCATCGGATACCTGAACTTCTCGTCCGGCCCCGCACCGACCGCGGTGTTCTCAGCCTGGAACCAAGTTCATGACGAAGCTTCCGGCGGAGATGTCCTCAATGGGCCGCCTCCATTCTTGATCATGCGAGACTGGTTGGAAGAAGCCGCCCAGTCGCTGCAGAAAAGCTCGCCCGCGTTTGCAAACGTTGATCGCGCCCTCGGTTTGATCAATCTCCTTTGGTCGGGACTCTTGCCGGCCTACTTGGATTTCCATCGCGACCTGCTGTTCCACCAACCTCCGGAACTGCTCTTCAACGGTTTCTTCCTGGGACGTTGTGCCGAAGTCATGGTGCAGCAAATCGGTGAAGACGAATCCATCGGCAGCGTGGACGACGAATCCGCTCGCTTGCGTCAAATCATCGGCACGCTGAACGACTATGTCGGCTACCGCCCAGTCGCAGTCCTCGAAAATCGTGCGTGCCAACCTTACGCTCACGAATTCGTTCGACCGATCCCGCAAATGGTCCAAGGTGCTGGCATCACCGCCGGACCGTATCGCGAATTGATCGAGCGTGCGGTGCGAGCGATCGAAGAAGCTCCCGAGGACATCCTGCGTTCTGCGGCAATGGATCCAAACCAACTGCGTGAGCTTTGCTTGGACCCACGAGCGTATGACTTTGACCATCCGGTCAATCGCCGACCGAACTATCACTTCGGCGGATGGGATGAACATGCGATCGATGCCGATGGACGCTACGACCGGTTCATCCTTCGCAGCGTGACCCTGGATTCGTTGCTCGCACGAGTCAATGAAACGCCAGAACTCCCGCGTGACGAACTGCTTGAAGAAGCCGCTTCGGTCTTGGCCGGCACGATGTTGATGGCATCGGGCATCTCCGGTTGGGGGCCCGGTTGTTACAGCAGCGATGTGACGCTTCGATCGCTGATGGTTCCGATCGCCAACTTCCGCGATGAGTTTTACAACTGGCGGATATCTCAGATTGGTGGCGAGCACGGCCAACGCTTGCTCGACGAAGTGAAAACGCGACATCAAGCCTTCGGTGCCGCTCGTCAAAATTTGAACGCCGCTCTGGCACGCCGTCGTGCCATCCAGTTGCAACACGTTCAACTCGCTCGCATCTACGCTCGCTTGGGATATCCCGATTCGGCGACCAAGCAAGCCGACGTGGTTCCGGCCACCTCCGCCCGCTTGATGTGCCGCATCGACTGCGGGATGACATTGGGTCTGCGTGCCCTGCGTACGGATCGCTTCCCCGACGCTGTGGAAGTTCCCGAGCAAACGTTTGATTTGATCCGCCGCGCGATCGAGTGCGGTGCATTGATGGACCCGTGGGACATCCTGGGCTTCACCGGCAATTTCAGTCTGTATCCGGGGATTGAAAATTCGATCCACGACAGCCGACTCGATGAGTTGCTGTACATCATCGAAAACCTGTTTGGTTACATCGCTCGCGTGTGGAGCGAAGCGGCCGCTCGCGATGACGAAGCCGCCTACGAACGAATGGACCGTCAGTACCGTGAAGTCGCCCAGTGGTGGCGAACTTTCGCGGCACACACGGTCGAATCCGTCGAAGCAACAGATCCTTGGGAATCATACGAGTCCGCTCGTTTGGTCGCACAAGCCTTGCGGTTGTGGCATCGTGGCGGTGCCCAACGAGGCGATATCGCGTTCTGGGCACCTCACGCGGATTTGTTCGATTCACCACGAGCTTACATGCTGGTGATCTCGGCACTGCTGGAACGCAAAGACTTCATTCCCGCTCAAGCTCTGTTGATCCACTGGTTGTGCCAAGCCGATCGAGTTGGACTTCGCAGCGGAGCGAACTCGTTGCCTCGTCTGACCGAACGCTGGTTGCTGCAACTTCGCGATCACATGCGAGAGGACTCTTACGAGCTCTGGCCACGCGTCAACAAATTCTTTGACTACCTCGAAGCCAACGCGGAATCGTTTTGGTCTGCACCACGCTTCGAAGTTGGCGACGATGAACCCCGTGATCGACATCGCGACAACTGGGAACAAGAGTTGGCCGAAGCCAACGAAGATCCATTCGGATCACCAGAAGAAGATGAAGAAGCGGGACTGTTTGATGCGGCGTATGAAAACGTCAGCTATCGCGACACGACCGATGACGGAAACGAAGGTTCGATCTTTGACACCAGCAGCGACAGCAGCAGTGTCGATGAACTCGAAGCCGAAGTGAAACGACTGGCCAGCCGTCTCGACTTCCTGCAGTCGTTGGCTCGCATGTGGGCGGTTGGTGCCGACGTCGCACTCACCGAAATTCACGCCGCGACGGAGTCGACCGATCCAGCCGACTCGCCCGCCCCCCAGCGCCGACAACAACAGATCGAAGCGTTGTCCGCATGGGCTCGCCGAGCAGTTGCCAACCGAATCGGATTGCTCGAATTGCTTGGCGATGTCCGAGCCTACAAAATCAAACCGGCTGGCACAGACAAAGATTCCATGCGAATCTACGATCGCCGCCGAGTTCTTCGCGACAGCCTGATGGAACGAGTCATCACCACCGCGGTGGAAATGGCGGACGCGAGACGATTGATCGCCAGTGCTCTCGGAGCTCTGCAAGGCAAACTGCCTGAGGACGTGGGCGAAGAATTTGCCGAAGATGACGCTGGCGCGATTGAGTTGTTCTCCGCTCTCATCGCTGGCGACTCCGAACGAGCCCGTGAGCGGTTCCCGACCTTCATCGAAGCGGTCCTCAATCGCAGCTTGCTTTACATCCCGCTTTCTCGTGGCGGTGACCCGGTCAAGATTTATGTGACCCGGTTGCGAGAACGAGTGCTCCGGCACCTGCTGCACTGGTTGCCACGTCGCGGCTTGTTCGCAGAAACCTGCCGGCTGATTGAAACCGCTCGCCAAATGGAACAACGGCATCCAATCGGTGCCGGTGCTGTCACTGAGTTTGACGGTTTGTATCGTGCCGGGTATCGATCGTTGGTTGGCTCGATCGCCGAAGCCGTTCTGCATGCCACGGCCGGCGAACCGCCCTCCCCTGCTCCGGCCGAACCTCAATCCGCCACGCGAGAACTCAGCGTCACGGACCAAGACGCGATTGCTGATCGGTTGATTCCGTTGTTGGAACGACTGACCGAAACGATGCTTGGCAGTTGGCTCGCGCACAGCCAAACGCTTCGCCTGTCACCGCTCGAAGCCGTCAGTGATCCAGCGAAATGGGAACGTTTGGTCGAGTTCATCAAGCTTTACGGCGACCCAATCTTCACCCAAGGTTTCTTGCAACTGAGCAACGTTCGCGCGGTGCTGCACCAAGATGTCTCGTCCTGGCTGGAACGAGCGATGACCGATGGTGATGACCTGCTGGAAGACACCCAACTTTTTCGCGATCTCGAAATTGGCAAGATCAAGATCAACGAAGCCTCGCGTTGGATCACGCTGGTCTTCGAATCGTTGCTTGATCACCACGCGGAATACCAAGACTACAACAGCACAACGACACAGAGCGATCGCGGCGAACTGATCTACACGTTCCTCGATTTCTTGCGTCTGCGGACTCGATACGAACGCGTCGCTTGGAATTTGAAACCGATCATGTGGACCCACGAAGTCCTCGTGCGAATGGGCCTCGATCAAACGTCTTTGGGTTGGCGTGAAAGCCTCAACGAACGCATTGCAGCTGAAGCCGAACTCTACGTCCAAAAGCTTCGCGAATTGCAACGTCGGCATTCCATGCGAATGCCAACCATCGCCGATCGTATCGAAGAACGATTCGTCCAACCGATGACGATCGACCGAATGCGATCACTTGTCGAACCCGCCATGAGCGATGCGGAAGCGGACCGCTTTAGCGCCGCGTTCGAACAACTCGAAGCAGAAGCCAACGAACTTTCGCGTACTCCCGTTGGCGTTGGACTCGATCTTCCGCCTTGGTTGAGTGCTCTGGAAGACGAAGTGGAAAAGATCGGGAAACGGAATCTGATCAGCGAGATCGACCCGCAAGAATTGATGACCATTCCCGTCAGCCCACTGACTCTGGACGAACTCAAAACGCAACTCGCGACAGCCCAAACGCAAGGCCGCCGGTTGCCTCACATGCGTCGTCGCAAATCGTAAGACGGACGTAGCTCTGTTTCTTGGCCGGATTTGCGCACCACCGATGCGCACGCGGACGAGCCGACGAACAGCTTCGCCTCCGAGCGGGACGTCTTGATTTCGAAAGTGACGAGCAAACTGGGCGATGATTTTTCAGCGGAATCTCGAAAAGTCAAAAAAACTTTGGCTCCAATCTGACTAAAAATCACGTCGCGAGATGTGGTTTCCGCTGTCGACGCGAAAGACATTGCAGGAACCCTGGGGAATGATCCGCTCCTCTAAGGCCTTAGACACACCCCATCTCGCCTATTTTAGCGAGTAAGGAGCATGCAACGGCGTGATTCAAGTGCAGCGTACAAGGTGCCGATCTAGATTGGCTCTCCCTTATCGCACCGATATACTCCCGGCTTCTAGTCTCGTCCTTGAAACGTTGAAAATCGATGTCCAACACGCTTTCCGCTCCGCCGAATGCTTCTCCGACCGACACCTCGTTTCCACACCTTGATTTGTCATCGGAACTAGCTCGTCACCTGACAATCACGCTAGGACACGACTTCACAGGCGACTCGACGGACAAACAAAACAGCGAATACCTTTACCAAGCTCTGGCGATCACGGTACGTGATCGCTTGGTACCGATCTGGCTGGAGACCTGGAAGAAAACCTGCCAGAGCGACGATCGCAAGGTTTACTATCTGTCACTTGAATTCTTGATCGGCCGGTCACTCACCAACGCCGTCGAAAACCTCGACTTGGACGAAGACGTCCGCAAAGCTTTGCGAGCCTACAGCGTCGGGATGGAAGAAGTCGCTGACAAGGAACTTGATGCTGGGTTGGGCAACGGTGGCCTCGGTCGTTTGGCCGCATGTTTCCTGGACAGTTGTGCGAACCTGCAGCTTCCAGTGGTTGGCTACGGCATCCGTTACGAATACGGGATGTTCCACCAACACATCGAAGACGGACGACAAGTCGAGGATCCCGACCGTTGGTTGCGTGACGGCAACCCATGGGAAATCAAACGCCCCGAAGACACGCGTCGCGTTCGCTTCTACGGTCGCACCGAGAACTACTACGACGAACACGGAACGCTGCGTCCTCGCTTGGTTGACTCGCACGATGTTCTTGCCGTCCCATTCGACATGCCCGTCCCTGGGTATCGCAACGACACGGTCAACACGCTGCGTCTGTGGAAAGCATCGACGACCGACGTCTTCAACCTCAGCGAGTTCAACGCGGGCTCGTACCCCGAAGCCGTCGCGGCCAAGAACGACGCCGAGCAAATCTCCATGGTGTTGTACCCCAACGACGCCAGCGAAAACGGCAAGGAGCTGCGTCTGAAACAACAGTACTTCCTCGTTTCGTCTTCCTTGCAAGACGTGATCGCTCGTTGGGTGGAACAGCACGGCGAAGACTTCAGCGACTTTGGACGCAAGAACTGCTTCCAGCTCAATGACACGCACCCCGCCTGTGCCGTTCCTGAACTCATGCGATTGTTGATGGATGAGCATGGACTGGAATGGGACGACGCTTGGGACGTGGTCACACGCTGCATGGCGTACACCAACCACACATTGCTTCCGGAAGCCTTGGAACGATGGTCGGTCGGTTTGTTCAGCCGCCTGCTGCCACGTCTGCTCGATATCATTTACGAGATCAACGCTCGGTTCTTGAAACTGGTCGACCAGCAGTGGCCTGGTGACGTTGCAATGCGTCGCGAAATGTCACTGATTGAAGAAGGCGACAACCCACACATCCGAATGGCGTACTTGGCCATCGTCGGAAGTTTCTCGGTCAACGGTGTTGCTGGTTTGCACACGCAATTGTTGGAATCAGGGCTGTTCAAACACTTCAACACGCTGTGGCCTCGCAAGTTCAACAATAAAACAAACGGCGTGACCCAACGTCGTTGGTTGTCGCACTGCAACCCAGGCCTGCGTGATCTTCTCAACGAAACCATCGGCGAAGGTTGGCAGAAAGACCTGACCAAGATCAAAGAGTTGGCTCCGCATGCAGCCGACGCCGACTTCCGCAAGAAGTGGATTGAAGTCAAGCAACAAAACAAAGCTCGCTTGTCTGATTTGGTCGTCGCCGAAACCGGCGTTCGTTTCGATACGTCGTTCATGTTCGACGTTCAAGTCAAACGAATTCACGAGTACAAGCGTCAACTGTTGAACGTGCTGCATATCGTGCACCTGTACGATCGCATTCTGCGTGGTGAAACCGCGGGCATGGTTCCACGCTGTGTCTTGATCGGTGGGAAAGCAGCCCCCGGCTACCACGTTGCGAAGTTGATCGTGAAGCTGATCAACGATGTTGCCAAAAAGGTCAACAATCACCCCGCAGCCAACGACCTGTTGAAAGTGGTGTTCTTCCCGAACTACCGCGTTTCGTCGATGGAAGTGATCTGCCCGGCAACCGAGTTGTCGGAGCAAATTTCAACCGCCGGTAAAGAAGCTTCTGGCACGGGCAACATGAAGTTCATGATGAACGGTGCGTTGACGATCGGCACGCTCGATGGAGCCAACATCGAAATCCGCGAAAACGCGGGTGCCGAGAACTTTTTCTTGTTCGGCTTGGACGCATCCGAAGTCGCCGAATTGAAGAAGGACTATCGTCCCAACGAAATCATTGCTGCTGATGAGGACATCGTTCGCATCATGAACCTGTTGGAAAGCGGACACTTCAACCCTGACAATCCAGGCTTGTTTGATTTGTTGACCAGCGGATTGCGTAACCCTCAGGATCCTTGGGTCACCATCGCCGACCTTCGTGCGTACATCGACGCTCAAGGCGAAGTAGGCAAGGCCTACCAAGATGTTGATCACTGGAATCAGATGAGCATCCTGAATACCGCAGGCAGCGGGTGGTTCAGCAGCGACCGAACGATCCAGCAATACGCGGACGACATTTGGGACGTGCGACCACTGTCGTAATGCCAATCTGATCATTCCAAACAAAAAGGGCTCGATGAGAAACCACCGAGCCCCTTTTTGTTTAATGAGCGTGAGTTACCGGGACAAACCTATGCCAGGCCCAACCTATGCTGGCCCGAGCCCCATCGCACGTCGCCATGCGCTGAACTGTCCGATATGAAGCATCATGTGGCCGCTTAGATAGAAACCATGCAGCGATCCAACGGTGCTGAACTTCTCGCGAAGATGCTCGGTCGGGTTCGGCGACGAAAAAACCGCATCGTCAGCATTCAGCAATGCCTCGATCGCAGCTTCGTGCGACGCAAAGAACTTCTCCACAACTTCTTCCATCGGCGGATACAGGGTGCCGTTGGGATCGTCCAAACACTTTGCATTCTTCGAGAACAATGCATCGTATTTGTCAGAAGGCTTCACCGCCGAGGCGTCGGCACCGACTTGCTCAACCACTTGCCAAGGATACTGCGATAAATGCCCAAGGATGAACGCTGGATGATTGGACTCGATGACAGTGTCGCCAACCACGGCGAAACGAGCGAACTGCTCCTGAGTCACTCCGGTCATCAGTCGTTTGGTGTATCCCATACAAAGCCGACCCGAGTCAGCGATCATTTGTCCGATCATGTTGTTTCTCTACGAGGTGCAATTCAATCCTGCTGTTTTAGCTACCTTCCAAACCGAAAGTAAGCCAGGCCCAAACGTAGAACATCGCCCTGGAAGAACAATCGTTCCGTCTAGCTTTCACAATGGGCACCGGCGATACCACCCCGACGCGGAGCACATACCTGTGTTGCATTCTCTTTGAATGATCGTTCGTGCTACTCGATGTGAATCATCACACGAGACATTCGCGGAACGACGCCTCGAACCTGAACGCAGCCAGGCATTTGGCCAGCCGAATCCTTCACAGAACAGCCTGAGACTCTGTCTGGTGATGTTGCGATGACTTTTGCCACCAACGATTCTCCACGCAACTGACATCGTGCCGCAACCAATAGTCACGAACCCAATCGACGGGACCACGACCGAATTTGCGTTTGGTTCCCCAGTAGTAATCGCCTTGAGGCACCACATCGATTGGCCGAGGATTGCCGTGGAATACCACGACCTTCGCTTTTGCCGGACGCTTGATCTCAGGAAAAATCTGATTGAATGGGTAGTACTTCAGGCAATGCCATTTGAAGCTAGCGGTCCATTCAAACGGCCAATAGCGAACATCGTCGACGTGCTCGGTTAAGAAGTCTTGGTCCAGTGGAAAACGCTCGAAGCATTCGGATTGATTCTCGTTGAATCGATGGAACAGCTCGGCTTGTTCACCGGGATAAAAACCCAGGATTGACCCTTGAACGCCTCGATCGGGTCGCATCCTCAATGGAGCCAGATTCCATAGCGTCGGATTCCACTCTCGCAATGCATGAAAGCCTCGCTCAGCCTCCAAACGATCAAAGAACCCGTCGAGGTTCTGGTTAACCACCACGTCGAGATCTAAATACAGCGTTGGCTCATCTGCGGGTAGAACGCCCGGTGCCAGAATCGACAGCTTGGGCCAGCAACCTTTTCGCCGGCGTTGCAATGGGATTCCCAGATCCGGCATTTGGATTCCTTCGACACCGTCGGTCAATCCAACCACGTTGTCGGTGACGCAGACAAAACGGTGAGGACGGTTCAAATTAGCCGCTACGGCGTTCCTCAACACTGTGACATACGATGCTGGGAACGCGTCCAACCAACGGGTGCAGACAACGGTCGCCATGTGATTTCGCCATCCATGATTGGGTTGAGTTGGGGGGCGGTTCCCCTTCCAAGTGTCCGCCGGACCATACTCAACTAGCAAATCAGAATCCAGACCGAAATCTGCCCTCTATGCTGCACGTTTCATTCCTTCATCTAAGCATTCCGTTTCTCTCAAAGTGGGCACAACAGGTGACAGTGCCTCGCAAACCGCTTCTTCGGAAAGCCAGTTTTGAAGGGTATCCGCATTTCGGATCATCCAAATCGCGACAGTCATCATCATGGTGTAACCAAACACCTCAACGGTTTCCTCCGCAGTCACCCACTTCGATCGCTCAAACAATTCGGCCAAAACGAAGCAAGCCGCAAATGGAATGGCGGGCCAAACGAACGTCGGCGAGAACCACAATTTGCGATCCTCTGGGAATTTGAGCCAGGCGTATGCGACACGCGACAGCCAAATGCAAACTGCAACGGCAATGACCCCATGCTTCCAGGTAGCGGAAATCGCGAAGCCCACGCTATCAGCGGTTTGATGGGCACCATCGGACAGGCTTGCCTGGCTCACAGCAGATGGAACTTCTCGAGCCGCTCCCGCAACCGCGACGCAAACCAGGGCGACCGCGATACTTTGCCAGCTTGAAGATTTCACCCGAAGCAACGCCAAACAACCGGCGATTGCCGTACAGATCAGCACCATCAACTGAGCAGACTCAAGAGCCCCATTTTCGCCGGTCAACCATTGCTCCGGTAGCGAATCACTCAGCAGGTAGTTCGTCGCCCACAAGCCACCACAGCCAACGCCGGTCACCAACAGCGAATCTCGTATCACCTTTTGGTATGGCCACCGCATCCAACGCGATTGCTCTTTGACGAGTGATGTTTGAACATCGTCCGAATCGTTCTTCATTGCCATTGATGCGGATACTTCATTCGAGGTTGGATGGAATTGGGCGACCAAACGAAGCAACCGCTCTCCGATTGCGAGCACGGCATGCTCGGTGCGAGAGTCGGGGCCACCGTAGATTGGGATTTTCCTTGCAAACCGGGACGCAAAGTCCCGTAACAAAAATCTTGAGACGGCGGGGTTTGCGGTCCACATCTGGACGATGAACGCAGCCGAACCAACCACGGGAATCGCCCCAACACAAAGGGCATGCCGATGCGGGACATCATGAGATCGATTTGCTAGCAAACTAAAAAGCGTGACAAGAGTTCTCGCCGCAGGCAGGATCATGATCGGCAACACGGCAAACCAGACACTACCGCCAGTCAAAGCCATCGCGATTCCGCCGACCTTCAAAGGGGTGATCAACGGGTAGAGAAACTTGATGGCCAGGTGCATTCCCAAACCGCGTGAATAGACTGCTAGTTGGGGCCCACTGAACTGGGAATGAAGGCTCTTTGCTTCTTCTTCAGTCAACCATTTGCGGGACTGCCAGCGTCGGGTCGTCGCTCGGAACGCCTTGCGTCCAACGGCAATTTGATAGCTCCCGCGGAACAGCAAAGCTCGTATCTGACAATTTCGGCGGGCACGTCGACTTGGATCGACCAAATAGCGATGCACGCCTGCCGTGGTTGAATAACGAAGCAAGCGGTGTCCGATGAACCCTAAACTCGACGTAGGTCTGGTTCGCCTGGAACATCGTTGCTGTTCACACAGAGCTTTCACCTGCCGGCGTCGGTATTTCGTCCAGAAGGCGGATCGAACACGGCTTTCCGTTGCAAATCGACGGACCCGTTCCTGATGAGATTGGTTTGCAAGGCAGGACTGGAGCCATCGGCCCAACACGCTCGGCGGACACAGGCCCAGCATCCACATCAATGCGAAAAACCAAAAGCTGGTCTCCAAGCCCGACGCGTTTTCTGGATCGACCACGCGTTGTTGCTGCCATCGATCAATGCAAGTTCGCCGATAGTGGGCTCGTCGTTGAGCTGACAACCAGGTCCATGGCCGACGAGTTGGTGCAATCTCTCCTGCTTTCCATTGCTCATCCACGGCAACCAAAGCTTCCACATCAGCGGACAGTTCAGCGGCCAGATCCCGTTCACCTCTCAGAACAAGCCGGTCACACAACTCGGCACAGGAAGCTCGAAGTTTCCGCGAATCCAAATCATCAAAGGGAAAGACTGCCCCTCGACGCCAGCTTTGCCACAGATACCGCCAGACCAAAATTGCCGGTATCCCGGACTCCAAGTCGATGATGGTATGGCGAAGACTTCTTGGCGAATCGGCTTCCGGTCCATCTGAATGAACAACACGCAGCCCCGGATGCTCCGAGAGCAATAGGTTTGCGGTCGACACCATGGCTCCCGGCGAAACCTGCCAACCGGAGCCCACCAACCCAAAATCGATCAATTGCCGTTCAACCCGCCTCATCTCGGCGACCAAACCAGCCATCTCGTTTTCCGCAGCCACCAGGTTGGAATTGGCACAGGTTGGGATTGGACCACGACCTTCGACAAAACTCGCGGCGAGAACGTAGGCATCGCGATTGCGATCGTAGCGGACGTATGCAGGCAGCGCGACATCAACCGAACTTTCGCGTTCATCGCAAGTTGCGGATGCCTCTAGCATCCGCGAGACCACTCGCCGGCGATAGAAACAGGCCAAAATCGCGTGCTGATTCGATTGATAAGCGAAGGGTGCGGCAAAGGCCAATCGGTAGATGCAGCGAGTCAATAAGCCAGGTGCGAAGACCTTTTCGACGAAACACTGACTCCGGCCGTCATCCCACGAAGCCTCGACCAACTCGGCCGTGGCAGCTCGTCCGTGCCCAAGCGTGCGAATCAGACGCACGTTGTCAGGAGCATCCGAAACGCAACGATGCGAAACCACACCGGCGTCCTCCGAGATTTCACCGAACTGGCAGGTGTTCGATAATCTCGTCACGGGGGATCTCAAATCGACAGAATGAATCGAACACGAAAATTTCATGAACGTTCGATACTAACTCTCGAATCCCGCCGTCAATCGCAAGAAGTCAGCGTTGGCGGTCGAAGTCGCACATTCTGGAATCAATTTCGGCTCTGCGCCGGCAGCCCGTCGTCGCTGGGGACAAAGAACGCGTCAAAGTCACCCCCTGAATTGGCGGTCCCCTCCAAGTCGTATTCTTCGGACACCAGCGACCCCAACCAAGCTTGGATCCGATTGGCACCGTCCGCGTGCGAATGGTGAGTCGCCACTTCACTGGCGTAATTGATCAAATCATAAACCCGAGCCTTGCTAGGTAAGATCCGGCGGCGTTTGTCACTCAGCGCGTCCAGATTTGCTAGGCCGTAAAGCTCGTTCAGGTCTCCTGCGAGCGAACGAAACCGACCAATCAAACCATCCTGCGTCAGTTGCTTGTCCCGACGCAGGGACTCTAGCAACTCGTTCAGTCGAAGACACTCGTGCACCGACGCCCATGAAGTCTGACTTGATTCGAATCGCTGTCGCAGGGCCGCATAGCCGTCGCCGTTGTCAAACGATTCAATCGCCCGGACAATGCAGTGTTCCATGTTCTTGCCGACCGGCACATCGCTGCGGAATGCCTTGGCGTGCCCGATCATTCCGTTGCTGCACACCAACCGCAGCATCGACAGAAACAGTCGGGGATGCCCATAGCCATCGACCGGAGTCTCCAAACAAAACCGGTCGCGGAACTGATCACCACCGATCGCGAATTGACGACTGCCACCGCGGGGTGCATGCGTACTGGTCACAACTCCGTTGTGGTACCGAATGTCGTCGCCTCCATTGCCATCTAGCAAACTGCGAATGTCGTCGTAGCGGATGATCGGTCGATTGGGATTGGTCACGGCCAACAATTGGTCCGATCGCTTCGACGAAGAACTCGGTGATCGAGCGATGCAGTAGCGAAATGTCACATCGTCTCGCTGTGACTGAATCCGCGAAAAGACTTCGTCAGGACGGAAATAGCGGAACACGTTTTCCGCGATTCCGAACCGAGTGAAGAACGATCGCCAGAACCGACGAGTGGCGACAACCGGCTGCCCATCAATTTCCAGTTCACGCAGACTGATCCGGCCACCGGGAGAACGATGCACAGCCCCGACTTGGATGTCGCCAACGCTGGCCAGTGCATAACTGAAACGAGGAGAGGTTTGGGATTCGCTTGAGATCGTTGATGAAGTCGACATGATTGGTTTCCGTGAATGGGGTCAAAAATTCGATTGAATGCGTGAACTGCGAGTCCGGTGCTAGCGAGCCAACCGGTGCATACGACGACGCGGCCGATGAGCGGCAATGAGTTTCGGCAGACTCACGTTGGCCTTTGCGACTCGCTGACGAGCAGCCATGGCCATCGCGTCCAACTGGCGGTTGCCAGCGATGCTTCGCCAACCGTATTCGGTCCACAAATACTGCTCGGCGGGGATCGCCGTTCGCATCATTGGGTGCCGTGTATGCCGACACTGAACGACCTGCTTGATCGGTTCCGATTCGCATTTGCGAAGACCACGTCCGGCCATTTGAATCGTGGTTCCCTGACCGCTCGGCCGACAGAACACGGTCTTCAACGTCGGACAATCAAAACCTTCGGTGAGGATCGCCATGTTGATCAGCACGTCGGTATGACCTTCGATGAAGTCGGCTAACTGACGATCGCGATTCGTTTTCGCGGTCACCACATCGCTGCGAATACCCGCTTCGTCCAACCGCGACTTCAGTTCGTCACACTCCGTTTGTTTGTGAAAGAACACCAGCGACTTCCCCCATCGCTCTGGTTCATCGATCAACAAGTCAGCCAATGACTGTGGCGTGTACTCCTCAATCGTGTAGTGGTGATAGGCGCTCAAAAACCCATCCGCGATCAAGTGAGCAATGCCCGCATCTCGAATCACATTTTCGAAACACAGTTTGACACGGTCGGTTCGATATGGCGTCGCGGACAATCCCAGCGTCCATCGCGGTTGAATTTGCCCATGCAAGTTGGCCATGCTTGTCGCCGCATCATGTTGTGCCTCGTCGATCACCAACAAATCCACATCCGGCGGTTCCTTGTCAAACATGCTGATCAAATGCATGTCGAGTCCAAACTGTCGACGAACGTTTTCCGCTTGAGCTTGGGCCAACAGATTTCTCCGCATCGCGACCCAACCGACTCGAATACCGAATGTACGCTGCATGATCGCAGCGATGGCCAATCCCATCACCGTCTTACCGCTTCCGGTGGGACTTTCAATCAGAACGCTGGCTGGGCGTGAACCGCCCTGCCCTGCCCCGTCGAACTCAGAACAAGTCTCAGGTTTGCCACACCCAAACGCGTTGAGTGTTCGCCGGATGATGCGGTGTTGATACGGGCGGGGTTGAATCGCAAATCCATCCAAATCCAAGTTGGAGGACGGCTCGGATGAGATCGCTGGCAAAATCGCAGTGGACATCGTGTTCCCTTTCTGCAGGTGTCAAAGTTGAACACCTGTAGTGATAGGGAAGGCTGTGACACGTTCGGTCACCGACCGGATGCGACGCCAAAACTTCGGTTTCAGCTGGAAATAATGCACATCGAAATCGAGGCGAATCCCTCGCCCCAGAGAGCACTCAGCCGCGTTTTGGCCGCGGGATTTTGGTGCCTTTGCTGGCTCCCTTTTTCTTCGCACCGCGGCGCCCGCGTCCTCGGCCGCCTGATTTGCCCGCTGATTTTCGTCGACGATTTCCACTTCGGATAGTGGTTTGCCGATGTGCTCCTTCAGCTGCAACACACGATCACGCAGCCTCGCCGCTCGCTCGAACTCCAGGTCCTCCGCCGCGGCCAACATCTCTTGCTCGAGTTTGTCGACGTACTCGATCGTGATGTAAATCGCTTCGCCGCTGTCCTGAGCCTTGCGAGTCGACTCCTTGTGGCTGGCCGCCTCGGTGTCGATGCCTTTGCGGATCGACTTGCGAACCGTCTTGGGCACGATCCCATGCTTGGCGTTGTATTCCATCTGAATCACGCGACGACGTTCGGTTTCGTCCATCGCCATTTGCATGGAATCGGTGACTTTGTCGGCGTACAGAATCACACGTGAGTTCGCGTTCCGAGCCGCACGGCCGATCGTTTGGATCAAACTCGTTTCGCTCCGCAAGAAGCCTTCTTTGTCCGCGTCCAAAATCGCGACCAAAGAAACCTCGGGAAGGTCCAAGCCTTCTCGAAGCAGGTTCACACCAACCAAACAATCAAACTGGCCGGCCCGTAGTTCCTGCAACAAATCCACTCGTTCAAAAGCGTTCAGTTCGCTGTGCAGCCAACGGCACTTGACGCCTTGCTCTTGAAAATAGGTTGCCAAATCCTCTGCCAAACGCTTTGTGAGCGCCGTGACCAGAACACGTTCGTCTCGCTCAGCACGGATGCGAACCTGCTCCAGCAAATGCGTGACTTGTCCGCGAGCCGAAACGATCTCGACTTCCGGGTCGAGCAATCCCGTTGGCCGAATGATTTGTTCCACCACTTCGCCGCCCGTGCGTTCCAACTCGTAGTCGCTGGGCGTCGCACTGACGAAGCAGATTTGTCCGGTTCGTTCTTCCCATTCGTCAAATTTCAATGGCCGGTTATCGAGTGCACACGGAAGACGAAACCCGTGTTCGACCAAGGTGATCTTCCGACTCCGGTCACCCGCGTACATCGCGCGAACTTGAGGCACGGTCACGTGCGACTCATCAACGAACGTGATGAAGTCTTTGGGGAAGAAGTCATAGAGCGTGTCTGGGGTCGCCCCAGGTTCTTTGCCAGACAGCGGGCGGGAATAGTTTTCGATGCCAGGACAATGCCCGACTTCGGCCAGCATTTCCAAGTCGAACTTGGTCCGCGCCGATAACCGCTGAGCCTCCAGCAACTTCCCCTGCGACTGAAAGATCTCCAATTGCTGAGTCAACTCTTCACGAAGAATTCGGATCGCGCGCTGAATGCGATCTTCCGGCATCACGAAGTGCTTGCACGGATAGATGTAGAGATGCTCGACCGTTTTGATCGTCTCGCCGGATGTTGGTTTGATCAGTGAGATCTTTTCGATCTCGTCGCCCCACATCTCAATCCGATAAGCGAATTCTTCGTAGCTGGGCCATAGTTCGATCGAGTCCCCGCGAACACGAAATTTGCCGCGTTCGAATTGGATGTCGTTGCGTTGATATTGCAGATCGACAAATTTCAACAGCAAGTGATCGCGGCGGGTTTGCTCGCCTTGATGAAGGTCGACGACCAGTTGCCGGTAATCGTCCGGGGATCCCAAGCCGTAGATGCTGCTGACTGAGGCCACGATGACGACGTCACGACGGCTGACCAGGGAACTGGTGGTTGCCAATCGCAGCCGATCGATTTCCTCGTTGATCGAGGAATCTTTCTCGATGTAAACATCACGCTGCGGAATGTAGGCTTCGGGTTGGTAGTAGTCGTAGTAGCTGACGAAATAGTGGACGGCGTTGTTGGGAAAGAACTCTTTGAATTCCCCGTACAATTGAGCGGCCAACGTTTTGTTGTGGCTAAGAATCAACGCGGGTCGCTGGACCGACGCGATCACGTTGGCCATCGTGTACGTTTTCCCCGTCCCGGTGGCTCCCAGCAACGTTTGAGCGGTCTTGCCGCTTTGGATGCCTTCGATCAATTTGGCGATCGCGGCTGGTTGGTCCCCCGATGGCGGGAACGGTTGATGCAAATCAAAAGCGGCCGGCGCAAGTTTGGTGATGCTCATGCCAGCACTTTAGCAAACTGTCGAATCATTCGGCAAAGACCCTCCGCCTTCGATTCTCGCCCCTGAATTTCAACGCACTGCCATGGCGAAGCTGTATTTCTACTATTCCACGATGAATGCCGGTAAATCCACGGTATTGCTGCAGTCCAGCTACAACTATCGCGAACGCGGGATGAACACGCTGATCCTGTCTCCCGAGATCGACACCCGTTTTGGCAGCGGCAAAGTCGCCTCGCGAATTGGCATCGAATCGGAGTCCGTTTCATTCAACACGTCCGACAACTTACTGAACCTGGTTCGTAACGAAACACGCACCAATCCGCTTCACTGCGTTCTGGTCGACGAGGCTCAGTTTTTGACTCGAACCCAAGTGCGACAGCTCAGCGATGTTTGCGACGACCTGGACATTCCGGTGCTGGCGTATGGATTGCGAACGGATTTCCAAGGCAATCTGTTCGAAGGCAGCGAACACCTGCTGGCCTGGGCCGACACCCTGACGGAACTCAAAACGATTTGCCACTGCGGTCGCAAAGCCACCATGGTGCTGCGAGTGAGCGAATCCGGCCAGGTCATTCGTGACGGTGAGCAGGTTCAAATTGGGGGCAACGAACGGTACCAAACGGTTTGTCGTCTTCATTTCAAAGAAGCGATCTACCAACGCTCGGAAGACGAGCTTCCTTTGCTGGATTCAAACGAACCTCGCCAATCGGAACGCTGAAAACCTCAGATCAAATCAGCCACACCCGCGAACAACACGTCCTACCCCGCACGAGCCCCGGTCGACTATTCTGGGGCCATGCAAGTCTCACAAGAATTGATCGATCGCGTTCTGCGACTCGTTCACGCGGCGGAATACCGTCCCAGCAAACCCAAACAAATCGCCGCCCTTCTCGAACTGGACGCGGATGGCTATCGCGAAGTCCGCCGGGTGATCAAACAATTGGTCCTCGAAGGACGATTGATCTACGGCGGAAACCACTTGGTCGTCGCGGCAGCCGCCGTTGGTGGTCCCACCGACCAAATTCGCGGGACATTTCGACGCGCCATGGGCGGCGGCTTCGGTTTCGTTCGTCCCTCCAGCGGCGGTGGCAATGCGGACGCGGATGTTCCCGAAGATGTCTTCGTTCCCCCGGGAATGACCGCCGGTGCCTTGGAAGGTGACCTGGTCGCCGTGACGATCGAACCGAGTCGCCGAGGCGGGATTGAAGGCAAGGTAGTCGAGGTGCTGCAGCGAGCACGTCGTCAATTCACCGGAACGTTCTTTTCCTCCCCCCTGCCCGACCAACCTGGGTCCGACACGATCGAAGGTCCCGTCGTCTATCTGGACGGTGTGCACTACGAAGCTCCGGTTAGCGTCGGCGACGTGCGAGGGTTGCCGTTGCAAGACGGCGACAAGATCTTTGTCGAGATTGTCGACTTCCCCGATGAAGAATCTGGCGGTGGCGAAGCAGTCATTCTCGAACGCTTGGGAAGCAGCAAGAACCCCGCGATCGACACCCTGACGATCATGCGGCAATACGCGCTGCCCGATGAATTCCCAGAAGAGGTCTTGGACGAAGCTCGTGAGCAAGCCGATGCGTTCGATGACGACGTCGTGCCGGCAGACCGCAATGACCTGACCGACATGTTGACGATCACGATCGACCCGTTCGATGCACGTGACTTCGACGATGCGATCTCACTACAACGTGAAAAAGGTCGATGGCGACTGTGGGTGCACATCGCCGACGTCAGCCACTTTGTTCCGCCTGGTGGAAAACTGGATGTCGAAGCGCGTCGTCGTGGAACGAGCGTCTATCTGCCCGACCGTGTGATCCCGATGATCCCGGAAATCATCAGCAACCACCTCGCCTCACTGCAGCCCGAACGCATGCGTTTGGTGAAGACGGTCGAGATCGAAATGCTGGATGATCTGACCATCACTCACAGCGAAGTTCACAACGCTGCCATCCGCAGCGACAAGCGATTCAACTACGAGCAAATCGACCAGTTCCTCGCCTCCCCCGAAGCCTTTCAGAAGGACTGGGGAGATCCAATTTGCGAACTGCTGACGCACATGCACACGCTCGCGATGCAAATTCGCAAGCGTCGATTCAAAGACGGCGCACTGTCGATGGACATGCCGGACATCAAGCTCGAACTGGATCGAACGGGCAAGGTCAAAGGTGCTTACCAAACCGAGAACACCGAAAGCCATCAGATCATCGAAGAGTTCATGCTGCTGGGCAACGAAGCCGTTGCGACTTGGCTGGATGATCAAGAACTCAATTTCCTGCACCGCATTCACGCACCGCCTGAACGCCGCAAACTGCGACAACTGACCAGCTTTGTCAAAGACCTCGGGCTGGGTTTTGACAACGTCGAAAGCCGCTTTGAAATCCAAGCGGTCTTGGACAAGGTCGCCGGCACCACGCTTGAAAACGCCGTCAACTTCGCTGTGCTGAAAAGCATGAGCAAAGCGGTTTACGGCCCACACCGTGAAGGACACTACGCGCTCGACAAAGAACACTACTGTCACTTCACCAGCCCCATCCGCCGGTACCCCGACCTCAGCGTCCACCGCTTGGTGCAGCGTCTGATTGAGAAGAAATCGACACCAGATGAATCCTTCGCGGAGTTGGTCAAACTCGGTCACGAATGCAGCGACGCCGAACGCAACGCCGCTCAAGCCGAACGCGAATTGATCCAACTGAAGTTGCTTCACTTCTTGAAAAAGAAACAAGGCGAAACGCTCGAGGCAGTGATCAGTCGCGTCTTTGCCGACGGCATTCACGCTCGCTGTCTGAAGCTTCCCGTCGACGGTTTCATCCCGGTCACGGAACTGCCCAGCGATCAATATCGATTCGAACGTCGCGGGCAAAGTTTAACGGGCTTCAAATCAGGCAACCGGTTCCGACTGGGTGACCATCTGACGGTCCGAATCGGCAAGGTCGATCTGCAAGACCGACAGCTGTACCTCGAAGTCGTCAAGAACCACTCCGCGGCGAAAGATGACCAGCGAGGCACGTCTGGCAAAAAGTCAAAGAAGTCACCTCTGAGACATCAAAAGAAGTCCGATCGACGCGAAAAGAAGAAGCGACGTCGTCGGTAGATCAGAGGCTTATCGTCGCGAAACGACCGAAGGCTTGATTTCACGATGGGGTCCACCGTGCCACGGGTTTTGATTCTTTTCTATCGTTGCCATGAACGTTCTCATCCTCACCGGCGCCGGAATCTCTGCTGAATCCGGCATCCCAACCTTCCGCGACGCCAACGGATTGTGGGAAGGGCACGCCGTTGAAGAAGTCGCCACGCCTCAAGGATTCGCACGCAATCCCGATTTGGTGCATGAGTTCTACAACCAGCGACGCCGAGCGTTGCTGAACCCTGAGATCCAACCCAACCCGGCGCACGTCGCTCTGGCCGAATTTGAACGCGACCATCTAGACAATGGTCGCGGCGATTTCCTCTTGGTGACTCAGAATATCGACAACCTCCACCAACGTGCCGGCAGCCAAAACGTGCTGGCAATGCATGGTCAACTGCTGCAGGCTCGCTGTTTTTATTCCGAAGAGATCTTCGAATGGACCGGCGACCTGAGCGTCGACACACCGCATCCGGAAGATCCCGACAACGACGCCATGCGAGGTTGCTTGCGTCCCAATGTTGTCTGGTTTGGCGAGATGCCAATCGGACTGACACAAATAGAGAAGGCCGCAACAACAGCCGATCTGTTCATCGCCATCGGAACATCTGGCGTCGTCTATCCTGCCGCCGGCATCGTGGCTCAAACGCCCCCGCACTGCCGCCGCATCGAAGTCAACTTGGACGACACGCCCGCCTCGAGTGCGTTCGACGAAACGATTCGTGGTGCGGCCAGCGTCGAAATCCCGAAGCTACTCGATCACTTCAAAGCGATGTAAACATCCGTGATGAGATCTTTGGTTTCGGTTGTTTCCGGATCGTTGCGATAGACCTCACACCCGATCGCTTTGGCCATCTTCAGTTTTTTGTAGCGGATGTATTGAATCCCGCCCGACCACGCGTTGCCAAGATGAGCGTAGTCACCGACGTGCCGGACCAATAGAAACTTGCCGGCCGGAACAGTGTCCGCAACACAGCCCTCCGGCACGGGCGTGCCAGCATCGGCCAAATAACCCGCGGTGTAGTCGAACCATCGTTTGCGAAGGTCCGATGTCGTGTGATACAGGCTGGCCCATTCATGAACGCGTTCGTCATCCGCGTTGTAGTGTGGTTTGACTCGTTCCAACGTTTCAGTCATGTGACAACCGATGTCGTCCATCGTGCAACCACCACGTTGGCCGATGATCATGCGATCGGGTTCGTTGACAACGCCTTTGATTTCAAGCTCTGAAAGCACCTCACCGGTTTCGACGAACTGTTTGAACATCCGCAACCCGCGTTCGTAGTCCATGCCCACGAACGTTTCCATCATCGATCGCATCCAAAACAGAAACCACGGCAACTTGCCTCGCATGTGCCAGGTGATTTTGGAGCCTGGTAGACCATCCGTCATCACGGGATGGATTTCGAACTCCACCTTGGACTGCGACTTAAACGGCTTGATGAACGCCAAGTCGGCTTGCACCGATGAGTTTGCTGATCGACTCTGCGGAGCCTGAAGTCCGCGATGGGTCATCGACCCCTCGCCAACCAACTCACCCTTCCAGTGATACGTCGCTCCCAATTCATTTGACGGATCGCTGACGGTTACCTCCGCATCAGGATCGACTTGCAACCAAGGCGACCAGCGGGTCCAAGTCGAATAGTTTCTGACCGCGTCATAAACATCGCGTGTATCAGCGTCGATCGTTTGGGAACGTTGAATATGAAACGCGGGCATCGTGAATTCATCCCTTCAGGGTGGCTGACGTACCGAGGCGGATATCCTAGCAAAACCGCGCAGGAACAGCGTTGCGATGGAATTTTCAATTGCCCGCGATCGCACTCCATCATCTTGCCCCCGATTGAACGCCCTTTATTCGGGAATTGGCTCAGAATGCGTTTCCAATTCAATCTCGACCAGCAATGGTCGGTGATCCGAAGCGACAGGCTCATTCAGGACCTCAGACTCGACGATTCGCCACGAGTTTGCGGGATACATCGCAACATAGTCGAGTTGTCGGTTGGGCAAGCGAGCGGGGAAAGTCAGCATCGTATCGGATGTCGCGATCCGCCACTTCGTTTGCAGTGTTTGCATGGCGATTGAAGCCGGTTTCGCATTGAAGTCACCCGCAACAATGACCGGGGCATTTCCGTTGGCCAAGAGTCGATTGAGTTCAGTGGCTTGCTTCTCCCGTAGGTCGGCTCGCGCGTGATGCAGATGCGTCGTCGCGAAACGCAACGGAGTTTCGTGGGGCTGAATTTCTGCCACCCCGACGATCCGGCGTTCCCGAATAGGATCACCGGGCAACCAATGCACTTCGAGCGATTTGATGGGATACTTTGACAGAACCGCTTGCCCGTACTCGCCGCCGTCGTAGTCAATCTGCTTCGCGAATTTTCCGTGCAGACCGGTTCGAGCCGCAAGTATTTCGACTTGCTTGACCATCCCGTTTCGATGGGTGTTCTGATCCACTTCTTGGACCGCCACCAAATCAGGATCCACCGATCGGATGACGTTCGCCAAACGATCCAGATCGATTTTCCCGTCCGTTCCCCGACCGTGGTGAATGTTGTAGCTCAGAACCCTCAGCCGGATCGTTGAACTGGTTGTTTGTTCTTGAGATTGCACACTCGGCGGGCGCAACACAGAGGCAAACGCTGCCAAGGCAATTGCGAGGAAGAGCATTTTCTTGACGAACAAAATCAACTTCCGATGCGCGTTGTTTGATTCAAATAGCAAACCGTCCCACACGACTGAAACGGAACGTCGTTCGGTTGGACTCACCGCGACGTTTCGGGCGGAGGTTACTCCGGCTCGAAACATAAATCCACCGATCGTTGCGGTGTCCTCGTTGCCGGCGTCCACTTGCGTTGCAACGGGCCGATGAAAAGCGTCAGGCAGATGATGCCTTCGTCTCTGCGGAGCCTGTCGAGACAGCTCAACCCAAAGATAGTGGCCGTAGAAAATTCCGCACCAGCCCGAAAATTGGGCTCAGCCAGAGATCAATTGGAGCGTTGAAGACGCGAGAGCATTTGAATAGGCTTCGATTCGCCGGTCAGCCAAGTTACACTGATGGACCCGCGACGGCCGTTGCCCCCCCTCTACTGGCCAGTTCGCAGGGAGTTCTGAAAACCAGTCGCTCACATGCGAGACGATGCCCCGTAATCGCATTGCGAATGACGATTCGCCTCGGATGGAGCGACTGGTAATCAAACGTTAGCTGCCGGCAGAATTCCTGATGCGCAAAGTGGGCGCAAACGGCTTCGTTTTTTCAACAAGAAAATAGGTTTTGGAATGGCTCAGGCCAACGCTCAACTCAAGCAAGCTCGCCAAAGTTTAGGGTTGTCGCAGTTGCAGCTTGCGATGCGGGCAGGTGTCTCATCTCGGACGGTCCAATTCGCCGAATCCGGTCAAAATGTTTCGACCGGAACGATGCGGCGAATCGCAGGTGCATTGGGCATGCAGGCCGACCAATTGGTTCGAATCGATCCCGGCACCGGCCAAGATGGTTTCGCTGAACTTCCCTGGTCCGTCGCGGACAAATTCCGAACCAATCGCAACTTTGACGAAGGCAGCATGTGCCGCAACGAAGCCGACGTCGTCGACGTTGTCCGACAACTGCGAGAAAACTTCAGCGTTCAAATTCAGAAGTGGGGCACGACCCAAGATCAACAACAAGCGTTGCAGAAGAACTCAGCGATCGACGAGGTCTACTTCCGTTACGAACAACGGTACGTCGACCTGTGGCGTCGAAACCCAGGTTGCATTCGCTTGGATCGCTTCGAAGACACGGTCGGCGGAGTCAGCATTGTGCTGCCGCTGACGGCCGAATCCTTCCACGCATTTCGCGATGGAAAATTGGCGTGGCTCGATATTTCAGCGGACGACTTGGCGGATCAATCTCAGTACTTGCTTCTCGATTCGGTCACCGAGTTTACCAAGCAGTGTCGCCGGCCCTGGTACCAAGTCACCAAGTCGCTCAGCCTCATCACGTTCAACCAAGTCGCATCGTTGGCGGAGTCACCCAACCAATCCGACTTCGAGATGGTTTCGTTTTCCGCCAGTCCGTTGAACGAACGAAGACTCGGAACGATCGGCTTCATCCCAGAACCCACTAAGGAACCCGAATTCAGCTATCCGATCTATTGGTTCGGCGAAGACCCACGAATTCTGGGTAAAGAAGAATACTCCAACTGGGCGACGTTCAAGCACTTCGCAATGTTGATCAAATCCGTCGACAAGGCTGGCCTTCGCCGGCGAATGATTCGAAACCTCTTGTCGATGGTCAAGCGGCTGCAGCGACCTGCGGAGTATTCGTTCTCTCGACAAGCTGCTTGAACGAGCTCGGATTCCACTTTGGCTTTTCCATCCAAGACATGCCGTCTTGTGACATAAAGTCAAAGTGCTCAACCGGCATGCATGCCACTCCGCGTGGCAAAGCTGCCATCGCCGGCAAACTCAAACAGTTGATCGCCACCTCAGTATTTGAGGCTCGACCGCGACGCTGTTGCAACGCAACGACTCCGTCGCGATCGCTCAGATAGCCGGTGTAATTCCGCCAGTCGCCCGGTTGCCATTGATCGAGCCATCGTAGAGCACCGTCACAATACAGCGACGGATTGCCATGAATTCGATAGCCGCCTCCGCATGATTCGATGCGATCATGGTTGGCTGTTCTTGTCCCTTGGAATCGAATGTGCTTGTTCAACGAACAGCCATCATCCCGCGCGTCCAATTCCAATCGCGGATCGATTAATTGATAGATAGGACGCGACTCAGAATCACGATGCATCGACGCCATCAGCGTGTGATCCAACTCGGCCACTCCGTAAGCCTGCAAAACCGTGAGCCGGCAACCACGTTCGGCCAACCAAGCTTCGATGCTACTTTGCAAAGAGGCCGGCAGAGGGTAGCCGCCTGTCGCCCATAGCAATTCGCTTGGCCAATCCATTTGAGTATCCATCGCCTGCAGCAACAAATCTGCTCCCGCCAAAGGCTGAGCGATGAACACCACCCGCCGCTTCTCTGCTGTCGCCAACCGCAAGGCACGAATACAGGTGGGCGGATGCAGGTATGTGATGACACGAGTCATCGCGTCCATGCCACCCAAAGCAGCCGGATACGCATCGACCACCAACGATTGAGACGGATCAACAAAGAACGGCTGAAGGTCTGGGAAGATGGTCGCCAGACGCGACATCTTGTCCGTTGGTTTCAGTGCGTCGATGACACGAAACTTGAAAGGGTCCAACGAGGTGGAACCGGCCGAGTAGGAAAGGATTTTGCCGTTCATGCTACCGCCGCCAATCCGAGTGAGTCGGCTCTTGATAGCGAACCAGTTTCACCAAACGAATCGCAACACATCTGAACGAGTGCGGGCTGATCCGATTGTTTGGCGAGCTCGGCAAACATGTCCTGGCAATACGAACGTCCCCTCGCATCGGCCGCCATCAACAACACAATGCTCTGCGTTTTCAACTCTGGATGAACGAAATCAAAGCCCGGCAGATAAGTGAATCCCATCCGTCGATAAAAGGCTTTCATACGAACATCAGCATTCGCGATTGAGATCCGATTCCCATTTGCCAATTGATGCGCCCAAGAACCTCGCACCAACGTTCGAAGTGCTGCAATGGGCGTGCTCGGTCCACGTCGAATCCGCAATTTGCACGACGCGAATAATTCATCGCCATGATGATCCAACAGGACCGTTGGGTAATGGTCTTCGCAATCCAACCGACCATTCGCGGCGGCCAACATTGTCAATGTGCCGAGCGGATGACCTTGCCACATCAAGATGTAATGGTTGCTGTATTCGTCGTAGTGATAGAGGGTTTGCTCGGACCCATCACGACGAATTTCTTGGACCACATCGAACAGCGGATCGGCTGTCCCAAAACAATGCAACACATCCATGTGTCGATTCCAAATTATGCAGGAGAGTTGCAGATTCCCTCCCTCATCTGAAGGAAGTTCAACAACCTTCGTCAGTAGCACCCCTTGGAAACGTCAAGCAATGTGAAAATTAGAAAGCGCCAATTTGCGCATACGGCCAGCCGCAAAGACCATATCGAAGCCGTGATCGCAACAAAGCACCAACGATTGCGTGGTTCAAAAATCAAAAAGCCAATCTGCTAACACCAACATCACATCAAATTGACGGGATCAATATCGACCAAGAACTCAATTTCCTCTTTGGGATCGACCTTAAAATCCGCCAAACCTCGCCGGATGACTTCGCCAACGACCGCTGCTTCCGTGGCCTGAAGCAACAAATGAAAACGATACTTGCCGCTGATCTTGACGATCGGTGGTGGTGCCGGACCAAGAATACGGACCTCCGCATTGAGTAAATCGCGAGCCTTCTCCAAGCGATCCACAATTGCGTCGGCCACGGATTCGGTTTTGTCTTCCAGTGGACCGCGAATGATGATCCGCGCCACGCTGCCCAGCGGCGGGTAATTGAACTTCTTGCGGTTCACCATTTCGTCTTCGACGAATTTCAAATAGTCGTGCCTCGCCGCGGCTTGAATCGCTGGGTGCTCCGGCGTGAACGTCTGCACGATCACTCGGCCGCCACGATCGCCACGGCCAGTTCGCCCAGCGACCTGGGTGACCAACTGGAACGTTCGTTCGGCGGCGCGGAAGTCAGGGAAGTGCAACGCTGAGTCCGCGTTGATCACGCCAACCAACAACACGTTGGGAAAGTCCAAACCTTTCGCGATCATCTGCGTGCCGAGCAACACATCGATCTCGCCGGCACGAAACTCCGACAGCACCCGTTGGTGACTGCCAGCCCGCTTCATCGTGTCGCTGTCCATCCGAGCAATGCGGGCATCGGGGAAGCGAGCCTTGGCTTCCATTTCCAATTTCTGCGTGCCCAAACCTCCGTAGCGAATCCCATCGAAACGACACGCCGGACACCAGGGCGGCGTCGGGATCGTGTAGTCGCAGTAGTGGCACATTGCCTTGCCGCCGTCACGGTGATGAGTCAGCGGCATGTCACAATCGGGACACGCACACACGGTGCCGCAAGCGGGACACTGGATCGTCGTCGCGTAACCACGTCGGTTGAGCAGCAGAATCGCTTGGCCATTTTCTTTCAACGTTTCCAAAACCGCCGCGTGCAAGGGTCGGCTGATCGCGCCGCCCTTGCCGCGTTCCTCTTTGACTCGCAAGTCCACCAGTTGAACATCGGGCATCGGACGATTGCCGACCCGCTCCGACATCGTGACCAGTTCCGCGTGCCCGGTTTGCGTCGCATGCCAAGCTTCCATCGACGGCGTCGCGGATCCCAGCACCAATGGAATGCCCAGTGCCATCGCTCGGGCGTGAGCCACCTTGCGAGCGTGATAGCGAGGCTGCTTGTCTTGTTTGAACGAGGTGTCGTGTTCCTCGTCGATCACGATTAGTCCCAAGTTCGGCAGCGGCGCAAACACGGCGCTGCGAGGCCCGATAACGACTTGGACTTCTCCTCGACGAATCCGCTGCCAATGGAAGTGACGTTCCGATGCGGACATTTGGCTGTGCAACACCGCGACGTTCTGGAAACGATCTTCGAATCGCCCACGGGTTTGTGGCGTGAGGCTGATCTCGGGCACCAACACGATCGCCGATCCCGCTTGTTTGACAACATGCTCGATCGCCTGAATGTAGACCTCCGTTTTGCCACTGCCGGTCACGCCGTGCAGCAACAACGTCCGCCCGCGGCCGCTGTCGACCGCTGAATTGATCCGAGACAACGCGTTCTCTTGTTGCGCCGTCAGCTCATGCGTTTTTCTGGCTTCGCCATCGTTGGACTGAGCCCGAATGCGGATGTTTTGGCTGAGCTCTCGTCGCACTTCGGGGATCAAGAGCTCTTTCTTTCGCAACCGCCGAATCGGGTCTTCGGTGCATTCAGCCATGATCGCGATTTCGGCCGCGGTCATCGGCCGATCTTGAGCAATCAGAAACCGCATCGCCGACTGCTGCTTGGATGGCAGTTTGGCAATCTGTTCTTCGGTCAGCCCCGGTGCCGGTCGAAAGTAAGTTGTCTTTCGCGTGCCCGCGTTGTCGCGAACACTGGCGGGAATCAACGTGTCGAAGACTTGTCCTGCCGGAACTTGGTAGTAGTGAGCGATAAACATCACCAAGCGAACCAGGGCCGCATCGCACAGCGGTTCGTCGTCGATGACTTCGGCCACGTCGCGAAGTTTTTGCTGTGCCGCGTTGCCGGTCTTGATCGACACACACCAACCCGGAGTGGGCTTTTTCCGATGCCCCAGCGGCACGCCCACACGCATCCCAGGGCGGAGGACATCCAGCAATTCGTCCGGGATTCGGTAGTCGTAGGGCCCGTGTGGCGATCGAGCGAACACGATCGACGCGAGCTGAACGTCTTCGCCGACCGTCAATTCCCACGGGGGAGGATCGGTTTCGAACAATTCGTTCTGGGTTGGTTCGGACGAGTCTGCGGGCACGGGTGCGGCGGCAAAAGGAGGGAAGTGCAAAGTTGATTCGCCCAGATCGGGCATCGATGAATCAGACAACATAACGTGTGAGCTCCTTTTCTTCCCGGCGGGCGCAAGATAACCCATCCATCATCGCCCCACCCCGTGACACGTCTGGTCATCCACCAGCTCTGCGATGCGGCCGCCCTGCCCTTTCCCACCATGAGCCTCTTCGGGGGTCCCAACCCGAAACAATCGACGCAGACTCCTCCTGAGCGAGCCAGACTCATTCGTCCCAGACGAGACCGTCGGGGATCACCTGCCCCAAGTTGGCCAGGTCCACCCCCGGCCCGAGGCTTGGCCAACCGATCCTCAGGTTCGCTGCGCGCCCCACGGTTCCCCCCCACGACTTCTTTTGGTCGGCACAACGAAGCCACCGCGGAGCGGTAGAAGACAGTAGCCAGTGTTCGGGAACGCTACCTCGGATCAAGAATTAAATTACAAGCCTGAACCTGAGAGGGTCGAAGAACCTCTTCCCGAAAACGTTTTGATTCCAGAGCTGCCCCGACTGCTCGCACGGCGAACAATCGCTACCTGAAAACGGATGGCAACACTCTGCCCTCCGCATAGCCCGCTTCGCTTTTCGAACGGATTACCAATCGTCTTATTGTGAAATTCAAGCCGCGACGAAATTTCATACGCAACTCGCTGAATGAAATACACGGTTCGGAGCCTTCGCAAATCCATTCGCGATCAAACGCAGAGATTCGTCGAGAGTAGAGGTCAATCTCCCCAGGATTTTTCAGTGACGAAATCCATGTGTCCTCTCGATGAAGACATTGATTTGCGCAAGCACACTTCAGCGAGAACGACGTCTTCAATAGGTTTGGCTGACCTCTTGACCGTCGAACTGATAACCGTCCGCAGTCACATTGGTCACGCAGAATTCGAACGTCTCGAGCTTCCCTTTAAAGCTTTCGGTATTCAACGTTATACTCCCTTGAGCATCAGTGATCACCGAATGTTGCCCTTGCAAGAACCCGCGGAATTCGCCTTCTACCAACGCATTAGCGATAGGATCTCCGCACCCGTCCAAAATCAGAACCGTCGCCTCGGCTCGCTTCGCGCCACGTCCCGTTCCTTGGATGGCAATCGAGATGGATCCAACCACCGCGTCAGTGGATTCGCAGTCGCTGCTGTCGCCCCACCAATATCCCTTGAGCATCGCGTCAGGAATTAAGATCTCCTCAATTTCGTCCAGAGTCGTGTCGTCCCAATCTCGCCAGTCGACCCAAGCGTTTCCTAAAGCCTCGAGAGTTTCTGAATTGACTTCATAACCGTCGACGCTGCTGACGTACCGGAACGTCCCCGGATAATTCCACTCCGTGCAAATCACACGATGCCCGTCACGCATCATCGCAGTCACGTTGTCGCTGGTCCGAACACGCTTGCCTCCGTACATGTGATATGCGATGGAAGTGAACTCCCAATCGAGTTCGTTCTCGTAGCCTCGCACCACTTCGTCGAGCGGGTACCCAATCGTGCTGAAACTGAACAAGATGATTTGTCGAAACGGTGCAGCGTCGCGTACATCGTTATACAGATCGAGATAAGCGGACTTGAATGACGTCTCCAAGTAGTCGTTCATATTGAAGGTCGGCTCATTGGAAATCTCATAGATCACCAACGGGTTGTCTTGATAGCGTGGTGCCACAGCTTCCCAAAACGCCCGGCATTGGGCAAAGTCCAAGTTCTGACCACCACCTTGCTCATCGATATTGTGGTAGTTGATGATGATGTTCATCCCCGAAAGCGTTGCGTTGGCGACACAAACGTCGATGTGAGGAAGCACTTCCTCCACCGTCCACTGAGCGTCGATTTCGTACCAGGGGTCAACCCAACACAGACGTACCGTGTTCAACTTGCAAACGTCCCGAAGATAGATCCAATTGCTGAGATCTTCAGCGAAGGTCACGGAGCCTGAGAGTTGCTTGCCCAGCACGATCGGTGTCCCACGAATGACCTCCCCATCAGCTCCGCTGAGCGTTTGAGCTTTGGCCTTGGAAGCCATGCCCCCAACCAAAAGCAACGCAAAACAAATCGTTGGTAACGCTTGCACTAAAGATTTCATGGCGGAGATCTCAAAGATGATGAAGTGACTTCGGTGAAAGTTTTCGTGGGCCAGCACTCTCTCCAAAACAGACTCCTCGTATGTTCAGTCGCGTTTTGGAACGGCGTGACCGCGAGAGGTAAAGTTCAACCGACCGAATCTCACCAGCCAGCCGGCCACCACAAAGAGTGCAACCAGACCCCCTGCGAAGGCTAGCGTTCAAGTTTACCTATAGCAAGCCTGGAAAACTTGATCTTGGTTGATTCGGTTGCTCGTGATCGGAAATGGCACGATTCCAAGAGCAAAAAAGAATTCAATTCGTGGCCGATATGCCAGCAAGTATTGACTCCTCGTTGATCCAACCACGCCGAGCGAATGACACCTTGAACAATCGTTCTTTCACGCAGTTCCTAGCATGAATTGCCGTTGTTTAGGACATGTAGCTTTAATTGCCCAATCTAATTTCGAGCGATGTCCTTCGAAGACAGTCAATTTCCTTCAACCGCGTTTTCATCGCCTTCGGGAAGACCTGCAGACTCTTTTGAAACTCGGCGATTTGGCTCGTCACGCTTGATTCGATCAACGCCGACCACCAGCGGCATGACTGCCCGCCAAGCACAGAGGGGAACTCAACTACCCTGAACTGGGTGCATCACCTACAATCAGCCAATCCATTTCAAAGCCTTTCTGAGCTTGGCAAGATGAAAAACAAACGGCGCTGGTTGATCGAAACCTTGGAACAAAGAGTTGTGCTGGATGCGGCGGGTCCCATCGACGATCGTCCTGTTCCCGCCATGGAATCTGTGATTGTCACTTTCGCTCCTGAGGTGGCGAACCCAAATGCGGTCGCTAAAGGACTGGTAAAGGCGCACGGCGGACAGCTTGGTCATGTCTACGAAAATGCATTGAAAGGATTTTCAGCTCAACTCCCTCAAGCCGCGCGAGACGCGTTGGCTAGAAACCCGCGAATCGAGCGGGTTGAAGCAGACCTGGTCATGCAGGCATTTGCGCAAGTCACTCCGACAGGAATTGATCGGATCGATGCTGATGTCAGCTTACTAGCCAACATTGATAATGTTGACGATCGAGTCGATGTGAACATCGCTATTATCGACTCAGGCATCGACACATCTCATCCTGACTTGAACGTTGCGGGAGGCACTCATTTCTATACGGTGACCTCAGGTCGTCGCCAAAACCGGGGAAGCTTTCAGGACAACAATTTCAACGACGACAATGGACACGGCACTCATGTCGCTGGAACCGCAGCCGCACTAGACAACAACATCGGAGTCGTCGGGGTCGCGCCGGGAGCAAATTTGTTTGGCGTCAAAGTGCTTGACGCGAGCGGATCAGGTTACCTGTCGGACATCATCAAAGGGATTGATTGGGTTACATCAACGCGAACCGACCCCGATCCGACCAACGACATCCATGTCGCCAACATGAGCCTGGGCGGCCAAGGCGTAAGCCAGGCCTATCATCAGGCGATCAAAAACAGTGTCTCCGAGGGTGTTGTCTACGTTGTCGCGAGTGGAAATGAATATCGCGACATTCTGGGAACCGACTTCCAATTTGGAACGTTCGACGACACCATCCCCGCAGCCTACCCGGAGGTTGCTGCGATCAGTGCAATCGCTGATACGGATGGCATGCCTGGTGGCCACGGGCCGTCAACCCAATACGCAGACTACTTTGGCAATTACGCCGACGACGAATTCGCGGACTTCAGTAATTTCAGTAATGATCAAGGCGCACCAAACTATTCGTCTTGGTACGACTCAAACAATGTGGTCGATTCGCCGGGTCTTGGAATCGATTTGATGTTGCCCGGTGTTGATATTTATTCCACCTACAAAGATGGCGGCTACGCTCTCAGCAGTGGCACCAGCATGGCAACGCCGCATGCCGCCGGTCTTGCTGCACTTTACATTGCCGCAAACGGTCCAGCTGAGGACGCTGCCGGAGTTTATGCGATCCGTCAGGCAATGATTGACGGAGGAAAAGCTTGGACCAGTCCGGAGGGACTGCAATTGCCGAGCCCACCAACACCCAATCCCGACAGCCCCGACAATCACGTTGAAAATCTTGGTTGGGCCGAAGGCGGCGTTCCCAATGAATTACCAATCGCCGATGCTGGGATCTCGCAATCTGGCATCGAAGACTCTGAGATCGTCTTTGATGCATCCGCTTCGTACGATCCAGACGGTGGATCGCTGACTTTTGTTTGGGACTTTGGCGACGGACATACGGCGCAGACGACCAGTCCAACCATTTCACACATCTATCTACATGGTGGTAGCTTCAGTGTGTCGCTAACGGTCACCGACGACCGCGGCGGTCAGGCAAACGATTCGACATCAGCGGATGTCGCCGAGGTCAATGACGCTCCCGTAGCAAACGCAGGCGGACCGTACCAAGGTTATATCGATGCCCCCATCTCCTTCGATGCTTCTGCTTCAGTTGACTTTGACAATGTCGATGGAACCACCACCAATGACCAAGAACTCACGTACACGTGGGACTTTGGTGACGGCGTTGTGATGACAACCACTGACGCAACGGTCGACCACTCCTACTCGTCAATCGACAGTTTCAACGTCAGCCTATCGATTAACGATGGATTCACTGACTCCGCAACCGCGGTCACATCGGTGGTGGTTGATCAGGAACAGTTGGAGACTGCGATGTACGTGTCTTCGATCGACTTCGAATCAAGACGGCGTGGGCGAGACTGGCGGTCGGTCGTTCAGATCCGAAGTGCGCAAGACGACTCGGTGCTTACTGGCGTCACTGTCACGGTCATCTTCGCCGGAGAAGCCTTCCAGGGAACAACTGACTCAAACGGCTTGTTTCGCACCGGTTGGATCCGCAATCTTAGTAGCGAAACTCACTTCGCTGATGTGACGGATTTGGCGTTGGCGAACTATGCTTGGGACCCGTTGTCACTGGATACCGAAGAAGACAACGGTGGCCTCCTCGGATTTCCCGACGGGACCTTGGACTTGAATTAGTCGCCTCGGGGCTTCCGCCACCAGTTGCTGACGCCAGCCCCACCCGGGACGAACGTGCTGGGATGACTCCGAGAGAGCCCGCGCCAATCGATCGGGGCGGCTCCACCATGTCATAGGGATTCGGTCGAGGCATTACACTTGTTTTCAGAAAGCCATTTTTCAGAAAGCCATGCGTTAACAGAACATCGCCCCAGCCCAGTGCATCGACGGAGCCGCTGAGTGCCCACGATTCTGAGAAACATCCTGGCTGTCGTCGCGGGTCTCTTCCTGGGAAGCGTGCTCAACATGGCGATTGTCACCGTCGGCCCGATGGTGATTCCGCTCCCCGACGGGGTGGACATGTCGAACATGGACCAATTCGCCGAGGACCTCAAACTGCTCAAACCAGCGAACTTCTTCGCACCTTGGCTGGCTCATGCACTGGGCACGCTCGTCGGCGCATTCGTTGCCGCCAAAATCGCTGCGAGCCACAAGATGAAGTTCGCACTTGGCATTGGAGCGTTCTTTTTGCTGGGCGGCATCACGATGGCTGCGAGCTTCGGAGGCCCACTCTGGTTCATCGTTCTGGACTTGGTCGGAGCGTACTTGCCAATGGGCTACCTGGGCGGAAGTCTCGCGGGAGCAACGAGACCACAACCGAAATGACGTGAAATACATTTCGACGGCCCCGTCCGGGGCGGCTGGATGGTTGTTGATTGTCCTCTCGGGGCTTTCCGCCCCGAGCTATGAACGCGGACTCCTCCGGAGCCATGCAGGAACGTTCGCCCCGGACAGGGCCGGCACCAGTAGCTCGGGGTGGAAGCCCCGAGAACGATTTTTTGCCCCGCCCCGCCCTTCGATCACGCCGGTTATTTGACCGTGTGGCTGGTGCCGTTCAGTTCGTTGAGAGCGCGGTTGATCACGCGGACGGTGTACTTGCCATCGGCGTATAACTTTCGCCTTGGCTTGAGTGCTTCTTGCATCGAATCGATGACCGGCAACGCTTTCTCATCGATCTCGTCGAGCACGATGGCGGCTTGCAGTCGCTCCCACTGCGCTCCATCCGCCAATGTCTCCGCCAGGACTGACAGGGCCTTGCTCGTGGCTTCGGGATTGCCGGAATGGCAAAGCGCCCGTGCCGCTGCGACTCGTACCGTCGCGGATTCGTCGGCAAGTCGTTCTTGCAGATCCAACAAATACGGCAGCTTATCGATCTCGCCGCGAGCGAAAACATTCCCGATCCCAGTCGCGCCCCAATAACGCACCGCAGAATCTCTGTCGTCGAGTGCGGCTCGCATTTTAGGAAGAGCTGCAGCGCCCTCGGACGCGGCGAGAGCCGATGCGGCGACACGATTCGCGAGCTCGCTGTCGTCCGATTGCCGCAAGACGGCGTACTGACTTCCGAGTTCGCTCGCACGTTCGGCGAGGATCGGCTCTGGGATGAGCCCCAAGTCCTTGGTGCGGGTCACCCACTGCTCGTGGGCCGCACGCATGCGATGGAGCACCTCCGTGTGGTCAGAAGACGACGCGAGATTATGGATCTCATGAGGATCATTCTCAAGGTCGTAAAGTTCTTCGGTGGGTTTCGTTCCGCGGAAGAAAGGCATGGCTGCTTGTGGCAACGTTCCGGCCTGCTCAGCCTCGCGAATCGACCGCATCGTCTGCCCTTTCTCGGGCGTGTTCATGTATTGAAAGTATGGCTTCAACGGTTCGTAATTGCGGATGTATTTGTATCGCTGATCACGCACCATTCGAATGATGTCATAACGTTCGTCCATCCGATCGCGAGCACCGTAAACGTAGTCTCGGTCGACGGCCTCCAGCTTGCTCAAAGGACTGGTCAGGAACGGCTTGCCTTGCATGGGTTCTGGAACATCCAGCCCCGCTAGATTCAAGACGGTGGGGCCAAAGTCGATCGAACTCACCAATCGTTCATCGACGACCCCGGCGGCCTTGCCGTTGGATCGAAACTTGGCCGGGATACGAATGACCAACGGGATGTGCGTGCCAGAGTCGTAGAGCCAACGCTTCGCTCGCGGGAGCCCAACGCCATGGTCGGACCAGAAGAACACGATGGTGTCTTCGTCCAATCCGTCAGCATGGATTTGGTCGAGCAACCCGGCCACCCAATGATCGAGCGCCGTGATCAGCTCATAGTTTCGCTTCCAGTCTTCACGAGTGGCTGGCGTGTCCGGATAGTACGGCGGGAACGTCGAGAGCTCGGAAGCGTTCTGCCGTTCACTTTCGGAAAGGCCTTCGGTGACGGACTTATATTTCCAATCATTCTCGATTCCAGATTCATGGCAGCCCGTGAAGTTGAAAACAGCAAAAAAGGGCGTGTCCTGGTCCGGTCGATTCCGCCAGTGAGCCTTGTTGGACGACTGGTCCCACGAACCTTCCGGAGTCGCGAATTGATAATCCTGCTTGGAGTTGTTGGTGCAAAAGTATCCCGACTCACGCAAATAGGTTGAGAACGGCTGGATGCTCTTCGGAAGCTTCGCTTGGCAACGCATGTGCTGCGTCCCAAGAGTCGTTTGATACATCCCGGTGATGATCCCGCTGCGACACGGGGCACAAACGCCGGCGGTGGTGAACGCGTTGGAGTATCGAATGCCTTCCTTGGCGAGTTGATCGATGCGTGGCGTGATGGCATGCGGGTCACCATAGCAACCGATGTGGGGACTGATATCTTCTGCGGAAAGCCAGAGAATATTGGGGCGGTCGCCCGCTTCAACCGTCTGAAACAAGGGCGTTGCCGTCAACAAAAGTGCGACCATCATCGGCACGCGGGCGTCTTGGAATCGTCGGATGGCTACCTGCCACATGGAGTTGGCTCTTTGTCTTGGAGGTCGTGCAGTTTGTTGATGCAGGTATTTATGCTGCTTTCGCGCACCGT
>NZ_ANMO01000169.1 GCF_000338295.1 Rhodopirellula europaea 6C
GACGACATCTGATTCTGATTCGCCGTGACCGTGCCCTTCGATCGGGACAGCCTTTCCGAGTTCTTCATCAAAGCGAAGGACTTTGTATCCGCCAATGCTTCGGAAGTAGATCAACAGCCCCAAGAATCCGATGGCCATCATCCCAGGAATGTACGCTGTCAGAGTCAATGCCCGGCGGCCGCCGAACAGATAAGACGCCTGAACCGCAGGAACGTCGGTGGCAGCATTGGCGATCAACGCAGGCTTTTCTTCTTCTGGAATCAGTTTTGCTTCTTCGATTGCGACGGTCTCGACGGCTCCCGCGTCAACTTCGATGCCGTTGGCAGCGTTGAGCTTCGCGGCATCGAGCGGCGTGTACTCGTAACCCCAGCTCGAGGTCGGCTCAGAGCCTTCGTATCGTGCGTAAGTTTCCGGGGCGGTTTCTTCCAAGTGCTGCGACAACTCGTATCCTTGCTGAGCACCAATACGTGGTCCAGCGATTTGTCCGACGCAGATCATACCGACGGCTCCCAACGCACCCATGGCGACCGAGCCGCTTTGTGGATAACGCTCACCAGCAACGCCCAACATGGTTGGCCACAAGAACGCTTTGCCGAAGGAGTAGAACGTTGCTGCGACGAAGATCATCGCGACGCTTTGGATGGGTGATCCCAACCAAATCAATCCCAAGCAAGAGATGATTGAGCTACCGAGCAACAATCCGATTGGATTGACGCGGTGAACAATCGGTCCTGCAAAGAACCTGAGCACGAACATCAAGAAGGATGTGTAGACCAGGATGATGATCGAATTCGGAAGCAAGTTTTCCATCAACTTCGTCATCCACGAGTCAACGCCCAACTCCATGTAGCCGATCAAACCGTGCAACACGATCAGGACCAAGAAAGGGATCGATGCGAAGCACGAGAAGACGGTCGCAAACGAGCCGGCAGTTTCACCAACGGTCTCTGGGAATTTCTCAGGCAGCGCCATGACGCCGTACGCGATCACAACGATCGAGAAACTGGCCAAACCGTATTGCCAAGGCAGTTCAGTGATCCAAGCATTCTCACCAATGAAACAGGCAGCAAAGATGCCGCCGAGGATCATTCCGGCAGGCCAACCCGCGTGCAGAATGTTCAAGTAGTGAGTCTTGTTCTCAGGGTATAGCTGTGCGATCAACGGGTTGATCACCGCCTCGTAAAGCCCCTGGCAAATCGAAAAGACGAACGCACTCCAGAAGAGCACAGAGAAGACATTGCTCGTCGCGTTCTCCGGATCCGTTTCTTGCCATCCGGCGAACAACGGGTTGGCGGCGAACAACATTCCGGCGCTCACCAAGTGAAGCAAGAAAGCGATCGTCAAGAGTTTCTTGTAGCCAAACTTCTCGACCAGAATACCGCCGAAGAAGATCATCAGACCGAAGCCCAAGAATCCCGCACCGAGGATGGCACCGAATTCGCCACCACCCAGGTTGAATTCACGTTCCCATGGTCCACCCGCGGCGGTCCGAGTTGCAAAACCAATTCCAGAGGCAACTAGCGTTAAAAAGCTAGCGACCATCAATTTTCCGCGAGCGTATTCCATAGGGATCTCCGGCAACCGAATATGTCAGCGAACCATGCGAGCGGCTTTGAGATCCGACTAGGTTGAATGCCGGTGGTGAAGTGCAAGCTGAACTAGCTTGCCAACTCGACTGAATCTTTCAGCAGAGCTGGACCAAACGGGGCAAAGTAGCGTTCGCGGAGCTGACGAATCGTGCGTGGGGTAAGAGAAAGGGACAACAGAGAGGCAAGATAACGTCGCAGATGCTGGCATTTTCGAGTCCCTTCGTCAAGAATACCGGCGACGTTTCCGTCTCTGTGAACAAAGTAATTCGGTCGGGAACGCGTTGCTACCGTCATGTTCAGCCTATCTCGCCAGCCGAAAGCGTCATCTTGCGAGCCGAAATGGGGTGTTCAAGTGAAAGATCAAAGGAAAGCGGAGTCTGAGTCCGCGATACGCTAGTCAAGGAATCGTTTCTTCTGGTCTTCCCGTTGTCGACTTCACAATGTCTATATGCTCGCGGCCTCAGTTAGCCCACTGGCGAGCGTTGGCGCTGCGGATTGAAGTGCATCTTCACCGTTTGGCTGAATTCTTCAGTGGAAGATGCTTGTTTAGTTGCCCGCAGACAACCGCTTGAGCCGGCCGACGCTTTGCCATCTCTCCGGATGACTGTCGCAACCATCTGCCGCCGAATTGTTGAACACACCGATTCAATCGGCACAGGCGGAACGTTTTAACAAGCGGTGTTTTTTAGGGTCGGAATTGGTCGAAACCATTTGTGATCAACTCCCGACCGATCTCTCCCCGCGTCGTTGTTGGCATCACACTTTGAATGACGGTCTCGTCGTTTGATTCCGCGTGCTCCGTTCGTTGGCTCCTCCCATTGCCGATGAACGCCACTGAACACGTGTCGGATCGAGACGAAATCGTCGCGGTGATGCATCGACTCGTGATTTGTCGGAACCACCTCCCTTTCCCGACCGGATCGCCACCGATGACTTTCTCCGAATCTCTTGAGCAGGACGAACTCACGCTGCTGAAAAAGAGTCGACGCAAAACGCCGACCCGCCGAAGTGAAGCGGCTCAGTCGCCTTTGGAAACTTACCTCCGCGAAATCAACGAAACGCCGTTGTTGTCCGCCGAGGAAGAACTCGAACTCGCCGCCCGTATCGCTCAAGGCGATGTGATGGCTCGCGACCAAATGGTTCGAGCGAACCTGCGGTTGGTCGTGAACATCTCGCGGGGCTACACGGGCAAAGGGCTCGGCCTGCAAGACTTGATCGAAGAAGGCAACCTGGGTTTGTTGCGTGCGGTCGAGGGGTTCGATCCGGTTCATGGGACTCGGTTCAGCACCTATGCGAGCTACTGGATCAAGCAATCGATCAAACGCGCCCTGATCAACTCAGCTAAAACCATTCGCATTCCAGCGTACATGGTCGAACTGTTGAGCAAGTGGCGTCGAGCGACCGCACGTTTGAATGAAGAGCTTGGCCGAACGCCGACGAACGAAGAAGTCGCTCGGGTGCTGGGACTGCCCAAGAAGAAGTTGCCGATCATTCGCAAGGCGATCAAGATCAACAACTCGACGCCGCAAAGCGATCAAACCGAAGCAGGTTGGTCGTTGGGTGACATGGTGCAGGACGAACGATTGAAAGCACCCGATGAGGAGATGCTCGATCACGACATCCTCAAACATGCGATGAGTTTGTTGGGCGATCTGGAAGAACGCGAATCGACGGTTTTGAAACTACGGTTCGGTTTGGGCGGTGTGGAGCCGATGACGCTGAAGGAAATCGGCGCGGAGCTCGGTTTGACTCGAGAACGAGTCCGTCAAATCGAAACCGAAGCCCTGCGTCGGTTGGCAGACGGCCTGACCGATCCCCGGGAACGCGGGTACTGATCGACTCGCGGGCGTTTGGGTCGACCGGCAATGTTGGAACGCTGCTCAGCGAAATAAACGGGATCACCTACATCGCATCACTCAGCAAAGAGTGAGCTACGCACTTCTTCATCCATGGATTTGCGTTGGCTCATGACGTCGGAGAAGGTGGCGGCGTCAAGGCTGTAGGTGACCGTTTCGGTGGTGGCGTCCACGTGTGCGTTTCGAGGTTCGCCGGTCAGCAAGGCGGTTTCGCCGAAGTAGGCACCTTCGCCCAGTTCTGCCACCTCGCGAAAATCATTGCCGCCGGGTTGGGTGGGTTGTTTGACCGAAACGGTGCCTTCGCGAATCAAGTAGAAGCGATCGCCGACATCGCCGTACGTCACGATTCGATCACCGGGGCCATGCGTCGTCCTCGTCATGCTGCGAGACAACTCGGTCAATGTGCTGATCGCGACACCTGAGAACACACTGCACTGGGAAAGCATTTCGCCGAGCACGGCGGCTTCGTTCAAATTGGTGTCGCGAGCGATCTTGCCAAAGTCCATTTTGACGATCCGGTCCGCGACGTCCAAAATGCGGTTGTCGTGAGTCACGATGACAATCGCCACTCCTCGTTCGCGGGCCTCACGCTGAAATAGTGTCACGACTTGTCGGCCGGATTCTTCGTCCAAAGCCGCGGTCGGTTCATCCGCCAGCAAGATATCCGGCTGATGCACGAGCCCACGTGCGACCGCGACCCGTTGTTTCTGGCCACCGGACAATCCGCCGGGTTTGTACTGAATCCGTTCGCCCAAACCGACTTCGGTGAGCATTTTGGCGCAACGCTCGTTCTCTTCTCGGCGAGAACTGCGATTTGGTTGCAGCTCCAACGCCATGCGGACGTTCTGCATCGCCGTGAGCGAACCGAACAAGTTGTGGGCTTGGAAAATGAAGCCCAACCTTTTTCGAAGTGCCCCGATGTTGGTTTGAGACAAATTGTGAAGCGGTTGGCCGAGCACGTTCAATTGGCCTTCTTGAACGCGACGCAAAGTGCCGATCAACGTCAATAAAGTTGTTTTGCCAGAACCGGATTGCCCGGTCATGATGACGATTTCGCCGGGTTGGACCTGCAGATGGTTGTCGTGAAGCACTTGTTTTCGCGCATCACCGGTCCCGTAGTAGTGATTCACACCGCGAACGTCGATTGCGGCGGACCCATCCAAGGCGATCTCGGGTGTGATCCCGCGAGAGGCGGATGACCGAGCACCGTTTTGGCCGGAGCGATTGTCGTTTCGAAAAGGTATTTTCACGCGAATTTTCAGGACATTTTGCGTGCCAGACCCTTCGATCGCGATGGCCCGGCGGAGCCGAAAAACGTTACCTTAGCAACTTGTCCCGAATTCGTGTCACCTCGTTTTGCAGTTGTTCGTCGTGCCCCAAGCCAAGCAGCCGATCTCAGCCGGTTCGATCCAACAAGGCATGATCCGTTTGCCGCTCGCAATCGCAATCGGATTTTTCGCGGTCGGTTCGGGATGCGATTGGCGATCGGCATCGAGTTCAACTCAATCGATTGATCCGTCGCAGCCAACGCAGACGGTGGCGCTCCAGCGAGTGATGGCACTTGGCACGCTGGAACCACGAGGCGGAATCTTGGCCGTCATGGCTGCTCCTGGCGACCGCGTTTCGAAAATCTATGTCGAACCGGGCCAAGATGTCGCAGCGGGCACCGTCCTGATGGATTTGGAAAGCCTGCCCGCTCGACAACTCGAATTGAACATCGCTCAAACCAAACTCGACGAAGCCAAACGGCGAATCGCAGCCGAACGCGCTGCGGGTGAAGCCAAACTGCAGGTCGCTCGCTCATCGCTAAAGCAAGCCGAGTCCAAGTTGTCGGATGCACAAAAGCGATTCAAAGATTCCAAGGCCGATGGCGGCGAACTGAATCTGCTCAAACAAGCCGCGGATCTGGGACAACGCCGCCTAAGGCAACTGGAGTCCGCGTCGAGAGATCCGGCGCGACAACGATTGGTTTCTGATAACGCGCTCGACACCGAGGCACTGAAAGTCAGCGAGTCGCAGGCACGCTACGAATCAGCATTGCGGGATGCTCAAGAAGCGATTGACGAAGGACGCTTCGCCGTCGACTCGGCGGAGCAAGAAATTCGAGCGACCGAGCTCTCATTGATCGCCGCCGAACAGTCCGCGTCTTTGGAATCGTTGAAACAACAAATCGAACTGCTGAAGTTCAACGTTGCAACGTCGCGACTGGTTGCACCAACGAAAGGTCGTGTGCTGCGAGTCGACGCGACCATCGGTACCGCGACGGGCGTGTCCGCTTTGATGCACATGGCCGACACATCCAACATGGTCTGCGTCGCGGAAGTGAACGTTGCTGATCTATCACGCGTCGAGGTCGGCCAAACCGCAACGATCACTTCACCAGCACTTCGCGAACCGTTGCGAGGCAAAGTGCAACGTATTCAGTCATTGATCGCCGCTCCGACGCTGGCGAGCCCTTACCCGATGGCGGCGGTCGATCGGTATTCCGCTGATGTGATCATCGCGATCGATTCAGATGATTCCGCCAGTGCCAGCCGTTTGATCGAGCTGCAAGTCGATGTGGAGATCAAAGCAGGCGGCTCCAAGGAATCGGCCAAAGTGGCTTCGGCAGCGAAGTCATGACAACGACCAGCCCAGGTCAGAAGCCCAGCGGAAAACCGGCCGAGAAGTCACGTCAACGCGGCAGCGTGGTCCGGACTTCGCTCGCGTGGTCGAACCTGAGTCACATGTGGGTTCGAACGGTGGTTTCCATCTGCGGAATCGGTTTCGCGATTTTGTTGATGTTCATGCAGCTTGGATTTTTGGGAAGCGTCGGCGACACCGCGACCGTTTTGTTGGATCGGATGCCATGCGATGTGTTGGTTCGATCCCCCGATTACTTGCACGTCTACGACGCGTCCAAGATTCGCAACGATCTGCGTCCCTGGTTGAACTCCATCGATGAAGTCGACCAAGTCGTGCCGCTGGACATTGGCGTGACACAGTGGACCAACCCAACCAACCAAGACCCGCGGGCGATCGCTGTGATGGGGATCGACCTGAACGATCCCGCCTTTGAATTGCCTGAGCTGACGCGAGAAGTCCGACGCGAGTTGCTGGTCGAGGGAGCGGTCCTTGTCGATGATGCCACCAAGACAGACTTTGGCCCGAAGAACGGTGTGAAATTTGGTTCCGATGATATTGGGACCGTCGCAAGCGTTTTTGGTACTCCCGCCAAGATCGTGGGTACGTTCAAGATGGGAACTGGGTTGGCCGCGAACGGTGCACTTTTGTGTTCTCGCGAAACGTTTCGCAAGCTGGTGCCAGGCAGCAGCGACGACGAAGTTTCGCTGCTGCTGATTCGATTGACGGAGGGTGTCAGTGACGAGCGTGGACGTCACATGGTCGCCGGCCGGTTGAACGCGTTGGCTGGTCCCGCGTCACACGCTTCCGCACTGACCATCGACGATGCGAAGAAAGCCGAAGTGTGGCGATGGTATACTCAGACACCCATCGGAATGATCTTCGCGATGGGAGTCGCTTTGGCGGTCGTGGTCGGAGGCGTGATCAGTTACATGATCCTTGCCTCTGATGTTCAGGCACACTTAAGCGAGTACGCGACGTTGAAAGCGATGGGCTATGGAACGGGCTTTTTGATCCGAACGCTTCTGACCCAATCCACGTTGCTCGCAACAATTGCGTTTCCGCCTTCGGTTATCGCCGCCCTCGTTCTTTATGCAATCACGTCAGCGTTGGCTGGAGTTCCCATTCGCATGACGCTGACATGGTTGGTTTTGGTCGCCGTGCTATCGCTGTTGATGTGCAATGCAGCGGGTTTGATTGCGATCCGAAAGCTTATCCGAGCGGAACCCGCGAATTTGTTCTGAGCCAATTGGCTTTTCAGCTGAAGTTTGGCGTTGGCGGGCGGTAGTCACTCAGGTTGATTGTCTTGAACCAATCGATCGTGTGCCGGAGTCCTTGATCCAATTCAATCTTTGGCTCCCAGTCCAGCTTCTCTTTCGCGAGTGAGATGTCGGGACGACGACGAGTTGGATCGTCCGCTGGCAAAGGAGCCTCGATGAGCTTGCTGCTCGATCCGGTTAGCTCGATCGTTTTCTCAGCGAGTTGACGGATCGTGAACTCGTGGGGATTCCCAATGTTGACCGGGCCCGTGAAACCGTCGCAGTTCATCATCCGGATGATGACTTCGACCAAGTCGTCTCGGTAACAGAACGAACGGGTTTGCGAGCCGTCACCAAAGATGGTGATGTCGTCACCGGCGAGTGCTTGCCGGATGAAGTTGGCGACGACACGTCCGTCAAACGGATGCATTCGCGGCCCATACGTATTGAAGATCCGAACGATTCGGACGTCCACATTGTTGCTTCGGTGATAGTCCATGAACAACGTTTCGGCGACGCGTTTGCCTTCGTCGTAGCAGGCTCGAATGCCAATCGGATTGACGCTACCGCGGTACGATTCCGTTTGCGGGTGCTGTTCCGGATCGCCGTACACTTCGCTGGTGCTGGCCTGCAAGATTCTTGCACCGCATCGTTTGGCGATGCCCAGCATGTTGATCGAGCCCATCACGCTGGTCTTGATCGTTTTGATTGGATTGAATTGGTAGTGCCCAGGCGCGGCCGGGCAAGCCATGTTGTAGATCTGGTCGACTTCCAAATGGATCGGCAGCGTGATGTCGTGCCGGATCAACTCGAAATTAGGTTTGTCCAACAGATGAACGACGTTGGTTTTCTGGCTGGTGAAAAAATTATCCAGGCAGATCACATCGTGTCCGTCGCTGACCAAGCGTTCGCAAAGATGCGAGCCGAGGAAACCCGCGCCACCTGTCACCAAAATACGTTGAATCATCGATCGAGCCGTTCGCAGGAACCGTTGTCGGGTGAAAATCAAAGAAGAACTAGCTGCCCAACGCCATTCGAATAAGCCGTTTGGGCGTTCGCGGGCTGTTGATTTAATGGGCCGTAACGCGTTAGCGGCGAATAATGAAATGCCAACCGGGGCTAACGCTCATCGGCTAATGGTTGTCATTCGGTATTCGACTCAATCAGCAGGCCATTAGCCATGATTTCCGTGAATCGGAGCCATGGCGATCGCCAAAGTGGCGTTGTCCAACTAGAAGCCCACAATTCTACCCGCCTGCTTCGAGTCAACTCGGCAATTGATCACAGAAAAGCCCACGCAAGGGACAGTGTTGGGAGGACCATTCGGAAGTTAGCTGTTACGCGGATTGTTGAATGTCGCAAAGGCGGTTCAGCTACCGTTGCTCAGCCCATGCACTCTTCACCCAGTTTCCAATTCACGATTGTCGATCAATCGTGTCGCTCCGAGCCGAGCCGCGACGAGCGCAACCGCGTTTCGGGTGATCTTTGGTACGGGCAACAACGTTTGGCGATCGACCACGACCGCATAGTCAACCCTGTCGCAGGGGGACAAGTGGTCACCCATGATTGACTCGAGTTGTTTCGGATCGCGGCTGCCATCGAGAAAAGCTCGCTCGACCAGGTTGAGCGATTTGCTGATGCAAAGTGCTCGCTGTCGTTCGTTGTCTGACAGATACCGATTGCGACTGCTCATCGCCAACCCATCGGGCTCTCGAACGATGTCGCAGGGAACGATTTCAATCGGCAAGTTCAAGTCACGCACCATGTGCTCGATGACACAAAGCTGCTGGAAGTCTTTCCGACCGAAAAACGCTCGGTCCGATGGAGCTGCTTGAAACAGTTTCATCACCACCGTCGCAACGCCAGCGAAGTGTTCAGGACGGTGAACTCCTTCGAGTGGCAACGCGACGGCGGAAGGATGCACTGAAGTGGCATGTCGCTCAGCCCCACCCGGATACATCTCATCGGCGGTTGGCATAAACACCGCTTCAACGCCCGCATGACGAAGCATTGCAAGGTCGTCTTCGATTGGCCGCGGGTATTGATCGAGATCTTCGTTGGCGGCGAACTGCGTGGGGTTCACGAAGATCGATGTGACACAGTGATCACAGCTATTCTTCGCGGCGTGAACCAATGAAAGATGCCCTTCATGCAAGGCTCCCATGGTTGGAACCAAACCAATCGTCTTGCCACTGATCGACTTTTCGCGGCACCACGCTCGCATGGCATCAATGGATGAAAACGTTTCCAACAGGTGGCCTCAATCGGTCTCTAAAAAGGCGGTTCAGAGCAGTCGGCAATGCTGACGTGATAAAGCGACGATCGACAATCAATCGTCGCTCGTTCCGGTTGCTCCGCTCAGGACTTCTTCGGAAACGAAGATTGGCAGAGGCGGATCGAACGTGACCGCCACCGCAATCGCGTCGCTCGGCCGAGCATCCACCTCGATCAATTCACCGCTGCTGGTTCGCAGATGCAATTGTGCGAAATAGGTGTGTTCAGACAGGTCGCTGATCACGACTTGTTCAATCGTTGCGTCCAAAGATTCGGCCACGTTGACGATCAGGTCGTGCGTCAGTGGACGTGGTGGCACGTAGTCGTTTTTGACTCGGCGATCGATGTTGGTTGCTTCAAAAATTCCGATCATGATCGGGAACTGACGCGTCCCGTCGACTTCCTTGAGATAAATCACTTGGTTATCGGTTAGCTCGGAAATGATGATCCGAGCGAGTTGCATTTGGACGGTCATAGAAAAGTTCGCCAAAAGGTTTCAGAATTCATTTGAATCGATGGATTCGAGGAGGCCGAGATTTCTCGCCTGTCCCCTGCATGATATCGCAGCGTCTGGCTGCCTTCCATGACGAGCTCCGCGGATTGTTCCGGTTGTGCGGGAAGCTGCCTCGGGAAATTCCAACGTGGCAATGAATTTGGGGTTGCAGCCAACGCACGGCGCAAGAATGCGTTCCATGGTTGAGGTGGACGCAGAGACATGCGCTTTGCGTACAGGGTCATTCCGTCGCTTCGGCACCCAACTGGTTGACCCCTTCTACTCAACATCAACCCATCTTTGGGAATAATTACATGACTCGGATCAACACCAACGTTTCTTCTTTGGTCGCACAAAACCGCCTCCAAAGCAGCAACAATGACTTGCAACAATCTCTGACGCGACTGAGCACTGGTCTTCGGATCAACTCCGGTAGCGACGACCCCGCCGGTTTGCTGGCCAGCGAAGCTCTTCGTGGCGAAATCACGGGTTTGACCAAATCGATCAGCAACACGCAACGTGCTAGCCAAATCATCAGCACCGCTGACAGCGCGTTGGGCCAAGTCAGCAACTTGCTCAACGACGTCCGTGGTTTGGTTGTGGAAGCTGCCAACTCGGGTGCATTGAGCAAAGAAGAAATCGCTGCAAACCAATTGCAGATCGACAGTTCGCTCGAAGCCATCAACCGCATCTCACAAACGACGACTTTCCAAGGTCGTAAGTTGCTTGATGGTTCGCAAGACTTCGTCAGCACCGCTAGCGGCGTCAGCAGCATCAGCGACATCTCGATCGACCAAGCCAACTTGGGCAAGACCGGGAAGATCGACGTTGAAGTTGTCATCAACTCGGCCGCGACGCAAGCAACTGCAACTGCCGCTGACTCAGGCTTCAGCACTGCTGCTCAAGCAACTGCTACGACCGGTGCTTCGATCAACAGCTTCACCATCGGTGATGCGACGAACAACGTGACGATCGAAGGCCAATTTGACAGCGTTGAAGTTGTCGACGGCGGTGGTGGTGCAACTCTTGGTGCTGCAATCTCCGATGGCGTTTTGACCATTACCGTGGACGATGCTGCTACCGTGACCGGTGCGGCTGTTGTCACGGCACTGAACGGTGTGAGCGGCGTTTACGCAGAAGAAACTGGCACGGTTGCCGACGTCAATGCCGCCGCCGCAGCGGATGCGACCGCAATCGAAGGTGCCGGTTTGTCCATTACCGCCGCAGAAACAGGCGGAGATTTCAACAACGTTCAGATCAGCTATGTGGCTGGTGATGCCGCAGCGACCACGGCAAGCTACGATGCCGACCAAAAAGCTTTGACCGTCACCATCGGTACTGGTGCGGGCGAAAACAACCTCGCAGCGATCGCTGCTGCTATTAACGCGGGCACCACGGAATTCGATGCCGAGGTGGCCGACGGAACCGGTTCAACACCGGCAGCCGCAAAGGTGACCGAATATGGTGAATTCACCATCGATACGGATAACCTTCCAGAAGTCGGTTCAACTGGCAACACTGGCGGTGAAGTACTCAACGCAGACTTGGTGTTCCAGCTCAGCGGTGAAAACGGAGCGGAAACGTTCAACTTCGGTGCTGGTACAACGAAAGATCAAATCGCGGCAGCCGTCAATTTGGTTTCGGACAGCACCGGCGTTTCAGCTGATGCAACGAACGCCCTGGAATTCAGCTCGACTGGTTTCGGAAGCGATGCATTGGTCGACATCGACGTGATTAGCGAAGGTGCTGGCGGAACTTTCAAGGGTAGCCTTGACAACACTCGTTCGACGGGCAGCGATATCGTGGCCACCGTCAACGGTGTTGAAGCAAACGGATCGGGCAACAGCCTGTCGATTAACACAAGCTCGCTTGACTTGAGTCTGACTGTTGACGACGGCAGCAGCACGAACTTCAGCTTCAGCATTACCGGTGGTGGAGCAACGTTCCAACTCGGTCCAGACGTGACAAGCACCCAGCAAGCTAGCTTGGGTATCGGCAGCGTTTCGACCGGTCAATTGGGTGGTGCATCGGGTCGTCTGTACGAACTGGGCAGCGGTCAATCCAAGAGCCTGACCAACGACGTCGAAGGTGCCGCCAAGGTCATCGACGAAGTGATCGGCAAAGTGGTTGGACTGCGTGGTCGTTTGGGATCGTTCCAAAGCACGACGCTGGAAAGCAACTTGGTCTCGCTCAACGAAACCAAAGCCAACCTCCAAGAAGCTGAAAGCTCGATCCGTGACGCTGACTTCGCTCAAGAGTCGGCTAACCTGACTCGTGCACAGATCCTGGTTCAGTCCGGTACCAACGTGTTGTCGCTGGCGAACCAAAACCCACGAAACGTTTTGTCGTTGTTGGGTTAATCCAAGATCGATTCAATGCGGCATCCTTGGTCGCCGCGTGAATCCAAAGCAAACATCGAAAAGCAGCAGTGAGCTCCGGCTTGCCGCTGCTTTTCTTCGTTTGAACCGCAGTCCGACCGTGCTGGCGACTGCATCGTGACGCTCTCGTGCGATCACGCTCCAATTGAGCCCTTCATTCCGAGGGTTACGCGTTCCGATTAAGCAAGCGCGGCCGTGATAAACTGCAACGATCTGGCACCTTTTTCCGGGCTTCGTCTCTCAGAGTCGCGCATTCTAACCTAGCTGGGTCACGTTCCGGAGATTCGTATGCACGAACGATCCGTACGCTATTCGCGAATCGATCGAACGGAAGCGTGCAACTTGTCCAGCCACCAACTCTTTCGATGAAGAAACGAGTTGTGAACGTCGATACAACTTTGCGCTGCATGCTGGCCTCGGTCCGCAAGCTCGTTTCCAACACCCGCAACCGGAAACCCGATGTACAACACGGCTGACTCTTTCGTTCCTCCACCGATGACCTTCGTTGGAGACGACAACGCTTCGACCAGCAGTGATTCCCAGGCTTCGCTTGACAACGCAACTGGCACTTCCATGCCTCGTCCCAGCCAACCAGGCAGCCTGAGCGAGGGCATGGAAAACTTCGGTCGTCGAAGTGGGGACGCCTACTTGGAATCGATGGTGAAGACCGCTTCGCCCGCTCGACTGCGTCTAATGTTGATCGAACGAGCCGTGGAGGTTTCTCGGCACCTGGCCAACCACTGGAACACTCAGCCAGGCAAACGCGGCACAAACGAGTATTCGCTCAAGCTGCTCGAACTACTTTCGGAACTGCTGTCGGGCGTCACCGACAGTTCGGTCGACGTTTGTCGCACTGTCGCCGATTTGTACGTTTTCTTGTGCCAGCATTTGATTGCCGCCGAAGCAAACGGTGACTCGACCATGATCGATGAGATCCGCTTGGTTCTCGAAACCGAAGCGGAAACCTGGCGGATGGTTTGTGCTCGGGAAGGCGACAAAGCGGTTGCCAACAAACGAGTCGCAAACGCTCTCTCCGATGGCGGCGGGTTGAACTTGCAAGGCTAGATCGTAACGATTGGAAACCCTGACGCGATGGCGTCGTCATCGCGGCTCGTTCGCGATTCAAGTTCCGCAGCTACACATCGACTCGAGGATCGGGTTCGTTCCATTCAGGCCGGATGCCGCTTCGATTCACAACGCATTCGACCCAAATCAATGTCATCATCGCTCGAATCCGCCGTCGCTCAACTTGCCGGTACGCGTTGTTTGGTCACCGGTGCCGCGGGGTTCATCGGTTCGCAGATGGTGGAGCGTCTGCTCGATGCCGGAGCCAACGTGGTTGCGTTGGACAACCTCAGCACCGGATTCCAGCACAATCTGACTCCGTTCCTGACCGGGCCGCATCAGGATCGTCTGACCTTTGTTAAGGGCGATGCTGCGGACCGGGCCTGCGTGCAACAGTCAGTCGAAGGTATCGACCACATCTTTCATTTTGCTGCGATGGCGAGTGTGCCACGCAGCATGCGAGAACCGGGGTTGTGTCACGACTGGACCACGACCAGCACCGTTGAGTTGCTAGCCGCGGGATCTGCCGCCGGCGTGAAGCGTTTTGTTTTGTCATCGACGAGCGCCGTTTACGGGAACTCACCGTACGTCGCCAAACGCGAAGACGACATGCCAGCCCCATTGTCGCCCTATGCTGCCGCAAAGCTGTCTTCCGAGAACTACTGCCAAGTCTTTCAACGCGAGTTTCCGATTGAAACGGTTGTGCTGCGGTACTTCAACGTGTTCGGTCCGCGGCAGGATCCGAAGAGCGAATACAGCGCCGTGATTCCTCGTTTTGTATCAATGATTCTCAGCGGCGAACGCCCCATCATCTATGGCGACGGTCAACAATCTCGCGATTTCGTATTCGTTCGTGATGTTGCCAACGCGAATATGTTGGCGGCGACGGTACCGGACGCGGCCGGAGGAATATTCAATGTCGGTCGAGGACAGAGCACAACGTTGTTGGAGCTGCTGGACACTCTGCGTGATCTGTTAGAAGGCGACATTCAACCGATTCACGAGCCACCGCGTGCGGGTGATGTGCGAGACTCTCTGGCCGATACAAACCAAATTCGATCTCGTCTCGGATTTGCACCAACGGTCGACATAAGCGAAGGTTTGCAACAGAGCATCGAATACTACCGAGGCCTTTGCTCGCCCGCCTAACGCTTTCGTAGGGTTCCCTTTCTCACTCGGATGCATCACCGGGTGACTCGGCTTACAATCGCGATACCAGTCGCCGTTTGTTCCAATTGCCGAGATCTCTTCATGCGTCAGTGGATGTTGCTCCCCCTCCTTTGTGCGTTCAGTGTTCCTGTCGCGGCGAAGGAACCGATGAACGTTCTGTTCATCATCTCCGACGATCTGACGTCGAATGCTTTGTCTTGCTACGGCAACGAGGTTTGCCAGACGCCTAATATCGACGCGCTCGCCGCTCAAGGCATGCGGTTCACGCGAGCCTATTGCCAGGCGACGTATTGCGGCCCATCAAGAGCATCGTTTCTGTCGGGCTATTATCCTCACGCAACAGGTGTTCTTGGATACAAGAGCCCGCGTCCGCAGATCGGCGATCGACAAACTTGGCCGCAAGCCTTCAAAGACGACGGCTATTACACGGCTCGTGTCAGCAAGATCTATCACATGGGTGTGCCTGGTGGTATCGAATCAGGTGGCGATGGTGCCGACGATGCCCTGTCTTGGGTGGAACGTTTCAACAGTCCCGGACCGGAGTGGAAGGCTGCCGGTGTTGGCGAAACGTTGGAAGGGAATCCTGACGGATCGCGTCCGGTCGTCGGAGGCAACACCTTTGTCGTCGTGGAAGCCGATGGAGGCGACGAAGTTCACTCCGATGGAAAGACGGCGGCAAAGGCCAGCGAACTGATACGCGAGAAACGGGAACAGCCGTTTTGGCTGGGCGTTGGTTTTGTGCGTCCTCACGTTCCATTCGTTTCACCAGCAAACTATTTCGAACCATTCAAACCGTTCAGCAAGCTTGCGTTGCCAGATCGCGTGGAGGGTGACTGGGACGACATCCCAAAGCTCGGCATCAACTACAAAACCAGCGTGAACATGAAGATGGACCTGCGTCGACAACGCAAAGCCATCGGTGGCTACTACGCGTCGGTCGCCTACATGGACGCTCAAGTCGGCAAAGTGATGACCGCTCTTCGCGAATCTGGACAAGCCGACAACACGATCGTGGTGTTCACCAGTGACCACGGGTATCACCTGGGCGAACACGATTTCTGGGCCAAGGTCTCTCTGCGAGACGAATCGTCTCAGGTTCCGTTGATCATCAAGGTCCCCGGCAAGGCTGCCGGCGTTTGCAACAGTCTGGTCGAGATGCTGGACTTGTATCCGACGATTGGCAACCTTTGCGGAATCGATGTGCCCGATCACGTGCAGGGCAAAGACATTTCCAAGATGCTCGATGATCCGAGTCACACCGTTCACGAATTCGCGTTCAGTGTCGCGCCGATGCGGAAGGGATTTTTGATCCGAACCGATCGATGGGCTTACATTCAATACAAAGAGGACGCATCCGGTGGGATGGAGTTGTTCGACATGGAATCAGACCCGAAGCAATTCACCAACCTCGCCACTTCGCCGGTACATCAAACCATTGTTTCCAAGATGAAGCGGCACCTGAAGAAAAAGCTTGCCGAGTTGCGATCAAACGATTTGGCCGACAGCGTGAATTAGCCGTAGGCCTGACCGGAAGAGTCAGTCGTCATTCCGGTAATACATTTTCGCGGTGACTCGTCCACAGAACTCACAATGAGCCTGGATTCGCTTCCCAACCGCTGCGGCTCCGCACCGGATTCCACCGACGTCCCACACGGACTGTTCACGCTGGCACTGCGGACACCGGATCATCCAACGCTTTGACGAATCGCGGACGTGGACAAACCAAGCCGCGGGCAAAATTGATTCCGCCATTTGTTGGATCTTCGACATCGTCACACCTCGGTCCACTTGAGCCCGCGAATTCGATACCACCCTCCAGTCTAACGAACGCCAATCGGCGTCGGGCAAGGAACCGGCAGTAATTCGGTCGAATCTTGCCACCGTCGCGGGCAATTCTTTTCGCGTCGTTGCGGTTGTTGCCAACGAAAGTGCATTTGAATAGGTGTCGGTTTCGGCGACCTTTTTGAAAACCTGCTATCAACCGCACTGATAGAATGAGGGACCATTTCAGCTTTGATCACAAACGAACACCCAGGCGGAGACTATCGGTGAAGGCAATTTTGGCACTCGATCAAGGAACTACGAGTTCTCGCGCAATCCTCTTTGCACACGATGGATCCATCATCGGCGTGTCGCAAAAGGAATTCACACAGCACTATCCAAAACCTGGTTGGGTGGAACACGACGCGACCGAAATTTGGACGACCCAATTGGCGGTCGCTCGCGATGTCCTGAAACAGCACAACATGGACGTTTCGGACATTGAAGCCATTGGCATCACCAACCAACGAGAAACCACATTGGTTTGGGACCGCGCCACCGGCGAACCGATTCACAACGCAATTGTGTGGCAAGACCGCCGGACTGCAGCAGATTGTGACGCACTTCGCGAAGCCGGCCATTCGGATCTTGTCCAAAAGAAGACCGGACTGATCATCGACGCGTATTTTTGTGCGACGAAGCTGCGATGGATTCTGGACAACGTTCCTGGAGCAAGAACACGCGCAGAGAACGGCGAACTTGCATTTGGAACAATCGACAGTTGGCTGTTTTGGAATCTCACCGGTGGCAAACTGCATGCGACCGACGTGACCAATGCGTCTCGTACGATGTTGTGGAACATTCATGACGGCGAATGGGACAATGAATTGCTGGAGCTTTTCAAGGTTCCGAAAGAAGTTCTTCCGACGGTTCATCCTTCCAGCCACATCTACGGTGAAACTGAGTCGACTCTGTTTGGCAAACCGATTCCGCTGGGCGGAGCCGCGGGCGACCAGCAATCGGCATTGTTCGGGCAGAATTGCACGCAGCCTGGTATGGCGAAGAACACATACGGCACCGGTTGTTTCATGCTGATGAACATCGGCGAAGAAGCCGCCTCGTCGCCTTCTCGGTTGCTGACCACGGTGGCTTGTTGGGACGGTGGAAAACGCGAATACGCGTACGAAGGCAGCATCTTCATCGCTGGAGCAATCGTGCAATGGTTGCGTGATGGATTGGGGATCATCCAGTCCTCTTCGGAGGTCGAATCGCTGGCCGCCAGCGTCGATGACACCGATGGTGTCTACCTCGTTCCGGCGTTCGCAGGGTTGGGTGCACCGCACTGGGACGCCTACGCTCGCGGGATTCTGGTGGGACTGACTCGCGGAACGACCAAAGCCCACATCGCACGGGCTGCTCTGGAGGGCATCGCGTTTCAAGTGGCAGATGTTCTGGACGCGATGCGAAAAGATTCCGGCGTCGCCATCGAAGAACTTCGCGTCGATGGAGGAGCCGCCGCCAATGATCTGCTGATGCAATTCCAAGCGGACATTATCGGAGCACGCGTTGTTCGACCCAAAATCATCGAAACGACCGCTGCCGGTGCGGCTTACGTCGCTGGGTTGGCAACAGGATTCTGGAAAGACAACGCGGACATCGAACGCATCTGGGAAACCGATCGCGTCTTCGAACCTCAAATGCCCGCGGAAGAAGTTGCACAACGCAGGCGACGCTGGGCCGCTGCACTGGAGCGATCCAAACAATGGGTGGAACAGGAAGCTTCCGCTGATTGATTTGGCATGCTTCGTGCGATCGCTTCTCCCCTCTCTTCTTAGTCTTCCTTTCCATCACATCTGACCATGCAACGTCAACAATCCCTGACGCGACTCAAAGAACGTTCCGAACCTTGGGACATCGTCATCATTGGTGGCGGCGCAACAGGGGTGGGAATCGCGATGGATGCTGCCAGTCGCGGATTGGATTGTTTATTGCTCGAGCAAGCGGACTTTGGAAAGGGAACGTCCAGTCGCAGTACCAAGTTGGTGCACGGCGGTGTTCGCTATCTCCAGCAAGGAAACATCACCTTGGTTCGAGATGCGCTGAAAGAACGCACATTGCTTCGCAACAACGCACCTCAATTGGTGCACGACATGCCGTTTCTGATTCCATGCCAATCTCGTTGGGAACGGATGTACTATGCGATTGGTTTAAAGGTCTACGACTTTCTGGCTACCGGAAACCGTTTTGGCCGGTCACATGCGATCAATCAGAAGGAGTCGCTTCAGCGAGTGCCGACGATCAAGAAGGAAAAGGCCAACGGCGGCGTCATCTATCACGACGGGCAATTTGATGACACGAGATTGTTGATCAGCATGGCACGCACCGCGGATGAACAGGGTGCCTGTCTTCTGAACTACTTTGCCGTCACCGATTTGTCCAAAGACTCGAGCGGTGAAATCAATGGCGTCGTGGCCGAAGATCGTGAGACGGGTGAAACGCATTCCATCGCGGCACGGCGAGTCATCAACGCGGCCGGTCCATTCTGTGATGCGGTTCGCATGATGGACGAACCTGGCGCCGAAAAAATGTTGGCGGCCAGCCAAGGTGTGCACATCGTTTTGCCACGTCGATTCTTTCCCGGTGACATCGCGATGATCGTTCCGAAAACGTCCGACGGGCGGGTCTTGTTCATCATCCCGTGGCACAACCACGCTGTCGTCGGAACGACCGACACCGCCATCGAAACCGTTTCCTTGGAACCCAAGCCCCAAGCCGATGAAATCGAGTTCCTACTTGAAACGGCGAAGGAATACCTGGTGGAAGCTCCAACCCATTCGGACGTCCTCAGCGTTTTCACCGGGATTCGACCTCTCGTCAAAGGAGACAAATCGTCTCGAACGGCGTCACTGTCTCGAGATCACACGATCCGCATTTCTGATTCCGGATTGATCACGATCACCGGAGGCAAATGGACGACGGTTCGAAAGATGGCGGAGGACTGCGTGGACCGCACGCTCGCCTCGACCAAGAAGTCCGGGAATCCGCTGACGGCAAATCCATGTCAGACGGAAACTCTGCATCTGCACGGATACGATCCCAAATCCGGTTCCACCAACACCGTCGCGGGTTCGGGACGAGGCCACTATGGATCGGATCTGGGTGAGATCGAGAACCTCGAACGCGAAAAGGTGGAATGGGCGACACCTTTGCATCCCGAGCTTTCGATCACCGGTGCCGAAGTGATTTGGGCGACTCGCCACGAGATGGCGAGAACCGTTGAAGATGTGCTAGCGAGACGGACTCGCTGCCTGTTTTTAAACTCGGCTGCTGCAATCGCAATCTCCGAGAACGTCGCCAAGCTAATGGCTTCCGAACTAAATTGCGATGAAACTTGGATCAATGAACAAGTTGCCGCGTTCGCGAAACTATCCGAAGCCTACCGGATTGCTTGACGTGGAACGGGGACCGGCGATGCATCATTGCAAAGACGGCATGCTGAAACGTTGGAAGAGCGAATGCCTCACTCCTCTGCCGGCAAACACCACCGCATTCTTTTGGCAAAGTCCGCTTGGAATTCTGGTCGCCAGTGACTGACCGACGTTCGCGGATCGTAAGAGGACGATGCGGGGCGGTCTCGATACCAACCATTGGGTTGTTTCTCAAACACGCCGCCCCAACCCGCTTTAGTTGGATCGTCTGGGTCATTGCCTCCTTGTGGCAGGAAGAAGAACCACGAGGGCGTGTCACCTTCCTTCAGGCAGCCGTGTGGATTGGGGGCCGTCCATGTCTTTGTGGGATACAACTTTCCCAGCGGTCCCATCTGCCGAACGTTGGACTCGATCCATTCGCGACTGGTCGTACTCATATCTCCTGTGAGATACATGCCGCGAAAATTCGCGATGCGTTTGTCGCTCCTGGGTGCAGCCGCCGACAGGATGTAATTCATTCCGGGAAATTCCTCGCTCATCCAGTCCGCGATTCCGTCTTGGTCGGCGATGTCATAGACGCGAAACTTGGTCAAGAATTCTTCAAAGCCAGCCGCGTCACGATCTGACTTGACGCTGTACAGGGCCTGAGCCAGATCCGTTTGCCCGCCCCAGACTGTGATGCAAAGCGGCGACTCGGGCGTTCCGACGTCGATGCGTTCGATCAACAATCGTGATCCATCGGTGTCATGCCCTTCGCCGATATGAGGTCGTTCGCGATACGGATTGCCGGACGCGACGACGCTGCGAAGTGCTTCCGGTTGCGGCCATCCTTCGGCGTGCTGTTTGAGATTTGGAAGAACGAGTTCGTACGCATCGATGAGATCCTGAATCATATCGGGACGAGTCACCGATTCCTTCAACTCGCCACGCGTTCCCGATGCGCTGGCGATCAGAGCCTCGATTTCGAATTCGTTCGAATAGAGCAACAAACGAATCATGGATTGCTGGTCGTCGGGGTCACCTCCGATGTCCGTCAGCACTGCCAAGCGAGGTCGCTGTGCGGAAGCCATTGGAACGATGCCGGCAACACAACATGCAAGCGTCACACAGGCTGCAAGAAGTTCGATTCGAGTCAACACATTCATGCCTTTCGCAATAGCGTTTCTGATTTCCAATCCCAGTGAGTGTATAGAGAGAGACGCAAGAATGTTGGCTGTCCTCTGTCGAATTTGATTCTGTTGTGGTGTAATGTGCGCCGTTGAGGCCACGCGACGGAGTGCATCCGTTCGTTCTCAGCCGTTCCGTGTCGCTCTGCGATTCGATCGTTGGTGAGCGACGAGTTCGACTCGCCGTGCGTTGTGATTTCCCAGTCGCCCATTCTTTCTCGCACCATCACCCATGCCCCAATCCTTTCATCTCGTCATCTTAGGTGGCGATGGTATCGGCCCCGAAGTTTGTGACCAATCGGTTCGCTTACTCGAAATCATGCAACCGCACTTGGATGGCGTTGAGTTCCAGCTTGATCGTCACAGCGTCGGCGTCGGCGAGTACCAGCGGTCGGGCGACGCGTTGCCTCAGTCCGCATTCGATGCGTGCTTGGCCTCCGACGCGGTTCTGCTGGGCGCGATGGGGTTACCAAACGTTCGCTATCCGAACGGCAAAGAGATCGCACCTCAATTGGACCTTCGCGAAAGGTTGCAGTTGTACGGTGGAGTTCGTCCGATCCGTCTCTATCACGAAGCTGACACGCCTTTGAAGGGCCATGGTCCTGGCGACATCGACTTTGTGTTGGTTCGCGAAAGCACCGAAGGACTGTTTTACGGGCGTGATGCGATCGCCGATTTGGAAGCCGACGAGGCGACCAACTTGTTGCGGATCACTCGTTCGGCATCCGAGCGAGTTTGCCGATTGGCTTTCGAGACGGCACGTCGCCGTGATGGAAAGAAGACCGTTACGTTGATCGACAAAGCCAACGTGCTTTCTTCGATGGTCTATTTCCGGCACGTGTTTGACGAAGTCGCCAAAGAGTTTCCCGACATCAAAGCGGAGCACGTTTACGTGGATGCCGCGGCATTGTTCTTGGTCCGCCGTCCGCAAGACTTCGACGTGATGGTGACCGAGAACATGTTCGGTGACATCCTGTCGGACTTGGCGGCCGGATTGGTTGGCGGCATGGGAATGGCACCATCAGGTGATATTGGCGACGACGCAGCGGTGTTTCAACCTTCGCACGGTTCGGCACCGGACATTGCTGGTCAATCCATCGCCAATCCAATCGCGATGCATCTCTCGACCGCGATGATGTTGGAATGGCTGGACCATCCCGAAACGCGGCGTGCGGCAGACGCGCTCAACGCTGCCATTGCCGATGTGTTGTCCGATCCAACCCAGCGTACCGCAGACATGGGCGGCAATCTTTCGACGGTTGAAATCACCGACAAAATAGCAGACCGGTTGAGCAAAAGACTGCAAGGTGAAACCACCGCCGTTTGAGTTTTCGCGACGAACAGATTCGCCTGCGAACGTTTCCACACTCCAATGAATGGACACTCCGATG
>NZ_ANMO01000170.1 GCF_000338295.1 Rhodopirellula europaea 6C
GACGATGCGATGCAGACCGTCGATCAACTTTGCTTCGTGAAAATTGATGAGCAGCCCAACATTGAGATTCATCAATCGCAGATAAGACAGAGTCTGCGTTTTGTCGATGGGGTGGATTTGAGTCTTCGCTTTGAGTTCAACCACGACCAGTTCCTCGACCAATAGATCAGCTCGAAAAGCACAAGGTTCGTGCAGATCGTCGTAGTCGATCGCGACCGGTTTCTCTTCCACAACCGCCAAGCCTCGCTTTCGAAGCTCGTATGCCAAACAACGCCGATAGACATGCTCCAAGAGCCCCGGGCCGAGTCGGCGATGCACTTCGATCGCCGCACCAATGATTATGTCAGTCACATCATTCGGTTCCATCTCAGTCTCCAATGGCTCGAAACGCTCTCACTCCAATCTCCGCGAAGCTCCGCCCCACCGCCACTCCGCGTTTCAAGATTCGCGTCATTCGAAATCGCCCCGTCGTAATTGATCGAGGATCAGAGATTCCAACCCACCCTTCGGAAAGACGGCAATGTTTGCCTCCGGGCGGCTGGCCCGAATCGTCATCCCCAATGGTCACGCAAAGTTTGTATAGCGAACGGCATGACGTTTGAAACGCGGAGACACGGAGGAGCGGAGCTTCGCGGAGAGAGGTGAGCGTCAACTTGGCTCGGGGCCGCCGTACCGGTTGACGATGCGATTTAGGTCGTCGATGAACTTTGCTTCGAGAAAATTGACGAGTAGCAAGCGTCCAGATTCATCAAACGCAAACAAGACCAAGCCAACGAGACACTTCGATCGCTGCACCAATGACCACATCGGCCAGCTTCAATTGACTCCATCTCAAACACCACCGACTCAGTACACCCTCCCCTCAATCTCCGAGAAGCTCCGCTCCTCTACCACTCCGCGTTTTGACATTCGCGTCGACGATACGGAAGCTTTCCCTGCCACGGCTCTCCTCCCCCGAAAACGCTCAAAATCTGCTCTTCTTTGTAAGATCCGGCCAATCAACTGCGACTAGTTCATCAGAGTCACCAAGTCTCTCACTCGCTTCCCATGATCTCTTATGAATCCACGCCAGCAGGAACGACAGCTCCAGGTTTGGCTGGAGAAGCATCAAGGCTTGTTGGTCAAAGTTGCTCGTTCTTTCGCTCGCAACCGCCATGACCAAGACGACCTGTTGCAGGAAATTGGATTGCAGCTTTGGCGTTCAATTCCAAACCTGAACCCCGACGTCGCCGAGTCCACCTGGATCTACCGAGTCGCCCTGTATACCGCCATCAGTTGGACTCGCAAAGATTCCAAGCATCGCGAAAAGCGACAAACGCTTGCCGAAGAACCGATCGCGAACGAGCCCAACCCGGATCCTCGCGTGGATTGGTTGTACGAAAAGATTGCCGAACTAAATCCCATCGATCGTTCGCTCGCCTTGATGATGCTCGACGGCATCCAGCACCGTGACATCGCCGAAACACTCGGTCTTTCAGTGACCAACGTTGGCGTCCGCCTGCACCGCATCAAGAAACATTTGTCCTCGCTCCTCGACCAGGAAACCACCGATGAACTTTGACGAAATCCAACTGATTTGGAACTCCCAAGCCGCGACCAAAGAATCGCTCGAGCGTGAAAGCATTCTGCTTGCGGTCGTCGAAAAAGAACAATCGCTCCGACGCCTCACCACCATCACGGATGGAGTCATGATTGCAACGCTGTTGTTCGTCGCCGTCATGTTCTTTCGTGATCCCGTTTTGCAGGGACACGATCTGGTCTTGATCCTTCCTGGCATCGTGTGCCTCGCTGCCGCCGGCTGGCTATTTAAATGGCGAAGGGATCGCCAACATCGCCACCTTGGCTTTGAACAATCCTTGCGGGGATTGATCGACAAATCGATCGATGGCCTCGATGACCGCATCTCTCAAATGCGAAACTTTGTTTGGTGGTTCGCCGTCCCAAACGTGTTGGGACTGATCATCGCCCTGTTCATCATCGATCCCGCCCGACGATACTTGCTGTACCTCGTCTTTGGTCCCGCCTTTGCGATTTGCATGGGATTGGCCATTTGGCAAATCAACCGAGAAATTCGTTCACGGCTCTTGCCTGAGAAACAACGGTTCGAGCAACTGCGAACTCAAATGACAAACGATCAGTGAGATGGCTGGTGCTGCCATACGAATCTCACGATTTCAGATCCGCACCCGTCAGCCGGGTCAAGACTTTCAAAACCGCCTCGACACTGGACAGGTTGGCTGTTTCGGTTTGGGTGTGATAGGACGAAGTTGGCAACTGCAGCGTTGTTCCGGTGACCTCGCCATTCGTCGCGTCGATCAATCGTCCAAGCTCCGTCCGTCCGATCGAGCTTTGCTTTTCGCGAGTCTTGTTCATCTCGATCACGTATTCGTCTTTGAATCGATGCGTCAACTTTAGCTCATCGCAAATCTCTCTTAGTTCGGTTGTCACGGTGGGCTCAAACTCCGCCACCGAATCACGATTCCGAAGCACCACTTCTTGTGCGTTCAAGTCTTCTTGCGTTGGAAAGGGACTGGTGTCCAACACGACCAACCGCTGAGTCTTCAAATCAAATCGTTGAAACCACTCCGCGACGTATCGATAGCTCCGCCCGCATTCTTCACCAGCCGTGAAAAATGCCGTCCCACGAAAACCGCGACGAATCATCTCGATCAAGATCGCGACCGACACGACGTTGTCGAGCTGGGCTGAGATCTGCCCGTCGTCTTCTCGCAGTCGATCGACAAAAGAGACGGGTGTGCCTGGTTGCAGGAAGTCCAACCCATCGATGTCGAAAATCAAGTTCTTGCGACGCGGGCAGATGAATGACTCAGTGATTGTTCCTTGTCCTAAGTACGATCCCGCGTAGGGCGTGTGAGCCTGCACGCGTTGGCCGCGAAAACGGCCGGCGATCAACTCCATGAACTGCTCCGAAATCGAATCCCCATTCAGCTCCCCTCGGTTCCCGGCAATGAACGCCGCGTATTGGAATTCGCGAGGCCCGGTGCATAGCAATCCATGACGATCGACGTGAGCCGAGAGATAGTTGCTTTCCGGTTCGTCTCCTTGCGCAACCAGCAGCCCGTGGTAGCGAGTGATCGTCACCGGAAACTCTTCCAACTCGCGGCGCAGCACCCGAAAGAACGCGTCCTCCACGCCCACAACAGACGGCTCACGAATGAGTGCCCGAAGCAGATGCAAAAAACCTTGAAGCGAGTCGTGGGAACGTTTCATGAACTGGACTGGCGGAAGCGGTCGCGGCCTTCGTGTTGGAAGACCACAACACCTGGTGAAGGAGCGTTTAGGAACCGTTCGGAATCAAGTTCGGCTTTAGCGGAGCGGCGCGAGCCGCCCGGTGTGTCACCGGAGGGCTCGCGCCCTTCCGCTACCTTTTTTAAATCCCGAAGTTGTTTCCGAATGGTTCCTTGGACAATGCGTATATGCCGTTCCAGCCAACCGCACAATGGCAGCTTGAAAAGAAAACTGGCCGCCGGTTTCAATGCGTCTCCCACCAATCCGCGTAGGGTGTATTCCTGACCAATTGGCGGTTGTGATCGGTGTCGTCGTCCCACCAAGTCGGCCCGCGTTCTCCAAGTTTGATCTTCGCCGCGTTGACCGCATTGCGAGCGATTTGCATCGCGTCTTCATCACCCGATGCTTTCGCAGACTTCACGTCCCGTCTCGCTTTCATCAATTCGCAAACGTATTGCTGGCGTTCCTGTTCGCTCAAGCTTGGATTGGTGCACCGCCACAATCGTTGCTGGTGAACAAAGTATCGACCGTCAGCCGTCACCGGGTACTTCACAACCAATCACTCACGCACTCGCGGACGCGACAGCTCCACACTGATCGCACAAACAATCCGAGCCCGTCGTTTCGCTGACGCCAAAGTGCTCACGGAGCGATTGCCACCGGCACCTGGACGACTCGGCAAACTCCACCATCTCGCGGAGTGCCACCTGGCGATCCTCGGATCTCACCCGAGTCGCTTCCTCTAGCCGATCAGCCACACGGTGCTCGAGTTCTTCGACGATCAAGCGCCATCGACCTCGTCCGGCGGGAGCAACGATGCCGCGAGACGACAACAATTGAAAACAGTTCTTCAACGTGACGCGGCCGAGCGGACTGATCGGGGCCAGCTTTGACAAAGCCACCTCGCCGTCTTTGCCAATCTCGTTGACTCCGCGAACCAGCGTGTGATGCGCCGTCATGATCTTGCTCGCCTCCATCATCCCGCCGGCAAACATCTTCCGCAGATCCACATCGGACGGGTCATACAACAGCGTGCAACGCGATCGTTTGCCATCTCGTCCGGCTCGTCCCATCTCTTGATAGTACGATTCCAACGAACCCGGTAACTCAACATGGATGACTTGTCGAAGATCCTGCTTGTCGATTCCCAATCCAAACGCATTGGTCGCAAACATCACGCTCGGGCGACCATTCATGAACTGCTCTTGGGCTTCCGCACGCTCGGCCTTTCGCATCTTGCCGTGGTAGCACAACCCACCGAAGGATTTCGCCAATTGGTCAGCCGTCTTGGTCGTTCCGCAATAAACAATCGCTGGCTCGGTGCGTTCCAGCATGCCCTCGATCTCGAGAGCACGATGCAATTCCTTCAACTTGTCCTCCGCCGAGTAGCAGCGAACGACTTCGATTCGAAGGTTGGGTCGGTCGATTCCGGTTCGAACAATGGTTGGATCGTTCAAACGCAGCGAGCATCGCACCTCATCCAAAGTCCGTTCCGAAGCGGTTGCCGTGAGCGCGGCCAGCGGCGGATTGCCCAACCGCTCGCGAATGGACGGCAAGCACAAATAGTCCGGACGAAAGTCGTGCCCCCATTGGCTGACACAGTGAGCCTCGTCGACCACCATCAACCCGACCCCCACGCCCGCGAGCAATTCGCAGATGTCGGTTTTCTGAAGTCGTTCCGGCGTCGTGAGAACGAACTTGACCTCTCCCGCTGAGATCTTTGAACGAGCCGACTCGATCTGTTTCGCCGTCCTGGTGCTGTTGAGCACGACCGTTGGCTGACCAGCCTCCTTCAGATGCTCGGCCTGATCTTTCGCGAGCGATATCAACGGGCTGACCACCAACGTCACGCCATCGCGAAGAATGCCAGGCAGTTGGTAACAAAGGCTTTTGCCAGCCCCAGTTGGCATCAACACAATCGTGTCCTTGCCAGCCACAATCGACTCGCAGGCTTCGCGTTGACCGTGACGGAAGGATTGAAACCCGAAGCAACGGTCGAGGTGAGCGAGAAGATCCATCGTAGAACAGTTAGGAGGCTGGCGGCGATTCAGACGCCGGCGAGCGGCACGTGGTGAGCCAACTTCGCAAAGCCCGTGCCAACTCCCCGACAGCCGGCGTCCCCTTTCGGTGGATGAACCGTGCCGCCGCCTGTTCCTCCCGCGAAGCAACGCGTGAACAATAAGTGACGTAGCGGAAGGGCGCGAGCCCTCCGGTTCCTCACCGGGCGGCTTGCGCCACACCGCTAACATCGTCACTCATTGTTCACGCGTTGCTAACCTGTCTGCAGAGCGTTGACGGTCGCGAAAAAACTGCGGCGAAAAGAATCGCACGTCACAACGCACAAACTCCAGTCTCCTGCCCCCGGTTCACTTCATGTCGGAATCTGCTTCTCGCAACGAACGCATCCTGGTTTGCGGTGCCACCGGCTATGTCGGAGGACGCCTGGCCAGACGGTTGCTGGAAGAGGGCTACCAAGTGACTTGCCTCGTTCGAAGTCCCGAAAAGCTGACCAAGTTTTCGTGGGGGCAACACGAGCGTCTCACCGTCATCCAAGGCGAACTGGAAGACACCGAGGCCACCCGGCGTGCTCTCGAGAAAATCGACGTCGCATACTACCTCGTTCATTCCATGCAGTCGGCCAAGGGTGAATACGCCCAGCGAGACCGTGAGCTTGCGACCGGTTTCCGAGACACCGCCCAGGAATCTTCGTGTCGACGAATCATCTACCTCGGTGGGCTGGGCGAGTTGGGTGCCGATCTTTCCGAACACCTCGACAGCCGACACGAAGTCGGAGAAATCCTGCAATCCGGCCGCGTCCCTACCACCGTGTTCCGCGCCGCGATGATCATCGGCTCCGGGTCCGCATCCTTTGAAACGCTGCGTTACTTGGTGGAGCGTTTGCCGATCATGGTCACTCCCAAGTGGGTCAAAACCGAAACCCAGCCCGTCGCGATTCGCGATGTCCTTCGCTACCTCGTCGCTTGTTTGGATGTGGACGAAACGGCCGGCAAGACCTTGGACATCGGCGGCCCCGACGTCATGTCGTATCGCAATGTGATGCAAGTGATGGCGGAGAAACTGAAACTGCGTCGCCGAATCATTTTGCCGGTTCCCGTTTTGACTCCGTACCTCAGCAGCCTCTGGATCGGTTTGGTGACGCCGGTCAGCAGCAGCATCGCTAGACCGCTTTCCGAGGGTCTGAAGAACCGCACCGTTTGCCGGAACGATGATGCGGTGCGTTTGATGCCTGGTGAATGCCTGGGCATCGAAGCCGCGATCGAAGCCGCGTTGGGTAAAACTCAACAGGGCGATATCGAAACACGCTGGTCGACCGCGGGCAAAATCCCGGGCGATCCAGACTGGTCCGGGGGAACGACGTTGACCGACCGTCGCGAAATCACGGTCCATGGTTCCGTGGAGCAAACCTTCGCGGAGATTCGATCGATCGGCGGAGCCAACGGCTATTGGGGTGCCGGTTTCCTCTGGCAAGTTCGCGGTTGGATGGATCAAGCGATCGGCGGTCCCGGTCTGCGACGTGGACGCCGCCATCCGCGTGATTTGCATTACGGCGAAGCGGTCGATTTTTGGCGAGTCACGAAACTGGTTCCCAACGAACGTCTGACCTTGCGAGCCGAGATGAAGCTGCCCGGCGAAGCGGAACTCGACTTCCAATTGGAACCGTCCGCGGCAGAAACAACACAAGTCGTCATGACCGCAAGGTTCCGCCCTAAGGGCTTGCTGGGCCTGGCGTATTGGTACGCGGTGTTGCCGCTGCACGGCCTCGTCTTTCCCGTCATGCTTCGCGGAATCGCGAAAAACGTTCGGGGGTAGCCTCCCGTGTTGAACGAGCTCGATTCGATCGAACTAGCCAGCCATCTATCGTTCATTGGTCGACGATTCGCTTTCCGATCTGTCGCCATCAACCAGCGCAGACAAAAGGCAATCCGATGTCCCGTCGAAAAATCATGACTGTCGCAACGATCGCCATTCTGGTCACCGGCGGAGTGTTCCTGCTGAGCCGAACCACGCGAGCGGGTTACGAATCGGCGGAATACAAAGTCATCGAATCCGACGGCGAGTTTGAAATTCGCGAGTATCCCGATCTGATGCTGGTCGCAACGAAGACCAAAATCGATGCTCAAGGTCGAGACGGCAGCTTCATGAAGCTGTTTCGCTACATCTCGGGAGCCAACGAAGCCGAGCAAAAGATCTCCATGACGACTCCCGTCTTCATGGAAAACGACCAAGCCGATTCCGAAGTCCAGATGGGATTTGTGATGCCCAAAGAAGTCGCGGTCGAAGGCGTTCCCTCACCAACCGGTCCCGACGTCGATGTCCGCAAACGAACCGGCGGACGCTTTGCCGTGATCCGATTCCCCGGCAAGTTGGACAAAAAGCTCGCCAAAGAATCCGAAGCCAAACTACGAGCTTGGATGAAATCCAAAGGCCTGACCGCAGCCATCAACGAAGACGATGAGTCGAACAAAACCAGCGGGGTCGAAGCCGCCTCCTACGATCCGCCCTTCACCCCCGCGGCTCTGCGTCGCAACGAAGTTCTCATTCGACTTAAGTGAACCTCGTTTGTTTAACCGCCTCTCGATTCGATCGAACATCCCATCAAGCGAACCTCGACGCAGCAATCTGATCGTTCCAACGCCTCAATCAATCCAAGCGGCTACAGTCGAATCTCAAACATTCCGCCGATGCCTCCGTTCGAATCCATGACCGGAAAAAATTGAACGTTGTGGTCGGACGTTTCGGTTCGATCGATGGCCGATGCAGCCACGTACGCCAACCACCATCCAAGGGCAACCTGCGATGGATAGTGTGCATCGTCGTTGACTCGCGAAAGAGGACCAAGCAGCGATCCCGCATAGAAGCTGGCCTTCAGCACAGGACGTTCTGTCATCTTTGCTGCGTTGATGAATGGAAGTGCTGACATGAATGCATGGCCGCTCACACCGTTGTTGTCTTGAAATGGCAGCCAGCGAGAACCACGGTCCATTTCTCCAGGTCGAGAACCACCGGTCAGTCGCTGAGCAACCATCAACGGTGGAGCACCAACCAGAAACGAACGCATCGATCGTTCTCCCCAATGACCAGTCGTAACCAGCAAGGGCAACTCATCGAAGAATTCGCCCGCGGCCCAAACGCTGGCGAAGATCGGCAACGAATAAACACCGTTGCCAAGTTCTTTGTCCGCGTGCAGAAACTCTGACCAGTCATCGCTGGTCGCTCCGCGAACGCTGCCTTGAAAGTGTCGATGCAATTCGTCATCGAGTTGCGTGTTAGCAACGGCAGCCCCCAGCACGAAGCCGCCGGTCAACAATCCAAACGATTCCAGATCATAAAAATGCTGGTAATCCATTTGGATTCTCTGCCACAACGACTCGCGTTGGAACTCGTCTGCTTCATGGTGTCCCGCCCAATCGTCGGCGGCCCCGAACGCCGGATCATCCAGCAACAGTGAATCGTCCCAGATCGCCGCGCGCGAAACCAATCGTGTAGGCGGAGATTGCCCGATGAAAAACGGCTCGTCCGCTTGAACCGAAAGCGATCCGAAGGCGGCGACCAGCAAGCTGATGCTCGCCGCGAAACACTTTGGTTTCAGAAGGTCTAAAATGGAGCAAATCACCTGAGGCACCTTGAAGAGAAACGTGTCGCAACGCCTCCATTTACGAATCCTTTAGTTTTCAAAACAAGACGAATCCCAATGCGAAACGGGATTGCCAAAAAACTAATTCATTCGTATCTTGTTTCAGATCGCCCCACACGGATGTGGCCAACCAATATGAATCAAACGACCTCACACCGCTACAAACGATCCACGACTGACCCTCGAGTTGGCTTCACGGTCCTCGAGTTACTGGTCGTCGTGGCGATCATTGGTGTCTTGATCGCTTTACTAATGCCCGCGATCGGCTCCGCTCGAGAAACTGCTCGACGATTGCAATGCACCAATCATCTGCGTGAGATCGGGCTGGCGTTGCAGAACCATCATTCCACCGAGAACAAGCTTCCTGTTGGTTGGAGCTTTTCTCCCGGCAGCACATCTGCTTACGGTTGGGTCGTGCCACTGTTGCCGTATATCGAACAAGGTGCATTGGCGGAGCAGATTGACAGAAAGCGGCCGCTGAACGATCCGCGACATCAACTCGCCCGATCGACATCCTTGGACTGGATGCTCTGCCCGTCCGATATCACCGAACCGTTCTTCATGCTCTACCAAGACGACGAAGAGCGCGGTGAAGGGGAATCATTCAACCCCGTCGAAAGAGCGGTTGCGTTGATGCGATTGCCAACCGCAAACTACGTCGGAATCTTTGGGACCATCGAAGCGGACGATTGTACCCCCGCACCTTTGGGCGACGGAGCCTTCCTGGAAAATCATGCGACGCGTTTCCGCGATTTCCAGCGTGGAACCTCTCACACAATCATCGTTGGCGAGCGAACGATGGCCCAGGTTCCATCCACATGGATCGGCGTCAATTTGGCGGGCGAGGACGCAGCGGCCCGTTTGGTCGGCTCTGCATTGGAAGGAATCAACAATCCCTTGGCCGACGAGTGTGATCACTCCAGCCGCCATCCAGGCGGAGCGAACTTCTTGTGGGGTGATGGCCATGTAACCTTCGTCACCGAAAACGTCGACCTGCATGAGTATCACCGCTGGGCCAAACTTCGAGAGTAGCAATTCATTTCGCTTTGCAACCGAATGTTTTGCCACCACAAGCCGAACAACCCAAGCCTCCTATCCACGTTCCTCACTGAAATACCAACTGATGCCACGATCGAAAAAGCGAGTTGAGCTGACCAAGTGTGAAGCTGAAGTGATGGACGTTGTCTGGGACAAGGGCAGCGTTACCGTCAACGATGTCGTCGACACCATCGATCGCGAACTCGCCTACACAACCGTGCTGACGACGATAAAGATCTTGGAAGACAAAAAAATCGTCCGCCGTGGAAAGAAAATCGGGCGAGCGTTCACCTACACCCCAAAAGTCTCGCGAGAGCAAGTCCAGGAAGGCATGGTGAAATCGCTCGCTGACCAGTTGTTTGGTGGGTCCATTCGTTCGCTAGTCTTGAATCTACTTGAATCCGACGCCGTATCGCCGGATGACATCGAAGCAGTCAAAAAAGCCGCCGCAAAACTCGGGGATTCGTGATGGATCTTCGATTCGCATTTGAAGTCGGAAGCACGTTGTGCGTCCAAATCACGATTGTCATTGCGTTGACTGCTGCATTGCAACGCTGGGTCGTGGACGCACGTTGGGGATGCCGACTCTGGACAACTTGCTTCCTTTGCATCATCGGATTGGTCGCCGCAGCACTGTTGCTTCCCCATCGTCGATTGTTTCACTTCCCCTTCACACCCTCGCGTGAAGCGATGCTTGAAATCGTGGTTTGGCAAACCCGAATCGCGATAGCTTTCTTGTTGGTGTGGACGGCGGGCGTCGTCTGGTCCCTCGTGCAGCTGTGCTGGCTATGCGTCCGCTTGCTGCATTTTCTGAATTTTGAATGTGATCGGATCGATGCAGCGGAACTACTGAAAGCAATTGAGATCGCATCAGACGAGGATCGCGAACTGTCCATTTTTGTCTCTGGCAAGATCCAAGGACCATTCTGCTGGCAATTGCACCGCCCCGTCGTCGTGCTGCCATCGTTCATGGTCAGCGAACATCAAACGGGAGACGCAACCCTTCGCCACGTTTTGCTTCACGAACTCGAACACCTCCGTACTCAGCACCCGATGCAGCATTTCCTGCAAGGCATTTGCTCGACGATCTTTTGGTTTCATCCAATGGTTCGGGCTGCGGCATACCACGCTGAATTGACACGCGAATTCCTGTGCGACGAAGCTGCTGCCACCACGATCGGAAAGTTCAGCGTCTATTTGAGAACCCTGGCCAAGGTCGCCGAACATTCCCGCCGCGTCTCCTGCGATGGTCCTCCAACGGGAACGCTCGCCTTTGGAAACAATGACAGCAACTTGATTCGCCGCAGCAAACGACTGGTGATGCTTGCGGAGAGCAAACCACGTGAAGCTCATTGGCGACCTGTTCTTTCACTCTGCATCATCTTGCTCTGTACGACGCTCGTGCAACAACTTTGGCTGCCAACCAATGTGATGGCGTCGCAACGAAGTGATTGGTCCCCGTGGCCAAGATGGACTGCGAAAGCATTGCATCAATTCAATCTGCAGGTCCGAGACTTCGAGTCATTCGAAGATCGCGTGCAGATGCACGAACTGTTGACTGAAGAAGACTGAACGAAAATCGCAACGTCGTGGGACGATCCACCGACTTTCTTCCCTTTCCAATCCCGCACGCTCACTGAGTCCACAACTCCCATGCTTCAGAAACCCAATTACTAACTTCTTACAATTTACGTCTGCAGTCATCGCCACCCAGCAATGACAACCACCTACCGTTAATTACTAAAAGAACAGTACAAAGGAGTGCACGGATGCACGCTATCGAAACCAGTCATGCGTCAACCGCAGGCGCAGCCAGGATGGTCGCGAAGACTCGCCGGACGCCGTCCATCACCCTGATACTGCCGGCTTACAACGAAGCGGAAGTGATCGCCGACGCAATTATGGAAGCTGATTCGGCACTTTCGTCGATCACGCGTCGATACGAAATTATCGTTGTCGATGATGGCAGTTCTGACGCGACAGCCGAGATTGTTCGTGAGTTCGCAAAGTTCATTCACTCGTTGCGATTGATCCAGCACCCGCGCAACCAAGGTTACGGGGCGGCGATTCGCTCCGGTTTCTCTGCGGCACAGTGTGACTTGGTTGCCTTCACCGATGCGGACTGTCAATTCGATCTGACCGAATTAGATCGTTTCGTCTTGCTATCGGAACGCTACGACGTCGTCTGTGGCTATCGCATCGACCGGAAAGATTCGTCGCTAAGGTGCCTCTACTCTAAAGTCTACAACCTGCTCGTTCGAGCGATGCTCAACACCGGGGTTCGTGACGTTGATTGCGCTCTCAAGATGTTTGATGTCAACGTCGCGAAAAAATTGCGGATCACAGGGGACGGCTTCCTTGTCAATTCAGAAATGCTGACCCAGGCAAATCGCCTTGGTCACAGCGTCGTCGAGGTTGGCGTCTCGCACCGACCACGCACGCTTGGTCAAAGCACGGTCTCGATCAAGCACATTCCGAAGGTACTCACGTCTCTGGTGCGCTACTGGTGGAACGAAGTCCAGTTCTCAATCCAAACCCCCATGGACCGCCGGAATTCAGAAACAATATCCTCAGGCTGTTTTGGCCTGAACCCGAGCTGGTTGCAAATTGGACTGATCTTCATTGCAGCGGTGTTCATGTTTGCCAATCTTGAGTACCCGCTCATTGATCGCGACGAAACAAGGTACGCGGAGATCCCTCGGGAAATGATCGCAACCGGCAACTGGGTTTTGCCGCAACTCAATTTCGAGACCTACTACGACAAACCACCGCTGCTGTACTGGTTGTGTGCGATCAGCTTCCAGTTGTTCGGAATCAGTGAAGCACCCGCCCGCTTCGTTCCAGCTCTCGCGGCGATCTGCACTTTGGCATCCACCATGTTCTTTGGATCGCGGCTCTTCGGACGAACGGTCGGACTATACGCTGGCGTCGTGCTGATGCTTTCGGTCGGTTTCGCATTCACAAGTCGCTACCTTTTGCTCGACGGCGTGTTAGCACTCTTTGTTTCGCTTTCACTTTTCACCTCGCTGGAGGCGATTCGAAATCCGACTGCGACCGATGGCAAGGGTTCATTGCACCTCGGGTGGTGGATCCTTTCAGGCATTTGCATCGGCTTGGCATTCTTGACCAAAGGACCGATCGCGATCGTGCTTTGGCTTCCACCCGTACTGGCAATGACTTGGGTATCCGAAGCTCACGCACGCCCAAGGTGGCGGCACTACGGAGTTCTCGGTGGCGTCGCGTCCATGATCGCTGCACCTTGGTTTCTGATGGTGCACCTCGAAGACCCCGCATTTTTGAACGAGTTCTTCTATCGACACAACATCGCAAGGTTCGCCGGCGAATTCCATCCCAAGCCCATTTGGTATTTCTTGCCTGTCCTTCTCATCGCCGGTCACCCATGGTCCTTTCTAACAATCCCCTATGGCAAGTTCTTGCTGAGTCGCGACGAAAGGTCTCGCCGCCAACGACCTCCTGCCGTCGGATATCTGTTGCTGTGGAGTGGTTGGTGCTTCACGTTTTTTTCTCTGTCGAGTTGCAAATTGCCCACCTATCTTTTGCCCTCCGCTCCGGCACTGGCGTTGATGGTCGGCCATTACCTTCACACAGTACTCGCCGATGCAAGTCATCCTGAAAAGCACTTCTTTGCTCGATTCTGGTCCGCACGTTCGGCAACGGCGACCACTTGTTTTGCTGGTGTCGCATTCGTGGTGTATGCGATGATCTACACGGACGACGCCACCACCGTGCTGTTCGCTTGGGCCATGCTGTGGGCCGCTCTTTTGATTTCGTCCTTGGTGCTGATGGCGGATCGACATCAAGCACGGATCGCTTGGGGAACGTCCGCAGTGGTCGCATTCCTGTTTGCGGTCATGGTCATGCATCAGATGGTACCTGCTTACAGCCGATCCCAAACACTCTTTGGAGAATCCTCGCCATTGGCGAACCAACTCGGTGTCGACGAATCCACACCGATCGCCACCATTGAGCACGAGTTTTCAGAAGTGCCCTTCTATCTCAACCGAACCAACGTTGCTCACTTCGCCCGCCTGAGTGATCGGGGAATCAAACGGTTCCTGGTTCGAAACTCGAATTGCATTTTGATTGTTGATTCGCACATCGCCATCAAATCTTTGCGAGATCAATTGCCCGCCAAAAGCAAAATTATTCCGCTGCTTCAACGTGGCCCAGCAACGCTCTACCGAGTCAGCACAGTCCCGAACGTGGACCAACTCGCTCAACGAGAAACGCGTTCGAGATGAATCGCTTCTTAAAAATGCTCGAACGCTGCCTTCGACTCAGGCCCATTCGCCTAAGCGAGTTTGGCGCCAGCGATCGGTCAGACGTTTCATTGATCATTTCCATGGCAGAGCAACTGGAAGCAAAGCAACGATAAAACATTCACAGATCCAGCAGAATCAGTAGGTTGTTATTCAACGCACCGTCGTCAGACACAAGGATCGAAGCATACGGGTCATCACAACCAGTTGGCAGTTTTGGGCATTCATGTCTGCTATGGCGGCGGCACTCACCGCCATCTTTGCCAAACTTGGCGTGAAGGGCATGGATCCAAAGCAGCGGAGGACAAACCGGTCGAAGGCCAGTCGGAAGATACAAAACGCTTTGACTTCGGGGAGTGAATAAACAGCCGTGGGGTTCCGACTGCGATCGCTGTGCCTTAAGGAACCGTTCGGAATCAAGTTCGGCTGTAGCGGAGCGAGCCGCCCGGTGTGTCACCGGCGGGCTCGCGCCCTTCCGCTACCTTTTGAATCCCGAAGTTGTTTCCGAATGGTTCCTTGTCGGGTAGAGTTTGACGAATTGTTCGTCAGGTTGGTTTGCCCAACTTCAAGGTGGGAGATCAGTCGGAACGGTCTGACAAGACAGTTCTTCCGAGGGCCTCTTCTCGTCGGCAGCGGCCGCGTTAACTGTTGAGGGTTAAAACAAAACGGCCTTCACTGACATCGGCCATTCGCTCCCTCCACCAATGAGTCAGCACCTTGCTAGACGACTTCGATCTTTTCGGCGATGTGAGCGGATCCGACAGTTCCATTGGCTGTGGAGGGCTCATTTTCACATTCGCCCTCGCTGCTTTCCTGTTCATCATCGTTTCGGTTTGGATGTCGTGAGAGCATTTTCTTCTTGCGGAGTTGCATCAGCCCAGACGGATTCCGATTCACCCAGATCTGCTTCGGTCAAACACACCACGGCTTCCATATCCACGTGATCTCGCACGCACCGGTGTTGGCAACCGATGCGCGCTCCGGTTGATGAATCCGGAGCAGGTTCTGGCGTCTCTGTATGTTGTCGTCCGATCTGCGCCGACTCCGATGCGAGTTTTCCCACAGATCTTTCGCGCTGAAGTCGCCCCACCCGCAGCGAGTTCAAAAAAGGCGGGGCAAGGCTAAGGCTGCGAATGACTCGGTATACCATAGCGCTGTAGCCGCCCACTCATGCTGAATCGCCGAAGGTCCAGAACCGCGGCCGAACAGGCACGAGCCCTATAAAAAGCTGTTACCGTGGGGAGGATGCCCGTTCGAACTGCCGCGTCTATTGCTTGAACTGCCGAGTAAATTCATGTCCTAGTTTTTCAGCCGCTAGAAGCTCATCCGGTGTCAGAAACCCTTTTACTTTTTCACGGAGTTCCATTGAGTCCTGATTACCTGCGACGCTCGGAGGCGTAAGCCAAGCGTATGCGGTCACGTAGTCTTTCGGGCCGCCTTCTCCGTAAAAGTGCATGAGCCCAAGTGTTCCCATGGCCGACACGTTGCCTTGCTTGGCTGCTTTCATAGACCATGCTTTAGCAAGTTCAAGGTCTTTTAACACGCTCTTTCCATGATCTGAAGGGACGTTCAATCCGGTATAGTGCCACATCGCGACGCGTTGCTGAGCGTCTGGATCACCTTGCTTTGCTGCTTCTTGTATCCATTTGATTCCGTCGGCGAACGTTTGCGGATTCGGCGGGTCCCACATCGCATGCACCCCTAGTTTGTATTTTGCAGCAACCAAACCTTGTTCTTCGGCTTTGCGATACCAAGCGACTGCTGTACTTGTCGATTGGGGCACGAACTCACCTTCTTCGTACAGCAGCCCAAGGTCGAACTGGGCTCTCACATCTCCTTTTTCTGCTCGTTCGAGCAGTTTTTCGATGCGATCATTGGTATTGCTAGATGAGGCCGAGTCGATGACTACCCGAAAGCCGATTCCAATGAAGTCGGTAGCAGCTTCTGGGGGAAATCGGTGCCTGCTCTCCGATCGACATACCACCGGCGAACTCCCAAAGGCGCCCCCTCGCAATACACGTTTCGATCCAGAGGAAGGTCCCTGCGGATTCTTCATGCGACTGTCTGAGTAGTTCCCATACCAGTCCTGGCACCACTCCCAAACATTACCATGCATATCGTGCAATCCCCATGCGTTGGGAGCTTTTGTGCCGACGGGGTGCGTTTGATTCTGCGAGTTTTGTTTGAACCACGCCGCTTTTGCAAAAGCCTTTGGATCATCACCACAGTTGAAGTGTGTTTGGGTACCCGCGCGGCACGCGTACTCCCATTCCGCTTCCGTTGGCAAGCGGTAGACGCGGCCCGCAGTTTTTTCTTCGGGCAAGCGAGACAGCAGGTTGCAAAACGCTGTCGCGTCTCTCCAAGACACGTTGTCGACCGGCTGATCCTTGCCTTTCCATTGACTCGGATTTCTTTCCATCAGTTGTTCGTATTGTCGCTGGGTGACCTCAAACGCTCCCATATAATAAGTGCTTCCCAGCTCTACCTGATGAACCGGCCGTTCGTCTTCGTCGCCTTTTCCCGAGGGATCGCCCATGCGAAACGACCCCGCCGGCAACAGCATGAATCTCATTCCGATGGAGTTTCGAATTTCGGTCGGAAGCGGTGGTTCAGGGCTCGAGCGACGAGCCTGCTCTACCTCTTGAGCGAGCGATGGGACTGGCATTGTGATGAGCAGTATCAGGCACAAAGCCAACGGAGCAAAAAAGACGGACTCGCGATTGAGAATCATCAAGTTTTTGTCTTGTATATCTGGAAGCATCGGGTCGGATCTGTCGCAGAGCTATTCCGCCAAGACCTCTCCTTACCGCAGGCAAGCATCACACATCGTGCGAAAATAGCACTGATGTTCCGCTCGTACTGAAATCTAGCGAACAAGCTTCTGTACAGAGTAACACACCAAGGCCGGCTCCTCTATTTCGGCAGACTACCGCCAAACCCGCGTGGAGGTCTGCCGAAGCCATCGAGGCAATTTCGCGAACTCGCACTGGTCGATGCAGTCGGAGCATGTTAGCTGTCGGCGATCAGACGCGGTGAGAAAGGTCGGCGCGAGTTGGAGGAATCGGCAACTACGCGAAGACGATGCAACCTCGTTGAGATTGGACGCGTTCGAATCTGCACTTCGACATTGCTTGTTTCGAGCTTGTTGCTGACGGAGGCAATCAGCCAGGACGATTTCACGGGGAATCACGGGCTGAAAACGACTTTTTCCATGTAGCTGTCGTCCCATCCCGCAGTGAGGCGTTTGTTTTTCACGCCACACTTGGCTGTCTTCTTTTGTTTTAGCAGACTGAGTGCGGTTCGCCTCAGCGTGCTGAAGTTCTCATCCCCATGTGGTTCACGAAAATCGAAGTTGCTCACTGGCACGCTGTTGCCCACGAGCGACGCTCAGGAAAAGTAGAACATTTGTCTCTAAATGTCGGCGTGCCAGGGTGGAATCGTCGAACAGCGAAACGCGGACGTCTGGCAGTGAACTTGGTGAGGCAACGAGGCTTGGCGGCGGAGAACTGCCCGACGGAACAGTTGGGGACAACTGTTCTACTCTGACGCCATGAAATGCCGGACTCCAATCGGAGCCGGCGGCAGGACTGCCGCGGCAGAGACGGTGTGCGACACCGTGAAAGAAAGTCGGGATGACAAGATTCGAACTTGCGACCTCTGCACCCCCAGTGCAGCGCTCTAACCAGGCTGAGCCACATCCCGTGAAGGCCAAAACTCTACCGAAGTTCGCTCGAGTTCGCTAGGGTGAACAGCCACTTTCACGAACTCCCCTTTTGAGCGGCTTCCGCAGGAAGATTTGGCGATGGATCTGGCTAGGCAGGCGGCAACAAAAACATCGGATTCTCCCCATCGTCTCGCGCGATCCGTGCCCGAGAATTCCTCTCCGCCAGGAACGAGAATGGACTCCCCTACAAGCTCCCGCCAAGGGAACTGGCCGCGGCGATTGCTGACGCTCGCGGTCGTCGCCGTCTTCGCCTACGTCGGCGTGGCGGTTTGGCAAATGGTCCGCACCCCGGACTCAACGTCGGTCACCCCCGCCGCTCTCGGGCCCGTCCCGGATCGCTATGACGCGGACCGCGCCTTTGGTTACTTGGTCGACATCTGTGACCTGGGGCCGCGACCGTCGGGCAGCCCGGCGATGTTGCAGCAGCAAAAGATGTTGACGGAAGTGTTTGAAGCAAACGGCGGAACGGTCCGTTTGCAACGCGGCGAAATCCGGCACCCGCAGACAGGTGAGAACCTTCCGATCGCGAACTTGATTGCAGCCTGGAACCCCGACGCCCCGACTCGGTTTCTGCTGTGCGCCCACTATGACACTCGGCCCTATCCCGATCGAGATCGTCGCAATCCCAAAGGCGTCTTCGTGGGCGCCAACGACGGCGCCAGCGGCTCAGCAGCCCTGATGGAACTGAGCCATCAGTTTGAGACCTTGCCCTCGGACATCGGGGTCGACGTGGTGTTGTTTGATGCCGAGGAGTTTGTCTTTGGCGAACAGAGCGGCGAATACTTCCTGGGGTCAACTCTGTTCGCACAGCAATATTTGTTGGAGCCGCCCGCCGTTCCATATCAAAGCGGCGTGTTGCTGGACATGATCGCGGATCGCGAATTGCAGTTGCTGTATGAACGAAACAGTTTGCGTTACGCCCGCGACGTGACCCGATCCATCTGGGCGACCGCCAAACGTTTGGGCGTCAAAGCGTTTGTGCCACGGGCTCGCAGCCAAGCGATCCGGGATGATCACTTGCCGTTGAACCAGATCGCAAAGATCCCCACAACGGACTTGATCGATTTCGATTACCCGCGACCTGGATTTCGGGCCCCGCAGTATTGGCACACGACGCAAGACATTCCGGAGAACTGCAGCGGGGAAAGCATGGCGGCGGTTATTTGGGTAGTGCATGAATGGATGTTGGAGCAGAAGGGGGGATAGAAGTGGGAAAGGGGCTCAGGACCACTGGGGCTCTGGACCACAGGGGCTCTGGGGATTGCAAAATGGTCGTTGCGAATTTTGAATTGGGTGGTGAGATTGGTGGGGCCGAGGTTCGGGGAATGGGTTCTTTTGATGGCGATTGAAAAAGTTCAATTGACAATTTGAAATTGTAAAATCGGTTCGGTGGATCTGTGGAATGGGACTTGGGTTGGCTGGATGGGCTGCTTTGTTGGAAGCTTCGGTGCGGGCGCCATGTGGACATGGCCTTCGTCTGGGGTGGTGATTGCAAATTGCAAAATGGACATTGCAAATTTGGAATTGGGGTGGGGTGTGATGGGTGACGCTTGCTGCGTTCGAGGGGGCCGTACGATGGACTTCCGAGTCCGTCGATCGCGTGGGGTGAAAAATAGTGGTCTCGGGCTTCCGCGACGAGCTAGCGACGTCGGCCCCATCCGGGGCAATGTTCGTGGAACGCATCAGTGAAGCGGGCGAGTCGGAATGCGAGCGTTCAGCGAGCACTGCGGGGCGGCGATGCGTGCCGTTTCCTGCGTTCGGGCTACCTCACGAGCACGAGCACGAGCACGAGCTAGAAGCTAGAAGCTTTCCACCAACGTGATAGGATGATTGGATCCAATGGGTGGGACTCACCGGTTGGCTCGCTTCTCTTTCAAAGGCTCCCTCATGTTCGCCGGTGGTTTGGTCCTCGCCAGCACGCTGATCTTTTTCGCTGTTTGGTTGCAGCGGTCCGAACAGGTCGGCTGGTCGCATGAACGGTTCGATGAAGAAATCGATCAGTCCTACATGCAACGCCGACGTCGCTCTCGAAAACGGGTGAACTTCTTGTTCCTGGTTTGCGGTGTTTTGGTGTTGGTCGCGACCTTGGCCACTCCCAAAAATCATGCCGTGTGGCTGAGCTGTTGGATCTCGGTGATGTTGTCGCTGATGACCATTCTGATGTTGGCAGGTCTGGACGCCTTGCGAACCATGCGGCACGTTCGTCATCGACTGGATCACTTGCGTCAAAAACGGTCGTGAGTTTTTACCGGAGGGCTCGCGCCCTACCGCTTCAAATGGACGTGTGAAACTTGTCTTTGGCGGGTTGTGTCTTGACTTTGAGCCACGGCGATGGCTATCGACCGAGACATGATGACCGACGAATCCATTGCTGTGCGTCGTCCCCGACGGTGGGACGAACCGATGGACCCGCACATGACCGATGCGGACGTGGGATGGTTGCGCGAACAATCTCCCTTTTCGAACCTGGATCCCGCCGCGTTTCCCAAATCGATTCCACTCGATGGCATCCTTCGGAACGATTGCCGATTGCACCGTTTCGCTCACGGCGAAGTGATCGCTCGCGAAGGCGATTACGCCAACAGTGCTTTCCTGTTGGTGGATGGACACGCTGAACTTTTGACTCGCGAATTGCCACCGGAATTGCTGGGTCGGCGTGAAACCGAAAAAGTATCTTGGCCCAAAGCGGTCTGGCAACTGCTGCGACCGTCAGGTGTCCGCGAAGCTCGGCGTCCTGAGGAAGTCGTCCCAAATGTCGACTTGCATGCCTCCGCTCATCATGCGGACGATCGTCCTCCGGTGTTGCAATTGCAAGACTTCGATGGGCTAGTGCGAGCCGGACAAAGTGTGCGATTGAGCCCTGGTGAATTGTTCGGTGAGGTGGCGGCGATGTATCGGTCGCCTCGATCGGCCACGGTTGTTTCGCAGGGCGACAGCACGTTGCTGGAGATTCGACTGCAGGGTCTGAAGATGCTGCGTCGCGACCCCGCGTTTTCTCAGCGGATGGACGATCACTACCGAGAAAACTGGTTGCCGCTGCATTTGCGTGAGATCCCGTTGCTACGATTTCTGCCGGAGCAAAATTTGCAACGGGTGGTCGCGGCGACAATCCAACGATCATTCGGCCGGTTGGAATGGAACGCGGACTACAAAAAGACTCGCAAGCTTTCTCCCGCCGAACAGATTGAAAGTGAACCGGTGGTGGCGACCGAGGGTCATCAGGTCACGGATCTGATCATCGTTCGCAGCGGCTTTGGACGGGTTTGCCAAAGCTACGGCGTGGCTCAACGAACAACCGCGTATCTTGGCAAAGGCCACCTGTTCGGTCTGGAGGAGATCGCGTTGGGTGTCACCAACGAGGACGGTCCAATCAATTTGCCGCTGCAGCATTCGCTTCGCGCGGTTGGATTCTTGGACACGTTGCATATTCCGGTGGAGTGCTTTGCCACCGACATTTTGCCTCACGTTCGCCGCAACGAGTTGCCAGCGTCCGCGGCGAAAGCGTTGTTGCGAATGCCGGCGTCCGAGGAGGCTCGTGAACGTCGCAGCGAGAAGCGACCGAAGGTGGATTTGCCGATCGTTTCGACGGCGATGAATCACACCAGCGAAGAAACATGGCAGGACTTGCCGAGTCCGACCGGAACATCATTTGAGCCCACCGGGTTGCTCGAATTCATCGTGCAAAACCGTTTTAACAACGGTCGCGAGGCGATGATCATCGATCTGCATCGTTGCACGCGTTGCGATGATTGCGTCAAAGCTTGCGCGAGCGTGCATGATGGCAATCCCAAGTTCGCTCGCGTTGGCGTCAACCACGATCGACTGCAATTCGTTCAAGCTTGCATGCACTGCACCGATCCGGTTTGCATGATCGGTTGCCCAACGGGGGCATTGCACCGCGAGGAATCCACCGGTCACGTTCGCGTTTCAGAATCCATCTGCATCGGATGTGGCACGTGTGCCAAAGGGTGCCCGTACGGCAACATCGAAATGGCGGCGGTGAACGATCCCAAGGGTCGTCCCTACACCGACGAAGCGAGCAACCGACCGATCACCAAAGCGACCAAGTGCGACATGTGCAGCGGGCTGCCCAGCGGACCGGCATGCGCAGCGGCCTGCCCACATGATGCGATCGTTCGAATTGACTTGAGCGAATCGCCGCCGTTGGAAGACTGGTTGAGGAGACGAACATGAGTGTGGCTGAACGCCGCCGTTCTGCATCGTCGCGACGCTGGCAACAATTCCGAACCGATGCCGTGTCTAAGTTCCGTCGCCGGGTGTTTGGCACGGGTCGAGCTTGGTCGTTTCGACGTCGACGGATCGCGAGTTTGATCGTTGTTGCGATTGCGATTGTGCTGACCGCATGGATTTCTCAGTCGCTTCATGCGGCTCTTTATCGAAGCAGCGTGATGACGGGTTGGACGCTACTGAGTTCAATCTTGATCTTGTTTGCGATCGGCATTCGTCGCCGGATTCCAATCTTGCCACTGGGCACGATGAGCACCTGGACCCAGGTTCACATTTTCACGGGTTTGTTCGCGTGCGGCGTTTTTGTGATGCACGTGCCCGCGATCGCGACGGGGCGATTGATTGCGGACGGATGGTTGGAAGGAACGCTGAGCGTCCTGTTCATTGGCGTCAGCTTGTCAGGTTTTTATGGCATCCTGGCGAGTCGTCGTTTGCCGGCTCGTTTGACAGCGATGGGCAGTCAACCTCGGTACGATCAAATCGATTGGCATCGAGAGCAGCTGGCAGCTCGTGCGACGCAGCGACTGGATAGTTTGACCAGCGTCGATTCTCAACGCGTCTTGGGCGAGTTTGACGATCAATACCTTCGTCGTTATCTCGAATCGCCACTTTCATGGTCGCACCGTTTGTTCGCTCATTCGTTTCGACGTCGCCGTTTGGTGATCGGCCTGAACGAGTTGCATCGTTACTTGGAAGACGATGGCAAAGAAGTCGCCGACGAGCTTGCCGGATTGGTTCGCCGCCGAGATGAGCTGGACACGCAGCACGCTCTTCAGTGGCGACTGCGAGCTTGGGTTGCGGTTCATGCCGTGATGTCGTTGGGATTGGTGGCGCTCGCCATCATGCACACCATTCATGCATTGCAGTTTGTGGAATCATGAGACGCGACGACTTTCAACTGCCAATACCACCGAGGCTCGAACGGCCCGGGCACCCGTACGCATGCGGGCGTTCACCGGGATGCGATCCTTGTTTGCATGGACCAAGCCGCACGGGTTCATGCCCCTTTGCCGACAGCGACGATCCGGACAACGAGGCTTGTTCTCCACGACGAACGTGGGCGGGACGTCGACGCCAATTCACCGCCGCGATGCTGGCAATACTGGCCGCCGCGATGGTCGTTCTCTTCGCGACACGAGCGACACCCAAAGTCATCCAGCCTGGCAACCTGACAACCGCTCACGCACAAATCCTGTCGGGCGAATTGGCTCAAGACCGATGTGCGGCGTGTCACCAAAATGCGACCAGCAATCGCTGGCTGGCAACCTCAAGCGACCCCTCATCGAGCAAACAGAACGATGACAAGGGACTCTTCAACTTGGCGAGCTGGATTGGTGGCGGAGGAACACGGCACGCCGACATGCCGACTCTGGCAATGACCGATTTGTGTCTGAATTGCCACGAGCAACAAATGCCACGCGAGTCGGCTCGGTGGGCACACAACTTGTCGCAAGAAGTCCGCGACGAGCTGACATTGGCAGCGATCCTGAAACGCGACGGCAAGCCGATTGCATTGGAATCCAACAACAGCGAATCAGAGCTTTCCGACGACAGCCTGGCTGTTCAAACGGTCAGCCGAACGTCCTCGCTTCAAAACAATTTGGCCTGCAGCATTTGCCATCAAGAACACCACGGCGCAGATGCGAACCTCGCCGCCATCACGGATTCGCGTTGCCAAACCTGCCACGTCAATCAATTTGGTTCCTTTGCCGATTCGCATCCCGAATTTGGTCAGTGGCCGTACGCACACGCGTCCAACATCCATTTTGACCATGGACGCCACGCGAAAATTCATTTCCCCAGTGACGCGGAGAAACGAAGCGGTGGGGATCCATCAAGTCCCGATGCGTTTTCGACGTTTGATTGCAAGACATGCCACGTTGGGCCGAGCTTCTCGAGTTTCAATTTGGACTCCACCGATCCGGTGATGACAACGTTGCCGTACGAGATCGCTTGTGCGCAGTGCCATGACGAAGCGTTGCGGGTTCAGGTGGCCGAAGGTCCGGCGTTGTTGCAGTTGCCGACCTTGCCCGATGACATTGCCGTGCAAATCGAAGACTGGCCAACTTTGGCAACAGGTTTTGCCGATGGCACCATCGATGGTTGGATGGCGTTGATGTTGCGGGAGCGAATCAGCGAGTCGGCGTTGAACCGATTCCAACGTGTCGATGCAGCGAACTGGGATTCGCCAATCGTGCAGGTCGAAGCGGTATCGCTGGGCAAAGCGATCACAAAGCTCTCGCAAGAGTTGGCGACGACCGGTCAAGACGCACTCATGCAACGACTACGAGAGGCCGGGATCGATGAACAGACCGCCTTGCCTCTTGTTGAATCGTTCCCGCCACAACTGGTTCGCGACGCGTTGCGAGTTTGGTTTGGTGAAGCTGACACTGCGACCGACGCAACGGTCGACTCATCGGTCGAGGCTGGTGCACTGAGTGGATTGCTGGACGGTGAATTCGAAAGCGAATTCGACAGTCCCTTTGACAGCGGGATCGGCGGCCCCGATCCATTGTTGGCAGACGATCCGTTATTGGCCGATGATCCATTGACCTCTTGGTCCACGGCCGACGAAGAAACGCCCGCGCCGGAACAAGCAGACTGGGCGGCCGAGTTGGCGGCTCGCTACGACGCGGCCAAGACTCAATCGTTTGGTGGTTGGTATCGAGACGATGTGACTTTGTCGGTTCGCTACCGTGGCAAAGGTCACTCTGATCCTGTGTTGCGATCGATGATCGAAATCATCCAGCGGTTACCATCCGACGACCCACTCAAGCAATCCATGTTGGCTCAGCCCGCGTTTCAAGCGTGCGTGGGTTGCCACCAGGTGCAAACGGATCCGTTGGCCGATGCATCGCTCGCGGCGATGCGATGGCGAGCATTCCGCACCAAAGAAAACGGCGATCGGCTGACCCATTTCTCACACACGCCTCACTTGAACGTGCAGGGATTGCAGGATTGCAAACACTGCCACCAATTGGGAACGACCAATCCGGCCAATGCGGTGCACATGGACGGTGAATCAACGATGAATGCGTCACCGGAATTTTTGCCGATGACAAAGGCGAACTGTTCCAGTTGTCACACCAAGTCCGCGGCGGGGGATCACTGCACGCGATGCCATCGCTATCATGTGCACGATGCCCGATGATTTCCGACCGCCGTCTCCACCGACGAATCCATTCTCCAGTCGCCACACGCGACCGGGTGCGATTCCGTTTCGCTTTGGTCTGAACGAAAGCGATCCAGCCGACCACATCGCAAGAATCGTGGCGGACCTGCGACATCACCGACTCGGTTTGATTGTCGGGAACCATGGGTCTGGCAAGTCGACTTTGTTGCACGACATGGCCGATGCGTTGCAGGCGGAATTCCCCGGCGGGAAATGGATTCAACTGACCGCCGATCCCAACCGTTCGGCAGTGGCAGGCATCTCCAGCATGCTGCTGAATGACCGAGCCGCGAGTGAGGCACAGGCGACGGTTTCGCCCGGTGGGGTGCTGGTCCTGGACGGAGCGGAGCAATTGTCGCCGTGGGGACGGTTTCGTATTCGCCGACGAGCCCTGCGAGCGGGCCACGTTTGTTTGGTGACGGCCCATCGCGATCTTCGCGGTTTTCACATGTTGCACCGAACGAAGGTGACCGCCAAGCTGATTGAGGACCTGTTGGCAGAATTGCTGAGAGACCATCCGGACGCCCGCGAAAAACTGGCGAGGGTCGGAAACGGTGATTTGATGTCATCTTTCACCGATGTCACCGACGTTCGCGAATTATGGTCTCGACTCTATGATGTCGTGGGACTGTCACCGGGGACGCCGTCACCGCGAATGCCTGAGTCAGGAACGCCCGACAACCGCATCGATCTCCGGCCCGCCTCCCATCCCGAAAATTGCCCCGACCTCTGAGTGGATCCTTCATGGCTGTACGTTTGAACGTGATCGTGCTTCGTCCCACCGGCGAGCATCGCCATTTCGATCCGGCATGCGATGATGCAGTGGGCCAGTTGCTCGGTCGGCCTGGGCTCGATCTTGTCTTGCTGGATCGCATTCCCGGTCCGGATGAATCCGGCACGGAACGATTGGCTGTGGAATCAATCGCGGGCGATGTTGCCTGCGTCGGCTGGACCGATGCCGAGCTGGTTTCTGAACCTCTCGGGTTGCTGGGCAAACGGGTTGCTCGCGTGCCGCACCGCCGAGACCAAGATGCCGCTCCGGTTCAAAGCGATGAACCAATCGCGAAGCTGTACCACTTTGACATGCGCCGCGAAGGTGCATCGCAAACGATCTTGGCGGACTTGCAAGCTTTGCTGGCGACTCGGCAAACACCGATGTTTCAGATCGGCGTTGGTGGTTCGACGTCGCCGAAGCCAGCCACTGCATCGCCTTCTCAAGCTTCGACGCCTCCAAAGAACACCACACCGACTAAAGCCGCAACGCCATCGCCCGCCAAGCCATCGACGACCGCAGTGTCTTCACTGAACGCACCCACGCCGCCATTGACTCCCAATCAATCCACGGACCTGGATGCGTTGGTGGATGAACTGGACGAGCTGGATCTTTGATTGGAGTGGATGTGCCAGCGGTTTCAAATGGACTCGGTTGCGATGAGGCATGGCCGTTGAGGACTGCCCGACGGAACAGTTAAGGACAACTGTTCTACTCTGGTGCCGCTATCTTCTGGCGCATGGAGGTCGTGCAG
>NZ_ANMO01000171.1 GCF_000338295.1 Rhodopirellula europaea 6C
AGGTTTTGGGGACGATGCAGACGGCCTCGCGTTACGACTTTTTCTTCAGCCCCATCAGATATTCGACCATATCGACCAAACCTTGTTGGTCGGTGGTGTGATGCAAGTTCTCCGGCATGATCGACTTTTCGCTCTTTTTCACGTCGACGATGTCGTCTTGGTCGAACTCCAAATCAATCGCTTCCGCCGTTCGCAGGACAAGCTTTTCGTCGGTCTCGGATACCAGAACACCGTTCACAACACGGCCATCTTCGGTCAAAGCAATCATGTTCTCGTAGTTGTGACTGATGCCGGCACTGGGTGCCAAGATCGACGTGAACATCGCTTCGCGAGAAAGCTTCGACCCAATCTCGGACAAGTCCGGGCCGACTTGTTTTCCAAACCCATCGACGATGTGGCAGTTCGCACAAGTCGCGACGCCACGAAAGATTGCCATCCCCTTCTTTGAGTCGCCACTCAGACGCACCAATTCGTCCAGCGGTGGAAGAGGCTTGCTGTCCGCCGCGGCGGGTTGTGGCAACAACTCCTTCGCACGTTTCGCGATTTCTTCGTTGGCGTTGCGCCCGAGCAAACCACCAGCCAACAAATGAGTGTCGGCGGGAAGCTCTTTCGCTTCCGTCATTTTCAGCAGTTCTCTCGCACCACCATCGGATTTGGCTAGCGCTCGCACGGAAGCACTTCGCAATCCGTAGTCCATTTCCGGGTCGCCCGCGGTCTTTGCCAACAAACCGATCGCACGTCCATTGCCGAGCGACCCAAGCAGCGACACCACGCGTCCGAACTGGCCATGATCGTACTTGGAGTCTTTGGCCAAGATGCTAACGAACCGGTTCCATCCGTCCTTTCGCTTCAACAGCAAACGCAACGCGGAAAGCGACAGATTGTCATCGCCTTGCCGAAGCATCGTCGCGATGAGCTGGTCATCCATGTCGCGAATTTCAAATTGGTCGACCAGCTCGACAAAGTCCGGTTCACCGGCGCGACTGCGGATATAGTCCGTGATCGCCAATTGCGTCTTGGGAAATTTCACGGGATCGAAGTCGGGCATCCGCTTCACCGTTCGAACCAATACCTGTGGATCAACTTCTTTGCCGCTGTTTTCATCAGGCAACAACTGGCGAAGAACCAACCCACGAACGGCATCGGGATGGTATTCCAGCGACCGGAAATAACGTTTGGTTTCGTCACTAGGCATTCCACCAGCCAACAACTCGACCATCTTGGCCGCCGCATCATCGGTACGCAGACGCCAAACCAAATCGCGTCCCGCGGGCGTGTTCCAATTACCTCCGTTGGCCTTCATCCAAGACGCAAAGCACTCCGCGGCTCGCAGATCACTTCCGATGCCAAGAGCTTCCAACATCCAGCGATCCTCACCGTCGTACTGCTGAGCAAGCTTTGCCCAGACGCTCGGCATCGCATCGGATTCATCAAACCGCAACGCGACAGCCAGCTCTCGCCGGACTGCGGACGATGAATCGCTCGCCGCTTCACCACAAACATTCGCGACGGAAAGCCCAAGTTGCTTGCACAGCCGAATCGCGGTGCAACGAATGTTGGCGTCGTCATCGCCGAGAGCCTTGTCAACGTACTTCCGACCTTGCCCTTCGATCTTGCCGAGCAACCACAGAGCACGAGCCCGATAGCGTGGGTTATCGTCTTGGTAGAGCGAAAGCAAAGCGGGCTCTGCATCTGTACCCATCGAGTGCAGCTTTTGCCAAGCGAGATACCGCACCGAACGGTTTGGACTTTTCAACGCCGCGATGGCCCCGTCGACCGACGACAAATCAAACTTCGGCACCGAGTACTTCACGCCCGGCGGTGCCACACGGAAAAGTCGCCCACGATCGCTGTCTTTTTGATGGTGTCCACCGACACCAGGATCGTACCAATCGGTCACAAACAACGATCCATCGGGAGCCACGCAAACATCCGCGGGCCGAAACCAGTTGTCGGTCGTGCCGGTAATCAACGGTTCGATGGTGGCTGAGTATCCCGCACCATCCGGCTTCATCGGATACGCCCGAACCACGTTGGGACCGGGATCGCAGTGAATCACTTCGTCCCAAAAACGTTTTGGCAACAAACGGCCTTCGTACATGCAGATTCCGCTGGGCGATCCAGCCCCGGTTTGCAAAACATTGGGTACCACACCGGGGTCGTTCAAGTGCCAGTGTTGCAGCGGAATCTCATCTTCCAAGTTGATCCGATCAGCTCGCCAAGACGCACCGGTTTGTTCGTCTTTGTACCCGTAGTTGCCTTGCTCCATCACAAAGTTAATGCGAGTCCCACGGTTGCCGTCATCGTCATTGTCGCTTTGCCACAACGCGCCAAACGAGTCGACCGTGGTTTCCCAGTTGTTGCGGAAGTTGTGAGCCAACACTTCAAAGTTGGAACCATCCAGGTCGCATCGAAAGGGCATCCCGCCAAACAGAGGCTTGCCATCGTCGACAACTGCTCGACCATGAATGTCGACCACCGTTTCACCGTTTGCATCTTTGACCTGCATCCCGGTGTTGCCGAAATTCCAGTAAAGCTTTCCGTCGTCACCGAACAAAAATGAGTGTGCGGAGTGATCATGTTGCGGCTGTCCCGTTTCGGTGAACAACGCAACCTTTGAATCAGGAACATCGTCACCGTCGGTGTCAGTGAACTTCCAAATCGTCGGCGAAGCGGAAACGATAACTTCGTTTCCGAGCACACAAATCCCCATCGCCGAATCGATGTCACGGCCTTGGTAGTAGGTGTGAACGTGATCGAGTTTGCCGTCGCCGGTCGTGTCTTCCAAAATCAGAATCCGATCGCCTTCCGGACGAGCCCCTTGGTTGCGGCGATAGTTCATGACATCGCAAACCCAAACGCGGCCGCGATGATCGATGTCGAGATTGGTCAAGCTGGACAGATCCGGCTCGCTTCCCATCAACGTCACTTCCAATCCTTCGGCCACCTCCAATCCCGCGACGGCTTGCTCGGGCAAACGCTGTTGATCGACCGATTTCGCATCGACTTCGTTCAAATTGTCGGGAGCGGCACCAGCGTAGATGGCAAAGCGAACGCTGGTGTTGCTTCCGTTTTGTTGGTTCGTGCCACCACTTTCCAAAGCCCCGGTCACGGTGAATTTGTCAAAGCCCGGCGGAACGTCAAATTCGATCACGCTGGGAGCATGCGTCCCGATCGACGTCTTGCCCGCAGGCTGGTTTTGAACCAGCACCGGACCGCCGGAACAGTTGGCATTCTTTCGAACGTCACCCCATCCAGCTCGTGCGGTCACCCAACCTTGTTCGACCAAGTCCAACGTTCCCTTTGCACCATGCAAGGTCGGATCCAACCAAGCCACATGGTCGCACGAATAGTCGTTGCCTCCTTCGCTGACCACCAAGAACAATTTGCGTCTGGCCATTTCATCGACTCCGCCCAAGTCCACTTCGATCGAAACGCGATGATCAGGCGTCGCGGTTGTCACCAGTGGGCTGACGTGAAGCAGTTTGGGTGCAACCGCTGAAGTCGACTCCTTTGACGGTTGCTTCTTCTTGCTACCGTCCTTTGACTCCTTTTCCATATTCAACGGAATTTCGAATTCCTTGGCGACTGATTTCAGATCAAAATCCTTCGGCGGATCGTAGTCTTGGTCTGCCATCAACTGTTTCGCCGGGATTGGTTTGAGCGAACCGGCTTCCTTTGACGGGTCGTCGCCAGCAGTCCAACGAATCGCATTGGTCACCAATCGACGCACGGGAACGTGCGACCAATTCCAATGATGGTGTCCGCCGGTGAAGCCAAAGCTGCGACCGCCGATCTCGGGTTCATAAGCCCAAGCGACCGTCTGCAGTTCACCCGCCGCAACTGACTTGCGAGCGTGCGGGTTGCCGGTGTGGGCACTATCCGGACGCCGCATCGTTGACTCGGGAGCAACCGCCTGCAGGATCGGAGTCAGCTTGCCTTTGTCCGAAAAACGCAAGTGAAAGTACCACTCGTCATTGGTCGAGAACGAATCCACACCGTGCGTGATAGGATGCTCAGGCAACGAATCAAATTTCGCGATCCAGTGCGGATTGACGCTGTAGTGAATTTCAAAGTGCCCGCCCAACAACTCGACCATGTCATCGCCGGATTCACCGGGCGACATCTCAGTTGCGTAGTGCAAACAAACCAAACCACCGCCGCGTTTCAACAACGCTCGCAATTCATCGCGATGATTGAATGCAACGTGTCGACCTTGTCCGTCGCTGTAGAGAACGACACTGTCAGCCGATTCCACCTTGGACGCATCGCTTGGCCAACCACGCACGACTTCGGTTTTGAGATTCGGGTTGGCTTCCAACAAGGATTGCTCGAGAACCTTCAACCCGGCGTAGTGCTCATGGGCCCCATAACCGTGGCTGGGTTTGCCCGCGATCAGCAGGATCGACTTCTCAGATCCATCGGCGGACTCGGCCGTGGTGGCCAACATGTTCCAAGTGAGAATGGTGCACGTGAATGCGGCGACCCAGGACCACGAGGTGGTCGGCAAGACATCATTTTTCATGGAAGCGGGAGAACCAAGGTTCCAGGTGGGAGGATTCCGGCGGGGCGAAACGACAACGGGGGCCGACGCGAAACTCGAATGAGGCGTCGAACAAGAGGTCCCCATTCCGCGGCAAGGATGATCGCTTCACCCTTCGCTCGGAACAAGAAAGCTCTGAGACCCGTTGTCATTCACTGACAGGGAATCCGATTGTAACCCAACAAGAAGTCCATGGAGTTGCGGTGCGATCGATTCGCATTCAGGAATGCCAAACGAAATCGATCGGGACGTCCGCGGACCGGAACACTGAAATTCTGCTCCGGCGTCAGATTTGGACCGCGGTTTCTCAGCTGTAGAAGCAAAGGTACGCGGTGGGCTCGATCACTCGAACCTGGAACTTTTGATTGGCATCGATTCGGAACTCGGATCCGGCTGGATAAGCCCGATACCCGGGTTCGCCGGGCAGCTTGGCTTCCAACTTGCCCGAGACAATTTTCATCAGCTCTTTTTCGCTGGTTCCAAATTCGTAGTCGCCCACCAGCATCACGCCGGACGTCGCACGGCCTTCGCCATTTTCGAAGGCGATGGAAGTGACGTTGCCGTCGAAGTATTCGTTGACTTGCATGATGAGATCTCCGCGAAAGGGAACTTGGGACAGGAACGGCGAGGAAGATAATTCAACGCTCCCATATTCGCGAGCCACATTCCTGACCGGATTCGCTCACAACATTTTCGACAAACAGCCTGCGACGCGTTCGGCAACGTCCGGTGTCAGCAAGGCTCGATGGTCGATCACCAGCAGTGATTCACTCAACGCGGCCGCGTTTTTGAGCGAAACCGGTTTGCTGCTTCGGCGATCACTCGTTCGATGCATCGCGCGGAATCCTTCACCGCAGGGCAACTCAATCGTTCGCAATTGCTGAATCACCTTCGCTCGAGTCTCCGCGTTTTTCGCGAGCACCGGAAACTTGTACGGAGCTCGAACCAAACTCGGGTCCTCGTCCCAAACCGCCGCACATCCGACCGAAGCCCAATCCAATTCGCCCAATCGCTGGGCGTTTTGACACCGAATTCTGTTCGACTGACTCAGCCAATCCAATTGCGGCATTAACGCGGCGCATTGAAGCGGCGACATGGGAAACGTGTCGCTCGGCCGATCCACCATGCCTTTTAGTTTTTGATACTTGCCCTCGTACTCGGTCACCAACGCACCACCATTGCCGCACGTCAGAGGCTTGCTGCCACCAAAGCTGTATGTGGTCCATTCTGCGAAATAGCCGACCGGCACAAAAACCGTTGAGCCATCCGCGTTTTGTTTGATCCGTCCCGCACCCATCGCCTGACATGCGTCCTCGACCAAAAACCAGCGGCGTTGCCGGCACAACTCAGCAAGCCCTCCTGAATCGGCGAGCTGCCCATGCAAATGCGAAACCAGCAGAATGGACTCCGGCGGTGCCTGAATCTGCTGAATCGACTTGAGCGATGGCAAAATCCCCGTCGAAGTTCGGCCGCTCCGTGTCCCCGAAGTGGGCTGCGTGTCGCACAGCACCGGGCGACCACCCAGCAATTCGACGGTTCGAAAGTTGCCGGGGTAATCGTAAGCGGACAGAATCACCTGAGTCGCCTTGCTCCGCTTTGCACCGGCCGGGCCGACTCCTAGTGCTCGCAGTGCCAACTCGATCGCCGACGATCCCGATGGGCACAAACGGACTTGGGCGGTGCCCCCGAATGCCGTGATTCCTTCGGGTGCCGACCATTTCCCCGCCGCCAGACTCACCGAATTTCGGCATCGCTCGTAAACGCCGACCTGTTCACTTTTGGCCGCCGTGGTCTCGGGATACGTCCCCCACTGACCGTCTTCCAAGACTTCTGCGACCGATTTTTCGATCTGCCTGGTCAGTTTTGCGTGTTTTGGCGGCCAAGCCGGCCACCCATCGGAGGCAACGGCGAACGATTCTTCAGCGGGAAGATCCAAGGGATTCTCAGTGCTACGCAAAGGAGGATGGCGAGGCAAGTTAGGGCTGGGCTTGTGGCGATTTTTTTGCTTCCATATCATGCCGCATTGCGAAAGACGCAGGCAACCACCAGCCAGGACGGCTGGGGCCGCGTCAAGCTAGTGTCATCATCCCCGGAACCTCTGTCTTGTTGCCCTCTTCCGATCTGTTCTTAACCGATCTACCGCGGCAGGCAAACTTGCTCGCCTTTCAGTTGCTGGCACAGGACGCAGCGCCCGCTGGAGAGTCGTCGATTCTACAGCGAATTCTCGAAAACCCTCTGATTTTGCCTGTCGGCGTCGTGGCGATCTTCTACGTCACGTACTTCGGCCCGGAACGACGACGTCGTGCCGAGGAAGCAAAGATGATGTCTTCGATGGCCAAAAACGATCGCGTGGTCACAATCGGTGGTATCCACGGAACGATCGTTTCAGCAGCACCAGACAGTGAAACGGTGACGTTGAAGATCGACGAAAACGGTTCGACACGCATCAAAGTCAATCGGTCAGCCATCGTCAAAATCGTCGGCGAACCGAAAAACAAACCCGACAACGATTCGTCGGACTGACCTCTTCCCAAACCATCCTTCCCACAGCGACTGGTTTTGGTCGCAGCGGACACATCGCACCCGTACTTAGAAACCACGATGGATCTTTCGACTCTCCCCGATTTTTGCCAATCGATTTCGGCTCAGTGGCTCGCTCAAACCGACGCTGCCGTTGCCAACGAAGTCTCCAAGGGCATCAGCACCGGACAGTTCTTGACGCTGCTCAGCGCCGCAGCCGTCCTGATTCTGCCGTTCATTGCTGGCAACTTCTTGGCGAAATCCTTGAAGATGCCAACCTATGGCACTCGCTTCGGTTTCATCTTGCTTGCGATCACCGCCAGTGGCGTGACGCTCGCAAACAAGTTCCCCAGCCTCGGTATCGACCTGTCGGGCGGTACGATTCTGGTTTACGAACTGGATCCGGAAAAGCAAGCGGCGGTCATCGAAAGCGGAGGACAGCGAATCACCAGTGAAGATTTGGTCGGTCCGCTGACCCGCCGAATCAACCCCGCGGGCACGCAAGAAATCGTCATTCGCCCTTATGGCGAACAACAAATCGAAATCATCATTCCCGAGAAAGACCCTGACGCGGTCGAACGAATCAAGGGTTTGGTCGAAGAAGCCGGACAGCTTCGTTTCGCGATTTTGGCCAACCAATTTGACCACCAAACGCTGATCAACGAAGCGATCGAACAAGCCGAATCGACTCAGCCCGGCGTCGCGACCAAAGATATGGTCGGCTCGCCAGAAGACTCGCTCTACGGCATCTGGGCTCGCATCGGATTCGAAGAAAAAGAAACCGATGGCGTCCGCCCGATGCTCGTTCCAATCAGCGGTGCCTTGGCTCGCAACCCTCGCACCGGCGCGATCCTCAACGTTCCACCCGAAGCCCGCGCGGGCGACGAAACCGTTTCGGTTGCAAGATGGTTGCAGACTCAAGACTTCGACAGCATCGAAGTCCTGATGGTCATCAACCCCAAGTTGGACATCCTCGGTGAAGACCTCGCTTACGCCGCCAGCACGTTCGACGAGAAAGGTGCCCCCGCGGTTGCCTTCACGTTGACGGACATGGGTTCAGGCCGCTTCCGAGCCCTGACGACCAACAACGCTCCCGACGGTTCACGCACCCGCCAATTGGGCATCGTGCTGGATGATGAGCTGCTGTCGGCTCCTTCGATTCAAGAACCAATGAACAAGAACGGTCGCATCACGGGTAACTTCACCCGCGATCAAGTCGACTCGCTCGTTCAAATCCTGAAGGCCGGCCAGTTGCCAGCCACCGTGACCAAGCAACCGATCGCTGAAAACGAAGTCGGCGCGACCTTGGGTGCAGACACCCGGACCAAGGGCCTCTACTCAATCGCCATTTCGCTTGGCTTGGTGCTCGTCTTCATCTTGGTTTACTACCGCTTCGCCGGCGTCGTGGCCTGCATCGCGTTGGTCATGAACATGGCGATGATCTTGGCAACGATGGTCTTCATCAACCAACCATTGACCCTGCCCGGTTTGGCCGGCTTGGTTTTGACTGTCGGTATGTCTGTCGACGCTAACGTTCTGATCTTCGAACGCATCCGAGAAGAATTGAACAAGGGCGCAAAAGCTCGCATGGCGATTCGAAACGGTTTCGCTCGAGCGACCACGACGATTATCGACGCCAACCTCACGACGTTGATCACCGCCATCGTTCTTTATGCGATCGGTACCGACCAAATTCGCGGCTTTGCCGTCACGTTGATCTTGGGCATCCTGTACTCGATGTTCACCGCGATTTACGTTTCGCGAACGATCTTTGACTTGGCCGAACGTCGCGGATTCCTGTCGCTTGGAATGTCCGATGGCGTGAACAGCATTCGCTCGGCTTTCGCCGGCGGTGGCCAGTTCAACTTCATCAGCAAAGGCAAGATGACATTGACCCTTTCGGCCATCTTGGTCGTCTGCGGTCTCGCCGCCTTGTTCGCTCGCGGACAAAGCATCCTGGACATCGACTTCGCCGGTGGTTCCTCGGTTCAGTTCCGAGTCGACGAACCCACCAAGGCCGATGAAATTCGCGAGATCATGAACAAAGCCGTCGCCGCTTCCGACAACAGCTCGGTTCAGTTCACGGTCAACGGCGTTTCGATGGAAGGAACCGAAGAAGGCACCGTCTTCAAAATCGATTCCTCGGTTGAACGAGTCGAAGACCTCAAACGAGTCATTCAGGAAGGCTTCGCCGCCTCCGAATCGGTTGGCTTGGTCACCTACAGCGTCGACATCACCCCGGCAGATCTGCCAGGTGCAACGCCGGAAGACGCCGCTCCTGAAGCAGAAGAAACCAGCTCATCTGATCCTGCCCAACTATCCGAAACCTCGACCAGCCAATGGCAATCGGTCGACAACGGTGTGATGCTGGTCGTGGCTCAAGCAGACGACGAAGAGGAAGCAGCTGCTGAAGAAACCAATGCCGATGAGGCTGCGGAAACCGAAGCAGATGCACCTGAAACAGACGGGCCCAAAATGGAAGCTCGTGAATTCCCCGGTCTTGCGTTCAGCACCTCGGACATCTCACTCGGCATCAAGGGTGCCGACGGAGTCGCTGTCAAAAACGAAGAAGGCTTGATCGATTCGATCGTGGACGCCGCTGAATCCGCTGGCGTACCAATCAATAAGGACGGCATCGTTGTCAAACCTATCGGTGAAGACATCGAAGCCTGGTCGCCCGGTTCGACGCTAGCATTCCCGCAATGGCGAGTCCAACTGCCTCTCGGCGGTGACAACGCGATCAAGGTCATGGCCGAAATGGAGAAGCAACTCGACAGCGATCCGGTTTGGATCAGCAGCAGTGCCGTTGGTGCTCGCGTCGCTGGCGACATGATCAGTCGTGCATTCGGAGCCCTGTTCGCATCGCTGCTGTGCATCATCGGGTACATCTGGTTCCGATTCCAGCGAGTTATCTACGGCTTCGCCGCTGTTGTCGCCCTGCTTCACGACGTTGCGATCACGCTCGGTGCGATCGCGATCAGCTACTGGGTTGCTGACGCTCTCGGCTTCTTGCTGATCGACCCGTTCAAGATCTCACTGACGGTCGTCGCCGCGTTGCTGACGATCATTGGTTACTCGCTCAACGACACGATCGTTGTCTTCGATCGAATTCGTGAGACGAAGGGCAAAGCACCACGTCTGACCGGAGAGATGATCAACACCAGCATCAACCAAACGCTCAGCCGAACGTTGCTGACTTCGTTGACGACGTTGATCGTGGTCGTTCTGCTGTACGCCTTCGGCGGCGAAGGCATTCACGCCTTTGCATTCGCTTTGGTGATCGGCGTTATCGTCGGTACTTACAGCAGTGTGTTTGTCGCCAGCCCCGTGCTTTTGTGGTTGGTCGAACGAGCCGAGAAGAAAGCAGCCAACGCCTAATCGACCACCGCGGACCATCCGCGACGATCAGTTAGCCCACACGAACTCCCTTTCGATTCATCGGAAGGGAGTTTTTTCGTGCCCGCATCACAATCGGCCAAACTCAATCGACTATCATTCGATGCCCCACCTTCCATCCCACCTCATGGAAATTGCCGTGCTAAATCGAGTGAGTCCATTCCTGATCGCAATCGCAATGATCTCCTGCTGGTTCCCGATTCAATCGCGAGCCGATCAACCCAACATCCTATTGATCTTCATCGACGACTTGGGCTGGAAGGACATCGGCTGCTACGGCAACGACTTCGTCGAGACGCCACGCATCGACCAACTTGCCGCCGAAGGGATGCGGTTCACCAACTTCTACGCGTCCGGTGCCGTGTGCTCACCCACTCGATGTGCTCTGCAATCGGGCCAGAACCAAGCTCGGATCGGCATCACCGCGCACATCCCCGGTCACTGGCGTCCGTTTGAAAGAGTCATCACGCCTCAAACCACGATGGCGCTGCCTCTGGACACGGTTACCGTTGCCGAGACATTGAAAGCGTCCGGTTACACCACCGGCTACGTCGGCAAGTGGCACCTTGGCAACGGCCCCGAATTCCAACCTGATCGGCAAGGCTACGACTTCAGCGCCGTCATCGGCGGACCACACCTTCCCGGTCGCTATCGAGTCCAAGGTCGATCGGACCTGAAGCCCAAACCGAACCAGTACCGGACGGACTTCGAAGCCGACCTGTGCATCGACTTCATGCGTCAGAACAAAGACAAACCGTTCTTCTTGATGCTGTCTCCTTTCGCCGTTCACATTCCGCTGGGCGCAATGTCAGAGAAGGTTCGGAAGTACGAGGCCAAGGCAAAGCAAACCGGACAGAAGCTGCCGCATCCGGTCTACTCTGCCATGACCGAACACTGCGACGACATGGTCGGTCGATTGGTTGACTCACTCGAACAACTCGATATCGCCGACGACACGATGGTCGTTTTCACGTCCGACAATGGCGGACTCTACAAACGATACGACTATCGCGAGTCAGCCGACGATTTGGTCAGCAGCCAGGCACCACTGAAAGGTGAAAAGGGTTCGCTTCACGAAGGCGGCATTCGCGTTCCGTTGATCATTCGCCATCCAAATGCCGCGAAAGCATCCACGGTCTGCGATGAGCCAACCATCAGCCATGACTTCTACCCGACGTTCGTTGAGATGGCGGGCGGCGAATTGCCGGTCAACCAAACCATCGACGGCCACAGTCTGCTGCCGCTGATGAACGAACCAACGCAGACGCTCGACCGCGACGCATTGCATTGGCACTACCCACACTATCACCACGATCGTCCCGCCAGTGCCATTCGCGAGCGAGATTGGAAGCTGATCGAGTACCTGGACGGCACCGGCGACGTCGAACTTTACAACCTGGCAAACGACCTGGGCGAAACGAAGAACCTAGCGTCCGAAAAGCAGGG
>NZ_ANMO01000172.1 GCF_000338295.1 Rhodopirellula europaea 6C
ACTGAAAGAAGCGGCATGGTGAAACCGCGAGATTTGCTGTTTACGCACGGGCGTATCCAAATGCCATTAACGATCGTTGGATCGGAGCATCCGTATTCAATCTCGTGAACACGGTTGAAGAGGGCCGGAAAGGTGACTCCGGTGGCGAAGGATGCTAAACCGGCGAGGATCCATAAGGCGATAGCAATCGAGACGAGTTTCAATCTTCGGCGATTCATAACATGTGCCCCGAATCTGCGGTCACCGATCTGCCGACGAACGTCACGCGTCACCGGGTACGCGCGGAAGATTTTCAACTTCAAAACCGCTCGGCTCGCGTACTCCGGTGCACGCGATTGTTACGACTTGTTTCTTGGCGGACGTTTGACGTCTCCATTGCGCCACACGCCTGAGTCCAATCGTAGCAGACCGTGTGGGATGCGTCGAGAAATTGCTCGCGCATCATCGTCTGGGACAGGACAGCCCAACGCCTCGAATCCGCGCAGCTTTGGAAGTTCAACCAAGCGGTGAAATGCGGGCAGTGACAATCCGCATTCGTTGCAATTAAGCATCTTTATTTCGGTCAACTGCGCAATTCGATTAGCAGCATCATCTGTCAATGGGATGTCGTATAAACCGAGGGTTGTAAGCGTTTCCGGCAGTTCGGCGGTTGAGATCGCATTCGCAGTGATTGCCGTGCCACCTATGTCGAGTGAAGCTAGCCGACGAAAGCAGCAAATCGAAGCCAGTCCGGCATCGGTGATCGGGCAACCCGCGGCCATCAAGAATTCAAGGTCGGCCCAGCTTGAGATTCCATGCAAGTGGGCGTCGGTCAGCTGCGCGTCGAGTGCCCAAACCTGAAACGCGCCGTTGATCTGTGCGCCGGTGCCCGCCAATTCAGCGACGAGGCGAGCAACGCGTTGGTCATCCGTCATGTGGCGAAATCTTCAGTGTCGTAACGTCACGCGTAACCGGGAACGCGCAGGAAAGTTTCTAACGGCCAGATCGCTCAGCTCCCGTTCTCCGGTTCACGCGATGGTTACCCGCCGCTCTGAATTGCGGCGTTTGTTGCTGGTGGCGGTAACGCGACAGGAGGTCGCCCACGCGGGATAGAACTCACGGTTGGGAGCGATAATCCATACAGTATCGCGCACAGTCCGAGCAATGTAAACAATTCGGTGACGGTCAGTCGTCGCGAGTTGATCGGAAGCAGCGATGGAACGGACATGCGAGACAGGACGAACCAAGTGCACGCAATGACAGCCAACGCAAACGCAGCACCGGCAAGCCCGTAGTGTTTGTACACAGCCAAAGTAAATGCGATCGCGGCCGTAACGACAAAGCAGGCACCAATCGAGATGCGAAGTGAGTCGCGGTCATTCCGCGGCGCGTTCATGGGGATTTCAGTTGGGTAACGTTGCCGATCACCCGGTCGCCGCGGGAGATCTTCCATTGTTAAAACGCCCGACTCGGCGACTCGGGTGCATCGGATGGTTCGCCGCAATCAAGATTCGGCAAAGGAGCGTAGTGCATCCAGATCACGCAGCTGTCCACAACGGTAATGATCATCGTCCAGGCATAGCAAACAGTCTTTCAGGCTACAGTGTAGATTGTCCACGCCATCTAATGAGATTGACGTGTTGCACACTGAAAGCATTCTCAGCTGTGGGATTTTAGCAATCCAATCAATCGCAGCATCAGAGATTTGAGTGTGCCACAAGAATAGGTATTGGAGACTCTCCATTCGCGACAGGTATCGAATACCGTGGTCGGAGATGCATGTCCCGCCGAGGTCAAGTGCCTCGCAATGCCGGAAAGTTCCAATTGTCTCCAAATCAGCGTCGTCAATGGGAAGGCAACGCAGGTACGCCCCCTGGACGGTCGATCGTAGAAAGTTCGTCGAATGAAACCAGAAAGACCCACCGCGACGAGCGATCCGGAAGCAGCCGTGTCGTTCTTCCGGTTTGGCGGCAAGCCAAGAAACGCGACATTTCAGACGACGCCAGAAACGAATCTTGAGATGATCTGGAATGTCCGAATTGGGGGGATTCATGTGACACATCTCGTCTGTCGGCG
>NZ_ANMO01000173.1 GCF_000338295.1 Rhodopirellula europaea 6C
GAGCCCGCAACGCTCACGAACGAGCCCGCCGGTTTGAATCGGCACCGTTGGATTTGACGCCGCACGAAGCTCTCGAACATGTCGAGGAACGCGCGGAAGATTTGTCGCAAGCACGACCGGAATACAACCACGCGACCAGTGCATTGGTCACGGTGGGTCGGCGTGATTGGTCACGAGGTTTGTTCATGGACCGCCGAGCATTCGTGACCGAATACGATCCGGCGGTGGACGACGAAAACGGACACATTCTCACTCGCATTTTGCAAGCCGCGATTCCTGTATGCGGTGGCATCAGCTTGGAATACTACTTCTCGACCGTGGACGTCGAAGGGTACGGGTGTGGTTCGAAATTGCCGCACAATGTGGCTTCCATGGTTGGCGTGATGACGGGTGCGGCCAGCGATTTGCGACCGGGGCTGTCGCAGCAAATGGTTGAGATTCACGAACCGATGCGAATTTTGTTTGTCATCGAAACCACCCCGGAGATGCTGCGAAGAATCATTTCCGAAAACGAAGGCATCCGGCGAATGGTCGAAGGCAACTGGGTTCAGCTCGCCATCCTCGATCCATCGACCTCCACCGTTCAGCGATACATCAACGGACACTTTGAACCACACATCGTCGCCGATCGTGAGATCCCAACGGTCCAGTCTTCGATGCATTGGTACCGTGGTCAGCGCGACCACCTCGGGTTTGCGACCGTCCAAGAACCAGAGATCAAAACACCTGTGAGTTCATCCGAATCCGACGCAAACACATCGGAGGTTCTGGTATGAACACCCTGGACATCTTCTTCCATGTTTTGGGCACCGCCGTTGTCGCCAGCCCCGTGCTGCTGCTTGCGGTCATGGGTTTGACATTGCTGTTCAATCGACCGCTCAGCGAAACAACGACGGTTCGAATCACCCAGACCTCGGTGTTGCTTTCCCTGATTCCCGCGATCGCGATTTTGATCACGATGTTGGCGACAGGGATCCGCAACGTTCCGATCGAGTTTGGGAATTGGGTGACGATTCCCGAACAAGCCTTTCACTTTCACTTGAAGTTCACCTTCGATCGCCTGAGTATTCCGTTCTTGATGCTCTCGTGTGTGTTGTGCGGTGTCGTCGGAGAGTTCACGCGACGATACTTGCATCGCGAACAGGGCTTTGCGCGGTTCTTCTTGTTCTACGCCATCTTCTATTGCGGGATGGTTTTGTCTTCGTTGGCGGGCACCATCGAAACGCTATTCGTTGGATGGGAGATGGTGGGACTGTCGTCGGCTCTGTTGATCGCCTACTTCCACGAACGTGAAAATCCGGTTCGAAATGGCCAACGCGTTTGGACGATTTATCGGCTCTCGGATGCCGCCTTGTTGATCGCCGCGATCACGATGCATCACATGGTCGGTGAGGGCGACTTTGGCGGGCTGATGAATTCAGGAATCTGGCCGGAAGGAACCGCGGCAGTGACTTCATCCCAAGCTTTGCTGGTTGGAACGTTGCTACTGATCGGTGCAGCGGGGAAATCGGCACTCTTTCCATTCAGTGGTTGGTTGCCGCGTGCGATGGAAGGACCAACTCCGTCGAGCGCAATCTTTTATGGGGCTTTGTCGGTGCACTTAGGTGCCTATCTGTTGCTTCGTCTCAGTCCTTTGTTGGAAGCATCTCTCGCATTGCAAATGATGGTGCTATCCCTCGGAGCGATTTCGGCTATCGGAGGTGCCTTGATGTCTCGAGTACAAACCGATGTCAAGACATCGCTCGCGTATGCGTCGCTGACTCAGGTTGGGATCATCGTCGTCGAAATCGGATTGGGTCTGCGTTACCTCGCACTCATTCACATCATGGGACATGCGACCTTGCGAACGATGCAGTTGCTCAGGGCCCCCACTCTGCTTCGCGACTACAACGACCTCGAGAACAAGATCGGGTCTCGCTTGCAGCAACAACCCTGGTCAGGCGTGGGCTGGTTGCCAAAACCAATCCAACGTTGGTGTTATCGATTCGGATTTGACCGAGGCTTCATGGACATCGCTCTGGATCGCTGGATCGCCGGACCTTTCGTGGGTTGCTTCCTCGCTTGCAATCGAATGGAAGAACGGATCACTCGCTTTCTTTCGCGAGAACCTGAGCCGAACGTAGATAGTGATGAGTCAGGTTTCGACGACAGCATGCCACAAGACATCACCACCGCCGCATAGGAATCTCCTTCGTTGTCCGAACTGCATTTCCCATGGATCGAATGTTCGATTCTCGTTCCGCTGCTCGGCGCGGTGTGGCTGCAACTTCGCAGTAACAATGAACGCGAGCTGCGCGACACAGTTGTCATCTGCGTTGCGACATTGTTGCTGACGATCGGCGAACTGGTCGACTTCACCATGGTCGGCACGTTCGAAGCGCACGATCACTGGCAATTCCTCAGCTGGATTTTTCCTCCAGACGTTTTTGTGATCGACGAGCTGAGCGCGTTTCAACTTCCGTTGGCTGCGTTGATTTTCATGGTCATCGTGCTATCGACGCTCCGCACCAAAGCCCCGCGTTTCTCGCTTGAGTTGGCATTGATTTCAGAATCATTGGTGTTGGCAACGTTCAGCTGTCGCGCGTCATGGGCATTGATCGCATTGCTGATCGCTTCCACCATTCCGCCTTTCTTAGAACTGCGACGTCGCCAGCGGTGCACACGCATCTATTGTTTGCATATGGGCCTTTTTGCCGCTCTGTTGGTCGTTGGCTATGGATGGTTGATGCTGTCCGACTCCGGCACCACCGCCATTCTGATTCCGGGTGCGTTGCTGACCGCCGCGGGACTGCTTCGAAGCGGCATTTTCCCGTTACATCTGTGGATGACGGATCTGTTTGAAAAGGCCACCTTTGGCACCGCGATTTTGCACACAACTCCGTTGGTCGGCGCGTACGCGGTGATGCGATTGGTTTTGCCGATTGCGCCTTCTTGGGCATTGCAAAGCATCGCGGTCTTGTCCTTGTTCACGGCGGTGTATGCCGGTGCAATGGCATTGGTGCAATCGGACGCTCGCCGAATGTTTTGTTTTTTGCTTCTGTCTCAGTCCTCGCTGATTTTGGTTGGACTGGAATTGGTCACTCCTACCGGACTGACCGGTGCGTTGAGTTTGTGGTTGTCGGTGGCCATGTCGTTGACTGGATTTGGAATCACGTTGCGATGCATCGAAGCGAGAATCTCTCGTTTCTCGTTAGATGAATTCCACGGTCTCTATTCGCAGATGCCGATGCTGGCAGGATTCTTCCTATTGACCGGGCTCGCATCCATTGGATTCCCTGCAACGATCGGGTTCGTTGGAATGGAACTGCTGATCGAAGGTGCGGTGGAGGTCTATCCGTTGGTCGGAACGATGGTGGTGATCGCGACAGCGTTTTGCGGCATCGCAGTCTTACTCGCCTACTTTCGAGTTTTCACCGGTCACGAAAACCGAACGTTGGTTTCGATGCGGGCTCGCCCTGCCGAACGTTTCGCGATTCTGCTGCTGACGTTGTTGCTGCTCGGCGGCGGTTTGTACCCACAACCAGGAATCGCTTCGCGTTATCACGCCGCGAAAGAACTGACGCGTTTGCGTCACGACACTCCACCGGGTGACGTGCCAGCCCATGCCGCGTCGCGCGGGCACATATCCCCGGCGGCGGCGAACATACCCGAATGAAGTCTTGCTAGACTTTGGAACAGCGGTCACGCAAACGGTCAGTCGGCGCGAAATCATTGGCGCGGCGGCACGACGGTTGGGTAGCGTGCGTCCAACAAGCAACGTTCCAACACCGGGCAATCGAAATTGAATCAGCGTGTTTTTCTGTGGAGTTTGACGTCGTCCTTGGCGGGGTTTCTGTTCGGCTTTGACACGGTCGTCATTTCCGGAGCCGAAAAAGCCATCCAGGGTCTGTGGGCGTTGGGTGATTTCCAACACGGTCTCGCCTTGAGCGCCGCGTTATGGGGAACCGTCATTGGATCGTTGATCGGCGGTTGGCCGACTGACAAATTTGGACGCAAAACGACCTTGCTCTGGATCGGGATTCTTTACTTGGTCTCAGCGATCTGGTCAGGTTTTGCAACCGACGTCTTTTCGTTCATGATCGCCCGCTTCATCGGCGGTTTGGGCGTGGGAATTTCCACCGTTGCGGCTCCGCTCTACATCTCCGAAATCTCGCCACCGGAACATCGCGGGACGCTGACTGGATTGTTCCAATTCAACATCGTCTTTGGAATCATGGTCGCGTTCGCATCCAACTACCTGATTGGTACGTGGGGCGGCGAGAATGCTTGGCGATGGATGTTGGCGGTGGAAGCGGTCCCCGCGTTGATATTCACCGCCATGTGCTTTTCGTTGCCATTCAGTCCTCGATGGTTGATCGCGGTCAAGAAGGACCAAGCAGCCGGCATGTCGGTTTTGAAGCAGTTGCGTCCAGAAGCGTCCGATGACGATGTGCAAAAGACGGTCGATGAAATCGTCGCGTCCGTCCGTGCCGAGTCGGACCTGACTCCCGCGGAACCGTTTTGGAGCCGGCGATTGTTCACTCCCATATCCATCGCTTTCTTGGTCGCGTTCTTCAACCAGCTTTCTGGCATCAATGCCGTGCTGTACTTCTCGCCGCGAATCTTTGAGTTGGCCGGGATGGGCGAACAAGCCGCTCTTTTGCAATCGATCGGGATTGGCGTCACCAACCTGATCTTCACCTTTGTGGGTTTGTACTTGATCGACCGATTGGGTCGTCGCACGTTGTTGCTGATCGGATCGGCGGGCTACGTCCTCTCACTTGGAACGTGCGCGTACGCCTTTCAGTCCGAAACGTTCAGCATCGTTCCCGCATGCATTTTTGCCTTCATCGCGGCGCACGCGATGGGGCAGGGTGCGGTCATTTGGGTGCTAATCTCGGAAGTCTTTCCCAACGAACATCGCGCCGCGGGTCAATCACTGGGCAGCTTCACGCACTGGATCTTTGCGGCATTGCTGACGCTTGTTTTCCCGGCCGTGGTGGAAACGTTCCATCCCGCTGCCATCTTTGGGTTCTTTTGCTTCATGATGGTCTTGCAAGGACTTTGGGTCATCACGATGCTGCCAGAAACCAAAGGTATCTCGCTGGAGCAAATGGAAGCGAAACTCGGAATTCGCGTCTGAGCGAGCTCAGGCAATCTGGCCGCTGCACACGGGCCGAATAGCAGTCTCGATCTTGCACTGATTGCGCCCGCCTTTCTTGGCGGCGTACAGGGCCAAATCCGCCCGGCGAAAAGCAGAACGGCTGTCATCAGAAGCCAGCACACATGTACCGCCGACACTGACGGTCACCCGAATGTCTTCGGGGTGGAAGTCCAACTGCTCGATCGCTTTGCGATGCTGCTGTTGAAGGGTTCCGAGTTCATCAATGGTGGTGTTGCCAAAGATGATCGCGAATTCTTCGCCACCGATTCGAGCCACCAGATCACCTGGGCGACTGGCGTCACGAAGCGCTTCGCCAACCTTGCAAATGACGTGGTCGCCTAAATCATGTCCGCGGGAATCATTGATTGATTTGAAACAGTCGATGTCGACGATGGCCACGCAGAACGGCACGCCGCTTTCGGAAAGTGTTTCCAATCGATTTTTGAATTCGATGTCGCAGCGGCGACGATTCGCGATTCCCGTCATCGAATCCAGAAGGGAAGCCTCTTGGAGTTCCAGCATCTGTCGCTGACGCAAAATGGCATGGATCGTCAATCGTGTCAGCAAGTGATCTTTCAGGTCATTCTTGGACAAGAAGTCCTGAGCCCCCGCTTCGATTGCGGCGAACCCGGTTTCCACGCGATCGTCGCCGGTTTGGACAACGATAGGAATCGATGTGACTCGTTCTCGAATCGCGCGAATCGATTGCAGTCCGCTGCTGTCGGGCAATCCTAGGTCCAGCAGGACAACGTCGAATTCCGATTGGCCGGTCTTCTCAAGTGCTTCGCTGAGCGAAGACGCTCGGACGATCTCGGAATCGAACATCTTGGAGCGTTGGAAGACTCGTGTGATGAACATCGCATCCGAGTCATTGTCTTCGACCAACAACAAGCGAAGTGATTCGATGGGCATAGGTTGGGATCAGTCCGTGAAATGGGTGCCGAGGTTTGAGAGTCTGGTCAAACGTAGGACACAGTCGGGACTTCGAAGGCAACTAGCCCAGTAAACCTAGGAATTGGTCAATTTCGGCGGGATCCGTGCAGAACGAGGTCACGAATCGGTACATGGCGTGCCCCTCAGGTGGGTCCGTCGTGGAGTCGTTCGGCGTCGGCCAAGGATAGAAACGAGCCCCCGCGGTCTGCAAACTTTCCGCTCGCGACTTTTCCATCACCACGAACACTTCGTTGGTTTCGTTCTGCCAAGCGAGTTCCGCGGCGGAAGACTTTTCGATTCCGGCGGCCAATCGGGATGCCATCTTGTTCGCGTGCCGAGCCAAACCGAGCCAAAGATCATCATCTAGGTAGGCATGGAATTGAGCTGCAATGAAGCGAGTCTTCGAAAACAACTGCGCCGCTCGTTTCCGAATGAACGGCATTTGCTTGGCCAACTCGGGTCGAAAGAAGATGATGGCTTCCGCACACCAGCAACCGTTCTTTGTTCCACCAAACGACAACACATCCACACCCGCTTTCCAAGTCATCTCCGCGGGCGTCAGATCCAAATGGACGAGTGCATTCGCGAAGCGGGCACCGTCCATGTGAAGCGGCAAGTCGTGGTCGTGGACGATGCCGCTGATCTCCTTCAATTGATCAACGTTGTAGACCGTGCCCACTTCGGTCGCTTGCGTGATGCTGACCGCCATCGGTTGTCCGTGGTGAACAAAGTTCGGATCGAACCGCCGCAATTGCTTTTGCAATGCCCGTGGGCAGATCCTTCCCAGGTCTCCTGAGACGGGAGCCAAACGAGCTCCCGAGGTAAAGAATTCAGGAGCCCCACATTCATCTTCGATCAGGTGGGCGTCACGGTGACAGAGCACAAAGCCACCCGGTCGGTTGACGGCGGACAGAGCCAACGAATTCGCGGCGGTGCCGGTACCGACAAAAAAGACTTCGATATCGGTCTCGAACAAATCGTTGAAACGTTGTTCGAGCCGTTGATCCAGGTCACTCGTCCCGTAGGCGGGCGACATCCCCTTCGCGTGGCGGCTCAAGGATTCCGCAATTGGATCGGCGGCACCGGCCCAATTGTCACTGGCAAAAAACATGAACCGATACCTCGCGAAAATTTAGCGCATTAGAAAATCATCATCCCGCCACTCGGCTCATCGTATCGCTTTCCTGAGCCAACAAATAGTAGAACGTGACGCGGCATTTTGACTTGTCACCCTGCATGATTTTGCAGACCTTCGCGATGGCTGCGTCGGCTTCTTCGGATGTCAAATCGAGGTTCACGGAACAATAGCCACGTTTAATACTCTCCAACTCTTCCGGGTCGGTAGCCGCGACGATTGCCGAGTCACGGTTCGCTAAAGCCAACCGTAGATGGTTGGCCAAAGATTCCACCGCGTCTTCGCTGGGATTCGGCACGTACTTTTTGACGTTGGCCATGTATTTTTCGATGTCCATCTGTCTCTACTTCATGGTTAAAAGGAGCGGAAGCGACCACCCGTTTGTAGTGGACTGCGATCGTCGAAACAACCTTGCAAGCGATCGCTGTTAATTCTGCAACCACTGAACTAGATTGGTCGCTCCCATCACCCCTCCCGAGGAGCCCTAACACCATGCAAGTGTGTAGATTACGCAAATTCCTTACGCGGCAAACCGTCTTTGCTTTGGCTGTCACAGCCACGTGGTGCGTCAGTGCCACGGCCCAAAAGCCAGACGCTGTCTTCACAGAAGCAAACGGGTTTGTGAAAGTCGAAGCGGAAGACTTTGCTTCACAAACCAACACCGACAAACGTGCCTTCTATCTGACAACCGCTGAATCGGCTCCTTCGGTCCAACCCGATGGGGATCCTTCTCATGCGTCCGATGCCAGTGGCGGAGCGTACTTGGAAATCTTGCCGGATACGCGGCGGACACACGCTGACAAACTGATTCACGGAACCAACTTTTCGCCGCAACCCGGCAAAATGGCTGTGCTGACCTATCGCGTGAATGTACAGACTCCCGGTCGCTACTACGTTTGGGTCCGAGCGTATTCGACCGGCAGCGAGGACAACGGTTTGCACGTTGGCATCGATGGCACCTGGCCCGATTCAGGGCAACGGCTGCAATGGTGCCAGGGCAAACACTCCTGGTATTGGGACAGCAAGCAACGAACCGAGGCTCAACACTGCGGTGAGCCCGGCAAGATTTTCCTCGACATTCATGAGCCCGGCGAACACAAAATTCATTTCTCCATGCGAGAAGACGGGTTTGAGTTCGATCAATGGTTGATGACGACCGACAGCAACTTCCAACGACCTCCGGCGGGCAAGTCGAACAAGCCCAAGGAAAATGCCACCGCACAAGTCCTTTCGCTTCCCGCAAAGGAGTTTGAATTTAAATCTGGTGGTTACTATTTGGACCAAGGCAAATGGTTGGCAATCAATCCTGATAAAAACCAATCCGCTGCTGCGAAGAAGGTCTTTCCTTTCCCCAGCGGTCGCTATGACGTCACGTTGAAAGCGGTCGGCGAGAACGACGGTCAATCCACCTACTTGGTTTCGGCTGACAAAGAATCGGTTGGATCCTTCACTTGTCCGATGGCGGACCAAACCTTCGCCGAAGGCAAACAGTTCCATAGAACGTTTGCGAACGTTCAGATCACCGAAGGAGCTGAATTAGAAGTCAGTTCCAAGATCGCATCCGCAGATGGAGCAGAATACAGTCGTGCCCGTTGGAGCGAACTGACGTTTACTCCAGCCAATGAATCGACCGCGAAGGCGGCAGCCAATTTCGCGAAAGAGCACAACCTCGTTGCCGCGAAGGCAGCCACTGAGTCCAAGTCCAATGATCGCGCCGGCAGCCCCACGAAACCGGTCAGTGATCAACCGCTTCAAATGCCTCGCGAAAAAGATGGCGATGGTAGCGTTCAGGTCACCGGTGAAAAACGCATGTGGCACAAGGTCACCGTCACCCTCAACGGTCCCTACGCTCACGAGCAAGACAACACTCCGAACCCATACTTGGACCATCGGATGGAAGTCGAATTCAAACATGAGAGCGGCAAGCAATACTTGGTACCGGGATACTTTGCCGCCGACGGCAATGCTGCCAACACGTCCGCGGAATCGGGCACCAAGTGGCGAGCAAATTTTGCTCCCGATGAAACAGGCGAGTGGACTTACACCGTTCGTTTCGAGACCGGAAAGAATGCTGCGATCAATCGCGATGCATCGGCCGAAGCGGTCTCTCCATTTAATGGAAAGACCGGCAAGTTCAATGTCGCAAAGACGAACAAGTCCGGACGCGACTTCCGTGCTCATGGTCGACTTCAATACGTCAACAAATCGCACCTCCAATTCGCGGGAACCGGCAAGTACTTCCTCAAAGCGGGTGCGGACGCTCCCGAAACGCTACTTGGTTATGCCGAATTCGATGGAACCGTCGCTGGCAAACCCGGCAAAGTTCCATTGAAGAAGTATCAACCGCACCTTGGCGATTGGCGTCGGAGTGACCCGACTTGGAAAGACGGACAAGGCAAGGGATTGATCGGTGCGGTCAACTACCTTTCATCAAAGGGTTGCAACGCGTTTTCTTTCCTGACCTACAACGCGGGCGGTGACGGCGACAACGTTTGGCCGTTCATCCACCGTGATGACAAACTTCACTATGACTGCAGCAAGCTGGATCAGTGGGGCATTGTCTTTGATCATGGAACTCAAAACGGCATGTACCTGCACTTCAAGTTGCAGGAAACCGAGAACGATGACCATCGACAAGGCCAGAAGGCCAATGGCTTCAAGCCCGAATCGCTTGACGGTGGCAAACTCGGCTCCCAGCGAAAGCTGTACTTGCGAGAGATCATTGCTCGATTCGGCCACAACTTGGCCTTGAACTGGAACCTCTCCGAAGAGACCACACAAACCACCGACGAACACCTCGCGATGTTGAACTACATCGAAGAGATGGATCCGTACGGACACAATCGTGTCTTGCACACTTTCCCCGGTGAGCAAGACAAGAAGTACGATCCGTTGCTCGGTGACAAGTCGAATTTGACCGGTGTGTCTCTGCAAAACAGCCACATCAAAGACACTCACTGGCAAACGGTGAAGTGGAGCGAGAAAGCCCGCGAGGCTGGAAAGCCTTGGGTGGTGGCCTTTGACGAATCGGGATCGGCCGCCCACGGTCAGTGCCCCGACCTTGGTTACCGTGGCTACGACGGTCACGACAAGACCGGCAAAATGACCTACACCCAGCACGAAGTCCGCAAGCAAACGTTGTGGGGCAACTTCATGGGCGGTGGCGGCGGAGTCGAATACTACTTCGGCTACCAATACGCTGAGAACGATCTTGGCTGCGAAGATTGGCGAAGCCGCGATCAAAGCTGGGACGCTTGCCGGGTCGCCATTGAGTTCTTCCAAAACAACTCCATTCCGTTTTGGGAGATGGTCAACGCTGACGAGTTGGTGGGCAATGAGAAGCACGACAACTCGAAGTATTGCTTGGCCAAAGCCGGCGAAGAGTACGTCGTTTACTTGCCCAACGGTGGTACCACCTCGATCGACTTGAGCGATGCGAACGGCGAGTTCCAAGTTCATTGGTACAACGCTCGCATCGGCGGCGATCTTCAATCGGGGTCCGTCAAAACGGTCTCCGGCGGTGGTTCCGTTGAGATCGGGAATCCTCCCGCGGATGCAGATCAGGACTGGGCGGTGTTGCTACGGAAGTAGTTCGCCTTGAACAATCCGAATGGCCCGGCGCAATTGCGCCGAGGCCATTTTTTTTGCGCGGTCATCAACTCGAAACAACAAGGTCAGGATCGGTTCACTGGTTGCGATGCGCGTGCGTTCCGGCGGTAGGTCAGCAAGTTCGATGGTGATTGATTCTGCACGCCACCGCTTTCGAATCGTCGAAACGTCGACGATGCCTTCTTGGCCGGCAAACACGATTCGCTTGATCCACTGAGTGCGGGTGCTCGACGATGACCAATCTGTTGACTCGGACAGCCAATTCAATCGGGTTGCGGGGTCACCACCATCGATCGCTTCGAGGTGCATTCGCATCAACGAATCGTCCGGGCCAACCCATCCAGCATCGGTTGCCCATCGCTCGATCACTTCGCACGACGCACTCGGACGAGCATTCAGTTCCAACAGACACCATCGTCCCGAGGCATCGCGAATGAAGTCGAGGTTGAACAATCCACGAAGCGAGAACGACTTTGCGACTTGTTCAATCAGGGTTTGCAAATGACGCCAGGGCACCTCGCTGACACCGACGCCCCCGATTTGTGAGACCGGTCCTCGAGAGCCAGAGTAGACAAACGGCCGATCACCGAACCTTTGGTGCAGCCCAACGGTGAGCCCTAACATGCGAGTCTGGTTGGCACTCGCGATCGCCACCAACCCGTACGAGCGCCCGGTGATGCGTTGCTGCAGCCATCCATCACTCGATTCTAAAATTGACTCCGTGGATGTCGGTACCGAACGAATCCCCATTCCTCCGGTCGAGTTGGCCTGCTTCCAAAGCCAGCGAATGCCTCGCCCCGACGTCTCGGCAATCAGGTCGGCGGCGGAAACGTCATCGCAATTCGATCCCGCCAAACGGCATCGTCCGGCGGAGCACTGGTAGGTGAGCGGCGTCGCAACGGGGAATTCGCCAGAATCTGACGCAGCGGCGATTTCGCAAACGATGGCTTGCAGGCGATTCCATTGTTGCCAAGAATTTCCCCCGCCGGAAATCTGGAGTCCGCCGACACGAATCACGCGTGCGGCATGCAAATTCGCGACTGATTCGATCTGTTGCGCCAGATTTTCCTGGGATTCTTCGCCAACCCGAAAAGGATGAAATTGGTCGCAAACCATTCGGGTGTCAGAATCGCCAAACCAATCCAGACCAATGACGCGGGAATTTGGCATGCCACGCCGCAGTGACTGCGCAGCCCAGCGGACAGATGCCCCCGCCAGCAGAATCGCGGGGCGGTTTTCACCGTCGCGGGGGTTTGTTACCGTTTCGAGCCTGCCCGACCCACCCATCGCCATTGGTGTGTTCATCCTGCGTGTGGGGTAAGGACCATGTGTTCCCACCGGTAACTCTTTGGGCGTTTGTTTCCCCTCTCAAAGGCATCTTGTCATGCAATTCCACATTGGTGAATCCCTCGTCGGTGACGGCAACGAAATTTCTCACATCGATCTGATGATCGGTAGCAAGGACGGACCTGTTGGCGCCGCGTTCGCCAACGCTCTGGCAAACCAAAGCGAAGGCCACACCAACCTGTTGGCCGTTCTTGAGCCCAACGTGGCCGTGAAGCCATCGACTGTGATGGTGACCAAGGTCACGATCAAAGGCATGAAGCAAGCCGTCCAAATGTTCGGACCTGCTCAAGCCGCCGTTGCACAAGCCGTTGCCGATGCCGTCAGCGAAGGCATCATTCCAAAGGACCAGTGCGAAGATCTGGTTTGCGTCTGCGGCGTGTTCATTCACCCAGCAGCCGAAGATGACGAAAAGATCTACAAGTACAACTACGAAGCCACCAAGGACGCGCTGAAGTCGGCGATGCAAGGCAAGCCATCGGCAGACGACATGCTGGCGAAGAAGGACACCGCAGCTCACCCATTCAAGGGCTTCTGAGCCAACGCTTTTGTCCAAAGCAAACGACGAACAAGCTTCGGGTGAGAACCCGGAGCTTTTCTTTTGCCTTCAAAGAAGTTCTCCTCAACAGCAACGGTCGCGAAGATGTCTAAGAAAATCCTTCTTCAACTGGACGTGGATCCTCATCCCAGCTCGTTCGACGCCGTGGTTGCGGTGGATGCGGGCGTCGATCACTTGCTTCCGTACGGCAACGTGGAAAGCGAAGCAGTCGAATCGCTGGTCCACGGGGCCATGTTCACGCGGGGCGGCGACGATCTGAAGAACACGGCTCTGTTCATCGGCGGGAACGACGTTGTGAAAGCCGAATCAATCTTTCGCAGCGTCCAAAAGGCTTTCTTTGGTCCCGTCCGCGTGTCGGTGATGCTGGACGCTTCGGGATGCAACACGACCGCCGCCGCTGCGGTCGCCTCCGCCTCCAAACACGTGTCGCTGAATGATTGCACGGCGGTCGTGCTGGGAGGCACCGGCCCGGTTGGCCGTCGTGTCGCACAAATGTTGGCACGACAAAACGCCAACGTGTTGCTGACAAGCCGATCTCTGAACCGAGCCGAAAGTGCCTGCAAGGAGATTGGCGAGCAGGTCAGCTCAGGCAACCTCGAAGCCGCCGCTCCCGAGAACCAAGACGACTTCAAAGCGTTGCTTGAACGAGCCGATGTGATTGTCGCCAGCGGAGCCGCCGGCGTGGAACTGGCTTCGAAGGAGTTGATCCACAGTTTGTCCGAGCTACGAGTTGCCATTGACCTCAACGCGGTACCGCCCGCCGGGCTCGGTGGCGTCGAGGCGTTCGACAAGGCCAAACCGCTTCACGAAGGCCAGGAGGATGGTCCCGTCGCGTACGGTCCGATCGGTGTCGGCGGTTTGAAGATGCGGACTCACAAAGCCGCCATCGCCAAACTGTTCACATCGAATTCGCTGGTCCTGGACGCGGACGAGATCTACGACCTGACGATCGAACAAATGAATCGTTGAGCGTCGAGACGCGAACACGACACCTGTAGAAATGCGAAAAGGCGAGTCTCGAAAGACTCGCCTTTTTTGATGCACTGGCTGGTTCGCGAAAACCAAATAGTGATGAAAGCCTACAGTTCGCGGGCGTAGGTTGGGTTCCAACGAACGCGGTGCGAGATGTTACGGATGCTGGCAGGTTGGCCATAGGTTCCGCGGCGTTTCCAGTTGGCTTCTCGATCACCCAGTTCAGGCTGCTCGACTTCGTCCGAATCTTGGGGATCAAACAAGTGATCGTAGTTGTCGGGCAGATCACTATCAGGTAGGTCGCTGTTGGAGTCGGGCTCGGGAGCACCAAACTCAACTTTGCCCATTGTTGATTTGGGCTCGGATTCATCCGATTGATACGGAGCTTCCAGTTCCGTTTCTTCCGATTCCAAAATGGGTCGTGAGCTGATCACCGAACCGGGCTCGGTGATGATCGACGAACTGGGATAGCTCGACGAATACGGTACCGAGTCGACGATTGGATGGAACGACGAATAGCCACTCGTGATCGCCGGGCTGAAAGGGTCAGCGTATGACAATGGCACACGTTCGACCACGGTTCGCGGAACCATTTGTTGAACTTGATACTTTTGATATCGCGGAACCGAAACAGGTCGACGAACGACTTGCACGACTTCCTCTTGCTCGTAGTACTTCACCGTAATTGGTTCACGACGAGTCTTGTAGACCACACGATTCGTTTGAACCGGCACTTTGCGAACGACTTCTTCGGCGACCCAACGTTTGCTTTGCACCGGCACCTTGCGAGTGGACGTTTCCGTCACAGGACGCTGCACGATGTAGGGCACTTTCCGCACAGTGGTTTGTGGAACCATTTTGGTCGTTTGCACAGGAACGTTTTGCGTGACCACTTCGGTTTGCATCCGCTGCACGGTGACAGGGACGTTTTGAGTCACCATTTCCGACTGCATCCGAGTCACTTGGATCGGACGCTGGACTTGCTGAACTTCCGGCACGTACTGCGTCTGAGCGATTTGCTGATTGACGTAATTCGGGCGATAAACCATTTGCGTTTGGACTTGCGGCGGCGTGACCACGGGAACCGCGGTTGCAGCACCTCGAGGATACGCCAGCAATCCGAGTGGCCCAGGTTGGTAGTAGGCTCGGGGATTCCAACCCAAACCGTATTGCAGTTGGCTTGGGGTGACGGTCGTCTGTGGCACATAACCACCCGCGTCGACCGTTTGCTGCTGCACCGTCGTGACGGGTCGATAGGAGGTGACTTGCTGTGTTTGCAACTGGGTCTCAGTCACAGGTCGTTGAACCATGTACTGCTTTTGAACCATTTGCGTTTCGGTGACCGGACGCTGCACTTGGTACTGCTTTTGGTACATCTGCGTTTCCGTCACGGGACGGTAAGTCGTGACACGTTCTTCGCGTTCCGCCGTTTCATTGACGTAGCGAGTTTGTGTCACGGTTTCTTCGCGATACGAAGTTTCCGTCACCGGTTTGTAGATTGTGTAGCGTTCTTCGCGGAACGAGGTTTCGGTCACCGTTTCTGGGACGGTGATCTCACGTTCTTCAACGCGTGTTTTCAGGACGGGCCGATAACTTTTGACCTCTTCCTCAACGTACTGCGTCTCGTAGGTCAATCGTGTTCGCTCAACCAATTCGGGCTGCATGATCGTTTGGGACTGCAAGCGATATTGCGGCGTGAAGCAGCATGCATCCTGAGCCGATGCGGTGCCGGCTGCCAGCAAGCAACTCAGCGCGGAGAGCTTGGCAAATTTCGATGACAGAACAGTGGGATTCATGCGTTCATTCAAACAGAGGTCTTTGAGGCGAAGGCCGATACGAGTCGAAACGGTCATGGTGGCATGTCTCAAAAAGGAAAACCTGGGTGCGGCACCGAGGTCTCAATGCTTCGAGACGACAGGTGTACAGACCCATGGGTCACAGCCGGATTGTTGCAATGGCGAGCCCAAAGGAAAGGGTGAACCATCGGCGCGGCAGGCATCCTTGGGGCCAAAACAGCCGCACAAATAAGAGTAGGCAAGACTTAAGCCATTTGCAGAAAAAACCCGTGAAAAACGACACTTTTGCGACCTCCCCGGGGTGGCAACTTCGCTATTTTGCCGAGACCGTCTCGCCAAACACACAGGCGTTGCATTTTCGCAACATCGCACAATCCACCCAAGTCTCCCGTTCGTTCAGAGCGTCATTTTCGATCGGCACCGCACCCGAACATCGAAGCAAAAGCAAGCGGTCATCCAAAACCCAAGAGTCCCGTTCGCCGGTGGGATCGCTGCTCCCGTCGCTTCCGGGTGAAGGAGAAGTTACTTTGTGGGCCAAGATTTGACTGTTCTCCTTTTGCCCGCCGCCGGACATCCACGTTTTCCGCCGCGTCGTCTGTCAGCGGGCCCCACCGATCACTTCCCCGCCCCCTGAGTTCCCACCATGAAAACTGGACCGTTCAATCCCAACCTGTTGTCAGAATCCGTCTTTGCCGTGCCACCGTTGGCTCGTGACGCGGACTACCAAATCGATGCGGACGAAAACGAAAAGATCATTCGCTTCCTGGAAGCCGGTGGTGTCCGTTCGTTGCTGTACGGTGGCAACGCGGTTCTCTACCACACCAGCTTGGCTGACTTTGACGATCTGCTCGGGATGATCTCCGACTCAGCCGGTCCGGATACGACCGTGGTGCCATCGTTTGGTCCATCCTTTGGAATCGCGTCGGACCAAATCAACATCCTTCAAGAGTTTGATTTTGGAACCGCGATGCTGTTGCCGTCGCGCGACATCGTCGATTCGGCGGGCATCGCAACCGGCATCCGCAAGTTGTCCGAACAATACGGCAAACCAATCGTCGTCTATCTGAAGCACGACCGTTGGTTGTCTCCCGACGATTTGAAGTCGCTAGAAAGCGACGGCGTGATCTCATGGATCAAATACGCAGTCGTTCGCGACAATCCCGCCGAAGACGATTATCTCCGCGAAGTCCTGGATGTCTTTCCTGCGGAGCGAGTTGTCAGCGGCATCGGAGAACAACCCGCGATCGTTCACCTGCGTGACTTCGGCATCACGGGATTCACCAGCGGTTGTGTTTGCGTCGCACCTCGCAAGAGCATGGACATGCTTGGTTCCATCCAAGGCGGTGACATGGAAATGGCAGAATCGATTCGGCAATACTTCCAGCCGCTCGAAAACCTTCGCGATGGGATTCACCCGATTCGGGTTCTGCACGAAGCGGTTGCACTTGCCGGCGTCGCAGAAACGGGCCCGATCCAGCCCATGCTCAGCAACGTCTGCGACGAAACCAAATCGAAGATCCAAGAAGCTTTGCGGACGATGAAGCTGATCAGCTGAGCCGAAGGCCGTTTCAAAGCGGGCCTTCACAAGAGCCATCTAAATCAGAAGCCTTCCAATACAAAAGACCGTGCGGTCATCCCGCACGGTCTTTCTCATTGACACCCACACCAAATCGACGATCACCGGTCTCAGCGGACCTGGACCTCGATTCGACGAGGCTTTGCTTCTTCGGATTTTGGCAAGTGCAGTGTCAGCACGCCGTCCTTCAACTCGGCAGTGATACCGGCCGCGTCAATCTTTTCACCGATCGTAAAACTTCGTTGGAAGTCACCGACTTCGTACTCGGACTGCAGGCAGCGGTCCGCTTCGACATGACGCGCAACCCGTCCGCGAACGGTCAACAATCGGTTCTCAAACTGGATGTCCAAATCCGCGGGGTCAACACCGGGCAAATCGCCCAACAGCGTCAACGCCTGCTCGCCTTCCCAGATATCGAATCGCGGCGTGAACATTTTGCCGCGGTTGCTGTTCTGGGTCTGTTCTTTCGAACGATCCTTTGGACGAACCATTGAGGTCGTCTTTTTATCTGACCCATTGGAATGGGTCGTCATGGCAGTGCTCATGAGTTTCTCCAATCAATCAATTAGGGTTGGGCCAAGGTAAAACCAATCGGTCAGTTCGACTGAACTTCAATTCGGCGTGGCTTGGCCGTTTCGCTTTTTGGCAACGTGATCTTTAGAATACCGTGCTGGAAGTCTGCCGAAACTTGATCGGCATCCACGTCCGCAGGCAATTCCATCGTTCGATGGAAGCTTCCAAAGCCACGCTCCTGACGATGCCAAGTCCCGCCTTCCATCTCCGGAGCGGATCGTTCGCCTTTGAGAGTGAGCTGATTCGCATCGACATAAATCTCAAGCTGCTCGGAATTGAATCCGGGCAACTCGGCCTCGACGTAGACCGTGCCTTCGTCTTCCCAAACATTCAGTGCGGGAAAGGTGACAACGGATGTGGGGGATGAACCACCTCGAGAGAACAAACGATCCATCTCACGAGAAAGTTGGCTCAATTCGTTCCAGGGTTCCCAACGAGTCGCTAACATTTTTGATCCTCCGTCTACACGAATGTGCAAGCAAAGTTTGTTGATTCAGTTTCCTTCGACAGCGAATGTCAATCTGACAGGCGGCGTCGTTTGAGAACTGCAAAATGCAACGAGTGTGCCAATCGATGGCGAAGCGACCTCAAATTCAGGCCCTCAAAAACGAACCAAACCGTGAACCGGAGTCGTTCGTAGAACTGGGTTTGGACCGACGCGACGGAAGACCATCGCGATGGATCATGAGCCGAAAATTGGCTTGTTGAGGAAGAGCGGCGTGAGTTTAAAACTCACGACCAAGCGGTGGTCTACTGGACCTGACGCAATTGCAGCGTGTCGATGATTTTCTCATCGGCCAAAGCGTTGGTGATGACCCCCAACCAAACCCCCGTTTTGCACCAACCGCTTTCCTTCAGAACTTCCAGTGCGTTGGTGATCGTTTGATCGTGATCTTCGGAGAACTCCATGAAGAACGGCTCCACACCCCAAGGCAGCATCAAGTGACGGAACGTGTGTTCGACGTCCGTGAAGGCGAAGATCGGCACGCCTCGAGGACGCAGGGCACCCAGGACGTAGGCGAGAAAACCGCTGCGAGTGAAGACCACAATTCCTGAATCGCCCATCTCCTGTGCCAAAGTGCACGCCGATCGCAGCATCATCGATTTGGGTTCGCGAAGCACTATCTTCGAGTTCAATTGGCGGCTGACCGTTGGCTCAATGCTGGCGACAATGTTTTGCAGCACACCTACGGACTCCAGTGGGTATTTGCCCGTGGTCGTTTCGCCCGACAACATCACCGCGTCGGCTTGTTCACGAATTGCATTGGATACGTCAGACACTTCCGCACGAGTTGGAACCGGTGATTGGATCATCGATTCGAGCAGGTGCGTGGCGATGATGACGGGTTTGCCGTCTTCTTGGCAGGCACGGATCAAATCGGTTTGAACAAGTGGCAATCGGTGGTAATCGATTTCAACGCCAAGGTCACCGCGAGCGACCATAATCGCATCGGATTGCCTGATGATCGCCTTCATGTTGCGAACACCAGCTTGGTCTTCGATCTTTGAAATGATTCGCGCGGGTGATCCGTGTTCGTCCAAGAAGGCACGAAGCGTGCGGACGTCTTCGGCTTGGCGAACAAACGACAGTGCAACGAAGTCGATGCCCGCTTTGACACCCGCCGCCAAATCGGTTCGGTCTTTGTCCGTGATCGCGGGCAAGTTGACTTGGACGCCCGGCAAGTTGATGTGACGTCGTGATTCCAGAACGCCCGGTGTGATCACGCGACAGCGGACCGTGGTCGCGTCTTTTTTCAGCACATGCCAGTGCAACAAACCACTATCAACCAAGATCGTGCTGTCTAAATCAATCGCACCAGGCAGCCCCGGGTAATTCACACTCACTCGAGGAGTTCCGTCAGACTCAGTGGTTGACTGATCCGCGCAGTCTTCGGTGAACAGAACCAGCTCGTCGCCGGCTTTCAGCTCAATTGCATCCTCAACGGCACCGGTTCGAATCTCGGGGCCTTTGATGTCCATCATCACCGCTACGTGACGACTGATGTCCTTGGACACCTTTCGAATTCGTGCGACGATATCGCCGACCCACTCGGGCGTTCCGTGCGCCATATTGAGTCGCATGACATCGACGCCCGCTTCGATCAACGCCGCTAGTTTTTCAGGGGACTCGGTTGCCGGGCCGATCGTGGCAATGATTTTGGTGTGACGGTAGTCCTGCACGGTTGCGTCTCAATGAGCGGAAATAAGTGACGAGGCGGCGAAGTGTCGCGGGCGAAGGCTCCACAAACAAGCAGTCGGCCAACCAACGGCTATCATTACACCAGTGACTGCTTTGTTGGTCACATTTGCCTCCGTTCGCCAGGCGGGTCACAATGCCGGGCAGCTTCCGAACATTCGCGATTTTGGATTTCGCACGATGTCACCTCTTGAAATGCAGCCTACGTTCTCTATGGACTTTCCGGTCTCATCGGATGTCCTTGTGAGCCGAGTGCGGTCGGCGATCAAGTCGCTTGGATCGAACACCCGGGCGGTCGCCGCGGGCAAGTGCATCGAGATTGCTCCGCCGAAAGCGGAGACTCGATTCTGGTCGCCTCATTTGTCGGTCCAAATCGGAGACGCGCCGGCGAGCTCTGACGCTCAAACCGAAGTCACCTCGTCCACGGGTTCTCCCAACGATCAATCGCATTGCCAGCTATTCGGACGTTTTTCGCCGAGACCGGAGATCTGGACCTTCTGCATGTTTTTGTACCTCGTGATGGCAATGGTTCTGTGTGGCGGTTTGCTGGTTGGGTACGTGCAGTGGAGCCTTGGTGCGTCTTTGACGGGGCTTTGGCTGGTACCAATTTCGCTGGGCGTTATCGCTGGATTGCACGTGGCGAGCTTGGCCGGGCAGGGATTGAGCCGCCATCAAATGATTGAATTGCGTGAGCAGTTGGATCAAATTTTGGCTTTGGCCATCCAAGAAACTCCCACTACGGAACGCCCCGGCTTGTCGACGGCAGACCAAACGCCGACGATGCGGGTCGAAATTACGTCCTGATCTTCCTCATCTCTTTCCCCGCTGACCCCCTGGTTCCATGAGCGTTGCTGATTCCAGTGCTGCCGATTCTGTTGCTGCCCCGGACACTGCCGACACGTCATCGTCCGTCGGTGTGTTTTCGCCTCCGGGATACTACGACGCATTGGCTCAACAAGTCCTCGACGGCACGCCGATCACCCGTGAGCAAGCTCTGGCGATGTTGGAAGCGTCCGACCTGGACGTGCCCGCGATCATCTCGGCCGGTTACCGAATTCGTCATCAGTACTTTGGCAACACCGTCCAGCTGTACTTTTTGATGAACGCCAAGAGCGGTTTGTGCCCCGAGGATTGTCACTACTGCAGCCAATCCAAGGTCTCCGACGCTCCCGTTCCCAAGTACAACATTCTCAAACGAGATGCGTTGATGGACGCCGCCAAAGTCGCGGCCGAACGAGGTGCGAAGACCTACTGCTTGGTAATCTCCGCTCGCGGACCAAACGAACGCGAGATGAAAGCGGTCGAGGAAATCGTTCCTGAGATCAAACAGAAATACAACTTGGACATCTGCGCCTGCTTGGGGTTGCTGGATGAATCTCAAGCGGCTCGGCTGAAGGCTTGTGGTGTCGACCGAGTCAACCACAACCTCAACAGCAGCGAAACGCACTACGAAAAGATTTGCACAACCCATACATACGAAGACCGCGTTCAAACGCTGCGTCACGTTCGCGATGCGGGCATGGAAATGTGTAGCGGCGGCATCATCGGGATGGGTGAATCCAAATCCGACATCGTGTCGATGGCGTTCGATCTCAACGAGCTTGGTGTGCAATCGATTCCCGTCAACATTCTCAACGCGATCGACGGCACGCCTTTGGAAGGCACCGCCGCGCTGACTCCTCAAGACGCGCTCAAAGCACTCGCCATGTTCCGGTTCGTGAACCCCGATCGTGAACTGCGGATCGCCGGCGGTCGCGAACTGCACTTGCGTCAGTTGCAACCGATGGGGCTGTACGTTGCCAACAGCGTATTTGTCGGAGACTACCTGACGACGCAAGGCCAAGCACCACAAGCGGATTACGACATGATTCGCGACCTCGGTTTCGATGTCACCGGTTCGTGCGAAGAGATGAGCGTCTGAGGTGGAAACCACCGATCGTCGTTCACGATTGCAAGACGTTTTTGACACCGATGATCCGGTTGCCATCGTCACGGGCAGTGGTTCGCCGCGGGTCGGCCGCGTCATCGCGGAAGAGCTTTCGCGGCGTGGTTGCCATGTCGCTTTGCACGCCAACACCAGCATCGACGAAGCCCAGCAAGCCGCCTCGCAGTGGCAGCAACGATTCGGCCGCGAAGCAATCGTCGTCCAAGGATCGCTCGAAGAAGATGCAACCTGCGACGCGATCATCGATCAAACGCATCAGCACTTTGGCCGGCTCGACATTCTGGTCAACAGTGCGGCGATCTGGACGCCAACACGATTTGAGAACATCACCGGTGAAGAGATACGACGGTACTTCCAAATCAACTCCGTCGCGTCGCTGCTGTGCGCCCGAGCTGCCGGCCGACACATGGTCGCTCAATCGAGTGGCGGCTGCATCATCAACCTCGGTGACTGGGCCACCGTTCGACCGTATGCCGAACATGCCGCTTACTTTCCCAGCAAAGGCGCGATCGAGGTCATGACCCGGTCGTTGGCTGTAGAACTGGGTGCCAACAACGCTCGTGTTCGAGTCAACTGCGTTCAACCAGGACCGGTGTTGCTGTCCGATGATGTCTCACAGGAGATAGTCAACGAGCTGGCAAATAGCACCCTGGCTCGGCGAGTTGGAACGCCCGAAGATGTCGCTCACGCGGTCGGATTCTTCTGCGAAAACACATTCGTCACCGGAGTCTGTTTGCCGATCGACGGCGGTCGCAGCATCTTTGCACCGGATGGCCTTCAGATCGGTCGCAACACCGGATGAATCTGGCATCGCTAGACTGTCGCGACGCTCTTCCCGCGACTGAAATTCTGCAATCCAAATCATGCAACACGGACGCACCTCCACCCAACGGAATGAACCAAGATGACCGATTCAACAACCACGACTCCCTTCAAACCCGTGGAGCTGTACACCGATGGTGCCTGCAGCGGGAACCCGGGGCCGGGTGGATGGGCGTTTGTGTTGCGTTGCCCGCGAACGCTGAAAGAGATTCAGCGATCAGGCGGTCAACCTCACACGACCAACAACCAAATGGAATTGATGGCGGTCATCCGCGGGCTCGAGGCTCTCAAAGAACCCTGCGCCGTCGATCTGTACTCCGACAGCAAGTACGTCGGGCAGGGGATGTCAAGCTGGATGGCCGGCTGGAAAAGTCGCGGCTGGAAACGTAAAGACGGTTCTAAGTTGGTGCCGGTCAAGAACGTCGAACTGTGGCAAGAACTCGATCGGCAAATGCAAGATCACCGGGTGACGTACCACCACGTCAAAGGTCACGCCGGGCACACCGAAAACGAACTGTGCGACCAATTAGCGGTCGCGGCCTACCAGCAGTATCTCTAACACTGGTCGCACGCGTAAGATGAGGCAGCTTGCCGCTGTGAGCGCCGAATGCTCGCTTTGCGAATCGGCGATCGGTTTATGTTCTTCGTTTGGTCAGTAAGGTTGTCATGTCCCAAAAGAAAGTCGTCATTGTTGGGGCCGGACCTGGTGGATTGGCCTCAGCGATGCAGCTCGCCGCGGGCGGTTGCGATGTGACCATCCTGGAACGCCGCGGCCAGGTCGGCGGCCGGACGTCCGCGATCGAAATCGATGGTTTCCGTTTCGACTGCGGCCCCACGTTTTTCCTCTATCCACGCGTGCTCGACGAGATCTTTCACTCGACCGGTCGCGACTTGATGGAAGAGGTCCCGATGGAGCGTTTGGATCCGCAGTATCGGCTGACATTCGGTGGCGGCGGTCAACTGGACTGCACCCCTGACATGGACGAGATGGATCGCCAGATCGCTCAGTTTTCACCGCAAGACGTTGGGCAACTGAAGCGGTACATGGACGACAACCGGATCAAGCTGGAAAAGTTTCGCCCGATCTTGGAATCACCGTTCCATTCCGCGATGGACGTGATGAAGCCGTCCTTGCTGGGTGCGGCCAAACACCTGCACCCGTTCCGCACGCTGGGCAAAGAACTTGAACGATACTTCAGCGACCCACGTCTAGTCATCGCGTTCGCGTTCCAATCCAAGTACCTCGGGATGTCGCCATTCAACTGCCCGAGTTTGTTCAGCATCCTGTCGTTTCTCGAATACGAATACGGCGTCTTCCATCCCATCGGCGGCTGCAGTCGCGTCAGCGAGAAGATGGCCGAGATCGCCGAAGAGATGGGCGTGAAGATCCGGCTGAACGAACCAGTCGATTCAATCGAAATGGAAGGCCGACGAGTTCGTGCGTTGCATACTGAAAACGATCGCTACGACGCGGATGCGTTTGTCGTCAACGCCGACTTCGCGGACTGGATGACAAAGACGGTTCCCAACACGTCTCGCAAACGTTGGTCGGACGAACAGATCGCGCAGAAGAAGTTCTCCTGCAGCACTTACATGTTGTACCTGGGCGTCGAAGGCCTCTACGAAGATCTTCCGCACCACAGCATCCACATCAGCAACGACTACAATCGCAACCTGCGTGAGATCGAAACGGATCACGTCCTCAGCCAAGATCCCTCGGTGTATGTCCAGAACGCGGGCGTGACCGATCCAACCTTGGCACCCGCCGGACACAGTTCTCTGTATGTACTGGTCCCCGTCACGCATGACACCGAAAATGTTGACTGGTCAAAAGAAGCCGCCGGTTTTCGCGAATTGACTCTCGACAAACTTGGTGAACTCGGCCTGACCGATGTGCGTGATCGAATTCGAGTGGAACACCAAATCACTCCTGACGATTGGCAAAGCGACTACTCGATCTACAAGGGTGCAACGTTCAACCTGGCACACAACTTGGGTCAAATGCTTCACATGCGACCACGCAATCGCTTTGAAGAACTCGATGGCGTTTATCTGGTCGGCGGCGGAACTCATCCGGGCAGCGGATTGCCGGTGATCTATGAATCCAGTCGCATCAGTTCGCGATTGTTGCTGCAAGACTTGGGGATCGACACGGGCTTCATCGACGACTCCGCCCGCGGTGTGCCGCCGCGTCCCGAACCAGCTGTAGTGGCATAAGCTTCCAAGCTGTGATTCTCATTCCAACGAATGGATACATTGCCACGAAGCCTTCACGAAGAATGACACTACCAACGCTGGCTCACAACGTTGGCTCGCAAAGCAGCTAGAATCCTGGGTCTGAACTTACATTCCAGATCCATGCATTCATCACGAGCCCCACGTGAACATTCGATCTCCATTGCCACGCCGAACAAGCGTCTCCGCTGCTGTTCCCTTCTGCATCGCGGCCTGCTTCGTCAGCCTTGCCACCACCATGTGCTCGGCCCAAACGTCCGCATCGAACTCAACGGTTCGTCCGTCGCATCCCAAAGCTCACGCGCACAACGACTACTTGCATGAGCGTCCGCTGCTGGACGCCCTCGACAACGGATTCCGCAGCATCGAAGCAGATATCTTTTTGGTCGATGGTGACCTCTGGGTCGCACACTCCACTGCAGAACTCTCCGCCGATCGAACGTTGAAAGCGTTGTACCTCGATCCGCTGCGTCAGCGGATGCAATCCCACGCGAATGATTCCTCGGACTCTTTCCAAAGCGTCGAAGGCGATGGCCAACCCGTTACGCTGTTGATCGATTTGAAGTCCGAAGGAGAGTCCACCTACCGCGCGCTCAATCAACTGCTTTCGAAGTACGAAGATGTGTTCACGCATGTTGATTCCGATGGCGTGCATCGTCGCGGGGTCACGGCGATCATCAGCGGCAATCGCCCCATCGAATTGGTCCAGTCGGACTTGCCGCGGTTTGTTGGCGTGGACGGGCGACTCAGTGATTTGAAGAGCGACTACTCAGCCGACCTGATGCCGTTGATCAGCGATCATTGGGGCCGCAATTTCCAGTGGCGAGGCAAAGGCGACTTGCCCGCGGCCGACCGAGAAAAGCTGAGCCAGATCCTAAAACAAGCCCACCAGAAAAATCGCCGGATTCGGTTCTGGGCCACGCCTGACCACGAATCCGCCTGGGAGGTCCTGCACGAAGCCGGAGTCGACCTGATCAACACGGACGACCTCGAAGGACTCAACCAGTTCCTGCAGTCGAAGTGATGGATCGCGGGCCAGCGACACTTGAGGAAATCCGGGCTTCGCCTCCGAATCGGCCTGATCGACGAGATTCCTTAGCCGGAGCGTAAAATTGCGAGTCTTGGAACTTTGACGGCACAAGGTGGATGAATACGCCGCACGAAGCGTGCATAATGTGCATGCTTCCCCGTTGTCCCACCTTCCTCTCCTTTCCATAGGCCCGCCATGAAATCTGCCCCAGCCTCCTCCACCCGTGACTCGCGAATCAGTCGTCGTCAGTTCACCGCGACCGGAATCGCGGTCGGGGCGGCCATTGGTGTTCACACCAGCCGATCCGCTTCCGCCCAAGCCACCTCGCCCAACGAAAAACTTGGCGTGGCAATTTGTGGCGTCAACAGCCGCGGTGGAGAACACATTCGCGGATTCGACAAAGACCCCCGCACCGAAATCCGAGTGTTGGTCGACATCGATGAAAAAGTCGGCAACAGCCGCGCTGACAAGGTCGCTGACCTGCAAGGACTTCGCCCCAAAGTCGTCAAAGACTTTCGCGAAGCCTTGGACATGGACGATGTGCAGATCTTGACCAGCGCCACGCCCAATCACTGGCACGCGTTGATGGGTGTCGAAGCGATGCAGGCGGGCAAGGACGTCTACATCGAAAAACCGATCAGCCACAACATTCACGAAGGCCGTGCCCTCGTCGCCGCAGCAGCCAAGTACGGCCGCATGTTCCAAACCGGTACCCAGTGCCGTAGCAGCTCTGGCATTCGCGAAGGCATGCAGTTCCTCGCTGATGGTGGAATCGGCGAAGTCAAGCTTGCCCGTGGCCTTTGCTACAAACGACGCAAGTCGATCGGCCCATTGGGTGACTATGAAATTCCCGCGGGCGTCGACTTCAATCAGTGGAGCGGACCGGCCACCTACACCGATCCCAAACTGACGCGTCAGCGATTCCATTATGACTGGCACTGGCAACGTCACTACGGCAATGGCGACTCGGGCAACCAAGGTCCTCACCAAACCGACGTTGCACGTTGGGGATTGGGTCTGGATCGTCACCCCAACGCGGTGCTGAGCTACGCCGGCCGTTTGGGTTACAAAGCGGAACGCAAAGACCCCGACTACGTCGATGCTGGCGACACCGCCAACACTCAAGTATCGATTTACGATTACGGCGATAAAACGATCGTGTTTGAAACTCGCGGCCTCAGCGTTGACGAGTCGGCCGACCAAGAAATCAACGAGCTGTTCGGCTACAGCAAAGGCAACAAGATCGGCGTCATCTTCTACGGTGAAGACGGCTATCTCGTTCAAGGTCCCAGCTACAGCCGTTGTGCCGTGTTCGATAAAGAACGCAAATTGGTGCGTGAATTCAAGACGACATCCAACGTCGGTGACGCCCACTTTGCGAACTTCCTCGATGCGGTACAGTCTCGCGACGCCTCCACGCTTCATGCGGATGCGCGCTGCGGTCACCTGTCGGCTGCGGTCGCTCACCTGGGCAACATTTCGTACTACGTTGGTCAAGAAAACCGGGTCGATCCCAAAACGATCTCCGAGTCACTCGCGAATATTTCGTCTCTGGATGACGATCAAGCCACGCTCGACCGAACGCTTCAGCACCTTCGGGACAACAACGTTGATCCTGAAAAAGAGCAGCTGTCGCTCGGCCCCGTGCTGAAGTTTGATCCCGAGTCGGAAAGCTTTGTCGACAACGACGAAGCCAAAGCGATGGAAACTCGCGAGTATCGCGACGGGTTTGTCGTTCCCAGTGCGGCTGACGTTTGATTTTCCAAACCTCTCGCAACGGTCCCTGATGTGAACGAAGCTGAAACGATTCGATATCACGCCGCCCACGATGGGCGGCCAGCAGAACTGGATCTGCTGGATCAAACCAAGTTGCCTGGAACGCTAACGCGTTTGGTTTGCACAACCATCGACCAAACGCACGATGCGATTCAACGTTTGGTCGTTCGCGGTGCACCCGCCATCGGCATCGCCGCCGCTTACGGGGTCACCCTGACTCCGGTTGATGCCTACGCAAGCGCGAGCCTGCCTGAAGTGCAGGCTCGGTATCGGCAAACGATCGATCATCTGGCGACCAGCCGACCGACGGCGGTCAATCTCTTCTGGGCCCTCGATCGCATGCGAGCGATCGTCGATGGTTTCGCCGGAGAAGTCGCCGAGCTTCGCGAGCAATTGGTGACTGAAGCCATTCGCATTCATGATGATGATCGGCAGATGTGTCGATCCATCGGCCGCAATGGCGCGACGCTATTGGCTCATTGCAAAAGCGTCATGACTCACTGCAACGCCGGATCGCTGGCAACTTCGATGTGGGGAACGGCCCTGGCACCGATGTACCACTTGCACGAGTCCGGCCACACGCTGGAGGTGTTTGCCGATGAAACGCGGCCGCTGCTTCAGGGAGCCCGTCTGACGGCCTGGGAACTTCACCAAGCCGGGATCCCGGTCACCGTCTGCACGGACTCCATGTCCGGCAGTTTGATGCGGCAAGGCCGAGTCGACGCCGTCATCGTGGGAGCCGACCGAATCGCGGCCAATGGAGACGTCGCTAACAAGATCGGAACCTACCCGCTGGCGGTGCTGGCCAAATACCACAACATTCCGTTCTACGTCGCGGCGCCGACAAACACGTTTGATGCCGAACTCGAATCGGGCGATCTGATTCCGATCGAGCAACGCAATGCGGACGAGGTTTCGTATCCTTGCGGGGCCGATTCACCTCGCCATACTCCAGAGGGGGTCACGGTCGTGAATCCCGCATTCGATGTGACGCCGGCGGAATTGGTGACAGCGGTGATCACCGAAAAAGGCGTGATTTCTGGGCCCGACACCACAAAAGTCCGGGCTCATCTCGATGCGTGACCAAACGTGTCACGCTCCTAGCTGATACTACTTGTGTGGACGAGAGAAACAGTTGTCTCAGGGTGAGACGGCCTCTCGTTTTGAAATGAGTTGAACGCGAGCTGGTTGGAACAAACTGTCATCGATCCAAACCAAGTCTGAAATCAAATCGATTTGCGAATGTAGCCATTTTCCGCTTAGAATGTGTTTTATGAGCATACGCGAATGATTTAAGAGGATTTGGAAGTTTAGGTGAACCTTATGGCGCAGATCTTGCTCATTAAAGTTTCCTCACGAGGGCATCGCCCCCGTGTTGCAAAGTGAAACGAGAACAACCCTCTCTTGTCTGAGACGTTGAACTCGAAAACCAACGCTTGAAACGATTTTCAAAACGCAAAAGCATCCCGCAGGGAAAGGATTCAGAAATGTTGGTACTTAGTCGAAAAGAAGGCGAAAAGCTGGTCATCGGTGACAACATCGTGATCACGGTCAACCGAATCGCTGGCAATCGTGTCGCAATCGGCATCGAAGCTCCTCGAGAAGTTTCGATCGTGCGTGGCGAATTGGATCAACGTGACAGCGTTGATCGGGCCAGCAAAGGCAAAGCGGGTGCTCCAAACTCGGCCATGCTTGACCACGATATCGCTGTCGCTGGTCAAGCCGAACGTTGATTGCCGCTCTCTCACACTGAGTCCCGTCCTTCCCTCTGTCTCGCCTCGCGGATCTTTTTCCGCGTCGATTGAGACCGAATTGGTTGGATCTTTGAAGCAGATGCTTCACGTGCCGAGGCTGTCCCAAGCCTTCACGTTGCGCCGGTGCGACACATCAGGTGTGCAATCAGGGACCAGTGTGAACATGCGGCTGGTTGGAAATCGTCCGCCGCATGAGATCTTTCGTTTCGCAAATTGCGAAAAGCGATTCGCATCTCCAGCGCGCTTCGTATCTCAAGCGGGATAGGGGCTGATCCGACTGATCGTCAGATTGCCTGAAAAACATCGCTCAACGTCCGTGCCCGAAGACCGGGGCCGTCCATGGAAATCCGATTGGATCTGGATCGGTTGACGTTCCACTCGCCTAGGCAATGCTTCCGAACCGGTCGCAGATTGAGACGCATCCGGAACATCCGCTGGATCTTTAAGCGTCCCGGCTCGCTGCATTGGCTTTCGCTCCACTTCGCAATCGAACATCGGCGGCAAATCCGTGTCCGGATCAATTGCTGGCAAATTGACGTTCCACAATTGTCCCGGTTGATGCTCGGAATCGTTTGTCGGCAATCCGCCGGCGGAATTGCCGGGCAACGTCACTTCGCGAAAGAATGAGTCCAAAACAGGCCTGAGCCATCGCCCCGTATGATCCCAAGTCTTGGGCACATCCGGACGTCGGTAGTGCGAAACCGCCATGCTGTGGACACCATGCAGTGCCGCTTCGCGGGCGGCGGCAAATGTTCCGCTGACCAGCAAATCAACACCCAGGTTGGCTCCCGCATTGATTCCTGAGAACACCAGCGAAGCATTGGGGCACAGCACCGTCATGGCAGAACGAACACAATCGACCGGAGTTCCGTCGACCGCGAACCATCGGGATTGCAGTTCGGTGACGGCCAAGTCTCGGGTGGTCGTCACGCTGTGCCCACACTCGCTGCGTCCTCGATCGGGTGCGACCACCGTGAGGTCATAGCGATCTTCGTTGTCGGACATTCGAATCCATTCCGAAATCGCCTGATGCATTGCAAGCAAACCGGGTGCATCAATCCCATCGTCATTGGTCAATAGAATCGCGGTGCGTTGCATCAGCGGATCAGAGTCTTTGGCCGGAAGTAGATGTTCGATGAGGTCTTGTTCAGCGAGGTTTGCGTCGAATCAACGCTTGCGTCGCCGACACCAACGAGGGCATTTCACTGGGACGAGGATCAGGCGGGATCTGAACAAAATAATTCGCGTCGATACCCATCACTTCCCGGCGTGTCGCTGATTGGCGTGGGTCTTCGTCCAAGAACAAAGACGCCATCTCGAAGTCGCGGTCCCAAAGAATTTGATCTGCCAGAGACTCGATCAATTCATCCCACGCCGCCGTGTCTAGCGAGTGCAGATCTGGGATCCGAAATTCCGTTGGCATCACCTCGTCGACATGAATGACTTCGCCCGTTTTACGTTCCATGCCCAGCAAGTCATCGCGGACCAGACAATCAATTGCCGCGTCCCGGATCAATTGCCGCCAGTAAACGTTTTCGACGTCCAACGACAAATCCATTTCCATCTCCACGTGATGGTGCAGCTCCGAAAACAGAGCTGCCACGGTGGCTTCGGCAATGGCGCTGAGCGGCATGCCCTCGGGCGTGGGCTCCAACAAGTGCTGCGCAACGTCATGCAACAAAGCAATCTGTTGTTCGCTGTGCAGATTGTCGAACAGTTCGATCCCGGTCTCGCAGGACCAATCCGTATCGGGCTGCCATTCTTCATCGAACTGCATCAGCAGATCTTCGAGCAACGACTCAATCAATCGCTGCATCAATTCCGCTTCGGCACCTTCGAGCGTGCGATCGCCTTGGCTGGTGTGCCACATGGTCGTACCGATTGATGGTGTGATGGAACGGCATCTAACGAAAAAAGGCCACCGATCTGACTCGGTGGCCTCAGCATACTTCACAGCATCACCGCCGGGCTAGCCGACGGCGATTCTGGTCATGGATTCGCCATTTGTTCATCGTTCCACGAAAGGGTGCATCAACCTCAACCAACCATGCGATCGGCGCCCCGTCGGGTCGGCCGAGTGCGTCCGGCTTTTTCAGCATTTGCAGCTGCGTCTGCAAATTGATGCACGTGCACATCCATTTGAGGGAACGGGATACCGATTTCGGCCGCATCCAGTTGCGTTTTGATTTCGCCAGTCAAAGCCTCGGTCATCGGCCAAAAATTTGAGCTGGCAACCCACATGCGGACTTTCCAATTCACGGCACTGTCACCCAAACCAGCCAGCACGACGGCGCTGCCTCGATTTTCGCCTTGGATCACATTGGCAGACAACTGATCGACCGCGTTTTGAAGTGCAGTTCGAGTGGTTTGCAAATCGGCGGAGTAGTCCACACCGACGGGCACTTCGACACGGCGATGTTGATGGTGACTGATGTTCTCAATCGTTCCACCCGCGATTGCGCTGTTGGGAACGATGATGCGTCGGTTGTCAGGAGTGTCCAACGTCGTCGTGAACAAATCGATTTCATCAACCTTGCCTGTCACGCCAGCCGCGTTGACAACATCACCGACTTTGAACGGCCTAAACACCAACATCAAAACACCGGACGCGAAATTGCTGAGCGTTCCTTGGAACGCCAAACCGACGGCAAAGCCTGCCGCGGCCAACATCGCGGCCAATCCGCCCAGAGGTGCACCCAACTTCGTCAGCACACCACCGACGACGGCGAACATGATCGAGTAGAAAACCATCTTGCCGACGAACTTGCCAAGCGTTTCATCCACGCGTCGACAAACCGGCCGACTGATGACTCGCATCAAATACTTGGCCACCAAGTATCCGATGAAGATGACAAATAAACCCAAACCCGCTGATAGAAGTGCGGGTGCGAGATGTGTGGTGGCGTAATCCGTCAAACCATCGAAGTTGCCTTCGGTCATTTGACTGACCAAGTCCGACGTTGCATCCGCAAAACTTGGAGTGGAAGGATCGGTGGCTCCCAAGTTCATCTCAGAAGCAATGGTGGATGGTGAGATACTGGTTTCGGTCATAGCGAATCACGACAGCGCACGGAGCGGAAATAGAAGGCACGTTCTGCAGAACGTCGATACCTCATTCCAGCGAGGGGATTCAAGATCGATGCACACTTGTTTCCTGTTCTCAGCTGGTTGTATTCCTCGCCCAAACCGACTCACGCAGAACAGTTTGCATCGGCAAACGCAGGTATGCATCGCGTGCCGGACGATTGGTTCGATCCACGGCAAGAATCATTCGCGAAGCGGACTCCTCACGACAGCACTCAAGCGCCAACGAAAGGATGTCACGCGAAAAACCACGACCGCGAGCCTCGGGAACTACACCCATGTAGACGACTTCCAAAACCGATGCCGAATCGCCGCCGTGACGTGCCATCAACAAGCATCCAATGGGATCGTCGCCCGGACGTTCGGACAACATGAACCAAAGATCCGGTGCGTAGGTTGGCACGCCTTGGTAGCCATCCATGATCTCCGCCGCGGTCCGAAATTGTTCTAGCGAGGGACAATCCATCGACCCCTGATATGTCAGCTGAACCAAAGCACGAATCGCCTTCATTTGCTCTTCGTCATCGACGTCGACGGTTCGGGCGTGCAATTGGGTCGGCGCATCCAACAAGTCAAAAGAAGACGAGTCAGTCAAATCGAGGGCGAGATACTCCAGGTCACCGACCTTGGAAAATCCCATCCACTCCGGCCACACACCCGACGAGTGGATGGACCGAGCGGAGTCGCCTTCCGCGAGCGATGGATCATCCGCATCAGAAGCGGAATCTTCCTGCGGCCAAGCGGTCGCCCACTGCAGAAATTTGATTCCTCGCTGCTGGCAAATCTGACCAAGTGTCCGGCCAAGCCCATCAGCCAATCGCGAATTCTGGGTTTCTGGGTCGATCATGCGAGCGGGCTGGTCCGCCGCGACAACGATTGGGCCGGCGTGCAGCACCGTCGCCATATCGCTGTTGGGTGTTCCCAGAACAATCGCGATCGCGTCGGAGCTCTCGCTGATCAGCAAAATCAGGTCGTCGGTGACTTGGCGTGAAATTGCCGACCGAATCTGGTCCGTCACCATCACCGCTCGAGCCGGCGGGATTTGAGCGAGTGCCGGCGGCAGCAGCGTGGGAAGCTCGGCCAGAGAAAATGGGCGAAAAAGCGGTATCCGGTCGGATGCATCGCCAGAATTGGTCGCTTGGGTGCCGTTGGAAGGCTCGTCAAACCCGAATTGGTTGGCGTTCCCCATCATTCTCTCTATGATCGATTGACCGCGTCCTTCCGCGTTCCCTCCCACCCGTCGGGAGGCAAATTGTCGAAGGAACCTTCAGTCCTAAAATTGAGATAAAAATGCTTCGATCACGTCGACGCTCGAACTGGATTCGCTGGGCCGTTTGCCTGTCGATGGTTTCGTGCATTCATGCGATCGACGCATCGGATGCGTCGGCTCAACGTCTGCTGGAACGATTGCGAAATCGCATTCAAACCCCGCCGCCGTCGCCGCTTCAACAACCACCGTACCAGAATCCTGCCACCACCAACCGCGCCAATTCGGGACGAAACCGAACGTTGGCCACACCGTTCCCAAGAACCAATTCGTCCGCCGATCGCCGAGCCCCGGCGACGCAGCGTCCCCCAGCCGCGACGAACAGGCAATCCACCGTGACGGGGCGTGGTGGTGAGATCGCGTCAGAGAACATCGAGTTCGGCATGCGAGTCTCGCCGGCGGTTGTCGGCGGATACCAAGGCCTCCGCGTCGATGGCTTTTCATCTGACTCTCGCGCCGATGAAGCTGGTGTTCGACCGGGAGACTTGATCGTATCGATTGGCAACTCGCGGACACGTTCGCTCGATGAAGCCGTTGCCGCTCTCGACGACATCCGGCCGACACCAGGAAAAGAACCTTTCGTCGCGATGCAATTGTTTCGAGGCGGTCGTTTGTACCGCGGAAATGTTCCGGCGATCGCCAATGAACGCATCTCAGCCAAACCACCGATCACACTTCCCGATGCCGGCCGAAGTGTTTTGGACGACTCCGAAGCAAACAGGAATCGTCCGCAGGACAACGAGTTTCCGGCGCCGCAACTCCCAGCACCTGCGACCAACCGTCTGCCGCCACCAGCCAACAACGCGGCCCCCACCCTCGCTCGTTCGCGCGGTTCACTTGGCATCGAAGTTCGCGATGCGACACCTCAACGTGGCGTCATGATTGTGTCGGTTCCTGATGGGACCGCGGGCAAAGTCTCGGGACTCGCCGAAGGAGATCGGATCGTCTCGGCATCTGGTCGTCTCATCCGTGGAACGGACGACTTGCTTCGTGAGATCTCAGTTCTTCAACCCGGTGACGAAATCGAGTTTGGTTTGATTCGCGGTGACGCGATGCTTCAAAAGCAAATTGAAATGGGCGGCCCAGGCGGCGAGCCCACGCGTTCCGCCATCGCCAATGCAACTCCCGCGGCAGCGGATACCAACGGGGAAAACACCGACGCGACCGAAGCAGCATCGAGCGGCTTCCTTGGCGGTATGGGATCGATGTTTGGCAAGATGCTCGGTGGCAACGCTTCGACAGCACAAGCACCCGCCAGCGAAGAGCTTCCTCCGCCGAACGCTGAACCCAAGGCGACATTCACGTTGCCAGCTCCCGCCGAGTCCCTGCCTTCGCCCAAGCCGACTGCGGAACCATCGGTCGAAGCCGATCCGTTGGCGTTGCCCAGCGATTCCCTCACACCGAGCGTCGAAAGTCTTCCGCCTGCAAAACCAGCTCCCGTGTCAAAACCAGAATCGTTGCCGGCTGAACCAAAGCCACCAACGGTGGAAGAGTTGCAACGCGAAATCCAACGTTTGAAGCAGCAACTGCAAGCGAAGGAATGACGTCGGAGATCAACCGCGCATCCGCAAGCAGACATAGACGGCAGCGGCAATGAAGTCCGCTGTCGTGCCAGGATTCAAACGGTGAGCTTCGCTCCGCAAATACACGTCGAACTCACTGATCGATTTGAGTCCCCCCGTGCGTTCGAACTCGTCCAAGCACCGCTTGGCTCTTTGGCGGACTTCTTGTTCGGTTTCGCGACCATTCTTCCGCGCGACCAAAGAGTCACCGCGATCAGCCAGCAATCGCAAATGAGCCAGCGAAATGCCTGATAGCAGATCGCCCGTTTCGCGGACGGACGCCACCACGATCGGCACAACATCAGCAAAGAAACTCTCAAAACCGTTCGCGTATTCAGCCGCGATCAAGTCGCGATCCTTTGCAGCTCGCATCCCGGACATCACGTCGAACGAATCGGTCAACGATTGAACATCCAGCGATGGGTCTTCCGGTTGATAGTCCCCATCCATGCCACCGGCCGACGCTTTCGCGATCGCTTGGCCCAACCGCTGACTTTGTTCTTTGTCGATGCTCAACAGAACGTTTGCTGTCGCGTCACGCCAATCATTCAACGTCCATGAAGAGCTTGTCGGCCGCTGCTGTTCTTCCGCCAACACGATCGGCCCCAACAGCAACGCGATTCCTAGATTGACGTTCGTGTTTGTCTTGCGTCGAGTTTGTTCGATCAACGAACAAACGCGATCGCCCAAACCCGATGAGGCCGCGGTCAGCTCACTAGCAGCGATTTCGGCGGCCGAAACAAAATCTGCAAAGCAAAGATCGTCAAACTTGGCGACCGGATGAACGTTGCCCGCTTTCGGTGCGGTCGCTTCCAACACGCAAGCGTACTGAATCGCATCGCCTGGACCGCCGAGTGTGTTCGCGATCCACTGCCACGGATCACGCCGCACCGATGCGCTCCTTGACGCGGGCGAGCAATGAATCAATCGCGGCCAAGGTTTCTTCGGGCGAGTCTTCGATCACATAGTGACCGGTCGTTGCCAATTCCGTGACTTCCGCATCGGGCCAAACGGCTTCGAAGCGTCGCAGACATTCCGGTCGAAAACACCAATCCTTCATTCCCCAAATCAAAGAGATAGGTAGCGACGCCAGGTCCGGCAGATCGGACTCCAACTGCCGCAGCGTCTTCATCGTGGGATGAGAATCATTCAAAGGTATGTCACGGACAAACCGATCGATCGCGACTCGGTTCTGCCAGTTGTCATAGGGAGCCAGCAACCCCGCTGCGACATCGGGTTTCATCTTCGTTCGCGACATGGCCATGGTGACCGCCGCGCGTGCGAACAAATTCAATCCGCGAACGGCGGGCGTGCCCAACACGGGCATCCGGCACGCGGCAATTCGCTGAGGCATGTATGGCGGTGGGAACGCAGCCGTGTTCAGCAACCCAATCCCAGCCAAACGTTCTCGGCGAGCATGCATGGCCGACAAACCAATCGCACCACCCCAATCGTGAGCAATCAGGATCACGTTCTTCAAATCCAACTCGTCGACCAACCGAATCAAGTTGTCTCGATGGGCGGCCATCGTGTACGGGAATTCATCCGCCGACGGTTTGTCACTGCGACCGCAACCGATGTGATCGACCGCGATCACTCGTTGCTGCTTGCCATACCGCTCGATGATTCGCCGGTAGTAAAAGCTCCACGTCGGATTGCCATGCACACAAACAAAGGTTGGCTCGCCATCGGAAGATCTGACATCGGAACTCGCGAGGTCAGAACCGGCCGCCGTATCGATGTAGCGCAAGGTGTGACCGTCGATGGATAATTCCGACGACGGGTGAGGAAACAGATCGCTGGCAAGATTCGTCATGGCGGCTAGTTTCGACGATCTGCGGCGATTTGACGAGAGGCGGCAATTCAAATCTCGGTCGCCATCCGCTTTCGATTCTCCAGGCGGTTCGAACCTCTCGCCGGCTGCCTCATTCAGCTGGCTTGTTCAAGATCCGGCCTTCTCGGCTCGTTCCGTCCAAAATTTGCGAGCCGCCCGAACGTAGGGCACGAATGCCTTCAGTTGGTCGGCCGGAAGCTTGGTCAATCGCTGCTCGGTTTCGCCCAACCACTCCTGAAAAAAAGCGACGCTGCGTGCGGAAATTCTTGGTTGCCCGCCAACCTGAAAATACCAAGGCGACGAAATCACCGCTCGGTAGTGGTCCTCGTGCAACGTCACCACTCGAACGGTCGCCCAGCCCGATTCCTTGATTTTCAGAGGAGGGATTCGTCCGCCCGCTTTCGCGAATTCGTCCAGCTTCGCTCCATAGTGCAAACGACCGTTGTGAATCACCTCGAGGTATTCAACCGGGTCGCGAACGTTCAGGACAACCTCCGCGGTCAGCTCCACGGATTGGTCACCGCTGACGTCGGCCGGATTGATCTCGAACACATGACTTGGCAAACGTCCCTCCAGATTGGTCCGCATCAATGGACCGTTGGTCGCGAAACTGCAACCGTCCCAAGCCGCGTTCCACCATTCTTCCATCGTTCCGACGGCGACCGCGTCTTCCCGCGAGTCAAACGAAGATGCCTGCGATCGAGCGGCAACATACAAACGGTTGTATCCCACCGGCGAGTCGCCTGGTTTATCGCCCGAGCCCGCCATCGGCGCCAGTCGAAAACCAGCGTCCAACAAATGCCAATGGATCTGCCCGGCATCGCGTCCAAGCTGAGTCGCGTCGGCTCGATTGGCGGGCTGCAACATGCGTCCGTCGGGAACACGAATCACCGATTCGTTCAGCTGCAACCAATCGCCGAGCACAAACACACCATCGATCTTCTCGCTGGCCAACCAAATCGGCAGCAGCCAACCGAACGGATTTTCGATCGCGACACGCGTGGAAGAATCGGCCGGCAGACTCGATAACCAACCGAGTGACGCCAGTTCCGGCGAAGCAAACTTATCCGTCGAAACTGGATTCCAACCGGAATCGTTCTGGTTTCGATAAAACGCCAAACCGCCGATGCAGTCGACATTGGTTTCAATCCACAATGGATCCGTAAGCCAACCATCAGGCGTTTGCACGGGCTCGTCGTCACCAAACAAGTTTTTCGCATTGCGACGTGGGATCGGTTTTTCAGTTCCGCGTCCGGCAACTTCAGAATCGCGGATGACGTTTGCCACATGCAGATCTTCCGCCGTCATTCGCATCGGCAAACTGTCCGCCGATCGAGGCACCAAGCAATCGCCACTGGTCCAGCCTTCTGGTCGCATCTGGACCATTCGCGGCAGCGCGAGTTGGTGCTCGTCTTCACTGCCGCGTTGGACGTCGAAAGTGCCTCGAAGGACTCGCGACTCGGGACCTCGCGTCAGCTTGAACTCGTATGCGCCGTCTTGCAGCGACAGCTCCGCGAATTCGTCCAGCACGAACCCGGGCCCTGACGACAGCGAACGACGCGGCGACACCGAAACGGACTTCGGCCGGGAAGTTCGCCGCACCGTGGCGGGTAGTTGTCGGGTCAGCTCCATGCGTGCGATCGTCGGTTCTCCCGTCGACTCGTCCACCACTCGCAGCGTCAGGTCGCCGTCAGCCCAAAGCGGCATAGGTGGGCAGAAACCACACAAAACCAGGGCAAAAAGGGGACAAATTGACTTCACGGCATTCCCCCATCGGTCTGTGGTTCGGTGTTTGCTATGGTGAATCCACAAAAGACTGTTCCTGTCAAAATGACACAATCGCCTTCAAAATCATTGACACGCTGTGGCCGAAGATCTGTATCAAACGCTGGGAGTTTCTCGCGACGCCGACAAGGGCGAACTGACCAAAGCCTATCGCAAGTTAGCCCGGAAGTACCATCCGGACATGAATCCCGATAACCCGGACGCGCAAGAAAAATTCAAACGCGTTCAGGAAGCGTACGAAGTCCTCAACGACGAACAAAAGCGTGCGGCTTACGACCGCTACGGATCCGACTTCGAAAAAATTCGCGGGGGATGGAATCCGGGAGCCGGCGGTGGTGGCGGAGCAGCGGGCCCATCATTTGACGGCTTGGATCTGGAGCAAATCTTCGGCGCAGCCGGTCGCGGGGGCGGAGGAGGAGGACAACCTGGATTCGAGAACGGGTTCAATGACTTCTTCGAACAAATCCTCGGTGGCGGAGCACGGGGCGGTGGAGGTTCACCATTCGGTGGTGGCCAGCGATCGGCACCACCGCAGCGCGGTCAAAACATTCGGCACGAATTGTCCGTCACGTTCCGCACCGCGGTGCTGGGTGACAAAGTCGAGTTCTATCTCGCTCGCGGTGGCAAACAAGAAAAATTGTCGGTAACGATTCCACCCGGTGTCAGTTCCGGCAGCAAAATCCGATTGCGTGAACAGGGACATCCCGGCCCCGGTGGCGCAGGTGACTTGATCCTCATCATTCAAGTCGACGACCACCCGTTCTACAAACGCAACGGCAACCATCTGGAACTCAAACTTCCGATCACAGTTGCGGAAGCTGTCTTGGGTGCCAAGGTCGACGTGCCAACTCCCGCGGGAACAATCACGCTTTCCGTTCCAGCGGGCAGTTCCAGTGGCAAACGTTTGCGTCTGAAAGGACAGGGCGTTCGCAACCCAAAGGGGACGGACGGCGACTTGATGGTCGAACTGCAAATTCAATTGCCTGAATCGATCGACGAAGAATCCAAGCAACTGATCGAACAGTTCGACGCTGCCAATCCAATGCAGCCGCGTGAATCGCTGAAGTTCTGATCGGCCTCGATCACTTCGGCGCAGACGCTGCTTCCAATTGTGATTCGTGCAACATCACCGCCTTGATGATGTGACGGTCGGACAGAGTGTTCAGAGGCACCCGGTGCAGGATGCCTTTGCCGTCTTCCAGTTCCACCGTTTCGCGATCGACGATCCGATTGAGCTTGGCCTTCAAATGATGTTTGCCATCGCGATCGGTCCAGGTCGTCCAGCGCTCCTCGGCAGCAACGGCCTGATTTTGATTGCGCTGCTCTCCGACAACTTCTTCGATGGAAGCATTGTTGGTGATTGGATTGGCCAAAACTTCCCTGGCGGCTCGACTTCCCATCGCGCCCCAGATTCCATACGGACTTCGTGATCCCGCTTGGGTATATTCACGACCAATTGACACGCCGGGCTGAGAGATATCCCCCGTGTCGATGCTGTCCCGAACAAAGATGGTTCGGCCATCCATCATCAAAGCATGCACGCCATCAGCGTGCCGACTGGATGCCGATGCAATCGGGTCCTCCATTCCCAAATCTGACAAACAGGTCGGCGAGTTGGGTGGCAAGACGGTTTGGAACCCACTGATCGCCAAAGCTCCGTCTGCCCAACGCGATCCCCGGCGGACGTCCCACCAATCCGTATGATTGCCGTCATGCGTCTTGAGGCACAACGATGGATTCAAGCTCAACCCTTTGATTCCTTGAGCGATGTGGGACTCCTTCGCGTCATTCTCATCCGGCGTGATCGTTTCGGACATTCCAATTGTATTGGACAACCCGTCCAAGAAGTCACGAAACTTCATTCGCCGATTCCCGCTGAACGCACCTCGCATACCCGCCTGCACGCGCCGCATCGATTCGGCATTTTTCTGGTCAATCTTCTCACCCATCAAATACGTTCCGTCGCCGTAGCTCCATACATAGTTGCAGAACGTAGCTGGATCGATTGCTCCGGGCGGCAGCTCGGGCATCGCCAACGTCGTCACCACGATTGTTTCTTGCTCCGGCACCTCGGGTTTCGTTTGCATATCGTCTGGACAACGCAAAGTCACAAATGCCGATGCCCAAGGTGTGTATTCCGTTGAATCAAACCAGGGCGCAGGGCCCATTGGTGGGAATTGCTTTCCGGTCTTAAGCGACACATAGGGATTCGCGATTTTTTCCCACAATGCCTGCTGTTCCAAAAAAGGCGAGAGCGCGACCAACGGGCTGAGTCGTCCTTGGTTGCAAGTGTCATCTTCTCCACCAACGGTTCCTCCCAAACCGGGCGGCAACTGATTATAAGCAGCGTGGTAGTTGTGCATCGCCAAGCCCAACATCTTGAGGTTGTTCGAACACTGAATATTTCGAGCAGCAGCACGCTGACGCAACATCACCGGCAACAACAAGCTGAATCCGACTGACACCACCACACCGACGATGATCAGATCTGTGAGAGTGAGCTTTGATTTCATCGGAGAACTCCAAAGGAAAAGACGGCGGCATCCGCACGGGGATGACTAAGTTCCAAGCTTGGCGACAGGGTTCAGATTCACTCATCCAGCTTCTTCTAGCGGCCCCCAAAAGGATCGTCGGCGGCCTCCATCGCACGCATGAACTGAATCGGCTGACGGCCACCGCGTTGATTCATCCTTGCATCAAAAACGAGCTTCCAATGACCATCCACAAATGCCCAACTGAAGGGTCCCCTACCGGCTGCCAAAGCCTCTGGCAGCTTCTCAAGCACCTCCGGATTGGCCGTTTTCAAAGTGGCAAGTAGTTGATCGTAATCGGTGATCAGCGCACCTCGCTGTGTCCGTAACATCCCCGCTATCATTGCAACACCCGAAGGATGACCTCCCTGCTGCCCATCGCCGAAAGCAACCCATTCACGAGCAAATGTTTCGAACTGCTTGTCTTCCAACAATCCAAGCTGAGTCGACAAATGTTCGACCAACAGCTTTGCTTCTTCCAGCTTTCGTTGGCGATGAGTTTCAACCGCTCGGTAAGCGTCTTGGCTACTGAATTTCGACAGTGCCAACCGACGAATGGCACCTTGTTCGGACATCAAGACCAACACACCCTTGTCGGTCAAATCCACCTGACGAGCCTGGATTTTTCCCGTTCCTTTTGCCGCGTGCCAAGTTTCCAGTTCAAGCTTCGCAAACTCAGCGAGTTCTTCTTCGGTGAAAGTGCGTACCGGCTCAGACAATTCGCTAGGATCGAATCGGTCCCGGGCCGCTCTTGTCCCCATCGCACCCCAAACCCCGTACGGACTCTTGCTGCCCGGGGGAAGAGTCTTGCCATTGTCCAAGTGTCCTTCGGCAACACTCGGCGAATCCTGATCACCCACATCAATGGAACTGCTCGCGAATCGCACGGCTCCGTCCGCCATCAACACGTGAGCTCCCTCACCGTGCAGACTGGATGCGGACATCACGCCTTCGAGTTCACCTTTTTCCGATGTCGCTGAGCGAGAATTGGGTGGCAAAATGGTTTGAACACCCACTGACAACAGCGATCCGTCAGCCCAACACGCACCGCGTCCCTCAGGCCAGTATTTGGTTTGATCGTCTTCGTGAACATCGATGCAAACCGCGGGTCGCTCAATCAATCCGGGGATATTTTTGGCGACTCTCACACCGCCGATTCGGGCTTCACTCATCAGCAACGTATTGGACAACCCATCCAGCACATCGCGAAAACGAAAGACCATTTGATAGCCAAACATGCCTCTTAAAGCACCGGGCGTTCGTCCATAGGGTGGCATTTCTTCCAGCGGCGATGCCCCGACATTCATGACCGCGTCGCCATAGTTGATCGTGTAACTGGCGACCGTCGGAAAATCCTTTGCGGTTGGATCAGCGGGACAAACCAACACCTCGGGCCGTTCGTTCCAAGGTGTGTAAACCTTTGGATCAAACCATGGAACCGGGCCCATCGCCGGGAAGACCTTCCCATTGGCTCGCAATGGGTTGGAGATTTTTTCCCACAACGGTTGTTGTTCAAAGAATGGAGTCAAACCCACCAGCGGACTCAAACGATTCGCGTTGCCCAATGTCGGCTCGTCCGCACTTCCGGAGGATGTTCCACCGCATCCCATCGGCATCATGCTGTAAGCCGAATGGTAATTGTGCAGGGCCAACCCCACCTGCTGGAGATTCATCTCGCAACTGGACCGTCTCGCATTTTGTCTCATTCGAGGGACAACGCCGGCCAGCAACACCAAACCCACCATCGACGCAACACCGAGCGTAATGACATCGACAAACCTTAAGTGATACTTCGTTCCCATGACTTCATCCCACCTAAAAAGAAATCTGAGCGTGACGTACGTGTTCAATTCGTGGCAAACGCGTTGGCGTCTCTCCACTCGCTTACAAACGTCCCGACCATTCGTTTCGATCAATCACGTCACTGATAAACATCTGCTGAGCCACCAAGATTGACTCATGCAACTGTTCCGCTGTCACTGAACCAGCCTTGTTGGAAACATCCAACGTCCCCGTCGCATCGCTTAGAAATTCGACCTGATACCCACGGTGAAAGGCTTGGCGAGCCGTCGTGTCACAACAAACCTGTGTCATGTAACCGGCGATACTGACGGTGTCGACGTCGTTGGATTTCAGAAAATCGTCGAGGCCCGTGTTGGTGAACGAACCTGGCAAGGCCTTGTCGATCAACGCATCTCGGTGCCGCGACTCCACCTCGGGATGCAATTGCCACATCTCGCTGTTCTTGCAGAACACGGGTGAATCCGGATCGGGTTGATGGTGACGAATCACCGCCGTTGGGATCTTTGCGTCTCGGGCTTGGTCCATGACTTCCAAGATCGATTCCAAGTGTCCGACCGGGTGTCGAATCGGAAACGCACCATCGAAGTATTCACGCTGGACATCGATGACCAACAAAGCTCGCTTCATTCGTTCGCCTTTGAAAAAGCAGAAAAGGGGGGAGGGCGGTTACACCCTGAAGGTGATCATGGCGTCTGAGCCGCTGAAATGCAAATTTCTGCGTTTCAATCGAGCGGGCAGAGATCTTCAAAACCCATGAACCGGTCAGTCATCGGCCACGATCACAAACAGAAATGGCGACAAACACAACGCGGCTGAATCATCAAAAGGCTCCGCCGCGTCGACTTCACACGGTCTCAGGGTTGGATCTGCAACTTTTGCAAATCGCTCCGCAACTTACCTTCGCTCAGCTGAGGATCTTTCATCAGATCTCCATAGCGAAGCAGCGAACGCGCCAACCTTGCGGCAATCGCTTGATTCTCCGGCTTGCCGATATGGTTCGTGGTTTCGTGCGGATCCTCTTTCAGATCAAACAGCCATGGTTGATCGTCCGCCGAGACAATCAACTTGTACCGATCCGTGACCGCGGCGATCCAAGCCGCTTTACTGGAAGCAGCCCGCAAAAACGTGACACTGTTTCGATGGGATTCCTGGTCGGACGTATCAATGTCTCGAAACCATTCCGATAGATCTCGTCCCTGCGTTCCCTCAGGCACTTCCTTCCTCAGCAGCGACAACAAAGTGGGAGCAAAATCGACGGTGCCCATCGCTTCATCAATTCGCAATCCGGCCGGCACGAGCCCCGGTGCCGCGACGATCATCGGGACCTTCGCACTGCCTTCGTATGGGTTGCCTTTGTTCAGGCGGCCATGTTCATAGCACAGGTCGCCATGATCCGAAGTGAACACCACCACGGTTCGCTCGGTCAAGCTGAGTTCATCGAGCAGAGCCAGCAGCATGCCGACATTGTCGTCGATGCATCGAACCATTCCAAAGTATTGCGTCATCAACCTCGCATTGAATCTCTGTTCCGCATTGCGATTGGTCCCCGGCAACCAACCTGGTTTCGTCCCGTCCAACTGAAACGTCATCGGTGGCCGGACCGGCATGTCTTCAAACATGGTGTCGTAGGGCTGACGGACCGTGTTGGGACCGTGAGGATCAGGCAGCGACAGGTGATAACAAAACGGTTCTTGCGAATGCTCACGAATGAAATCAGCAGCTCGATCGCACAACCAATCCGTACTGAAAGTCTCCTCATCCGCTCCGTCCAGGTCGTAGTTCGGCTGCCCCTTCTTGTTCGTCGCCGCAACGATCGGTTGACCGTTTTCAAAGTCGAATTTCTTCCAGTGGCCGCGGTTGAACATGTATCGATTGTCAGAAAAACCGAATTGGCGTTCCGGTCCCCATTGAGGTTTTCCGGGTCCGTCCAAATGCCACTTGCCCGCATAGCCGGTTGCGTAGCCGTCTCGCCGCAGAACTTCCGCGAATGTGACCATGTCACCGCGAAGCGGTCGGTCGTTTTGGTAAGCACCTGTATTTTGTGGGTATCGCCCCGTGAAAAAAGCGGCTCGCGATGGCGTGCAAACGGGAGACGTCGCGTAGAACGACGTGCAAATCGCTCCGCGTGCAGCGATGGAATCGATGCTGGGTGTTTCAACCACGGCACCTTGGCCCCAAATCTCAGCTTCCTCGATTGGCAACGTGTCGCGGTAACAACCCAACGTCCGAAAGTTGTGCTCATCGGTTTGGATGATCAACACGTTTCTCGGTTGGGCACCAGCGGAAACTGACAACACAGCCCCCCATAACAAACAACCTGTGAAAACGATCACCAGCCCCCTTCGAATTCGCGAGCAAAATGAGGGGCAACTGCGATGACTCACAGCCACGAATTTAAATCCAAAGCCGAGGTTGATGGGTGACATTGCGTTTCTCAACGGGAACGAATAGAAGGCCCCACTTTAGCTGATTCGAATTCACTGCGGTTTCCATACGAACCGAACGTTCGACGTCGAAACTCAATGAGGATCGGAATCCGCGGCATTCAATTCCGAGGTGCACGCTAAGATGAGTAGCCAGCTTTGTTGCCATTTGAATCAGCCGTTTCCCGGACCTCGCTCAATCCATGCAACCTGTTCCTGATCCTTTCTTCCGTTTGCTGCCATTGCATCTCATCCTGGTGTCATCCTCCGCCACGATTTTCGCTCTGGTGGGTTGCGACACCGGCAACAGCGTCGATCCACAACTCGTCAATCGCTTGATCGCCACCCACACCCATTCGCGGCCAACCGATGCGGAATCGATCCGGGCATTTTGCGGCGACTGCCACGCATCGCCCGATCCCGGAATTTTTGAAAGGGAACGATGGGAAGAGGAAGTCGACCAAGGGTTTCGATTGTATCGAGAGTCATTGCGAGACGATTTGGTGCCGCCCGATCGAGACGCCACCCTGGCTTACTACCGCGATCCATCGCCCGAAAAATGGGACATGCCCATTCCGAATCGCACCATGGACAACCGCTTCGAACGACATGTTGTCCAGTGGCCAACCAAACCCGCCCTCAGCGCGGTCTCCAGTGTGCTGAAGCTGCCCGATCAGGATGGCAATCCGACGTTGGCCCTGACCGACATGTGGACAGGCGCGGTCGCAAAATTCACAGCCAAGCGACCCGACATCGCATCGATCCATGTTGAGCGGATGGCATCCGTCGCGCACGCATCGCACGTGGCAAAATCGGATTTGGACGGCGATGGACAAACAGATTTCTTGGTCGCCGACCTCGGAACTCACAACCCTCAAACCGAACACGAAGGCAACGTGTGGTGGTTGCGACCGCTCCAAAATGACGCCGGTCAATCCATTTCAGACACCCCGTCTGACGTGAACTACGAGCGAATCCCTTTGCGACTCGCCATGTCACGCGTCGCCGACGCACAGCCGATTGATTACGACGGCGATGGGGACCAAGACATCTTGGTGGGCGATTTCGGTTTGCATTTCGAAGGAGGACTGCATCTGGCTTTGAACCAGGGCAACGACACCGAAACAGGTATCCCTCAGTTCGAGTGGCAGACTCTCGATGAGCGACCGGGCATCATCACGATTGAAGTGTTGGACTTCGATCAGGATGGCAAGCAAGACTTTCTCACTCTCCTGACTCAACACTACGAGGCGATTCAATTCCACCGCAACCTGGGCGATGGAATCTACGAAACCATCCTGTTACATCAAACGCTTAACCCGGCCTATGGTTCGAGCAGCATGAAAACCGTGGACTTCGATCAAGACGGTGACTGGGATGTATTGGCAACCAACGGCGACACGTTCGATGACTCCCTGGCAAAACCTTATCACGGAATTTGGTGGCTCGAGAACAATGGTTCTTACCCGCTGACGCGTCACGAGGTGGCAACCATGCCAGGTTGTTACCACGCCTCAACCGGCGACTTTGACCACGACGGTGACCTCGACATTGCAGCCACGTCTTGGTTGGGCAAGCAAGAGATCGCACGCTACCCTGCAGACTCCTTTGATGGACTGGTGTGGTTCGAAAACATGGGCAAGACCACAGAGGACTCAAGCTTCACATTCCAACGCCGCACTCTCGAAATGAATCGCTGCCAAGCTGCAACGTTAGAAGTCATCGATTGGAATGGTGACGGTCACGAAGATCTGTTGGTGCCCCAATCGGTCCTGGCATTTAACGTGACTCAGCCTCTTGTTGTATGGATCAATCGTGGCGTTGCGACCAAGGAGCCCAACGAATGAGTTCCACGAAACCGCATCGTCGCCGATCCCGACCGAGTTCGCCTTCTACAACACCCGTTGCTTCTTCTTCATCGACACGGTCTCGCAAACCAATCCTTTTCGCGATTGCCGCCTGCGCGGTCGGTTTGCTGATCTCGCTGCTGTTGCCTTCTCGATTGTACTGGCATCGTTACCAAACCCAACTTCGCAACACCAACTATGCCGCCGCGACCAAGGCACTCGAGTCCGCTGAACGTTGGTGGGCATCGACGGCCAGCGTCATCTTGGCAAACGCGAACATTCTGGCGCAGCAAGGATACGACGACCGCGCGATGACGGCGATCGTTGCCGCCGAGAACATTGGCGCGGACCCAGCGATCGCCTCCGCAATGAAATCTCGACTGAAATGGCAAAGCGGAAATCTTGATTCACGAGCCCAACAATACGACACCCCCGGTTTCACGCCGGATGATTACGCTGCCATTGCAATGGGATACATCGTTCGAGGAAACGACGCCGACGCCGCGAAGGTCACGCAGACTTGGCAACAACGAAATCCCCAAGACGCCTCCGCAGAAGTTATCGCGTCATTGATCGCTCAGAACCGCGAAGACTCCGATCAAGCCGGAAAACTTCTCCGAGACGCGATCCGAAAAAATCCCAAACATGTGACCGCCCGTTTTGAGTTGGCACAGCATCAATACGATCAGCGAAACTTTGATGCCGCCTTGGCTGGTTTTGAATCGGTGATCTCAACGCTTTCACCATTCGTCCCAGCTGGCGATCGCGTTTCGATCAATGGAGAACAACTTCACGCCTCCCAATTCATTCGCGCGTTGATTTTGCAAGAACAAGATCAAATCGATGAGGCGGAAGACCAATTCCAAAAGTTGCTCGAAACCTTCGAAGACGATTTCGCGATTCGGTACTCTCTGGCCAACATGTATGCCTTGCAAGGAAACGGCGATAAAATTTTAGAGACGCTTGAGCCAATCATTCATCGATTCCCCGAAGATATCTCGCTGAACTATTTGATGGCCACGGGCGAAACGCTTCGCGGCAACGTTGCCCTGGCAAACGACTGGATCGATCAGTATTTAAAAGCCCGACGTCAACTGAACCAACTCTTGGAAGCCGAACGCATCCGAGGCAATCGTCCGCCCGATCCCGAGTTTTCTATGCTGTTGGCGGAAACCTACTTGCGTTTCAAATGGGACGACGCAAAACCGTGGTTGGATTTGGCGGCCTCTTTGCAACCTCGATCACCTCGCGTGCGACGCGGTTACCGGCAGTTCTACGAGAACTCCGGTAACTTCGAACACGCCGCCCGATACAGCGACTGATGACGGTCCTCGCCTTCATTCATTGCGGCTAAGAGGAAGAATCAATGGCCGAGCGGGCACGAGAGATTCCGACAAATGAACCGGTGCGATGGGCGGACAAGGCTTCGGGCCTTCATACACCGTCCACAATGGCTGGCCTTTTTCGACGCGGTCGCCAACGCGAACGTGCAGATCGATTCCAACCGACGGTTCCACTGGATCGGATGTTTTGCGTCGACCACCGCCCATCGAAATGATCGCGTCGCCGATCGCGGGGCAATCAATCGTTTCGACCCATCCGGAACGCTCCGCGACAGTGTCGCTTTGTTTGCCCAGCGGCAGATGACCGGAAAGCTTGCCGCCTTGTTCGTGAACCATGCGTTCAAATCGTTGCATCGCTTCGCCCGAATCGAGTTTGCGGGCCAACAATTCCTCCGCCGCTCGCAGATCATCGGCTTGTTTGGTTGCCACCAGCAACTCGGCCGACAATCGCAGCGTCAACGCTCGCACCTCTTCCGGTCCACCGCCGTCGAGCACATCGAGTGACTCGTTGACTTCGTTCGCATTCCCGATGGCTCGTCCGAGTGGCTGATCCATGTCGGACAGAACGGGGATGGTCGGCAGCCCGGCTTCGGCACCAACTGCTTGCAGAGAATCCGCCAATTCGGTTGCTTGCTGAATGGTCGGCATGAAGCCAGCCGATCCAACCTTCACATCCATCACCAGGGCATCCAAGCTTGCTGCCAGCTTCTTGCTCAGAATGCTGGCCGTGATCAGCCCAACGGATTCGACGGTCGCGGTGACGTCGCGCAGTCCATACAAACGACGGTCCGCTGGTGCAATCGACTCGGTGGCTCCGACGATGAAGCACCCCACTTCCTTCAGGACTCGGCTGGATTGTTCAATCGACAGCTGTGTTTGGTAGCCCGGAATCGATTCCAGTTTGTCCAGCGTCCCACCGGTTCGCCCGAGGCCTCGACCGCTGATCATCGGCACGTCCACTTCGCAACACGCGAGCAACGGAGCCAAGATCAGCGAGACTTTGTCGCCCAGCCCTCCGGTGCTGTGTTTGTCGACTCGAGGCCGATCGTTGACCCGGGGCAGACGTACACCACTGTCGACCATGCACCGGGTCAGCTCAGCCGTTTCGCGTCGGTCCAGTCCGCGGAAGAAAATCGCCATCGCGAGGGCTGACATTTGGTAATCCGTGACCTCGCCGCCACAGTAACCCTCGATCAGGAACCGCCATTGGTCGGCATTCAGGACCCCTCCGTCCCGTTTGGTCCGGATCAAATTGGCGGTCAGCATCGAGCACTTGCCTTGCGAAAGACTGAAGAAGGACGGTTGAGTCAAACGGGGCGAGCGGGCGTCGCGGAGGTGATGCGCCGAGGCCCGCTGGAAAACCATGGGATGACATCCTACAAACATCTGGCTTGTCTTTCGACAATTGGCCTTGATCGACTAAGCTAAGGCCCGGGTTCAACCTGAAGATTCTTTTCCTCCTTCCTCCGATTCACGGGGAATTTCGCCATCCCGGTGAACATTCCCGGTCACGCGAGATCAAAACGAATGGCACACGGCGCAGCGAAAAAGGTTCCCGCAGGCCCCCCCCGCGATATGTCGCCCGATGCGGTCGCAGCGCGGCTGAAAAGCAGTTTGCTGCAGGAAAAGAAGGAACTCGAAGTCGACAAAATCTTCCGGGCACTGGTCAAACTGGAAGGTTCAGACCTTCACCTGAAAGTCGATCAGCCACCCATGGTTCGCGTCGGCGGTGAACTCAAACCGCTCAATCGGGGACCAATCGGAGCCGAAGAAATGGTGCGGCTGCTGCTCCCGATGATGGACGATCGCAACCTGATCATCTTCGAAGAAGAAGGCGGGGCTGACTTTTCATACCAATGCGAAGTCGACGGCGTCCGCTGGCGATTCCGGATCAACATGCTGAAATCGCTGGGCAACATCGGTTTGGTCGCTCGCCGGATCAGCAACTTCATCCCCGACTTTCGCGGCCTCTTCCTGCCCGACTCGATCGAAAACCTTTGCCACTACGAACAGGGCATGGTTCTGCTCGCCGGAGTCACGGGCTCGGGAAAAAGTACCACGATCGGTTCGATGCTGAACTACATCAACAGCATCTATCGAAAACACATCCTGACGCTCGAAGACCCGATCGAATTTATCTTCACGGAAGACAAATCGCTGATCAACCAACGCGAAATTGGTCAGGACGTCGTGGACTTCTCCGTCGGAATGAAACACGCCGTGCGGGAAGACCCCGACATCATTCTGGTCGGTGAGCTTCGGGACGAAGAAACGTTCATGACGGCGATTCACGCTGCCGAAACAGGTCACTTGGTTTTCGGAACGATCCACGCCGCGAGTGCCTCGACCTGCATCGGCCGGATCCTGGACTTGTTCCCCGAAGAAATGCACAACGCCATCCGCAGCGCCATCGCCTTCAACATGAAAGGCATCGTCGCCCAGAAATTGCTCAAGAGCATCAAGCCCGGCGTCTCGCGAGTGCCAACCTGCGAAGTGATGACGTTCTCGCCGATGATTCGCAAACTGGTCCTCGAAGGCCACGACAACAAACTACCCGATGCGATTCGCATCGGTGCCGAAGACGGCATGCAAGACTTCACCATGAGTTTGAAACAATTGATCGACGACGAATTGATTGATCGGCCGACCGCGTTCGCAGTCGCACCGAACAAGGACGCGCTGAAGATGGCGCTCAAGGGCATCGACGTCAAAGCACCAGGAATTCTGTAAGTGGCAAAGCAATCCAACGAAGAAGTACAACTCTGGCAAACCGTCGCTCCCGTGGAATTCGTTCCTCGGATCAAAGACAACAACGAATTGCAAGCGTTGCTGATCAGCACCCGCCAAGGCGCCGGCTATGCCATCGCCGGCGGCCAAATTGCGCACGCGATCACTTCGCGAGCCACGCACATCCTGATGGACTTTTCCAAGTCCGCTTGTGCGATTCGCTATCAAATCGACGGGGCCTGGGAACAGCTTCCGCCGCTGGATCGCGAAAGCGGCGACGCAATGCTGTACGCGTTGAAGCAACTGTGCTTGATGAATCCGGCCGATCGTCGTGGCAGCCAAAAAGGCGGCATGCGAGTCAAATTGGTCAAGGACAAGTACCAATTCAACGTTCAATCACAAGGCGTGCCCACCGGCGAGCGTGTGATCTGTCGTCTGGAAGCCGAAGAGATGCCGTTCAAGAAATTGGGCGACCTCGGCATGCGGGACAAAATGATCGAACAGTTCAAAGAGAAACTGAACGGTTCGGGCAACATCGTCCTCATCACGGCCAAAAAGAGCGAAGGTGTTTCGACTTTCTGGAACGTCGCCATCAGCGCCGCCGACCGGTTGGTCCGTGACTTCCAATCGTTCGAACCTGCGGAATCACCCGAACCCGAGATCATCAATATCTCGCCCAACTTGTTCGGTGGAGACACGGGGAAAACCGAACTCGAGATGGTCAACCGAATGGTTCTGCGTGAACCGGACGTGTTGATGTTCCCCAACCCGCCGCAGCCTGAATCACTGAAGGTTGCGTTGGAACAAGTCGTCGCGGCCGACCGACAAGTCATCCACCGGATGGCGGCCGAAAGTGCCATGCCCGCCTTGCTCACGTTCCTGGGCCGTTACCCGGAATGTCGCAGCCTGATCGCAAACAACATCGGCTGTGTGATTCATCAGCGACTGGTTCGACGTTTGTGTGACAACTGTAAAGTCGGGTTTGAACCGCCCCCAAAGCTGCTCGCTCAACTGGGCATCCCCGCCGGTCGAGTTCCGTTGCTCTACAAGCCGTTCATCCCGCCGCCGATCGAACAACAAGTCGACGAGAACGGGCGGCCTGCGCCAATCACACCGTGCCCCGTCTGCAACTCACGAGGCTACCACGGTCGCATCGGGCTGTACGAACTGCTGACACCAGGCCCGCAACTTAAAGCGGCCTTGGCCAAGTCTCCAGATGCCGGCCAGTTGACCGCGATCGCCAAATCCGAAGGTTTCCGCCCCGTCCAATCCGAAGCCGTCCTCACGGTCGCGCGAGGACTGACTAGCCTCGACGAACTCAAACGAGCCTTCGCCAAACGCTAGCCCGCCATTCCGGACACGTCGCCCCACATTGGCACAAGCAGCTCCACCCTTCGTAGGCCGGATCGCAGCGGAGCGACGGACTCTGCATGGCAGCACTCACCTTCGTTCCACTCAACAAGGCCGGAACGTTGCTGACTAGCAGCATCGAACGATCCGTGAGCAAGAACGCTACCGCAGTTCTCTGGCGCAGTGGTATGGTTAATTTACCTCCGTCCCCTTTGATCGTTCTCAGAGGACTCGAGCTTCGGCTAGACGACGCGTTTTGAACTGCGACGAACGAAGCAACATGAAGGAGAAAGCGATTCAACCGTCGCATCCACGTGATGTCAAATCTTTGTTGGTTATGGCATCGTCCGGTCGAACCAATCCGCCTGATCGGACGCGGCGTGACGCAAACCATAGATCGAAGGAACGCCATCATCAGAAGCAAAGACAACAACGTAAGGAAACCGGTCAACCAGTGCGCCACGGAAATCACCGCCGATCCGACCAAATGAGTCGGGGCGATTGACGACATCGCGTATCGCAGACCGCACGTTAGCCCGGAAGCGGTTGCCGAGCGTGGAAGCAATCGAATCGTAGTAAGAACAAGCAGTAGCCAAGTCGACGGCGAAGAATGGATGGTAGCGTTCAGTCGCCATCGACACGTCGCCAGACTTCGTCAGCGTCAATTGCGATAGAAGGGTCCACAAGCATTTCGTCACGCCGACGTTGCATTTCGGCAAGCTCGTCAGGTGGTAGCGTTAGCGGTGCCGAAGCAGCCAAGTCGTCCCAGAGTTGCGTTACGATCGCGAGCTTCTGGTCGGGAGGTAGAGAACGAAGTGATTCTTGCAGCGTCATGGTTGCGTCCTGTAATGAGCAAGCGTTCATTGTACCACGCTAAATTCCCGTGGCGAACGGACGAAAAATGCACGAGAAGCGAAAGTTGCCAGCCACTTTCTCGGCTCACTCCACTGAGCACAAATATCCGGCCGATTGCGGAGGATCTGGTGCATGTGGTTGCTCATTATCGCGTACGAAAGAACGTCGACGGCGAACACCGACGCCAGAGCCTCCATCCGCCGACAAATTCATTCTTTGCGAAACGAGAAATCCTTGCCGGTTGCGTGATCAATTCCAGCCAGAAAGGCCCGGCGGACACATCGCTGAGGCCGCGGCATGGCTGTGCTCTCTATCTCGGAACCGACTGACAAGACATCTCTACCCTAGGCAGCGGAATTCAGGAGCCAAGGTTTGGTGGGTGGCAACAGCCAGCAGACCTATTCTTGGCGAATCCGGCTACGTGGGTGGAGCTAAATTGTGCCAACCATGATCCGGGGAGGTTGGAAAACTGGGCCGCAACGATTCAGAGGTCCGACTCGGCGCAAACAAAAACACGTCAGCGAGAACTGACGTGTGGATGTTGTTTCTGATTCGAAGCTTTGGTGAAGCTTAGCGGCTGGCTCGCAGTTGCCCGCGAGCTCGACGCACGGCGGCGTCTTTGATTTGAGCTTGCTCGGGAGTGCTGCTGGGCATGTCCAACGCCTCCGCCAAGGTCTTGGTCGCTTCGTCATTGTCGAGCAAATCCACAGGGATCGCTCGGCCAGTCAAAACGTTCACGACATCATCTTCGACTTGGGCGAAACCCCCGTCGACGAAGTAACGTTCGGGTCCGCTGACCGTTTGCAAACGCAATACACCGTAGCCGAGACGGCCAATCATCGGTGCACGACCGCGCTGAACGCCCAGTTCGCCATCGAACATCGGCAAGGCTACAAAGTCAGCTTCCCGATCCAATTCGGTTCGTTCGGGCGTGACGACGACACATCGAATGGACATCGGTTACTTGGACTCCATCTTCTTGGCTTGCTCTTCGGCTTGCTCGATCGCACCGACGTACATGAACGCTTGCTCGGGCAAGTGATCGTACTTGCCGTCACAGATTCCTTCGAAGCTGCGAATCGTGTCTTCGAGCGACGTGATCTCACCAGGTTTGCCGATGAAGACTTCTGCGACCAGGAAGGGCTGCGACAGGAATCGTTCGATGCGGCGTGCGCGGTGAACGATGGTCTTGTCTTCTTCGCTGAGTTCGTCGACACCGAGAATCGCGATGATGTCTTGCAGCTCGCGGTAACGTTGCAAGATCGTTTGGACGCGGCGGGCGATCGTGTAGTGACGGTCGCCGACGTACTGAGGGTCCAAAATTCGCGAGTTCGAAGCCAACGGGTCGATGGCAGGATAAATCCCTTTTTCCGAAATCGAACGCTCAAGATAAATGAACGCGTCGAGCTGACCGAACGCCGTGGCCGGTGCGGGGTCAGTCGGGTCATCGGCAGGCACGTAAACGGCTTGCACCGATGTAATAGCACCTTGCTTGGTCGAAGTAATCCGTTCTTGCAGGGCACCCATTTCAGTTGCCAGCGTGGGCTGATAACCCACAGCCGATGGCATCCGTCCGAGAAGTGCGGACACTTCCGAACCCGCTTGCGAGAAGCGGAAAATGTTGTCGACGAACAACAGCGTGTCAGCACCGGTTGTGTCGCGGAAGTATTCCGCCATTGTCAGTGCGGACAAAGCAACACGAAGACGTGATCCTGGTGGCTCGTTCATCTGACCGAACACCATGCAGGTTTGCTCGATCACGTTGCGGCCGGTCGAACCGATCTCGGTTTCTTGCATTTCCAACCAAAGGTCGGTGCCTTCGCGAGTTCGTTCACCCACACCGGCGAAGACCGAGTAACCACCGTGGCTCGATGCAATCCGAGCGATCAGCTCGGTCAGAATCACGGTCTTGCCCAGACCCGCACCACCGAACAAACCAGCCTTACCACCACGAACAAACGGGGTCAAAAGGTCAACAACCTTGATGCCCGTTTCGAACAACTCCGTGTTCGTCGACAGTTCGTTGACGGGAGGAGCTTGACGGTGAATGGGCCAGTAATCGTCGGCTTGGACATCACCACGTTTATCGATGGGTTGACCGAGAACGTTGAAGACGCGGCCCAAGGTGGCTTTTCCGACAGGAACCGAAACTGGCTTGCCAGTGTCGACGACGTCCATGCCTCGCATCATGCCTTCGGTCGAGCCCAAAGCAATCGCACGAACGCGACCACCGCCGAGGTGTTGCTGCACTTCGCCGGTCAGGTCAATCGTGACCCCTTTGTGCTCGCTTTGGATTGTCAAAGCGTTGTAGATCTTTGGCAGTTGACCTTCAGGAAACTCGGCATCAAAGGTTGAACCGATGACTTGAGTGACGCGGCCGGTGGCGGTTGCAGTGGACATGAGGGAGAAGCTCCTAGCGGTTAGCTACTAGCAATTAGCTTATGAATTGAATGGGGTGGTGTGTTTGCTGTTACGATTCGTCATTTGAAAATCGATGTCTCAAGTAGCTAGTGGCAAGTCGCTAGAAGCTCTCAAGCTGCCCGAGGGCATTAGCCTTCCAGGGCCTCGACACCGCCGATGATTTCCATGATTTCGCCGGTGATTTGACTTTGACGGGCTCGGTTGTAGGTCATCGACAACTGTTTGATCATATCGCCAGCACTCTCGGTGGCTCCCTTCATCGCGATCATTCGAGCGACTTGCTCGCTCACCGCAGCATCCAGGAAACACTTGAACAACTTGACTTTGAAACTGGTCGGCACGACCTCTTCCAAAATGCTTTCCGCCGATGGAAGGAATTCGTATTCAGCATTGGTGTCGTCTGAACCAGCCGATTCGGAATCCGATTCGTCAGCCAGTGAACCAAGTGGAAGCAAGGTTTCGATCACGGCCTCTTGCTTCGATGTGCTGATGAACTTGGTGTAGACGACATCCAACCGGTCAATTTTGCCGGTGATGTATTCGGCCAAGTAACCTTCAGCGATCTTCTCGACGTCGTCGTATGCAGGTTGATCTTCGAACTGCAGGAACTGCTGTTCGGTGTCGATGCCACGAAACTTCAAACCGTTGACACCGCGTTTGCCGCTGGCGTCGATGATGACGTTCGGAATCGATTCGCGAAGCGATTTGATGCGGGGCAGAGCGGTTCGCAAAATCGACGCGTTGTATCCGCCGCACAAACCACGGTTGCTGGCCAGAACCAGAACGCGAGTCGTGTTGATCTTTTCGCGTTGTTCCAACAGCGGGTGCTGCACGTCCAACCCGGCATCAGCGAGCCGCGAGACGATTTTGGTGATCTGCTCGGTGTAAGCCGTGGCCGCGGCAGCGCGGTCCATTGCTTTTTTGTACCGAGCCGTTGCGATCAGCTCCATCGTCCGCGTGATCTTGCGGATGTTGCGAATCGACTTGCGTCGTTTATCGAGGGCACGTGCGTTGGCCATGAATCACTCCGCCTTTCGGGTTCAGGCTGCAGGGGTGGCGGGTTTGTAGACAGTCTTGAACTCTTTGACCGCCGCAACGATGCGTTCAGCGATTTCATCGCTCAAGGCTGGCGTCGCGGTCAGATCGCTGATCAACGAGCTGTGCTTGTCATGGACGTATTGCAACAATTCCTTCTCGAACCTTTGCACTTCTTTGACAGCAACGTCATCGAGGTGACCGTTCGTACCGGCATAGATGCTGATGACTTGCTCAGCGACCGAAAGCGGTTGGTACTGAGGTTGTTTGAGCAACTCGACCATGCGGTAACCACGATCCAGTTCGGCCTGGGTCGCCGGATCCAAGTCGGTACCGAGCTGGGCGAATGCTTCCAAAGCACGGAAGGCAGCCAACTGAAGACGCAAACCTCCGGAGACCTTCTTCATGGCCTTCGTTTGAGCGGCACCACCCACGCGAGAAACACTGATACCAGGGTTCATAGCGGGACGAACGCCCGAGAAGAACAAGTCAGGTTGAACGTAGATTTGACCGTCGGTGATCGAAATCACGTTGGTTGGAATGTAAGCCGAAACTTCGCCTTCGAGCGTTTCGATGATCGGAAGGCTGGTGATCGATCCGCCACCGAGCTCATCGGACAACTTCGACGAACGTTCGAGCAAACGACTGTGACAGTAGAAAACGTCACCGGGGTAAGCTTCGCGACCTGGTGGGCGACGCATCAGCAAGGACATTTGGCGATACGCGGTGGCTTGTTTGGACAAGTCATCGTAGACGACCAAGGCGTGTCCGCCGTTGAACATGAAGTGTTCGGCCATCGCGGTTCCGGCATAAGGAGCCACGTACTGCATAGGAGCAGGCGAACTAGCACCAGCGGCGATGACGGTGGTGTATTCCATCGCACCGTGACGCTCGAGGACGTCGACGACCGAAGCAACGGCGGAGTCCTTTTGCCCGATGGCGATGTAGAAACACTTCACGCCCTGACCCTTTTGGTTCAGGATCGCGTCGATCGCAATAGCGGTCTTTCCGGTCTTTCGGTCACCAATGATCAGTTCGCGTTGACCGCGTCCGATCGGGGTCATCGAGTCGATGGCCTTGATACCGGTTTGCAGAGGCTCGGTAACCGGTTTGCGTTCAGCAACACCCGTCGCGATGATTTCCACCGGGCGAGTGATGTCGGTTTGGACGGGGCCTTTGCCGTCCAGTGGGTTCCCGAGTGGATCGAGAACGCGACCGATAACTGCATCGCCGGCTGGAACGGACAAAAGCGTTCCGAGTGCTTTGACTTCTTGACCTTCTTCGATCGTCAGGTAGTCACCCAGAATGATGACCCCGACGCTGTTTTCTTCCAGGTTGAAGGCCAGCCCGATCGATCCGTTGGCGAACTCGACCATTTCACCGGCCATGACGCCGGACAAGCCGTAGACGCGAGCAATCCCGTCACCAACTTCCAAGACCGTTCCGACTTCGCGGACGTCAATTTTGTTATCGAACTGTTCGATCTCGGCCTGCAAGACAGAGGCGATCTCGTCGCTATTGAATTTCACTGGACCGTACCGTGTTTTCCGATGGTGGTTTGTGCGTAAATGTTTTGAGGTGGAAGTTCAGTCGCCGCGTTGGATCACGACGATGAACTGAATCGATCCGACTGTTCGATCAATTGGCGAGCGAAACCAGCCGCAGCGGCCTTGCCGAGCTTGTCCAACCGGCTGGCGACTGACGAATCAAAAACGGTGTCGCCGACTCGGATCACCATTCCGCCGATCAGTCCGGTATCGACTGACTCACGAAGGCGAACGGTTTTGCCAAAGCGGCTGGAAAGTTGTTGGGTGACTTCACCACGAAGCTGTTCCGTCATTGGAACCGCCGTGCGAACTTCCGCGACGACTCGTCCTGCGGCTTCGTCGAACAACTCGACCGCCGCATCACGAACTGCGACCAAGTAACCGAGTCGACCACGTTTGGCCATCACCTTCATCAGCTTGACCAAGGTTGGATGACTGTTCCCACCAAACAAACGATCCACCACACGGCATTTTTCGCCAGCGTCGATTTGCGGCGATTGAAATGCGAGTTGCAGCTTGGGGTTGTGCAACAAAGCTTCATCGCAAATCGCGTTCAAATCGCTGACGACCGCATCGGTGGATCCATCCGCTTGAGTCGCAGCGAGCAACGCCCGAGCGTAGGTCTTGCCGAGTTTTTCGGCGCCGACGTCAAGGACGGTGGAATGCGAGGCGGTTTCGGACACGTTGGGGGTCTCGTCGGTTGAGCGTCGTAGGAATTTCAGGGAAGGAAGTTTGACCACGTCAAAGGCGTTAGTTCTGGCTAGGCAGCCGTTCCATCGATTGACGAATCAAATCCGCGTGATCATCAGCCGACAATTCGCGACCGACGACACTGCGAGCGACTTGCATCGCCAAATTGGACGTTTGTCCGGCCATTTCAGCCATCGCAACTTTCTTTGCATTCTCGATGTCCGACAAAGCTCGTTCGCGTTGGGCGGCGGCTTCCACTTTGGCGGCATCGACAATCTTCTGACCGTTTGCTTCGGCGTCACGGCGAGCATCTGCCAGCATCGTTTGAACTTGGCTGGCTGCCTCGTCCAATTTCAACTGGTAATCGCTCAGCATTTGCTTTGCTTCGGCACTGGCCTTCTCAGCCGATTCCAAATCTTCGCGAATCTTTTCTTCGCGAGCCTGCAAACCGCCCAGGACGGCTGGCCAAACGAATTTGGACAGAATCGCCAAGACGCACAGGAAGATGATCAGGTTCCAAATGGCCGACCCACCGTCGAACGACAACAGAGGAGTCGCTGCATGGTCCTCGTCGCCGTGACCATGTTCGTCTCCGGCGGCTTCATCGTGCCCATGGTCATCACCTTCGTGATCATGGTCGTGATCGCCATCTTCGCTGTCCGCCGCGTCCGCATGAGCGTCCACCACGGTCACTTCATCTTGTGCTGCCAACGAGCGTGCAGGTGAAACCACCAACAACACCAATGAGGCCAGCAAAGTGAGCGAGCTAATTGCAAGCAAGCGTTTCATCAAATTCGACCTAGCTGCGGCACAACAGAATGAACACCAATGCGATGACGGTCGCACCTTCGATCAGTGCAGCCGCGATGATCATCGCCGTTTGGATGCGTCCACCAGCTTCAGGCTGACGTGACATCGCGTCGACAGCACTGCCACCGATGCGACCAATGCCCAAAGCGGCACCGATAATGATCAATCCGATTCCGATCCCCAGACCCATGCGGCCGAAGTCGTAGGAAGCGATTTCTTGGGCCAACATCATTGCCAGTTCTAACATCTTCAGATTGCTCCGTAAAAATTTTGAGCGAGTGAAAGGGGAAAGGTGTTTTTTGAGTGCGGAAGAATAGTCCAACCAAGTCGAACCGTCATGCCACCCTGCTGTAGTTTCGTCAGAAAGGAGCCGAAAAAGGTTTCGGTCCCGAACGCCTGACGGCGCGAATCAAAACAGTTTGCGGACTCAGGGCAATTTCGTCGTGCTCTGAGCCTTGAAAACGAGCGACAAAATGCCACATCGCTTTCCGTTCATTCAAGTCGACCGTCGCGGGTCTTTCAAAACCGATCAGGCACCCGCTGGATGACTGGCACCCACGGCTGGACTGATGCGACTGGGGTCAAAAATCTTGTCTGGGTCCATTTGGTTGGCGTCCGTCATTGCGTGCGGGTCGTCGTCCAAATGCTCGTCGTGTTCATGAGTCGCCATCGCGGCGATGAACAGCACGGTCAGGAAGGTGAAGATGAACGCTTGCAGGCAGCAAACAAACAATTCCAACAGTGTCAGCGATGTTGCCACCAAGACAACGGGGACGCTGACCGCGTATCCCATTCCCTTGCTCGCTTCACCAGCCGCGAAGATCAGACCAACAAAGGCGGCGAGCACCAAGTGGCCGGCCATCATTGTGCCGAATAACCGCATGGCGAGCACGAAGCACTTGACCAGCAAACTGAGCCATTCGAGTACGTACAGCATCAACGCGATGGGCAGCATCAAGATGCCGCCATCCCAGCCAATGGGGTTGAAGTGATTGAAGAAGTCCTTGGCACTGGTTTCGCGAATTCCGATGAAGATGATCGCAATCAGCGAGGTCAGAGCCAGCATGCTGGTCAACGACAGGTTCCCGGTGGCACTGCCGCCCCAATGCGAATACGCGTCGTTTCCAGTGATCAACTGCAGCATGTAGCCAAACGGGATCACACCCAAAATGTTGGCAAACAGGATGAAGAAGAACACCGTCCAGATGTAGTGAATGTATTTGTCGGTCAGGCCGTGCAGGTTCGGGTAAGCGACCTCATCGCGAATGAACGCACAAATCGTTTCGAACAATTGCGACAACCGACCGCGAGTCTGGTAGCGGCCCAAACCTTCGCCGTGAAAGATGCTGATTTTTCGTGAGCACAACACGCCGGTGATGATCAACAACAAACCGACCACTGCCGTCATCATCAAGTGATTGGTCAGGAAGAACTCGTAGTAGCCATCCCGGATTCCCAGAGCGGGGACGTTTGTGTCCTCGCCACCAAATGGGATTTTGAGCAACGGCGAATCATGCAACGCGTGCGGAATCGCGTGATCGGTCGGATCGTGACCGGCTGCGGCTAAGAATGGCAACATGACAGATGAAATTGGGTCGGGATGATTTCAGGCACCGTCACGGCGAGCGAACCGTGCGATCACAATGACTTCGACGGCCAATAAACTGACGTGCCAGAACAGCAACCAGCCGGCGGTCCAAGTCTCGGGAGCGTCCAAGTAATAACTACTGGCCAAAAACAACGCAACGGTCCCGCTGATCCGAATCAGCATCCCAGCCAGAAAGCCTTGCGTAGCCAGCCACCGGTCTGTGCTGATCTGGACCGACATCAATCGCGGAAAGACCGAGGCCAAAGCGATCACCCAACTCGCGATCGCCAACTTTCGCCACAACAAAAAGGGACTGACCAGCGACACAATGCCCCAGGTCGAATTTGGCGAAATCGCGTTCTCAGCGAAGCTCCCCGCGATCACCAACAGGCACAACACCAGCCAAACCACGGTGATCGCCGCAACCGTGATCAAAATAACTCTGCTCGAACTCGCTCGTGCCAAAGGTCCTTGCCTACGAAGAAATGGGCGTTTCAAACACGTTCCGAAGGCTGATTTCACGACGGAAGCTGATTCACCATCAAGATGAGCCGGTAGAACCCCAAACAGAATCCGACCAAAACTCCGGCGATTGCGATATACGGGGTCTCGTTTCCCATCCATGGATCGAGCCAGTAGTAACCCATTGCGCCCAGCAGCAAGGGAAATGACGCCAATTCGAACCCCGCGGAGGCCAACCGAAGCATCGGCTGCGTGTTGCCGCCGTCGCCGTTTCGTTTCTTTGGATCACTCATGCCAACCCCCTCTCCTAAGCTGTTTGCTCGATTTTCTCAGCGAGTCAGTTATAGTGTCGCGAACATGATCTCACCCAATGCTTCGCCAATTCGTTCTTCTCGAACTGTGCAAAGATTGGACGATCAGAGGGTTTTTGTCATCCGAGGGTCCGTCTTTTCGCTTCTCAATCCGGCTTTTCGCCAATCGGACACTGGAACATTGAGCATCCCCTTGCCATAATAGTTGGGCAGCAGATTCCCCCGTTAAGGTGCGATCACTAACCGATTATGCCTCCTTCCCCAGCATTATGCCTGGGTGAATTTTGGCATCAATCTGTTGCCTCAAATCAACCATTCACGCCTCTCCGGCCCCCAACCTTGGGGTGTTCAGTGAGGCGTTCATCTCGAGGAGCCCACCTTGATTAGTACTGTTGATCTACCGTCGCAAACCCGTCGCGAATTGGCTGAAATCGCCAAGAACTACGGAATCACAGGTTGGCACTCGATGCGGAAAGATGACTTGATCAGTGAGATCAAGAAGGCACAGCAACGATTGCGCCGAAAAGCCGCCAGCGATGCAAAGAAAAGCCGGGCAGGGGCCGGTGCTGGATCCGCCAAGGCGAAAAGCACTTCCAAACCTAGCGAGCCAAGAGCCGCCGCCAAAAAATCTCGCTCCACAACGAGCAGCAAGGCTCCCACCAAGTCTCCAGCTCGCAAATCTGCCACCAGCAAACCAAAAACGACCGTGCGAACTCGCCCGGACGCACCGATGACGGACCTGACCGAACCCAAGGTCTCCGCAAAAACCGAACGCATCCGGGCTGAAATGCGTCGCCGCCGCGAATTGGTTCAAAAACGCAAGGATCTATCAACCGGAACGCTGGTTGCCGGATCCGCTGTCACCGACGGTGCGCAGCGTCACCGTGCTGATGCTCCTCACAAGGATCGCATCGTCCTGGTCGTTCGCGACGCCTATTGGTTGCAGGCCAGCTGGGAGATCACCCAAACCAGCGTCCAACGCGCTCAGTCAGCGATGGCCGAAAAATGGCACACCGCCGTTCCAACGCTGCGTTTGCTGGCCGTCGGTGACGTGACCAGCAACAGTGCCGAAACGGTTGCCCGCGATATCACCGTGCATGGCGGAGTCAGCAACTGGTACGTCGACGTCCAAAACCCGCCGTCTCGCTACCGCGTCGCAATCGGATACTTGGCCAGCGACGGTGAATTCCACTGCCTGTGCCGCAGCAACGTGGTCGAAACCCCCGTGCCCGGCGATTGCCAACGTCTCGACGAACACTGGCAGGACATCGCCGAAGATTACGAGCGAATCTACGCTCTCAGCGGCGGATACGAATCCCGCAGCAACGATCTGCGAGAAGTCTTCGAAGAGCGTCTTCAACGCAAGATGCCTCATCGCAACGATTCGGGCTCGACCACCGGCGATCCCTCGTTGCTGCGTCAAACCAAACTGCGTTTGGATGTCGAAGCCGAACTGATCGTGTTTGGAAAAGCCGACCCAACCGCCTCGGTGATGGTTGGCGGACATCCCGTCAAACTGCAAAACGATGGTGCCTTCACCGTTCGCATGGAATTCCCCGACAAACGTCAGGTACTTCCCGTGACCGCCGAAACACGCGATGGTCTTCGCCAACGCACCACCGTGATCGCGATCGAGCGAAACACGAAAGTCATGGACACCGTCGAACTTCAAGAGAACAACTGAGCATGACCTCTCACTCCACCCTGTCGCGGCGTTTCGCCGCGACTTTTTTGTTGGCATCCGCAGTCCTCTTCTCCGGATTCGCCTCCGCAGACGACACATCCAAAGCCGAATCAGCCGACGATTCGCTAAGTGTCCTGATCATCACCAGTGGTTGCTGCCACGATTACGACTTCCAGGCCAAAGCCATCCAGATGGCGGCGACGAAAGCCGGCGTCGAAGCCAAATGGACCGTCGTCAACGATGGTGGCAAAGGCACCCAAGCCGAGATCGACTTCTACGGCGATGAAGATTGGGCCAAACCGTTCGACGTCGTTATTCACAACGAATGCTTCGCCGCAACGACCAACCCCGATTACATCCGCCAAATCACGAAAGCCCACCACGCTGGCGTTCCCGCCGTGGTGATTCACTGTGCGATGCACACCTATCGTGACGCGGAAATCGATGACTGGCGCGAGTTCCTCGGCGTGACCAGCCGCCGCCACGATCACCAAAGCCACTACCCAATCAAAGTGGTCGCGGAAGACCATCCGGTGATGCGTGAGTATCCCGCCGCCCACGTGTCCGCGATGGACGAGCTGTACATCATCGAAAAGGTTTGGCCCAACACGACCGTTTTGGCGACCTCCAAAAGCGAGCGTGATGGCAAATCGCATCCCGTCATTTGGACCAACCAATACGGCGACGCTCGCGTTTACGGAACGACCTATGGTCACTCCAACGAAACGTTCCAGGATGAAGTATTCCTGGCTAACTTGGTCCGCGGCATGCTCTGGGCCGCCGGTCGCGTCGAGTAGTCTGAGGCCCGGCCGCAAAGCGGTCGTGCGACTCTTAAATGCTGTGCCAGCAGCGTCTTGAGAACCCCGCCCGACGAAGGAGGTCGTGCAG
>NZ_ANMO01000174.1 GCF_000338295.1 Rhodopirellula europaea 6C
GTGCCAGGATCGCTCATGATCAAAAAGCCGGTTGAGTCCGTTCAATGCCGCGACTCGGTACGCTTCGGCCATGGTCGGATAGTTGAACGTCGTTTCGATGAAGTAATCGATCGAGTTCTGCCTTCCGGGTTGATTCATGATCGCTTGGCCAATGTGAATGATTTCCGACGCATTGGCACCAAAGCAGTGCACACCCAAAATCTCCTTGGTTTCGCGATGAAACAGAAGCTTTAACATTCCGGTGGTTTCACCGGTGATCTGAGCACGAGCCAATGAGCGAAATTGAGCTTGTCCGACTTCATAGGGAACACAACGCTCAGTTAACTCACGTTCGGTCGAACCAACCGAGCTGATTTCGGGACTGGTGTAGATCCCCGTTGGAATGTCGTTGAGCCGCAGATTGCCATCGACTCGTCCCAACAAATGCATCCCCGCAGCACGCCCCTGTGTGTAAGCGGCACTGGCTAGCGATGGAATTCCAATCACATCGCCGACGGCGTAGATGTGAGGCACGCAAGTTTGAAACTGCTCGTCGACAACGATTTGACCTCGACTATTGGCTTCGATTGGGAGGTTGTTCAGGCCCAAGTCATCAGTGTTCCCTTGCCGACCATTGGCCCATAGGAACACATCGGTCTTGAGCACCTTCCCACTTTTAAGACGCAAAATCACGCCATCATCCAGACCTTCGATGCTCTCCATCGTCTCGTTGTGACGAATGATGACGCCTTGGTCACGCAGATGATAAGACAACGCATCAATGATCTCGTCATCCAGGAACTCCAACAGCTTGTCTCGCGTGTTGATCAAATTGACTTTGATCCCAAGGTTCCGAAACATCGAAGCGTATTCGGTTCCGATGACACCCGCGCCATACACCGTGATGGACGTCGGCTTGTCCTTCATTTCGAGAATCGTATCGCTGTCGAAGATTCGAGGATGTGAAAAGTCGACACCTTTGGGTCGGTAAGGACGTGATCCGGTTGATATCACAAACGCGGCTGCTGTAATTGATTCACCGTTGTCAATTGAGACCGTGTGCTCATCGACAAAGCGGGCTTGTCCTCGGGAAATCGGCACCGAGTTGCGATCGTAGAACGATTGTCGCATGGTGACTTGTCGGCCAATGATTGCCTGCGTACCACGATTGAGCTGTTCCATGCTTGGGCTGGCCGCGAATCCCATTTCTCGCATCACGGGATTCTTCAGCGATTTCATGGTGCTGGTCACTGCGTATCGCAATGCTTTGCTGGGGATTGTCCCCCAGTGGGTGCACCCACCGCCGATTTGTCGGTATCGCTCCGCAACGCCTACACGCAATCCGCCTTTCGCCGCTTGCATGGCGGCGCCTTCACCGCCAGGTCCGGTGCCAATAACGAATAAATCGAAATCGAATTGACCTGGTGCAGGCTTAACAGCTGGCTTCCCTTCGGGGGCGGGCAGATTGATGTCCTGTGTTTCGTCGGGCGACGCCGCCCCGTTGGACGAGGAGGATTCGGTCGCTGATGACATGACTCGTTCCCTGAAATTTGCAATGAATCGCGAGTGAATTAAGCGTTGGCCGCCTCACCGTTCGCTCTAAGTCTCGCCATGATTGGGTACCACGGAGCGTCGTTTTCTGTTCGAATCATGGATCGAAAAGAATCCGTCACCCCGTCGAATAAGTCTTGTTTGTACGATGTTGATTGCTTGCGTCCAGACCGGTGTCCATTTTGCGTCCGTCGAACAAAACGTCGACGACGTCTGCAGAAAGGTCGAACGACTCGGCAAACAAAGCGTCCAGCTCGCGGTTTTCCCCGAATGCACGCTGACCGGATACGGATACGAAAGTCGCGAAGAAGCACTCGATGTCGCACCGACGATTGACTCACCCGTGATCCAGCAATTGGTTGAAGCTTGCCAAGCCAATCAAATGACGATCACGATCGGGACCCTGATTCGGAAGGACCGCGACGAGCTCCACAACTCCGCTTTGATGATCGACGGATCCGGGCTGATCGGTCGCTACAACAAAGTCCACCTCCCACACCTCGGTGTAGACCGTTTCGTCGATCGCGGCCTCGCCTGCGATCAAATATTCACGACCCAATCGGGTTGCAAAGTGGGATTGGGGATCTGCTACGACAGTTCATTCCCTGAACCGATGCGAGCACTGGGGCTGGCGGGTGCGGACGTCATTGCTCTGGGAACCAATTGGCCCGTCGCTGCTTCTCGTACCGCGGAAATCGTTCCTCCGGCGCGGAGCATGGAGAACCACTTGTTTTTTGTCGCCGCAAATCGGATCGGCGAAGAGCGCGGTTTCGAGTACTGCGGTTTAAGTTCGATCTGCGGCCCCGATGGCGTTGAACTGGCTCGCGCGAAAGGTGCTGAAGAAACAGAACTGATCGTCGACATCGATCTAGAACAGGCTCGCAACAAACGGATCGAACGCACGCCTGGAAAACACGTCATCGATCGATTTGCCGATCGTCGCCCCGAGATGTATTCACGTCTCAGTGATTCGATTGCGGTCACCGAATCAACCGACAACGATTGAATGACAGTGCTATCAACCGATCGACGAACCAATGAGTCGATTCACTCACCAGCCAAATAGATGGCTTCCCCGGTGAATCGTCTTCGCAACTCTTCGTCGCTCCAGGAAACCTTGCCAACCGCCGGGTCCCCGATCAACCAACGACCACCGTCGGTCTGGCCCAACACGGTCACGACGTGTCCGACCGTGACATTGCCCAAGAATCCGTTGTCCTGAGGATTGTCGCCGGTCAATCCAAATCGGACCACCGCAACATTGGGCAGCTGACCATTCTCAAGCCAAAGACTCGGATTGCGAGAAGCAACCTTTGCCTTTCGGTCGTGCTGATGCGCAACAGTCGAGAGACCACGATAGAGTCCCAAAGGCGCGGTTCCCAGCGAACTGCTCAAACAGACGCTGGCAAGCTCGCGTTCGTCGGCTTTGATCCCTGATCGATTCAAAAGCGTCACCGCGGCTGCTGGGGCACAACTGGCAGAATTGGATTGGATGTAAACGCCGTCTTGCCACTGCGACATCCATTGTGGTTCAGGAGGTTGATCCCAATCCAATGGAAACAAAACCGGACGAGCGATGGGTGTTATGACGAAAGCAACCGCCAACGTCATCATGATTCCGGCGACGGCAGGCCGGAAGTTTCGACGCAAATCGACAGCGTGCCCCGCCATTCCCGCGGAAAACGCGAGAACAACCGGCGTCACGTTGGACCAGTAGAGTGCCGCGGAGGACGTGATCGCTTCCGCCCAGATCAGCCGGCCAAAGAAGCTCCATGCGAATAAGAACGAAATTCCCACCAGCCCCAAAAACACCCAGCGGTCCGATCGTTCCGAAGCGGATTGGAATCGGCATCCCAGGCGATAGGCACCCAAAGTCATCAACGTCACCACGATCACGGCCAAAGCCAGTTCGAGATCAGGGCGAGCGAATTCCAGGTCCATAAACACCTCCGAGGGCACGACAATGGGGCCAAGGTTAACATTCCGTTAATTTAACGTTACCAACCGATGACCTTCTGCACAAACACCAATTTAACCTTGGCTTCATCAATCCTTCGCATAGAAATCGACTTTCCGTCCTCGACACCGCCCAATTTTCGAGCGGCCGACGTGGAAAAACCAGCATTCGACGAGAAATCAGTCCAGCGTCACCTACCAAGCACTTGCCGTGCCAACCTTCTTTTTGGGGCCCCGCCTATCCATGAAGGGTCCAAAGTCAGATAGGCTGCCCGTTTCACCATCTCCCTGCTCGCGACGCCCACTCAACGCATGAACTCAGCCACTGATCTCGCCCGCCCTCACGATCAAATCCGCCCCGTCGAAATCGAATGTGGGTACCTGGAATCCAACCCCGCCAGCGTTCTTTACAAAAGCGGTAAAACGATCGTGCTTTGCACGGCATCGGTTGAAACCAGCGTTCCCCCGTGGATGAAAGGGCGAGGTAAAGGCTGGGTGACCGCCGAATACAACATGCTGCCAGGCAGCACGAGCCCACGAAAACGACGTGACCGCAGCGGCAAGGTCGACGGCCGCACGACTGAAATCCAACGACTGATCGGACGCAGCCTGCGTGCAATCGTTGACCTGCATGCGTTGGGAGAACGTTCCATCACGGTCGATTGCGACGTTCTTCAAGCGGATGGCGGTACCCGCACCGCATCAATCACCGGCGGCTACATCGCGTTGTCTTTGGCGATCTCGCAATTGGCAGCGATCCCAGAACTCGATCCCCCGGTCGACCCAACCGCGGTTCTTCGCGATTCGGTCGCGGCGATCAGTGTCGGAGTGATCGGCGAAGATGTTGTCTTGGATTTAGACTACCGACTGGACTCGGCTGCGGACGTCGACATGAACGTGATCATGACCGGCTCAGGGCGTTTCATTGAATTGCAAGGCACCGGCGAAGAAGCCACGTTCGACGACGTTCAATTGGCAGAACTGCTGCGATTGGGCAAAATTGGCATCGCCGATTTGACCAAACTCCAAAAAGCCCAACTGGCCGCCGTGTAGTCGCCGCCAACCGGGCTGAGCTGCCGCGTTCGCACAGCTTCCACTCGGATCACTTCGCTTCGCTATCCCTCACGACTTCGATCACCGGCGGTGCAAACTCGCGGATCGCCATCCTTCTTGAGCCGAAGGCAAATCGACCGCGTGCCGTCGTCCCTCCTCATTGCCAGGTCAGTGTATGTCTTCGAAAGCCAACACACCCATGCGTGCCGCCATCTTGGGCGTCGGATTCATGGGTTGGATTCACAAGCTCGCTTACCAACGCAGCGCAACCGCGGAGTTGGTCGGTTTTGCTAGCCGAGACGCCAAGAAGAGAGCCGGCGATTGGCGAGGCATCCAAGGCAACTTTGGGCCACCCGGTGAACAATGGGATGTGTCCGGGTTGAACGTCAGCGAGAACCTAGATGGACTCCTGGAAGATGATTCCATCGATCTGATCGATGTGTGTTTGCCGCCGCATCTTCATGTCGATGCCATCAAGAAAATCTTGGCATCGGGTAAGAAAGTACTGTGTGAGAAACCGCTCGCATTGACATCCGAAGCGGCTCGCTCACTTCTTGACGTTGCGGAACCGGGCCAATTGATGGTCGCGCATATCCTGCCGTTCATGCCCGCCTTTCGCTTTCTCGTCGAAGCCCAATCCGATGGTCGTTTCGGCAATCCCATCACAGGCCGATTTTCGCGAACGATCAGTCCTCCGGATTGGATCCCTGATTTCTATGACCCTGAAAAAGTCGGCGGACCACTGATCGATCTGCAGGTACACGACGCCCACTTGGCTCGCGTGTTGTTTGGCATGCCGACCGCAGCCCACTGCGTCAGCCACAATCAACAAGGTGTTCCAAAGCGATACGAAACGATTTTGGAATACACAGCTTCCGCTGATTCTGATGGTGCCACTCCCGTGGTCAGTTTGGCCGGGGGCGTGATCGACTCACCGGCCCGCGGATTCACTCATGGTTATGAGGTCTCCTTCGAAAAGGCCACGGTACGTTTTGAGTTCGCCGCCTATGGAGATGGATCCTCGGACACGATTCCACTGACTGTTATGCACAACGATGGAAAACTAGAACGTCCCGATTTGGGCGAGCAAGATCCGATCGACGGTTTTGTCAGTGAGATTGATGCGGCCGCAGAAGTTGTCGCAGGCGGCAGCTTGCATCCAGTGCTGGACGCACAACTCGCAACTGACGCTTTAACGATTTGCGAAATGCAAATGGCGAGTCGCCGTTCATGACCGATGTTCAACCGCTCGCCGATCGACTGATCGCTCACTTGAAAGAGATGGGCGGATTGGTAGTTGCGTTTTCCGGTGGCGTCGACAGCAGCGTTGTCGCCGCGGCGGCGCATCGAACCGGTGGCGATGTTGTTGCAGTCACGGCTCAGTCGCCAGCAGTCGCTCGGTGGCAACTCGATTGGGCTCGCCGCGTGGCCGAGCAAGTTGGAATCGCTCATCAGTTTGTTTCCACCGACGAATCGGACCGGTCGTCTTACCGACGCAACCATTCGGATCGCTGCTTCTATTGCAAACAAACGTTGTATGAATTCCTGGCTCCGATCGCGGAGCAACGTGGTGCGACGATCGTCTCCGGAACCAACGCGGATGACTTGGGCGATCATCGCCCTGGTATCACTGCTGGCACGCAAGCTCGCGTGCAAACGCCACTGGCAGATCTGGGGATTGGCAAATCGGCGGTTCGCCAATTGGCCGCGCACTTCGGTCTAGAGAACGCTGACCTTCCGGCTTCCCCGTGTTTGGCCAGCCGTATCGCCTATCATGTCGAAGTCACACCGGAACGATTGCAACGCATTGAAACCGCCGAAGCCTGGCTGCTAGAACGTGGCGTCTCGGACTGTCGAGTTCGGCTTCACGCAGACGAATTGGCCAGGATCGAAGTTCCCCAACAGGAATTCGCCAAGGTCCTCGACTGGACGCAAAACCAAGAATTAGTTGGCTCATTCATTACAATGGGCTTTCGATATGTCACCTTGGAACTGGGTGGCCTGTCCAGCGGCAGTCAAAACCGCGGCTTGTCCGAACCTGAGTTGGTTCAATTGACACCCGGCCAGCCGATTTCCACGTCCAATTCATCGTCGTCTCGCCCACCTAGTCATGGCGAGTCTTCCAACAACAGCACAAAGGCACTTTCGTGAGCGATCTGGTTGGATGTCGCGTGGGTGACTACCAAGTCTTGCGCCGCTTGGGCAGCGGTGGCATGGCGGATGTGTACGCAGCCAAACACTTGAAGCTCCGACGTGATGCCGCACTGAAGGTTCTGCGACGCACGCCACAAACCAGCCAAGAAGATCTGCAACGATTCGAACGTGAAGCACAAGCCGCCGCTTGCCTGAATCATCCCAGCATCGTGCAGGTGTATGAAATCGGCGACCATCAGGGCACCCACTTCATCGCTCAAGAGTTGATCGACGGTTCGAACCTCAAACAGTGCCTGCAGAAATCAGGTCAATTCACCGCGAAAGAGGGCATCGAAATTCTGCGATGCGTGACGGAAGCCCTCGTGGTTGCCCACGCTGCAAGAGTCACTCACCGAGACATCAAGCCTGAGAACATCATGCGTTCGGGTGACGGTGCGATTAAAGTCACCGACTTTGGTTTGGCACGGGTGTTGTCCAATACGGACGCCAGCGCGGTGGATCTCACGCGGGCGGGTTTGACACTCGGCACGCCACGCTACATGAGCCCCGAACAAATCCAAGGTCACAAGGTCGATGGCCGAAGTGACCTCTATTCGCTCGGCGTGACCCTGTATCACTTGCTGGCCGGTCAGCCACCTTTCGATGCCGAAGAACCGCTTGCGTTGGCGGTCAAACACTTGCATGAAATGCCGCAACCGCTCGACCACGCTCGCGGATCATCTGACCTACCGCCTTGGTTGGTCGCCACAATCATGCGTTTGCTTCGAAAGACACCGGGTGAGCGTTTCGCATCCGCGATGGAATTGCTCGATGTCATTCGTGCGAACATATCGCCGTCCGAATCCGGTCTGTCGGCAACACCATCCGGAAATGGTTCGGACGTAAATGGCACCACATCGATTGACCCCGATCGCCGGTCCGCTGCCGTCAACTACTTGGGATCAACCTCCGCGACGATTCAACTGCAGCGAATCACCGATGCAATTGCGAACGATCGACGACACGACACAATGCGTTGGGTCGGTGTGATCGGCTTAGCAGCCATCGCGGCGTTGGCTGGCTGGGGAATTGCGATCTGGACCAAGGAACCAACAGTTGCTCAATCCATCGGGGCGCCGTTGGTGACTCGTACCGCGAGTATCGAAGATCAATACTGGCAAGCCATCTCGTTGGACAGCGTGCCGGCGTGGAAAGCGGTAGAGGAATACTTTCCAAAAGATGAGATTACCCCTGAAGAAGAAATCTATCATTTGAAAGCGGCACTCCAGCTAACTCGATTGCTGATCGATGAACAGCGTTGGCCAGAGGCATCCGCCGCTCTTTCCGGAGTCGAACAGTCTGCCAACACGTCGCGACTCTATCGCGCTCTCGCGATGGTCATGCGTTATCAGATTCAAATGGGAACAGGCGTTCGCAGAGAGGCCAACGAAACCAAAAACAAACTTCGCAACTTGGTCGACGAATTGAGAAACGAGAAGTCGCAGACTCTGGAAACATTCCGTGCGCTGGTGCCGTTATCAGATCGCTTGGAATTGGGACTCGACGAACCTGCGGTAATTGATGGGCCGAGTGATCGTCGATCTGCACTTCAGTCCGGACGAAACGACTCACCGCAAATCCGTTGAACGAGAACGCTCCGAATTGGCCTCATGGCTGTCCCGAAGGACAATGCCCGGCAAGTAAGTTCAATCCAAATTCAATTCATCCAGCACGTCGGCGACCAATTCCGAATCAACCCGACACATTGAATTCAGATCGGCATTGAGCAGCAACCCATAACCTTCGGCGATGTAATCAAGCAAGGTTTCGCCATTGACGATAAACCCGCCGACCTCATCATCGCCAAAAAGGTCTGCGCGCAGCTCTACAAATTCGGCCGCAGATGACTGACCGGTGAAAGCTACCAGATAAGGCGAGCCTTCTAATTCAGCAGTCAACGCCCCCAGTTCGTCCGAATCATCCTCGTCACGCAGATGGAGTAGCACATACGAATGCGCCATCAGGCAATCCGCCAATGAAGCAGCGTCACGCTGCTGGATGGCAGTTCGGCATTCGTTCGTGTTGAGATCGGAATCCGCAGGCATGCTGGTAAGATAACCAGTTTGGCGACTTTACAGAATCAGGGCCCGCAATAATTCGCGATTTTGTAACCACCACTCGCTTCACCCCCCCAGAAGAGGCTGAATATTGCACCTACGCTAATCTATGCAGGGCGACTGATTATGAGTGTATGATCTTTCGCTGTTCTGCCAAAACCAGAAAGAGGAAGTGCTCAGGTTCGTTGAGGTAGACGGACTCGAATCACCCCCCATGTCGCAAACGATTTGCCATGATTCGCAATCTCCTCGCGCCCACGGTCAACTTCCGTGAAGCAAGCCGCGTTGTTCTCGAATACCTCCAATCAACCACGGGGTTGGCGCTATGGATGATCACACGTACCGAGGACGAAGCGTGGATCGTCTTAGATCGTTCCGATCCCAATGATGTGTACCCTGTCGATTCAGGCGATATGATTCAATGGACCGATTCGTTTTGTCAGCACATGATTGAGGGCAAGGCACCTCAAATCACTCGGCACGCTCAGCAGATCCCGCTGTTTGCACAATCTACGATTTCGCAAAAGCTATGTATCGGTGCCTACGCAGGGGTTCCGATCCTCGATCGAGACGGGGAACTGTTTGGCACGCTGTGCGGGATCGATCCAGAAATCCAATCAGAACAATTCGAAGAGCACCTGCCATTGATTCAATTGTTGGCACGTTTGTTGGGTGGCTGTCTTTCAATGGAATTGCAATTGCAATCACTGCAGCGCAAAAGCGACCGTAATTCACTGCATCAGATGGTTGACCCGACGACGAGCTATTTCAACCGGGAAGGCTGGAGCCGCTTGATTCAACGGGAAAGGGAACGTGCAAATCGCTTGGGACGACCATCCAACGTGCTTCGGATCGACATCAAGTTCAACACTCACACAAAGATGTCAGATGTGGTCTCAGCAATCAAAATTGAATTCGGCTCCGATTACTTGATCGGCCACATCGCAACAGATCAGTTCGAAGTCTTGCTTGAAGACCATGAGATGTCGCTGGTGATCGAACGGGGCCGTTCAATTCAAGATCGCTTGGCGGCACAGGGCATCGCTTCAGATTACAACGCGTTCAATCTTAAGATCACCGAAACCGCGTCCACATGACCTTCGCTTCACGCGTGCACTAGCGACATCTCTCGGAAATCACGTACCCCCGCCGCACTGTTCGCGTCCGAACGTGCCTCTTCATAATAAGCCGTTCTCTTCCAGACGCACCAACAATCGCACGATCTCGACCGGTCGCGTGAACTGCAAGCGTTCTAGGATCTTCGCGCGACGAACTTCGACCGAACGTCGCGTCAGTCCAACCATCGTGGCGATGTCCCCCGTGGTATCCCCCATCGCGATCGCCTCGCAAATCTGACGATCGACCGAGTCAAATTGTTGGTATACCAGCAGCGACTCGCTCAATGACAAACCGTCTTCCGTCGCATCAGCTTTCAGAATCGCAACCGGACGAACGAGAGTCGCATTGATCGCACTGCCGCCGGAAACGAATTCTCGTCGAATGCTACTGACATCCCAAACGCACATTCGCCCTCGGTCGTCTTTGGCCTGGAATGAATAATCCAACTCCAGGGCCCCCAGTGCGATCAGCTCGCTTCCGCCCGATAACATCTGAACCATCTCTTTTGGCAACCCCGATGGCAACGATTCGGTAGCGATGAACTCCACCTCGACGAACAGATCTTCGAAAGTTTGATTCCAAGCGATCAACTTTCGTTGGCGATCCATCAGGAAGACACCCGACTCCAAACGCAGTTCGGTGAGCGATGAACAAAATGATTCGACTGGCAAGTTTGATGGGCTTGAAATAAGTCGATTCGAGCCGGCTTCTGGCGTGCCCGTCGGCACCGCGGCGCTGAAATGAGTATTCAACCAGCGGTCAACGACCCGTCGATCCTCTGTGAATGGACGACGGTAAGCCAATCGGTGAATCGCGGCGGATACCTGTTGGACCATTCCGACCCTCAACCCTTTTGGGGAGGAAAGCACCGAGGCTGAACCTGATCGATTCAGATTCTTAAGAGCCACACCACATTAACACGATGCCTCGTGGGAGAAATCTTAACACACCACATGAGGTATTGCTTCAGATGGGGCACCTAAAAAGCAACTTTCGCAGACTGGCAGTCAAGAGACTGGCCTGCCTCGATGTGTTTACAGCACTTCAAAGCAGATGAAATCGGTGGTCTGTGGAGACTGCCAATGGGGCACAATGCAGTCCCCACAGGACCACCTTCAAAGTGGTTGATATCACGGGGCAAGTGATACCAAGCCGAACTTTGATTCGCATTTGCGAACACTAAGTGCATCGGACGGGTGAATATGCGCAATGACCTAACGGAAGACAAGCCCTACATTTCCCCTAGGGCACCCAAGCACATCTAGTTCCCGGTGATCGGGCGTTTCACCAATCGCCGTAGCATTTCTTGCAACATTCGGCAAACCGCCCCCCTTTGACGATCACCACCCCCTTGCCCGACTTTGTTGGCAAACCATACGCCCGTATCTGTCCCCGCAAGCAATACCTCATCGGCTGCGTGAAGGTCTTTGGGCATCAGCGGTGCCTCAAAACACAATATTCCCTGCTCATTCGCCCACTGGCGAAGGAGGCCGAGAGTCACTCCTTTTAACACATTATTTTCCGGAGGAACGACCAATCGCCCGTCGCGAACAATCGCGACATTTGCCACGCTCGACTCAGTCACACTGCCATCCAAATCCAGCAGCATCCCCGTGGCGTCCGGAGCCAGCTGCTTTGCTTCGAGATCAGCCAGATAGTAGTGCAGCCGGTTCCGAACTTTCGCCTGACGTGGCCAGGACTCCATCGGCGGCTGAACAACATTCGTTATGACGATGGGCTGACCATGCAATTGACGATGTGCCACCGCGTCATGATCGATCGCGTTGAGATGTATAGCCCAAGTCGGATCAAATTCGGCAGATCCCGCGGTGACCCAAATTGTCATCCCGACATCAGCTTGCTGAACCAACTGAGCGTTCAGCTTCAAACACTCTTCGATCAGTTTCTCAACCTGACCGGTGGAAGGCCCTTTTTCTATTCTCAACAAACGAAGCGTCTCACGCAGTCGAAGCAAGTGCTGCTCGACACAGAAGACCGTTCCTCCGTAGGTCCGGAGCCGCTCAACTGCGGTCACACCCTGGCGAAAGCCCAGGTCGCTGATCGGCAGTGAGATCTGATCAAACGACCGCCATTCCTTGATACCCCAAGCGGGACAACAAAAATAGGCAGTGTGTGTTGCAAATGATTCGAAGCTCACTTCTCCGAACACAATCGGAGGGGCACTCAAGTTAACGGAACCGCCTGGTTGGAATCAGCTGATTCTGATGAGACTACCGCACCGTCTTCGGAGGCTTTGGACCGTCGCCACAGTGCGGCAATCTCAGAAAACAACGATTCTGCAGAAGTCTGATGGTAAATCGAATCGGCTGGCAAACCCTCCGTCAGTCGCCGATGCGCCTTGCCCAAGTTGTGATACGGAAGCCTTGGAAACAGATGATGCAGTGCATGAAAACGCGTACCGATCGGTCCCCACAATTCACTGGCCCAGGCGTGGTTGGGATAATTCACCGAGTCCAATAATTGCTCTGAAAAGCTCATCTCGCCACCATCGTTCGTCCATCGATGAGCCCCCAATGTGCGGACTTCGTTCAGCACGAGAATCCCAACCCCAACCGCATAGGCAATCAACCAAAACGGATCGAGCCACTGATCACGCAAAATTCCGCCGCGAATCAGAAACCACACGCACCAGACAAAGCACAAAGCTTCTTGCAGCAACACGATTCGCATCACCTTGGGTGAGGCATCGGGACGTTCGTAGAACGGATCAACAACCATCGTCGAAAGGTGACGATGAACCAGCGGTCGCAAACTCGGCACGATCCAGCACACCGGGCTAATGACTAGGAAACGAAAGATCGCAAGCAGTGGCAAGAACAAGGCTTGCCCAATGAAGACGGCGATCAACCATGGCCCTCGGTTGCTCAAGGGCAAATACTCACCGTCGTGCTCCGTCCCGTAGTGCTTCCTCCGGTGGTGGTCGACGTGCGGGTAATAGAGGAACGAGGGCACGAAAAAGAAAATTCCACAAAGAGCGTTCCACGCAATGCGAAACGCGGTGAAACCTTTCTCGGGCAAGTGCACCAGTTCGTGGATGAACATCAACGCCCGCATATAAAGGATGAGCGTCATCACATAACACAGCGCCATTCCCGCCCAAACCTGCGGCGTGAATCCGTAGAACCAGGGCAGCAAAAAGATGCCGTGAAGGAAAACGTGACCCGTCAAAATCGAGGCCAGAAAATCCACCCAGTAGATGGCTTGGTTGGGACGCTGCAAATCGGAGATAAGAGCGCGTGCCTCTGAGAACCGAAATCCGTGACAGGAGGCGTTTGGAGTGGTTCCGCTCATTTCACTGTTGGAAAAAAGGGGTGTGAACGAGTCTTCGCTTGTGATGTAAGATCAGAGTTAGTCAATGAGATAACAAAATGCAATTCAGATTTGCGCCCCCAACCCGCCAATGAGCGGTTGCCGTCGAATGGCCCCCCCTCGCCGATATGGTTGCCGACGGCACTCGAGCGAAGCCAAACACCTTATTGAAGACGTATAGGACGCCAACGTTTTGACCCAAATGGCCACCCAATCAACCGGTCTCCACATCGTCGTCGTGGGTGCCGGGGCGGCGGGAATGATGGCCGCTGCCGTGGCCGCCCGATCGGGTGCACGTGTCACGCTGCTCGAAAAAAACACCAAAACAGGCGTAAAAATCCTGATGTCTGGCGGCACCCGCTGCAACATCACTCACGACACCGATTCCAAAGGCATCACCGAGGCGTTTGGTCACGCGAAACGTTTTCTGCAACCGAGCATCGGCAAGTTTGGTCCCTCCGACGTCATTGCGATGTTTCACGAACTCGGCGTGCAAACCAAACGCGAAGAGACTGGCAAAATTTTTCCTGTCAGCAACCGAGCGGTCGACGTCCGAGACGCTCTGCATCGATCCATGCTGGATGCCGGTGTCCGTCTGGAACTTCGTTGCTCAGTCCAAAACATTCTGCCACCGTCGGACTCATCACCCCAATGGCGGGTCAGCTTTGATCAGAACGGCCACGCCGACGAAATCCTTTGCGATCGAGTGATTGTGACTTCCGGAGGACGAAGCTGGCCAGGGTGCGGCACGACGGGCGACGGGTACGATTGGTTGCGAGCCCTCGGACACACCATCGTGGCGACGCGTCCCGCACTGGTTCCGTTGGTAGGTGGCACTGACGCAACGCATGCTCTATCCGGACTGACGCTGCCCGATATCAACGTGTCGGTCTTCACGCCCGACCATCGATCAGGCAAAAAGCCCAAAATCCAACGGCGGTCCTCCTGGCTGTTCACCCACTTTGGTTTCTCCGGCCCGGCCGCTATGGATGTCAGTGGCGTCATGACCGCTTGCAACCGGATCCAAGATTCCGACATGCGACTCGATCTAATTCCCGAAGTCGGCGAAGCTCAACTCCGCGAAATCTTAGGTCTTCGCTCGGGCGAAGCGGGCAAACGATCAATAGCGAACATCTTGCAACAATGGTTGCCCTCTCGCTTAGCACTTGCAATTTGCGAGGAAAGCAATCCGGCCAATGCCAACCGCAAGCTCGCCGAATTGCCGAACAAAGATGCCAATTTGTTGATTGAAAATCTCAAACGTTGGCATCTGCCAGTCAACGGAACCCGAGGATTCGCGAAAGCGGAAGTCACTGCCGGTGGTGTCCAACTCAACGAAGTGGACCCGCGTACGATGCAAAGCCGATTAGCAGAAGGTCTGTTCATCGCAGGTGAAATTTTGGACGTTGACGGCTGGATTGGCGGCTACAACTTTCAAGCGGCCTTCAGCACCGGACGCGCCGCGGGACTCGCGGCGTCACAAACAGACAACGATTAAGACACGTGACTCGATCCTAGACCATCCAACCTTGCGAATCGCCAGCCTCCTCTCACGGACGACACCAACGCATGCCTGATTTAATAGCTCAAGGTGCCGGGGATGGGTTCCGTTGGCGTAAAGGTCTTCCCGAATTGGTCGCCGGCGTGGACGTGCTGCTAGGACGCCAGCCGTCTGGTTCGCCCGATCCAATCGCGATTCAGTCTTCCGGTGGTGAACTGCCTGATACCGACACAGCGGATTCAGAACCCACCGAACGAGAAGTCAACCTTCAACGAAACCGTCGTCGAACGCGAACAATTCTTTGGCAAGTTGCTTGGGATCAATCAATTTCACGTTGCCACGCGATCCTGACCATTTTGGAAAACGATCGCATTCAGGTTCACCGAGACGCTCGAGCTCGTAACCCAATTTTCTTTCGCGGTCGACCTCGGGACCGATTCGTCGTCGTGCCGGGCGAACACTTCGTGATCGGCGAAACCACCTTCACGCTCGCACGACGCCCAGGGTTCACCGATGACGTCGGTCACGTAATGCGAGGCCAGTCGATTCAGGATCGGGCCATCGATGCATCGACGCCTCGCGAGGGTCCGATTCCTACATCACAACGTTCTGCGATGATTGGCAGCGCCGAGGGCGTTACCGAAATGGCTTTCGACGCATCGGTCCTGCGTGAAAGAGACTTCCGCGACACTCGACGTCGTATTCAATTGCTCGCCCGTCTCCCTGACATTGTCGCGGGCAGTGTCGACGATGAAGAACTATTGGTTCGCGTTTCCGACACATTGCTACGCGCAACCCCGTCCGCATCCGCCGTGGCGATCGTGCGGGCGAATATTCCGGATCGCATGGAATCTGACCTCGACACCGGGCAGGCCGAAACACCTTCGGAGATGAAGGTGTTGCACTACGATTGCCGCGACAATGGATCGCAACAACACGCGGTCAGCGTGCGTTTGGTCACCACCGCACTTCACCGCCGCGAAAGTGTTCTGCACCTATGGGAAACCGAACGCAACGGTGGCATGGAATTCACCGCGGCCGAAAATGTCGACTGGGCCTTTTGTGTGCCTCTAAGAAGCGAAGCCTGCTCTGGATGGGCCATTTATGTCGCGGGATCACGCGCATTGGGGTCCAACTGGAAGGAACTCTCCGACGACTCCGCCACATTGGCGGATCGATTGGGCGACGATGTGAAGTTCGCGGAAGTGGTGGGATCTTTGATCTCAGGGATCCGACAAACATCACACTTCCAACAGCGTCACTTGGCAATGAGACGTTTCTTCGCACCAGTCGTCCTCGATGCATTGTCAGGGCAGGACCCGCAGAGCTGGTTGCAACCTCGCCAATGCGATTTGTCAGTCATGTTCTGCGACCTACGTGGTTTTTCACGTACTTCGGAGATGCAAAGCGACCAACTACTCCTGCTACTCGAACAGGTCAGCGCGGCGTTAGGTGTGATGACCCGTCATATCCTCGACACAGGTGGCGTAATAGGTGACTTCCACGGTGACGCTGCCATGGGATTTTGGGGCTGGCCCATTGAATTACAACTGTCCGATCCGCACTCAGATCTCTCAGCATCCGCGCACGTCGTTGCCAGTGTTCTAGCAGCCGCGAAAGCGGCGGCAGGGATTCGAAAGGACTATGTGACCGGACAAACAGATTTCCGCTGCGGAATTGGGATCGCATCTGGCCCCGCCGTCGCTGGCCGAATCGGCACTGTCGATCAAGTCAAAGTCACCGCGTTTGGCCCGGTCGTGAATTTAGCCAGTCGATTGGAAGGCCTTACCAAGCACTTCGGAGTCGAGGTCCTTATGGACCATGCTTCGGCGAGCGCATTGCAAGTTTGGTTAAAACACTCATTATCAGCCGATGACATGCTTCCCTTTCGGCCACGGAAATTGGGCCGAGTCAGAGTTTCCGGTATGAAGATGCCGGTCGATGTCTATCAATTGGTTGTCCCAAGTGGTGGAAGCCAAGACCTCACAGATTCCCACATCAAGGCTTATGAACAAGGATGGGAGGAGTTTGCCAGTGGCGATTGGGACTCGGCCTACCAACGGCTGCTGGAATTGCCAGCTTGGGATCGCCCAAAGGATGTGCTGTTACGCCTGATATTGCAACATCATCGAATTGCCCCCCCGGGATGGGATGGTGTCCTCGATTTCCCGAAGTAGTGCGACCAGCCGCGCGAGCATCAGAAGACATTCGAGGAGTCTTCGATCGATTTCTCGTTCGGGATACGAATGAATTGGCGAGAAGCACGCCAGACGACCTCGCCGGGCGCATAAAAAAACAGCGAACCAAATCTTCATGGTTCGCTGCTGAATCGATCAATGTCTTTGATCGGAAAGGCAAACGACTCGAAGGAACGAGCCTTAGCCCATCAATTTCTCGAGTGCGGTCAAAGCATTCTTTGCATCTTGGACACTGCCCATTTCTTCGACGATGCGTTTCACTTGCAACAACGAATCCAACGAAACTTCGTTGCTTGCTGTCGCCTTGTTTGTGCTGCCAACTGGACGACCGCGTTTGGCCCCTTTGCTGCTCTTCTTCACGCTTGGAGCCGACTTCTTGGCCGACTTGCGAGCGGATTTTTTAGCAGACTTGCCCATGGTGGTGGACTTCACAGTACTAACAAAAGCAGGCGTGACGACGATTCCCTTCTTGCCCAATTCAGCCGCAACTTCCATCGGCTTGGCGTCCGGGTTCGCTCCGTAGTAATCACGAATCGCTTGTGACTTGTTCGGTCCACCAGATTTTTTGGCCACGTTTTACTCCATAAGTGTGTTTTGAAAAATTCAATTCCGCAACACGTTATAAAAAGTAGGGTTACTGTCAATACTTCAAAGGTAACAACTGACATAAAATAGGTAACATTGCCATAGATATTGGCCTACATGCGTTCTGCAACATCGATTCCTAACACTGACAACCCTTTCTTGAGGACTCGACCGGTCAGCGTGACCAAAGCCAAGCGGGTTTGCATCACCGAGGGGTCATCATTGCCTAAAACGCGGCAACTTTCATTGAATGAAGAGTATGTCTTCGCAGTTTCAAACAAATAGTCGCACAACGCATTGGGTGCGTAGTTCAAACGGACCTGTTCAATCGCTTCTTCAAACCGCATCAACATCAATGCGAGAGATCGTTCATTAGGGTGGGTAAAAGTCATCGGCTGAGTGGCGGCCGCTTGCTCGATGACCTGTTCAAATGCGGGCAGGCCTTCGCCATCAGAAGCACGCCGCAAAATGCTTTGGGTCCGAGCGTAGGAGTACTGCACATACGTCGCAGTGTTGCCTTCCAAGGCGACCATTTTGTCGACATCAAACTTGTAGTCGCTAGTTCGATGGTGCGACAAATCCGCGTACTTGATAGCACCAATGCCAACGATTTCGGCGATCTGCTGCTGTTCCTCTCCGTCCATCGGGGGATCCATTGTCGCCAGACGGTCCGGATTACAAACCACGTCTTTGGCACGACTCACAGCGTCATCCAACAAGCTTTCCAGACCAATAAGCGAACCGCTACGGGTCTTCATGGGACGACCATCGGGCCCCAATACGGTTCCGAAATTGACATGCACCAATTGGACTTCGCCCATTCCCAAAGGCTCTGCCATCGCGAAAAACTTCTTGAAGTGTTCGCCTTGGCGTGAATCCACCACATAAAGAATCTCATCTGGGTGAAACTCATCACGGCGATATTGAAGCGTGGCCAGGTCCGTTGTTGCATACAAAAACGCACCGTCGCGTTTTTGAATGATCATGGGGCTATCAAACCCTTCTAGAAAAACACATATCGCTCCATCACTTTTGGTAGTCAAACCAAGACTTGTGAGGTGTTCGACAACGCCCGCCAGTCGATCGTGGTAAAAGCTTTCACCCAGCGTATAGTCAAACTGAACGTTCAGTCGGTCATAGATCCGGTTGATTTCATCTTGGCAATGAGGCAAAAACTCTTTCCATAACGCTAGGTTCTCCGCGTCACCTTCATGCAACTTGGCCGTTTCCCGAAGAACGGCGAGATCGACATCGGAGTGTTCAGAAGCCAATTTGGACAACTCCGCGTCACTATCAACCGCATCGATCTTAGCCTTCAGTGACTTGATATCCGCCTCGATCGCGGCAACTCGCCGAGTCGCGGCTTCCGCGTTTTTCCGGAGCTTCTTCTTGTCCTTTGGCTTGAGGTCCTCGTCCGATTCCGCTTGATCAGACGCCTCTTTTGCCGTCTCAGCATCGCTTTTCGCAGCGGAGAGCTTGTCCGCCATCGTCGCCACTGACTGCTTGGCCTTTTGATATTCGATCAGTTGATTGGTCAGCCGATACAGAGCCGACAACTCTGGGACTGGATTGGCGGCTACTTTTGCCGGATCACCAAAGTTTCGATAACCATAAATGATGATTCCGAACTGGGTGCCCCAATCACCCAAGTGATTGTCGGTGAGGACATCTTCTCCATAGAAACGCAGCGTTCGGGCCAAGCAATCACCGATCACGGTGCTGCGAATGTGCCCCACGTGCATGGGCTTCGCCACGTTGGGCGAAGAGAAGTCCACGATGACTTTCTTCGGGTCGGTGGTTTTGGAGACACCAACTCGTTCATCCAACAGCATCTGTTGAATCGAATCAAAAAGGACCGAATCCTTCAAACGCAAGTTGATAAATCCGGGTCCGGCGACCTCGGGTTCTTCGAATAGATCGGTGACATTGAGATTTTGCACCAGTTCGGCAGCAACATCTCGAGATGTTTTGCCCACCCGTTTCGCCAATGGCATGGCGGCGTTGGATTGGTAGTCACCAAACTTCGGGTCAGCCGCCGGACGGATCATGCCCGCATAATCGCTGGGCGAGTCCGTCAAAGGCTCGAGGGCTTGGACAAATCGTGCTTGAAGAACATTGGGTAGATGCATCGAAACCTACACACCTGAAGAAAAGGTGGGGAAGAAAAAGAAATGGGACGTCCAAACGCGGTTCAGCGTTGCGTCAAACCAAGATCCGACAGCGGAATGGGGGTGGCATCGGCCCACAATGATTCCAGGTCGTAGTACTCACGGGTCTCTTCATCGAACAGATGAACGACGAGGCTGCCGTAATCAAGCACGATCCAGCTACTCTCTTGATAGCCTTCGATTCCTTGACGCCGATCGCCCAAACCTTTTTCGAGTGCGTCATCGGTTTGCTCGCTGATCGCGTGCAATTGTCGACGGCTGGTCCCGGTGGCGATGACAAAGAAATCAAACTCAGCCGATTGCTCGCTGACGTTCAAAACCATCACATCTTGGCCGTTGTTGTCCAACGCGACCCGAGCGGCCTCAGTCGCCAATTTGCGGGCATCTTCCAATCCATGCGGACGAATTGCCCGACTGGGATGAGCCATAGGATCAGCAGATGGGGTGTCGTTGGAGGAAGAAGGCAGTTGATCAGACAAGTTCAAACAACTTTCAAGCGAATGGGGAAAGAATGGAGGGTGGAGCAATCCCACGTCTCGGAGTTGCCCCGTAGTGTAACGCGTTTGTTTTTTGGGGGCACCCGTCAAACACCATCCGGATGCGTGTTTCTGTCGTGTTTTCCCGCGTCGGATCCAATCGCTGGTCTCGGTCAATCCGCCCCCGCTGGCGACAACTTGGCCGATCGAAAACAATGCCCTGTCCCATCCGCCTCCTTTCAATCCATATGCCCCCAAATGGGGCGTTTCATCATGGCTGATTTTATCAAACCAGGCAAAAAGGCTCCCGCCTTCACGCTCAAAGACCAAGACGGCCAGACCGTCAAATTGAAAGATTTGGCTGGCGCTCCGGTCGTTTTGTTTTTCTATCCCAAAGACAATACACCTGGATGCACCAAAGAGGCCTGTGCGTTCCGCGATCGATACGCAGAACTGCAATCCGCGGGGGCACAACTGTTTGGCATCAGCACCGATTCCGCCGAAAGTCACGTCAAATTTCGTGACAAGTTTGGATTGCCGTTCCCTCTGCTGGTCGATGAAAACCACGCCATGAGCGAGAAATACGGCGCGTACCGGGAGAAGAACCTGTATGGCAAAAAGTCGATGGGCATCCAGCGTTCGACCTATTTGATCGACTCCGCGGGCAAAGTCGTCAAGGTTTGGAAACGTGTGCGAGTCGACGGACACGACCAACAAGTTCTCGACGCCCTCGCTTCACTCGCAGAGCAAAACTGATCCCATGAGTGAGCAAAAATATTGCATCGGCATCGACCTCGGAACGACGAACAGCGTCATTGCGTTCGCTCCTCAATCCGACGCGGAAATGAAAACGGCTGACCAAGCCCCTGAGATTCAGTTGCTACCGATCCCTCAGGTCGTCGCATCAGGCCAGATCGAATCGCGAACCTCGCTGCCATCGTTCCTCTACCTGCCTCGCGATCAAGAAGTCGACGCGTTGGAAGTGACCAGCGAACATGCACGTTTCCCATCATCGACTGAAGGCGTCGCGGGCGTGTACGCCAGACAACAGGCCGCCGACAACCCGCAACGCGTCATAGTGGCGGCGAAAAGTTGGTTGTGCCAGCGCAAGGTCGATCCGGATTCCCCGGTTCTTCCTTGGCAATCGCCTGATGAAATCCCGCGAGTTTCCGCAGTGGAATGCACCGGCATCTTCTTGCGGCATTTGGTGGCAGCCTGGCACGCCCAATTCCCCGACGCTCCGATCGACCAACAACAAGTGGTTCTGACCGTTCCGGCTTCGTTTGATCCCGCGGCCCGTGAGTTGACTCGGCGTGCTGCCATCCGAGCTGGTTTGAATGAGAACTTTGTTCTTCTGGAAGAGCCTCAAGCCGCGGTCTATCGCTACCTCGCATCGACCGACGGCAAGTGGCGCAAATCGTTATCCGACGGAGACACCATGTTGGTTGTCGACGTCGGCGGCGGCACCACAGACCTGACATTGGTCGGTGTTGAAGAACAAGACGGCGAATTGATGTTGAAACGCGTCGCGGTCGGCAACCACTTGTTGGTTGGCGGTGACAACATGGACCTCGCACTGGCCTATCAGGCCGCCGAGCAATTTCGCCAGTCCGGCCACGACTTGGACCCTTGGCAGAGCACCTCGCTTTGGCACGCCTGCCGTGACGCAAAAGAACGATTGCTCAGCCATGACGGTCCCGATTCGCAATCCATATCGGTGCTTGGACGTGGAAGTTCGCTGATCGGTGGAACCATCACCACCGAAATTCAACGCAGCGACGCAGCAACCTTGTTACTCGACGGCTTCTTCCCGCAGTGTGCACCACAAGATCGGCCTCAAGCCAACGTGGTCAGCGGTTTCCAAGATGTCGGTTTGCCTTACGAATCGGATCCAGGTATCACCAAACACATCGCCGCCTTCCTGACGGACCAGTCCGCTTTGAATAGCGACAATGATGGCATCGGTCCGGTGACTCACTT
>NZ_ANMO01000175.1 GCF_000338295.1 Rhodopirellula europaea 6C
CTGCCGACCAATGCCGGCCTCACCATCAGCTTTGTAGGGCACCCAATCCACACCATCGCTGCTGCGATTCAGTTTGAACCAATACACAACCGCCCCCGCGTCCCACTGAGGACTCTGGCGGTGATGCGACCAATAGGTTTTTCCGGTAACGATGTCTTTCAACCCATCGCCATCCATGTCGGCTAGCGCTACCGAATGCAACTCACTGAACACGATGCCGTATTTGTTCTCGGAAGGATGCTCCCCCATGATCAAATGATGCTTGAACCGGGGCTCGTTTCCGTCGCCAGGGATCTGTTCATACCACGCCAAACCGAAATCATGGGCACGATGGCTGGTGATGATGTCGTTGTCACCGTCGCCGTCGACATCGTAAACATACATTTCAGCCCCGCCGTATCCTTCGCTCAGGGAAACCTCGTGATGGAACCATCGCGATGACAATGCTCCCGTCATCGGTTGTTCGAACCAACCCTTTGAATGAATCAAGTCTTGGCGTCCATCTCCGTTGACGTCCCCAATCCCCAACCCGTGCCCAAACTTCTTGGATACGATTTGTTCGGAGATCGGGTGAAAATCCCATGCATTCAACGGATGTTCCCAATCGACCGTGGCAAATCCGAAGAAGCCATCCCGGGTGCAGATCAACTCAGGTTTCGCATCACCAACGATGTCCAACAATTGCGGAGACTCATTGGAAACCCAGTCGAACACTTGGTGTTTTGGCCAATGCTGACCCAATCCGCTTTCACCGGGATTTTCGTAGACATAGGCGGGTGTCCCCGGGAATCCCACGACGAAGACATCGTTGCGACCGTCTCCGTTGAAGTCATACAACCAACTGAAAAAGTTGTCCGCATACCGATCCATGTTTTGTGGAACAGGCGGGTAGATTTCATGCTTCGTTGAATAGACCGGTGCTTCGAACCAGTACGGACCATAGACAATGTCCGCCACGCCATCTCCGTTGACGTCCGCCGCGTTCGCACCTTCGGAGAAATATGTGCCGGTCAGTTGTTTTCGTTCAAAGGAATGAACGACATGCTCGTTGCCCTTTGCCATCACAGGCATGGCGATGCTGACCAACAAAAGAATTCGAGACACAAACATATTGAGAGACCTTGCCGTGGGATTTGTCCCGCACATGGACGTGTCGGGACGGAGGGACGAAGTCCGATCTCAAAGATTCAAATGAAACGCGAGCATTTCGAAAACGGTCGGACTTTCGATCGACATATGATCGCATAAAAACAATCTCGCCGCTGAGCTGGCACCAAAGACAACCTGCAATCCGGCCCAATAAAATCCGCTTGCTCGATCCGGTGAAACATCACCGTCCAGCATTCATCATCCGCTGAACTAAGCAGGTCGGCAGGAATGATCAAGTACAACCATGTGAGCCGTTTGGGCGTTAGCCCCGGTTGTGCGTGAAAACCGTGGCTAACGCCAACGGCTCACATACCCGATGAAACCTGCGTACCTGCTTAACGCGTTTGGTGAGAAGCGTCACAAACCGCCGTCACGTCTTTTCGTCGCAACGGCTTCGCACGTTCGTTATAGTGAGTCCAACCAGATTCAGGACGACAGACTCAGCACGACATTGCTCCGTCGGAAACCCCAAAACTTCCACCGAGCCCTCCCAACTGATCCACGCGGCCATGAAGATCCCCACCTCGAATCAGATCCCATCGCAATCCCGGCGAAGTTTCCTCGCCAATGCGGGCGGTGGAATGGGAATGCTAGCCTGTGCCTCACTCGCGCAAGCCAACTCGGGTGCAGGCGTTCATCAGCCGCATTTCGCCCCGCGTGCCAAACGAGTGATTTGGCTTTTCATGCACGGCGGCCCCAGTCACGTGGATCTCTTAGATCCCAAACCAGCGTTGACCAAGTACAGTGGCCAGCCGTTGCCGGAAAGTTTTGGCAACGTGATGACGCGTCGCAACGTCAAGAAGAATCCGTTGCTGGCTCCCATCCGCAGCTTTCGTCCTCGAGGCCAATCAGGTTTGGAAATCAGTGATTTCCTTCCGCACATGTCCGAACACGCCGACGACCTTTGTGTGATCCGGTCGATGCACGGCGACAGCGTGAACCATCCGCAGTCCGTTTATCAAATGAACACGGGCAGCATCTTGATGGGCAATCCCAGCGTCGGCAGTTGGGTCGCTTACGGATTGGGATCTGAAAACCAGAACATGCCCGCATTTGTCGTGTTGCCCGATCCGGGCGGAGGACTCAAGGGCGGACCGCCGGCGTGGGGAAACGGCTATCTACCTGCGTCTTACCAAGGCGTCACCATGCGTCCGGGGAAATCGCCAATCCTTGATTTGCAACCTCAGCCGGGCGTCACCGATAAACAACAACGGCTTGATCTTTCCCTGATTCAAAAGCTGAACCAAAGACATCTCGAACAACGCGAATTTGACGATCGATTGACCGCTCGCGTGAAGGCCTACGAGCTAGCGTTCCGAATGCAATCTGAAGCACCTGAGTTGGTTGATATTCAGAAGGAGACTCAGCAAACCAAACAGATGTACGGCATTGACCAAAAAGAAACACGCGAATTTGGAGAGCGTTGTTTGTTGGCCCGTCGGATGCTCGAAAGCGGTGTGCGTTTTGTTCAGTTGTATTCTGGCGACACCAATGGCTGGGACGCACACGCCAACGTTGACAAGAATCACACCGAGTATTGCAGGCGAACCGACAAACCCGTCGCTGGCCTGTTGCAAGATCTCAAGCAACGCGGGTTGTTGGAAGACACGTTGGTCATCTGGGGTGGCGAATTCGGACGCATGCCCATGAGCGAACAAGGAAAGGGCCGCGACCACAACCCTTGGGGCTACAGCGTCTGGCTAGCGGGTGCCGGAATTCGCGGTGGTCGTGCGTTCGGCGCAACGGATGAAATCGGACTGCGAGCGGTCACGGACAAAGTTTCCGTCAACAATTTCCATGCGACGCTTCTGCATCTGTTGGGAATGGATCACTACGACCTGACGTACTTTCACAACGGATTGGACAAACGTTTGACCGGTCCGGATGAAGCGGAAGCCGTCGAAGGGATCCTCGGTTGATGTCTACTTCACAAAGAAAGTTGTGGTCAGTCATAAACGCGAGTTGCCTGAATGCGTTGACCGTCCTGTGTGCCTTTGCCATCGGCACGTCGAACCTTCCGAGCATCGTCACGGCCGACGACAATGCCGCTGACTATGTCGAGTTGCCCATCGACGAATACGATCGTGAGCACTGGGCGTTCTTACCCATCGAACAAGTCAAAGTGCCGCAGCCTTCCAACGCTGGTTGGCGTCAAAATGCAATCGACGATTTCGTCCAATTCGAACTTGGGCGACGCGGGTTGCAGCCACAACCCGAAGCTTCCCGTCGAACTTTAATTCGGCGATTGAGCTTCGACCTGACCGGATTGCCACCGACGCCAACTCAGATCGCCGAGTTCGAATCGGACAAACGAACCGATGCTTATGAGCGACTGGTCGATCGTTTGCTCGACTCGCCTCGACACGGCGAACGATGGGCGCAGCACTGGCTCGACTTGGCTCGTTTCGCTGAAACGGACGGCTTCGAGCATGACAAGCTCCGACCCAACGCGTGGAAGTATCGCGATTGGGTCATCGCCGCTCTCAATGATGACATGCCCTATGACCAATTCATTCGACTTCAAATTGCTGGCGACGAAACGGATCCGGACGACGGCTCCGCTTTGACGGCAACGCGGTTTTGCCTTTCAGGACCGGACATGCCGGACATCAACCTGATCGATGAACGTCGGCACACGGTTTTGAACGAATTGACGTCGACCATCGGCGAGGTGTTTCTCGGCTTGCAAGTCGGTTGTGCCCAATGCCACGATCACAAGTACGATCCGATCAGCCAAGCGGACTTCTATCGACTGCGTGCCATCTTTGAACCATCTGTCCCTCTCAAGAAGAACCGTTCACTTTCGACGCTAAGCGAATCGTTTCCATCGGCACACTCCAGCCACGTGATGCTGCGTGGGGACTTCCGCAGTCCAGGTCCTGAACTCAGCCCCGGTGCGATCCGAGTCGTTTCATCGAAAACGCATGCTTACTCGCCGAAACCATCGAACAAATCGGCGGGACTTCGAACGGCCTTGGCGGATTGGTTGGTCGATGCCGAGAATCCTTTGACCGCGCGGGTCATGGTCAACCGCGTGTGGCAACATCATTTCGGTGCGGGGCTATCCAGCACGCCCAGTGATTTTGGTGTGATGGGTTCCGAGCCCAGCCATCCTGAACTGCTGGACTGGCTCGCGTCCTCATTCGTCAAGCAAGGATGGAGTCTCAAGTCTTTGCATCGAATGATTGTGACGTCGGCCACCTATCGTCAACGAAGCCGACTCGACAAGAATGCAACCGACTCCGAAAGAGATGCCTGGGCGGAGGCACAGAAAGCTGACCCGCATGCCCAACTGTTTTCCCGCTATCCACGCTGGCGGCTCGAGGGCGAAGCGATTCGCGATGCGATGCTGGTTGCCTCGGGACAAATCAACTGGAAGTCCGGCGGTCCAGGTGTTCGCCCACCGCTTCCCAAAGAGCTGGTCGGCACCTTGCTCGTGAACCAATGGAACGTCACGGAAGATCGCTCCGAGCATGATCGGCGCAGCATCTACGTTTTTGCTCGACGCAACCTGCGTTACCCAATCTTTGAAGTCTTCGATCGTCCCAGCGCGAACACCAGCTGTTCTCGCCGAGACATTTCAACGACCGCACCACAATCGCTGCATCTTTTGAATTCGCAGTTCTCGCTGAATTTGGCTCGATCAATGGCCGAGTCGATCGCCAAGGACCATCCCACTGATGCACAACGCGTCGATGCGATCTTCCTTCGCTCCTTCAGTCGGCTCCCGACACCCGAAGAACGGATCGATGTCCAGGACTTCCTGAATGCGAGCCCGTCGACCAACGCGGAGAAACTGGCCCACCTGTGTTTGGCTCTTTTCAACAGCAACGAGTTCGTCACCGTCGACTGATTTTGGCCCGAGCATCCCGCTGAATCAGAGTGTCCACACGGTTAAAAATTTCTTCGCGAATCGCCTTCATTTTCGCGAAGCGACCGCGAGTTGTCGGGCTCATGGTTAGGAGCAACCCGCCCGAACCAACGCCGGAAAACAACTCATGAATGATCAATCCTCTTCCCAGCCAATCCCACTTTGGATCAAACTCGCTTTCACCGCTTTCGTCGCGGTTCTCACACCGTACTATTGGCGAGAGTATGGACCGACCAACTTCCTTTATTTCTGCGACGTCGCGTTGTTTTTAGCTGTCGCCGCGGTGTGGACGCAGCGCCCTCTCTTTGCGTCGATGGCAGCGGTTGGGATCACGATTCCGCAACTGCTTTGGCAAGTCGACTTCGTGGGGCAACTGATTGGAATGCCCGTCACGGGAATGACCGACTACATGTTTGACCCGGGCATCTCGTTGTTCGCACGCGGCCTGTCCTTCTTTCACTTTTGGTTGCCGATCTTGCTGATCTATCTGGTGTGGCGACTCGGTTACGACCGGCGAGCACTGTTTGCTTGGACCGGCACCGCGTGGATGTTGCTATTGATCTGCTATTTCGTGATGCCACCAGCCGGCGCCACGTTGGACTTCCCGAACCAGCCTCACAACATCAACTACGTCTACGGAATGGATGACGCTCAGCCGCAACAATGGATGCCACCAACAGCTTGGCTCACAATGCTATTCGTCGGCCTACCAGCACTGCTCTACTATCCAACTCACTTGGTATTGAAAACGTTCCTTCCGAATCATTCACCAAGCAAGTCTGAAACGACAACAGCGGAACCAAGTCCCAAAGCAGCCCTGGCAAACGCGTCTTGAGCAAACGTAGCCGAGTCGCACTGGCAAACGGCGTCAGCAAATGCTCACGCCGCCTGAAGTCATCGCGAGATCAATGCCTCGGTTTCGGCACTTCCGAAAAAAGATCACCCGTCGCACAAACGTGCTTCGCGAGATCAATGAGCTTCTGACGGCTTCGAGTGGCCGTGCTCTGCAAAAGCCGATGAGCATCCGATTCGCCCAGGTCACGAACCTGCATCACGATTCCCTTTGCCCGTTCGATGATTCGACGGTGCTCCAGTTTCTCCTCCAGCTCGGCGACCTGGCGACGCAAGTCCTCGAAGTGTTTGAATCGTCGCTCAGCGAGAAAGATAGCTGGTTGCAAACTTTCCGTCGTCAGCGGTTCAACCAAGTAAGCCATCACATGGTCTTCCAAGGCTCGTTCCACTTTGTCGAGATCATCACTTCGGGCGACGATGATCGCGGGAACCGGACGTTTTTCGCCGATTCGAATCAACGCCTCAATGCCGTCCATGTCAGACAACCGTGGTGCCGCGACGATGACATTCGGCGGACAGTGCACCGAGTGCTCGATCAGACACTTGCCTGATTCTGTGACGACGGGAACCGTGTGCCCGAGTGCTTCGAGCATTGTCGACATGACACGACGCGAGCATTCGTCGCCGTGTGCCAAATAAATCGTCCTCGATCGGCCAATGTCTTCATTCATGGCGAAGCTTCTTCACTTTCGTCGTCAATGGGTTCATCGTCATTGTGTCCGAGCGTTTCTTTCAGTTCAGAAATCCGTTGCTTCATCAGCTTGGATTGATCAAACCGGCGTCGAGCCAGGTAGATCGCGGTACGAAGATCCCGGTCGTTGACCGGTTGAACCAGGACACCCATGACTTGGTCCGCCATCAACCGATGAGACCGATCAACGTCCTGGTGCTCCAGAACCGCAACGGCTGGGCACACATTCAGCTCGCTCAGCTCATTCAACAAGCGGAAGCAATCGTCTTCCTGAAATCGCGTTCCCACCACCGCGATGTCGGGCGGGTTCTCTTGGCATCGCCGAATCATGACCGCGGGTGACGGCGTAGAAAGTTCAACCTGATGCGTGAGCAATTCCAAGTTGGCTTGCAACACCTTCCGCTGCCCGTCGTCCCCGCTCGCCAAATAGATTTTCAAGTTGCTGTCTTTCATTCTCAAAACGGATCCGCCGGCGGCAGTCTGTGGAACGTGTCACCTCGTTGCTCAGATGCAAGTATCGTGCCGCCGTCGTTTCGGATGCGGAAGCAATGTCGCTGCATTCAAGCTCGACGACGAACGATGTTTGCAGACTGACCGCTGACGGTACGACTTGCTCGCTTTCGCGCCGCAACCAAGCCAACCGCCATCGTCCGCGATGGAATCAATTCGGCTGACGTAGCAGTTTTCGCAGTGCTTCTCGCATTGCATTCCTGGAACGCTCAATCGACACTATGCATGATACGATCCGAATCAGATCGAAGCAGCGTTTCGCGTTAGAACGCGTGGATCGAGCGGCCCAATCTTTGCTTCCGTGCTAAGTTCTTCCGTGCCAAGACAACGGTCCGTATCAACAGCGTGACGCTGGCTTCCATCCTCTCCGTGGATCGACACCTCCTTTTTCGATTCAGTTCCTCCCGAGCGACCAACCGGACCAGATCCTTGAGACGTCAGAGCACGACAGAAGAGCGTTTGCGACTCGCCGTGTCGGTGGCTGAATTCGGGATCATCGAGATTGACTACCTGAGCGGTCGAGCGGTGGCGGACGAGAAAGCCGCGGTGCTGTTTGGTTTGCCAGCCAACCAAGAAGTCACCCGAGAGGAAGTGCACCGGCGGTTTCATCCCGATGATGTTTTCGACATCGAACAGAAAGTGAAAGCGTCCCTCGAACCCGATGGCACTGGCGAATTCGCAACCCAACACCGAGTGGTTCACCCCAAAGGAGAGATTCGATGGGTGAGTGTTCGGAAACGAATTTTCTTTGACGAGGTCGATGGAAAACGCGTGCCCGTCTCAGGCATGGTCGCCGCCATCGACATCACGGAACAAAAAGAAACGGAACACAACATCCGCACGGGTGAGACCCGCCTGAAGCTTGCCGCCGAAGTGACTGGCTTCGGCACCTACGATTTGGACATCCGCAGTTCGGACTGCGTTTGGTCCGACGAAATCTATCGCATTTTCGGAATCGAAATCGGAGAAACATTCCCACGAAACGCGATGTTCGATCGAGTGCACCCGGAAGACCGTGCTCGATACCGGCAACTGTTTTTGTCGTTGTCTGGCAAAGACGTCAAGCACAGCTTCAAGTTGGAACATCGGATCGTGCGTGCTGATGGCGAGGTTCGTTGGATCGTCAATTCGGGGCTGCTCTTGTTCGACGAGCGGCACCCCGGATCCATTCCCGAGCGAGTGATCGGAACGATGCAAGACATCACCGATCGAAAACTCTTCGAGCAATCGCTGCAGGACGCACGACACGCGGCCGAAGCCGCAAACCGATCCCGCGGCGAGTTCCTCGCAAACATGTCGCACGAAATCCGCACTCCGATGGCCGCCATCCTGGGTCACGCGGATATCCTTCGCGACCATCTGCAGGACCCGGACAACTTGCAAGTCGTTGACACCATTCGTCGCAATGGCAATTTCTTGTTGGGCATCATCAACGACATTTTGGACTTGTCCAAGATCGACGCAGGCAAACTCGAGGTCGCCAAACGACCGGTTCGTCCAGATGCAATTGTTGCGGAGGTTCGATCGTTGATGGACGTTCGTGCTGCGGAAAAAAAGCTGCCGCTGAAGATCGAGTTTGACGGACCGGTTCCCGAGATCATCCACACTGATGCAATTCGAATTCGACAGATCCTGGTGAACTTGGTCGGAAACGCGATCAAATTCACCGATGAGGGCGTCGTTCGCCTGACGGTTCGATTCGACGAAGAAGACAGCCGACTTCAATTTCATGTGATCGACACGGGGATCGGTATCCCGTCCGACGAAATCGACAAACTGTTCGATCCTTTTGTGCAAGTCGACAACACCTCGACGCGTTCGTTCGGCGGCACAGGATTGGGACTCGCTATCTGTCACCGACTCGCGCACGCATTGAACGGGCAAGTCGACGTGGAGAGTCAGTACGGGGTCGGAAGCCGGTTCACTTTGTCGGTCAAGGTCGACCCTCACGTTCAGCTGGTCAATCCGAACCTCGCCCTTTCGGTATCAGCCGATGTTCCTCACGGTGAAATCAAACTCGACGCAAAAGTATTGGTGGTCGATGACCGACGAGACATCCGCTACCTGGCCCAGCACTTCATTGAGCGTGCCGGCGGCGAAGTGGTGACAGCGACCAACGGAAAAGAAGCGGTCGAATTCATGGCAACCGGTGACGCTGAGGATGTTGATTTGATCGTGATGGACATGCAGATGCCCATCATGGATGGCTACGACGCAACCAGCGAACTGCGAAAACGGGGCTTCGAGCTTCCTATCATCGCATTGACCGCGAACGCCATGAACAGCGACCGCGACGTGTGCCTCAGCGTCGGATGCACGGACTACACCACCAAACCGCTGGACAGCAGATTGCTGATACGAATGATCGACCGTTTGCTGACGGCCTAGCTTCCTACGCTCGCTTCACGAAGCTCTCGCCGGATCTCTCTGGCCGCAACGCGTCAGCGTCCGGCTCCCGTTCTCAAAGCTCCATCCCTACCAGCTTCGCGAACAACACTCGCATCAATTCGCGTTTGCGGTCTGAGTTGCCATCCATACGGTCGCGAATTTGATCGAGCGTCATCCACTCGTGCCCCGAAACCTCGGCAGGATTGTGTGTGATCGGCGTGTCTTCGGCGACTTTGCTCAGCGATCCATAGTACGACTTGCCCTGCATAGGCCGGATCGAAAACTCAACGTCGCGACTGCCTTGCCGCTCCGGGATTGCTTTGCGTCCCAACCAAACCGAACGCCGAAAATGCATCTGCTTTCGACTGACGCCAAGCTCGACGTCCAAGCATTGCGACGTCGCCTCTTCGACCGATACGTTCGGCGGGATGCCTTCTTGCGGTGGCATCCATGCTCCACGACCAGCGGCGGGTTGGACAAACAGAAACGCGTCCCGTTCGAGCGACTGGATCAAACAAATCACCACCGGTCGGTACCCCAGCAACCGCTCGCGTGTCGGACGGTCATACGCCAGCTTCCCGGCCACCTTGATCCAATCCAGCATCGGTCACTCCTTTCCAACCCAATGAAACTTCTGCGCCGACAACGCGGTTTCGCCATCCCAGCGATACGCCACTAACTTGCCATTCTTGGCCACGCTGTAATCGGTGCAAGCCACATTGACCGCCAACGGAACCGGTGTTCCCGTCAACCAATAATGCCCCACCAACACTGGCGGAGCATCGGGCGGATAACCAACCAATCCTTCTACTGCGGATGGATGAACCGCCAAATCGGGGACGTCGTCGGATCCGAAATGATAGCCACGGTAGGTCCGTCCCGCAGGCTGCTCGTACCACTTCACCCGAACCGTGTCTCGCACATGCCCGGATTTGTCGACGATTTCGTGCCCAGCCGGCAACTTCAGTTCCGGTCCTTTCAGCACATCTTCGACGGCTTTGTACAACTCACTTGGAGTTCTCGTGGCCTCTGCCAAAAATTCAGGTGTGAACCGACCGAACGTATCCAGCGACCGATTGATTTCGTCAATTCCGTCCTCCATCCAAGCCGCATGCACCACACGGACACCGTCCAGTTCCACCGCCACGGGTAGCGTTCGAAACCAAGCGATCGCATCGGCCAATTCTCGCGTCGACAACTGATCCAAAGTGGCTTGGTGCTGCTTGCGATTCTTCTCCGAACGTTCACGAAACCACTGGTTCGCGGACCCTGGCACAGCGGTATGAAACGCGATTGCATTGAACTCGTGGTTGCCCATCACCACACGAGCGTCACCGGCATCAAGCATTGAACGAGCGATCTGGATCACCTCTGTGATCGCGGGCCCACGATCGATCAAGTCTCCCACGAAAATCGCCATCCGATCCGCATGTCGAAACCCTTGACCGTATCGCTGGTACCCCAACTCCAACAGCAACTCAACCAGTTCCTCCGCATGCCCGTGGATGTCACCAATGATGTCGTAGTACGAAGGCAAAATCTGTCATCCTGATTGCTGCGTGGCCTGGTTCCAATCCGAAGCCATCATAGCAATCAACCACGACCTCAGTAGGCCCGGAAAACCAACGGATAACGCATTCATTGAATCTTTCAACGGAAGCGTCCGAGCTGAATGCCTCAACAAAAATTGGTTTCTGTCGCTCGGGCGCAGCCAAGGAGAAGATCGAAGCTTGGCGAGTTGACTACAACGAACATCGACCCCATAGCGCTTTGGGCAACCTGGCCTCCGAAGATTTCGCTTCATCTGGCCGGGCCCGCCCGGCCAGATGAAGCCCTGATTTTCTCACTGCCCCTGTATCAGAAAAAGGGAGCAGGTCACACGGAGCCGTCATGTTCATCGTTCTGGTGCTATTGATCACTGCCGGGGGCATCGCAATCCCGCGTGAAGTGGATTCCCAACAGGATCTTTCGGGGATCACCATCAGCTTGGAAGGTCGCAAGCAGAAGATAGGGGAAGCTGAACATGCCTCCAAGGAACACGCTCAGAAACGCGAAGAAGTGCCCTTTGGGGGTGAAGCCTTCACGCCAAGTGATCCAAGTTGCACCGAGGAAAAGGTAAATGAGAAAGTCCGTGTCGAACTGCGACCGCCAGTTGAACGCCATCAAGTCGTTGATCGCGACGCTTGGCCAGTTGATCCCTTCAGAAAGCGAAGCAATCACCGTCATTGCGTAAATGAGCAAGGTGGCGAACAGCAAGAAGACTCGCAGCAAATTCATGCAGGATTTGTCGGTTGGCGGATGGCGGATGGCGGATGGCGGAAGAATTTCACGAAACCGCCCTGAACGAAGCGAAGACATCTGAACTACTGGGGAATGTACCAAGGCCAGCCGGGGTCGCGAAACTTGGAAGGTGTGCCGACGGCCTAGCTTAAAAACCATGTTGAAAGCGGTCAGCGCAACGTAACAGTTTCATTGGGTTGAAGATCGAAGGACAGCTCAGTGCCGGGGCGATCTGGAGTCCAGCCTGCGTCGACAGCAGCGGCCATGATCTTGCGAACGAGCGATGGCGTTATGGCGTCGTAATTGAAGTCAGGCGGGGGTGGCCCCTCGATGTTGAGATAGCGGTCGCGGTGGGGGACAGTGACAACGATCCGCTGTCCATTGTCAACGGATTGTACAACCAAGAGTACGTATTCGGGCGACGACAGAGCGCGAGCAGAAACGGCCCAACGGTACTCGATGCCGTCAACGTGAATTGGCGAACTGCGTCTGCGTGCGAGCGTCACAAGTCGAATACCTGGGGCTTATAGCGGGAATGTGAGCGACGAGATGTCGTCCATGCTTGGGAAACGTTTGAAGTCGGCTGGATTTTAGCCGATTGAGCCGAGTTTGGCGGGATCAGGTTGGTATGGAAACCGGGCGTTTGATCTGGTTGTCTGAAGCTGTCAAACACGCCCTCGCTTTATTCGATGCCAGTGCTTTTTCTCGACTCAATCCTCGGCTGGTTCGAGCAGGTCCAAGCCGAAACGGTTCCCTTTGTCGACACCGGGGACACCGACGGCCATCCACTCGGGCTCGGGGGCATCTTTGAGATAGTGGTCGAAGAACTGTTGCATTCGTATCGTAAAGTCTCGGCGGTTGTGGTCTCCCATGACCCAGTGTGGATCGCCGTTGTAGTTCAGCATCCAAGCTGGTTTCTCCAGACGCCGCAGCGCGACGAAGAGTTCGATCCCTTGATACCACGGGACCGCCCCGTCTTCGTCGTTGTGCAGGATCAACAGCGGAGTGTTGATTTTGTCGGCAAAAAACAAAGGCGAATTGGCGATGTATTTCTCTCTCGCGGACCACAGGTCTTCTCCGATTCGGCTTTGAGTCCTCTCGTATTGAAACATTCGACTCATTCCGCTGCTCCAGCGAATGCCACCGTAGGCGCTGGTCATGTTGCTTACTGGAGCTCCAGCTTCGGCACATGCGAAGCGATCGGTTTGTGTGACCAAGTAAGCCGTCTGGTATCCGCCCCAACTGTGCCCTTGCATGCCAATCCGATCTTCATCCACGAAGCCTTGGGCAACCAAGTGGTCCACGCCCGGAAGGATTGAATTGGCGGCGCTTTGTCCTGGCTCTCCGGTCTTGTACGGAATGTCAGGGATGAAGACGAGGTAACCACGGCTGACATAAAAGCTGAAGCAGATAATCGATCGGCCCGCAGCCGGTGGGTAGTGGCTATGCAGGCTGTCTGATTTGCGTTCGTAGAAGTAGACGATCATCGGGTACTGCTTGGCAGGATCGAATTCATCCGGCTTCATCAGAATCCCATTCAGCTCTTGTCCGTCCTGCGCCTTCCAATGTGTTAGCTCGGCGGTGCCCCACGAAATCTCGTCTTGTTGCGGATTCGCGTCGCTGACTCGCTGGATCTTTTCGAAATCAATCGTGCTCGTCCAAAGATCCGGGAAACGCCTGAACGTGCTGCGGGTGAACACAACCTGGTTGCTGTCTTCGGCCTTTCTCAATCTCGACAGACTCTCGTCCAGCATGATCAATGGTCGAAGGATGTCTTCCTCCGCTTCATCCTTTTTGCTCGGCGGATCAAGAGCGTAAAACCCGCTCGCCTTTGTGTCTCGTCGAAATGCACTCAGGATCATTGTCTTGGAACGGTCGATGGACCGTTGCTCAGGATCGAGACGAAGGTAGCGAAAGCGAATATCGTTCTTGCGGCCTTCTCCCAGCGTGATGCAAATTGGTTTCGTTTCGCCAGTTGGATCTAGTTGCCAAATGTCGTGCGAGTCGTAAACCAGGAACGCTTGGTCGTTGTCTAGCCAACCCGCGGTTCCGTAGGCGGACGGCAACGTCGGACGATCGTTTAGTTCGTCGTAAAGAGGATGCTTGATCCCCTTGCTGATTTCGATTGTCTTGGTGTTCTTTCCCTTGGTCGCTTTGGCGAACCATTTGCCGTTTTTCGCATCAAACCAAACGATGTGTTTGCCCTGGGGTGAAATGGCGGCATTCCATCGGACCTTTTCCAGTACACGCTCGCGGTGCCCGGAATTCAAGTTGACGAGGTAAACGTCCTGGAAGCCGGGAACTTCCCAAGAGAGTGTTTTGCGATAAGGGACGTTGGTGTTTGCGACCGCAATGTTAGAAGGTGAGCGAAGGTCGATGCGAAGCGAAGGGATCTCACTGTCCTCCAACTGAACCACTCGGTTCGTTTTCAAAATGAAAGCCGCCCGGTAGCGACGATTGCGTTCTCGTTCGGCCTCGAGGAGTTGTTGCGGTTGAAGCTGAGGGTCTTGCCAGTGCCAGATGTCAAGTTTGGCGTGGTTGTCGGATTCTTCTTCGACCTCTCGACCTTCCGCTTCGGCTAGACGCTGTTTCTGAACCTCCTCAGGAACGGGAGCTGTTTCGAAATACAATCGGCGGCCATCTTCTGAATAGCTTTGGCTGGATTGTGGAGACAGCCACCAACCGGTTGGAAGTCCCTCGTCCCCTTCGCCGACGAGACGATTCGCTTTCTTTGAATTCGCCTTCCATTGATAGAGAGCCCACGATGGTGACTCGGATTCGTAGTCGTCTTGGTTGCTGATGAACGCCAACTGAGAACCATCTTCACTGAAGGTTAAGTTCTTGTACTCGCCGATTCCGCTGATGATGGTCCGGTGGCGAAGCGAATCCAATTCGATCGTGTGGACACCATCGACAGGACCATGTTGTTGGTTGTCTTTGCCGTTTGAATCCTTGCCGTCTGGTTGATTGTCGGACGTTTCCTTTTCTTCGTTCGATGGTGAGGGCTTAGTTGGTTCGGGGGCTTCGACCGAAGTCACAAAGGCGAGTCGTTCGCCGTGCTTTGAGAAACGAAAGGAACGTACGAACGGGAACGTCCGCAGCACTTCGGTATCAAGGTGAATCAATTTGAGGGCCGTGCCGACCGATTTCTCTTTCTGTTCGTGATCCTTCTTGTCGTCATCCGTATTCTCTTCGGCGGGATGATTCTTTTCGTCTTCTTTCGAGTTCTTGTTTTTGATCAGCGACTCGATTCGGCCGCGTTGGCGATTGAGTTCCTCGCGACTTTTCAGTTTCAGCTTCTTCGTAGGTCGTTGCAGCCCTTCGGGGGTGACTTCGTAGACTTCGCGATCGTCGCTGGCAGTCTTTTTCAATTCGTTGTCGCCGGTTGCTTCTTCCATCAGGCAGGCCACCCAATCGCTGTTCTCTTCCGGCAATCCAAATGAACGCACACCTTGCAGAGTTAACAGTTCTCCCGATTCCAGTTCTAGAATTTGCAATGATGTCTGAGGCATCTCATCAGCAGGCGTCTTCTGCTCGCGAAGCTTCTTGACTTTCTTCTTTTCCGGCGGAACCCGAAAAATTATGAAGCGACTGTTGTGGGTGAAGCGGGCACCCGTCCCACGCTCAACGATGTACTCGCGAGCGGTCTCGGCGTGGTGGATGTGCAACGTGCCTTCGCCGTCGATCTGACCGCTTTGGACGGTGTAGACGATCCAACTTCCGTCGTTGGAAATGCTGGTGCCCGTCAATGTGTTCCAGTGGTCGTAGTCACTGTGTTCAAGCACTCGCCGCGTGATGTCTTGCGAATGAAGATCGTCACATGCCGCAAAGAAGAGAACGGCGAACACTGATGCCTGGGTGCCGATGCGGCGTCCAAGATCAAAAACAGAAAACATAGAAAGGGTCCCAGGAAGCAAGTTGAACCGAGCGTTCAAGGATAGTCACGTTGTTTCGAGATGGAAACTTCCGACCGTCGGCGTGGGGGTGTCGGATGGACGCACCAATTCAAAACGTCGATTCGGGGTTTCAGAGATCAATCGGGAACAGTGGCCATCTTTTGACGGTATGGCAATATCCGGATCTCATGTGAGATAGTCGCTGGCTGTTGATTCGATGTGCCCAGCGAGATGCGGTTTGCCATAGCAGCGTGCGTTCATCACCAACGTCCGCCACCGAGTGACTTCTGATCATGCAGCCAGATCGTCCAAGAAAGGAAACCGTCAGACCCGGCGATGGCCAGCGTTTGGGGCGGGGAGATTTCCGTTAAGCACGTGAGCGGGAGTCCTTGGGCTTTATCACGTAGCAGCGTCTCTCCGAGACGCTGTCATTTGCGAGTCTCAGAGAGACTCGCCTACGTGAGATTCTATACGATCATTCCTGCCGAACTGCTTAGGAAGCTTTTGTTTGTGTGCCGAGAACGCGTTCGGTGTTGATCGATGCGGTCGGGGACGAAGCACTTGAGAGATCCGCGGCTGGCTCTTCTGCGTTGGATGTGATGCGGAACCAGCGGTGTCCGCTTGATCGGAGCAAGAGCAGATAGACCAGCGAAAATAGATAAAAGCCTGCGAAGGTTCCCGAGACTATCAGTGCTTGTTCATCTGCGTTGTTTTTCTCGAGGTCCATGATGAATAGGACAACGAAAGGCAGAGCCAAGCACAGTGGGGCCAATCCGTAAATCCAGGCCCATTGGCGTCCCAGCAGCGTGAGTGTGAGCAATGTCCACGACGCTGCAATACTGAGCATCATCGTGACGGTGGCATCGAACAGACTTAACCAACCGCTGGCGATTTTAAACAGGACATTTCCGGCGGCAATCGTCACCGCCATTCCCAAAATCTGACGGATGTTGCGCTGTCCGGTTGGCGGTGTCGGGCCGCGGTGAATCGGACGTCGGAACCATTGCCAAATCAGAAACGGTCCCAAGCACGATGTGCTGGCCAGCAAGAGGAGTTGAGCGGCGAATGACGGCATGGATTGCAGTGCCAAGACCATTGCGATCGCATTGATGAGCAGGAAGGATCCCACAGCGATTCGCCAACGTTGCACTTGGCGTTTTGCGTTTGGTTCCTTCTCGACATGGATCAGCGTTGCCCAGGTACCCATCGCCGTCCATGTTGCCGCGAGCCCACCAAAAGAGCATGCAAACAAGAGCTGGCTTTCATCCGACATGGAATCGGGATCGCTCGTTCCAGCGAAGCCAGCCAAACCGATTGATAGCACGATGGACCAAATGAAAAACCAGCTCAACGCAACGCCATCGACTTGATCCTTTTCAAGCGATGGATCGTTCATTTCAAACTTTGTTCACGCAGTGTTTCGATGGATTGAAAGTGCATCGGCAATTGCCCGTCGCGACGGTCGACGATTTGTTCCAAGATTCGAGGGTCCGTTTCAGATGCTTGAAAGCGAACCTCGCCGGAGCCAAACAAAAAGTGGGCGCCGGCTGGGTGACGACTTCCGACCGAACCAACCGCTGAGGTGACCGGCTGTGCGAAGCGATCAACGCTGGTTTCAATGCCACCGCCCACATTCCGCAGGGTCGCACGTGTGCCGCTGAGCCAACCCAGATCATCCAGCGGCAATAGTTTCTCCGAGACGAAAGCGGTGTTGGCCAACCCGTCCGTCACATCGTCTCGCGTGATGGCGACGTTGAGGATGAAGACACCGTGGTCGCTCTCATCAATGGCCTTCTCAGTCGGATGATGCAGCCCAACGTAGTTGCTGGCGTTGTCGGGATTGTGCTCGGAGGAAGGGCATCGAAACAGTGGGAGGCGAAGTTGCAACACCGGTTGATTGACCTCGTCGTAGACGCTGACGGATCGATCGATTCGATTGGCCACAACGGGTTGGTCCAAAAGATCCATCAGCCGCCCCAACCAATTGTGATGGTTGCCCTCGGCGGTGCTCTCGATTGGCCCGGAGATTCCGTCTTCGGGGGCAAGGACGGTCCCAACGGGGAAGTGCATCCATCGATCGTGGTAGCTTTGGATTGCCAAGCCGATGGGGACGAGTTTCGATTGGCAGGCCGCACGCCGGGTCGTTTCGCGAATCGATTGCAGTGCGGGAGCGGACAAACCGACCAAGACGCCGATGATTGCGATCACCACCAGCAACTCCACCAGCGTGAAGCCATTGCGGAACGCCCGGTTGCGACGGCGAAAGTGTGATTGGCGACCAGCGATCGTGAGTTTGGTTGGACGGTGGCGAATGTTCATGAGTTGCCTCGTTGTTGGCGTCGGATGGACATGCCAGGGCGGTCATTGCGAACCAGAGTGGCTTCGATCTGTTTGGATTGATTGTCGGAATCGACGAGCTTCACTTCGATCCAAACGTTTGCTTTGTCGTCGACCGGAAGTCGAAGGTCAGACGCTAGGTCATCGTTGATCGTTTGTGCGGTGTGGATGGCGGATTCAAGCAAGGCGATCATTTGTTGATCACGCTCGTGTTTCCGTGAGTTCGCGGCGTGTTTGCCGATCGCGATCGCGAAGGTGCCCACGAGCAATGCCAAGGCGAGCACCAACACCAATGCGGCCAGGCCGCGGCGAGGTGTTCGGCGACGCCGATGGGAACGACATGGATCAAAACGATGTTTCGGGATCAATTTGGCATCCTCGGAGCGGCAAGGATCTGAATTGGTTGAGAAGGACGATCTGGCAGCGTGATTGTCAACTCGACCAGTGATGGTTCTGTTTCGGGATTCTCGTCCGAGATCGGCTGTAGGCGAAGTTTTACTTGCGAGCGTTCGTCAATGAGGTATCGGTCGGACGCGATCTGTTTTGAATCGGCGGATTTGATACTGCGAGAAAACCATGTTTCTGAATCGAACTCGTAGGTGATTCGCGAATCATTGGTGGATTCCAGGATCAACCTCAACTCGACTACCTCGATCGCGCCGGCCGATCCAACGTCGCGGCGCAGGTCGTTCGCCAATCGCCGAATCTCTTGGCGGTGGATCGCCGCGTCGCTAGCGTGTTTGCTGCTGGTGCGAACCAATCGCACCAATCCAAGCGTTCCGCCGAGCATCGCGATCACGATCGATAGCGTGATCACCATTTCAATCAGAGTGTAACCATTGCGGCGAGTCATTCGGCGGGCTCCATTCTCCACACATGGTGTTGCAAAGTCTGCGAATCAACCGTGGTTTGGATTGTTAAATGCAATCCGGAATGGGAGCCAGTCTCAAAGGAATCGATTTGGATTTGAATGTCGGATTCGGGACCACGCTGTTCAGCAACGCGTTCGATGTCTTCATAGGGAATCAGCAAGAATCGTTGCCCCACATTTTCGACTGCGAGTTGTCGTTCCAGCCGATCCATGGAATGTCGATCGAACGAGAGCCCGCTGTGATGCATCTGGACCGCGAAACCCGTCGCAACGGCTAGGAACGCAAACCCAGCCATGGTTTCAAGCAATGTGAAACCTGGGCGGGTTTTGTGTCGTGGCCGGTTGGGATGAGCCGCTCTCATACGTTTAGCTAACTGCTGTGGTGAGTTTGGTCAGGTACAGAAACACGGTGACAATGTGGGCCATCACGTAAACTCCGACCAAGACGACCGCGAGTGGAATCAGCCAAGACATTCTGACTTTCCATGTCAGCGATCTTCGACGCGAGATGTTGTCAACCAATTGGTCAATTGCGGATGGCAGGTGGTGGTTTCTCGCCGCGCTGGTCAGCCAAGACCGCTCTTTCGCGGTCACGATTTGTGATCTGCGAAGGGCGACGGGTAATGTGGTTCCGTTCTCGATCAACCGAGATGCTTTGCGGCATCGTTTTCGGATCCAACGATTGCCAGATGACTGCGACGCCAATGTCAGTAGTTCCGATTCGGCATGTTCGGATCGCATGCCAATGCTCAGCGAACGTAGTATTTCACAACGCCAGCGAGCGATGGAATCTTTGCCAAACCACGGGATCCAGCGGATTAACCAGGCGGGTTGCCATCGAATCAAGATCGCCATCATGAACCAAATGAATACTAGGATCATCAGGCCTTCATAGATTGACATGATTGTTTGCAACATGTCATTGATGTTCGAGTCGATATCGAAGAACTCCTCGGCGATATATTCGAATCGCTCGGATATGAAGCCTCGTATGAAGTACCCCAGACCCCACGCCAAAAACATGGTGGCGATGAGATAGATCAATTGTTCCGCGACGATCGGAGCGGAGACAGGTGTGCCGGCGTCGATGCTTTGTTGCTGGCGAACCTGCGATCGGAAAGTTTTGTCGGCAAATGAGTCGGGCGTCGTGGTCGTGGCCTGAGGGTGCTGGATCGCAGCCAACGTGTCCGCGGTGATTGGCAGCTTCGATCGCCGGACCGCATTGACCAAAGATTCGCCACGCATCAGACGAGCAGAGAACGTTTTGCCTCGAAACGCAATGCGACTGGATGAACCATTGGCGAGCGATTCCGCCAGGACAGGAACCGAGGCTCGAGTGCCGGCAGCCAATCGCATCCAACGATTCAACGACTCCGCTTCTTCACGGTAAGTCCAACGCCTGGCGACAAATAACGTTCCGATCATCATGGCCAGCAGCACAAACGTGATCGGATGGGGCGCTGAGCTCGCCAACGCAAGGACGCTCATTGACCAGAGCACCCATTCAAGAAATGCAAAGACTCGAATGGTAAAGGGACGAAAGCGCGGCACCGGCTGCGTGATCAAATTCCACTTGATCGTACGCAACGTGGCGGCGAATAATCCGCACGCGATGGCAGCTGCAATGAAGGGTAGTGAGTGACCCATGTCTAAAACCACCCGCCTGAATAGGTCAAGCCATCCAACATCAAAACGATGTTTGTGTTGGTCGACAAGATCGCAAGTCCAGCGGTGAACAACGCACCGATCAATCCCACTCGGAAGAGATGTCTGACGGTGCGTTGCGATCGAGTCTGAAGCAACCAGTGGCTGTCCGAAGCGGCTTGGTGCCACATGCGGATGGTCTCCTCACGTGATAGCTGGCTTTGCCCCATCGCAATCACCGCCGCCAATGGATGGTCTTTGATTGGTGGGCGGAGAAGGGCGTGTTCCCATGATTGGCCGGAGTCCAATCTCGCAGCGGATCGATCGATCCAGAGTCGAAGCGGAGTGAATCGCGTTTCGTCGGATGCGGCTCGAAAGGCATCGCCATAAGTTTTTGAGTTCACCACCGATTGGTAGATCGATTGACAGAAGTTGGCCAGGGCGATCGTCTGGATCGCTCGACCAAGCCCTGGAATCTTGCTGATGATGGTTGCAACGAAAACCGGCAAACTGCCGCGAAGAGAGAGTTGAACTAAGAGCCAGCCAAAACCCGCGATCACAGCGATGCCAGCGTAAACCCATATCATGCTTCGCATCCAAGTAACCACCACCTCTTTCTCTTCCCAACCCACGTAGTAGACGGCGTCCTCGCTGAGTTCTGCGACCGCGGAGAGCAGGAAGGTTCCCACCGCCAATGCGGCGATTAGGTAGATGAAGCCGATCGTGGTTGCACGAGACAGACTTGATCGAGCGTCATCTCGGATGACGGACCACATTTCTAATTCGGCTTGGTCGGAGATCGTCGGAAACGTCATCAGGCGAACTCCCCAATGGCATGCAGGAGCGGTGAAATCGCGGCTCGCAACAAAACGACGATAATCGCGATCATCAGGATCCAGGCGATCCAGTGAGGGACGTTTTGCAACCACCAGCTTTGCTGCCGATTGGCTCTTTCATCGTGCAGTTCGCTCAGCTTGCGCAAGTCACGGGCGATTAGGTCGGCGTCTCGTTTCCCGGTGACCAAATCGACAACGCATTCCTTGATCGGGGCCGGTGTATCAGGTGGGAAGTCCAGCGATTGTTGGGACGTCGCGCCCGCACGAACATTGGTTGCCACGGTTCGCCAAAGCGCTGGCGTATCGGAAACAGCGACTTCCGCGGCGGATTCGATTGCTCGAGCGGTTTCGATGTTCGCGTTTGGGATCTCAATCTGGATCGCCAGCCATCGACAAAACGTCGCCAAGTGACGCGAGGGTTGTGCGCGGCGGATCGAACGGCGAATTCCCCAGTGCATCCACGCCGCAAAACACGAGAGGATGACGATCACCACCAACGCAGCGAGCAGGTAGTTTTGGACAAACGTTTGGACGATCTGATCGACGGAAGGTGCAAACGGTGACGCGATGGGTTGCGATTCAGCGATCGAAACTAAGATCCATGGCAACACAAAGAAGACAACGACCGACGCAACAACCATGTTGAGCAGCGGATTGATCGCGGACAGCCAGGTTCGCTGTTGTTGATCTTCGCGTTGGCGAATGAGTCGGACGGTTTCGTGGATGGCGGCGGTCGAACCAGTCTCAGCCATGATTTGCATGGCGATGCGAATCGGCGTCTGATACGGCAGGGACAACGATGCCATCGCGACGGAAGGAGATTGGCCATGCTTGACACGTACGCGAACAAATTCAGCGGCGCGACCAAGACGCCCCAGTGCCGCGTCGTTCAATCCCGCCAAGCCTGAGACGAGGGAACGTCCCGACGCAGCCATGGCGGAGACCTCCTCCAGCAACAGAGCCAACGACTCGTCGTTGAGTTCGAAAGAGTTGGTTGCCGAGGCGGGCGTTGGATTCGGGTTGCTCGTCATGAGGTTCGCCCCAAAACGCGGAAGACTTCTTCTCGGTCGGTAACGCCTTCTTCAATCAATCGTTCGGCTTGGCAACGCAGCGAATCGATGCCGGCGTCTTCAAGGATTCGGTCGAGGTCCGATGCGGGCAGTTGCTTTGCCAAGGCATCGAAAACGGCTGGTCCACATTGGGGATCGTTCAAGTCAACGATTTGTGAGATCGGTACTCGCCCGGCGTATCCCGTGCCGTGACAGCGCGGGCAATCCTTCGTCGCCTTTGGGGCGGAGTCACACACATCGCATCGCCGGCGTAGCAAGCGTTGGCACAGCACGCCGCGGAGTCCGCTCTGAATCGCGAACGTTGGCAAATTCATTTGCACCAATCGACGCAGTGTTCCACCGATGGTTCCCGCGTGGATGGATGAGAAGCACAGATGGCCGGTCATGGAGGCTGCTAGGACAGCTTCGGCCGTTTCCACGTCGCGAATTTCGCTGACCAGCAACACCTCAGCATCTTGTCGAACGGCGGCTCTCATCGCGGAAGCCAGTGTCAATCCGCTGCTAGATTGCAGTTGGCTTTGACTGATCGAGTCGATCACGGATTCGATCGGATCTTCGATCGACAGGACGCTTCTGCGAAACTCTCCGCCAGCGATGTGCGACAGGCAGGCGTACAGCGTCGTGGTTTTGCCGCTGCCTGCCGGACCGGCGACCAGCAACCAACCGTCGCGAGCGTCGCAAATGGTTTGGAGCCGATCCAGCGTGCCCGCATCAAGCCCGAGTTCGTCCAATTGCCGAACGCTTTCACGTTCTTCCATGATTCGGATAGCGGCTCGGTTGCCGTGGACGGTGGGGAAAATGCCCAAACGCATTTCGTGGTCCGAAGTGTTTGGGTCGCCCGCGTCGTTGCGATTAGTCCCACCGCTTCGCCACCGCAAAGGGCCTTCCTGAGGCACGCCCATTCGGTAAGACGGCATTCCCGCCAACGCCATGAGTCGTGCAACCGGATCGCTTTCATCGCTTCGCGGGAACGATTCAACCGGTTGCAGCACGCCGTCGATTCGAAAGGAGATCTCCCACGATTCCAATCGTGGTTGAATGTGCACGTCGCTGGCACCGCACTGGATGGCAGACGTCAGGCAAGACTGGATCACTTCGATTGCGAAGTTAGGATCCGCGGGAGACAGACGAGACGCGGGGCTGATCACCGATAAAAGTTCTCTTGGGAAATTTCGAGGCACGAAACCGCCACGTGCCGCAGGACGTTAGACTAACGGATTCCCCCGAGGGAAGTATGCGTCGAGCGTAAAAAGTTTCGATCAAGTCGACCGGCTGGAAGCCTATCCCACTTTCTATCTTTGCGAGAATGATATGAAGCGATCACAACGTCCAAACGGATTCACGCTGTTGGAGTTGCTCGTTGTGACAGGCGTCATTGGGATCTTGGTTGGGTTGTTGTTGCCTGCGGTGCAAGCGGCACGAGAGGCGGCGCGGCGAATGAGTTGCTCCAACAACCTCTCGCAAATCGCTCTCGGTGTGGCTCAGTACCACGACGCATTTGAGCATTTGCCGCCGCACGGAACGGGGACGTTCAACAACGCGAATGATCCGCTGACGACCAACCAGTTTCGGTTGAGTTATCTGGTGTCGATCACGCCGTTCGTCGGCAAGGTTCCTCTTTGGGAAGCGATCAGCGAAGGCTACGTGGGGCAACCGCCTGAGAGCGATCATAGTGATGTGGATTACGATTTCTTACCCTACGACGAAGTGGATTATGGAGTGATGGGCGGGGGTGACGTGCAACATCGGTATGAACCCATGGGACCATCGCCTTCCATCGCGGCGTACACCCCATGGGAAAACGAAGTCGGGATTTATCGGTGCCCATCTGATCCTGGATTGGGATCGCCCTCGCTCGGGCGAACGAATTACGCCGCGTGCCTTGGTGATGCGATCGAAGGTTTGGATGAAGGATTGTGGATACACGACGGAACCGCTTGGTCTGCCAGTGGCAAGTTGCAAATGGAAGCGACTGGACGCGGTGTCTTCGTGCCTCGCATGATCACGTCCTATAGCGATGTGAAAGACGGTTTGTCCTCGACGATTTTGCTCGGCGAGATTTGCACGGACTTGGGCGACAACGACATTCGAACGTTTCCTTCGTTGAACAACGGCTGGGGCGGAGGCGTGCTGGATGATGTAGAGGTCTGTCGCACGCAAATCGATTCCACGCGGCCAATGTTTTGGGAAGTTGGGAAGGTTCAGCTTCCAACCAACCCAGGGCAAGCACGCGGGCTTCGCTGGGCAGACGCGATGCCGTTGATGACCGGATTCAACACAACGTTGCACCCCAATGCGGCACTCTGTTTCGGTGGCGATGCAACCACGATCGGCACGTTGACCATGAGCAGCCGGCATCAAGGCGGCGGCCATGTTGCGATGGCGGACGGATCAATCAAATTCATCACCGACTCGATTGATTGCGCGGGGGGATGGGGTGTCGGAACAGTGGTTCTTAATGGGGAAGGCGAGCGGGCACCCGGAAGTCCAAGTCCCTTTGGATTGTGGGGGGCTCTTGGGACTCGTGATCAGAGCGAAATGCACGACTATGAATACTGAGAGTGCTCGATTGCATTCCGGCAGTCGTCGTCTTCTGTAGCACGGTGGTCCCCACCGTGAACCCACACCCGTCTCAACACACCAGCACTCTAAAGCTGGTCGGCTTGAAATGTGTCGCCTTGATTCAGGTCGCCCGTTTTCAATCCTTTGGTGAACCAACGCAACCGCTGTTCGCTGGTGCCGTGGTTGAACGTCTCGGGTTGGACGTAGCCTCGGCTGCGTTTCTGCAGGGTGTCGTCACCGATGGCCCGTGCGGCCGTCATGGCCTCTTCGATGTCACCGTCTTCAATGATGCGATATTTCTTTTCCGCATGATGCAGCATCACTCCGGCAAAGAAATCCGCTTGCAGTTCCAATCGAACCGAATACTTGTTGTATTCGACCTCGGGAACCCTCTGGCGAATTTGATCCAATTGGTCGGTGTAGCCAAGCAGGTTCTGAACGTGGTGACCGACTTCGTGGGCGACCACGTAGGCTTGAGCAAAGTCCCCCGGTGCACCGAGTTGGCGAGCCAGTTGGCCGAAGAAGGAAGTGTCGAGATAGACCTTTTCATCGGCCGGGCAGTAGAACGGGCCCGTGCCGCTGCTGGCCATGCCG
>NZ_ANMO01000176.1 GCF_000338295.1 Rhodopirellula europaea 6C
TTAATAATCGCACCATCAATGTCCAAGCTCGCAAGGGGAAGTAATGTGGTGCCAATGGCACCAGTCACTTGCACATTTCCGCTTGTGGTCGTGCCAGATGCATCGATCACTAGGGCTTCATCTCCAGCTTCGCTTCCGCCAATCGTGCCCGTGACCGTCACGTTGCCCGCGGTAGTAGCCGTGTCGCCGGTGTCAATTGTGGTCATCGCATCTTCTTTCGCTAGCGTGACATTTCCTGCGAGTTCTACATTTCCACCGTCGGTTTGGAGGTCGCCGCCGAGGCTGATCGTGTCGCCAGTGACGGCGATGCCGCCGTCGTGGACGGTGACGGCGCTGGTTAGGTCGATCGCGGCTCCGCTGATGACCAGCTTGTCGAGGTCGAGTGCTCCGCCACCGACGATTCCGTCGATGGTGACATCGCCTGCACTGAAGGTTGCGCCAGTGGTGGTGTCGATGATCAGGCCATCGACATCCATCGTCATGCCGTTGACGGTGCCGGTGATCGTGACGGCACCCGCGTCGCTATTGTCATCCAGCTCCGTGTCAATCGTGATGTCCGTTCCGTTGACGGTCAGCGGACCGGTCAAGTCGACGGTGCCACCGTCGGTTTGCAGATCGCCACTGAGCTTGATGCTGCTGCCGGTTACATCGATCGCGCCCGTGGTGGCGACCGCGTCCACTTCCACGGAGGCCGCATCAATGGTCACGAATTCAAGTGGCGTTGTCCCGCCAACCGCACCGGCGATCGTGACGTCTCCGTCGGCAGTCGTATCGTTGGCGTTGATCGTCAGCGATTCTTCGCCACCGGTCGTTCCGTCAATCGTGCTGCTGAAGCTGACAGCACCGGCGTTGCCGGTGGCCGCTGGGGCAGGGGCCATGTCCTCGGTGTCAGTGGTGTCGATCACGATGTCGACTCCGAGTACCACGGCTCCGTTGAGCGACACATCTCCGGTATTGTCGTCTTCGCCAGTGAAGATGTTCCCGCCCAAGGAGATGGTGTCAGCACTGGTGCTGCCACTGGTGATCGTGACCTCGTTGATGTCGTCACTGTCCGCATCGATGCCAATCTGGCCGACGCTGACACTGCCCGTGGTAGCAGTAATCGTGACGTCATAGATCTTATCTTTGTCGTCTTCATCACCGCAGATATTGCCAACTGAAATGTCGCCAGTTGCAGCAGTGAGCACAAGATCGGTGGAAAGCTCCAACTTGCTGCTGATGTTGATGCCGTTGGCGGTGATCGTGCCGTTCAGCTGAACCGAGTTGTACTGTTGCTCGGTGAAGGAACCGTCAAGCGTCATGCCTCCGGTGCCGATGATCAGATCGCCCGTATCATCGCCATCCAAGAACACGTTCCCCCCATTGCCCGTTGTCACCGCAGCCGCATCCTCAAACGTGACATTCGGCACGTTGTCCAAACGCAAAACGTCGCCGCTGGATCCCTTGTCCAGGTCGATCGCCGCCTTAAACGTCGTCGTGCTTCCTGGTCCAGGTGTACCAAGAACTCCGGCGTCTTGGTCAAAGACCTGTGCCACGATGGATGCATTCACGGTCACATCATTCGCACTGACGATGTTGATCGTCCCCAGACGATCGTCCGCTGTCGTGGTGGCCCCGAAGGTGTCTCCACTTCCGCCCAACGTCACGTCACCGGTACCTGCGGTCAGAGTGAGATTCTCGGCAGCGGCACCCGTGTTGTTTGCTTCGACCGAGCCATTGATGTTGATCGCACCGTCGGAGGTGCCTGTCGTATTAATGGCCAATGCATTCCCATCGGTCGCAAAGGTGACGGTGTCATTGATCGTGGCATCCCCGCCTGCGGTGGTGATGGTCACGCTGGTTGCGTTGACGCTGAATCCGTCCCCCGCACCATCACCATTGACAGTGAAGTCGCCGGCTGTGGTGATGCTGGCTTGCACATCGATTCCGGCACCGCTTGCACCTGCGGCTTCCAGCGTCAGGGCTGTCAGCACGGTCAAGGTGCCATTGTCATCGGCACCATCGCCCACGGTGATCTTGCCAGTTTGGTTCATGGCTTCGCCGATCACGATTTCCGTCACGGTCGACTGGATTTGGGCGAGTGACGCTTCGGAGATATCCAAACCACCACCGGCATCGCCCAGATAGATTTCAGTTGCGGCGGTAATGCCAGATACGGTGACCGTTTCGGTTCCGGCATCCGGAGTTGATATAATCGGTGCACTGAATATGACATCCGAAGCTGCTTGAATCGCAAGGTTCGCACCACCCAGTTCGACACCACCGGCTAGAGTAACACTGGTAGTCGTCGCCAGATCCGGCGAGCTTGCATCATCGGCAACAATGCTGATGTCTGCGGTCGTGTCGATCTGCTCTGTGGCAGTGAGAGTGCTGGATTCCGTGACCGTTAAACCGGTGACTTGGGCCGGGTTATTGGCCGTGTCATCGAATACGACATCATTGGCGTTGGTGATCGTCACGAGTCCCAAGCGACTGGCACCGATCTGACCGGTGACAGAAATATCGCCATCGGTACCAGCATCTATCGTCAGTGTTTCTGCTGAAGCCGCACCCGAGGCCGTCACAGCGGCCAGGCTGATGTTTGCACCTGCAGTCGCTGTTCCGCTGGCGGTCGTGTCCAACGCAATGTCCTTTGTCAACGTTGTGGGCGACGAGATCGAGATCGCTCCACCATTGGTCGTGATGTCCTCGCCTAGATCAACGTTACCGAAGTTACCGTCAATGTTGACGCTGCCGTCGATACTCCAGCTACTCGCGGCTGTGTCATTAATCGTGACGCTGCCGCCAGCACCTGCGGAATTGACAACGACATTGCCACCGTTGGCCGTTGTCAAATCGGCTGCCGCAGCGAAGGTCACTGTCCCCGCCGCTGCAACGGTGATGTCAAGGACATCCGCAGCCGAACCGTTATCCAGGTCAAGGGTTTCGTTGAAGGTCACCGCCGTCGGATTATCGCTACCACCGATAGTTATGCTCGCTGCGACGACGGTTGAATTGATGACGACCGCATCAGTTCCGTCCAACGTAATCGTGCCAAAACGCGAACCCGTGTCTCCGATTTTGTCCGTGGCGGCATCGCCAAGCGTGATGGAACCACCACCGGAGTGGACAACGAGATTCTCGTTCGATCCACCATCACCCTGAATGTCGCCGGTGACCGAAATAGCGGCTCCACCACCCGCATTATTGCCGTCGGAATCAAGCGTCAGTGTCACGCCATCGGCCAGTGTGACCGAGTCATCGATCGTGATCACCCCACCGTTGTCGGTGATGAAGGTCGAATTGTTCATGATCGTCGTGACACCGGCCGCACCAGATCCATTGATCGTGATGCTGTTGCCTTCAATGTCCGAGATGATCGAATCGGTCACCTCCACATCGGCATCGACCGCCTGAATCACCAAACTGGTGTTCAGAACAATGCCAGTCAACGATGGGTAACCTGATCGCGTCTGAGGCGAATTGCCGTCGATCGTGATCTTGCCAGATTGCGTTCCAGCGTAGCCAATTGCTAATTGCCCGATCGAATTGGCTACGGCAGCCAGTGCCGCATCGGTGACTCGGTCCGTGGCGGTTCCAGCGTCGTCACCGATATTGAAGGCCGTCGCGTCATTGAGCGGCCGGTACAACACGGCCGTATCTTTTCCGCCGGTCGAATCGATGATCGTCGAGCCAGCGTCCGCATCAATGAACGGTGAATCGAACGAGGACTGGACGTTGTTGATGTCCAGGACAACCGCGCTGGTCGTACCGATCTCGATGCTGCTTTGGCCCGTCGCCGCGATGCCCGCTGCATCCACGTTGGCATTGAAATCGATGTTGTCTGCGTCGATGGTCAGCAAGCCAATGGGACTTGCCGCACCAACCGTTGCGTTGATCGCGACGTCTGCATCACCGGCGTCGAGTGTTAACGGCTCCGTGGCCATGGCTTCCACTGGAATTGCGATGGTGATGTTCGCATCGGTCGTGGTCGCGTCGGTCAAGAAGCTGACCGTGCCGCCGGAATTGTTGAGCAACAGATTACCGCCGGCGGAGGTCAAAATAATCTCTCCAGCAGTCGCCTCGGTGCCGCCATCGGTCGTATCGATGGTGGAACCATTGAAGAAGATCGCGGTGCCGGTCGTTGCCGTCGCGTTCAGGTCAATGTTGCCGCCCGTTGTCACGATATTGCCGGCTGTGATCTGATCCGCGTCGACATCAACGCTCGCCGCCGCGATGCTGGCGGGCAGGATCACATCGGCATCCGTGGCCGAAGCGGTTGCGTCAAAGACCAGTGCGACATCACCTGCGGTGATCGTGGCATTCATACCGAAGTCGATGTTGCCACCGTTTCCGGACGCACCGTCATTGGTGTCAATCGTCCACTGCGCCCCGTCGTTGCCTGTCACATCGATCGCGCCCGTGACGCCAGTGAAATCGACCGCGCCGCCTTGGGTGGCGATATCGCCGTTCCAGCTGATCGTGCCGCCGGAGGAATTGACAGCGACCGAACCCAGACGCGTGTTGCCGCCAAGGTCACTGTGAACCGTCAGGGCTCCGTCGCTGGACTGGATCGTCAGTGATTCCATTCCCGCTGTAGTCGCGTCGACCGCACTCGGATTCGCTGAGTCACCAACCGTGATCGCACCATCGGTGGTTCCGCCCGTGGTCGCGTCGAGCGTGACGGAAATGGAAAGGTCAATGTCGGCTGAATTCAATGAGATCACACCTGCCACGTTCGGATGGTTCGCTCCCGAATCCAATGTCGCGCCGTTCAGATCGATGCGATTGACGGCGGCGGTTGATCCAATGTCAATCCCGCCCGAGGCACCTTCGCCGTCGGTCGAAACGCTCGGCAAATCGACGATGTCGGCCGATTGAATGTCGAGACGTCCGATCGTGATGTCGCCGGTCAGGTTCACGTCCCCGCCCGTTCCGCCGATCAAATCCAAGGAATGAGGACCACTGGTCGCATCGTCGGTGATCGTGTTACTGATCGTGATGTTCGCTCCGGCCGCCGTGCTATTGCCGGTCGTATCGAGCGTCACATCCGCACAGAGTTCCACCGGCGAAGCGATCAATATCGCTCCGCCCGCCGTCGCGATATCGTCGCAGAGTTCAACGACCGTAAAGTTGCTGTCGATGGTGACGGTACCTCCCGCCGCTTCGGCGTCGGTAACATCGATGACCGGCAACGCATCGGCGCCCGTCGCAGCCAGCGTCAACGTTCCGTTGTCACCGACCTTGCCCGCGATCAAGACATTGCCGGTATCGCCCGCCATGTCCCCATCCACGACGATTCGTGCACCGTCTTTGAACTCCACGTCTTTGGCGTCGACTCGAAGCGAGTTTCCAGCCAAGTCTTTGCCTTTGAGGGTAACCAGTCCCTCAAACGTAACCTTGTCTCCGGCAACGTTAAGTGACTTCACCGTCACGTCGTTGAGTGTCACATCTTTCGAGACGCCCGTTCCGTCGGCTCGCGCGTCGATGACAAAGTCGACGGTCGGTTCGTCAATATCAAGGTTTGCGGCACCAGTCAGAACGATCTGACCGGCGTCGCTCGAACCACCGGTCGCATCGGAATCGATCTGGATGGTTTGGTTGTCGGTCAAATCGAGCATCGTGACGCCCGAGAAGTCAATCAAGCCATCCGCCGAGGCCCCCGTGGAATCGGTCAGAATATCGCCCGTAATCTCAAGCGTGTCCGCTGTGACGGTCAGGCCGCCCAAACGCTGAGTCGCACCGACGTCCTGTTTCAGGAACACGTTGGCTTTATTGCTAGTTCCACTGGTGTCAATCACCAATGTCTCAGCACCCAGGTTGGTGCCGTTGATCGTGCCATCGATTGTAACAACACCGCCCGTAGCCGAGGTGGTTGCGGTATCGATCGTCGTGGTGGCATTCTCGTTGGTCAGCGTGACGGGACCGGTCAAATCAACATTGCTGCCCTCAGTGGTCAAATCACCACCGATGTTGATACCGCTGCCGTTAACCTCGATGCCCCCATCGTCAACCGTGATAGCCGATTGCAAATCAATGGCGTTGCCGTCGATGTCAATGCTGTCCAGAGGTGTGCTACCGCCGACCACGCCCGTGATCGTGACGGCACCCGCGGCATTCGTGTTCGCCGTGGCGTCGATTGTCAAAATGTCGGTGTTGCCGATATTGTCCATTCCGTTGATGGTTCCAGTGATGAGCACCAGTCCGGCATCGTCGTTGTCGCCGGATTCGGTATCGATCAAACGAGCCCCGTCAATTACAACGGGACCGTTCAGATCAATCGCGTCGCCGTCGGTTTGCAGATCGGCGGAAAGTTTGATCCCAGCCGCAACCGCTTTGATGCCGCCACCGACGGCGCTGATACCAGTGCCAGCGACGGTGATTTGATTGCCGGTTGAATCCACATCAACCAGACCATCGTTCGTGGTCACGCTCGTGAACGTGATGTCGGCGGTGCCTCGCAGCACAATGTCTCCCGTTCCGGTCGAATTGGCCGAAACACTGCCGCCCGCGATTTCCAAACGACCTTCGGTGTCGGTGGTCGTTGGCGTTGCAGAACCACCGATGTCACCAACCGCTTCCAGACTGACGGTGGCCGCGGTGATATCAGCCGTCAAATCATCGTCGGCTTCATTGATCGCGGCACTGGAATTCAGCGTGACCGTGCCGCTGGCATCGATCGCGCCGATCAAAATATCGCCGCCGGTCGTTGTCACATCCACGTCACCGCTGGTGGCGTCAATGTTCTTCAGAGTGATCGCTCCCGGTGAGGTCAAACGAATGTTACCCGCCGTGGTCGAATTCGCGGTCACGACGCTTCCCGCGGCGACTTCCAAACGGTTGCCATCACCATCGGTGCCGGTTCCCGTCCCGTGGATGTTGGCACCGGCGGTCAGAATGATTTCACCAGTCGCCGTGATGTCGACGTCGGTATTGTCGTCTTGATCCAGGATGCTGCCGACGGTCGCTTCGATCGTGACATCTTTATCGGTACCAGCGGAGGTGACTGACACGATGGTGACATCACCGGTGGTGGCGACCACGTTGACCGTGCCGTCATTGGTAGCGATGTTCGTCAGTTCAACACCCGTGCTTTCATCAATATCGATGTCGCCCGCGGCGTTCGTGGTCGCCGTAATCTTGTTGACGTTAGTATCTAGAGAAATGGCTCCACCAGCCGTCGCCGTCAGCACGTCACCGGCCGCGGCCGTACCGGGCATACCGTCTTCAGTGATCGCCCCGGCGGCGGTCAGCGTGATGTCGCCATCGGCCCCGGCGTCGAGTGCGACCACCTCAATGTCACCACCCGCCGTTGCTACCAGGGTGATGTCGTTGTCATCGCTGTTGGTGTTGCTCGTTTCAACCAACGTCGCGGTGATCGTCCCAGCTGCCGTAATATCGACGGCACCATTAGCGGTCGTCACGCTCTGCAGCGTCAGATCTCCCAGACCCGCGACCAGGATGTTTCCGTTAGCCGTACCGGCGTCGGTCGTACTCGCGATCAGCGTGCTACCAGCGGCAAGTTCGAGGCGGCCTGCCGCGTCAGCGACGGTTGCAGTCGTTCCGGGATTGCCACCAATGCCAGTCGTGGCCTCCAATGAGATAGTGCCACCTGCATCGAGATCCGCCAACGCGTCGTTCTGCAAGTCATTGATCATGCCACCGGCAGTAACGGTGATGTCAGAGCCCGAGATCAGGCAATCAATCAAGATGTCACCATCGGAATCCAAGACGATTTCCGTGAGCGATTTGGCTCCGATCGAACCCACGTTCATTTCCAGCGGGTTACCGGTCGCGCCGATGCTTCCCGCTTCTGCGATCAAAACAGCACCACCCTGCGGGCTCCCGCCGACCGTGCTGACTTCCAGGTGGGTGTCACCCGCATCCAAGATGCTTCCCGTCGCTGTATTCACGACGATCGCCGCAGTGCTCATGGACGGATCGGTCTTGTTAAGACCCGCTGGTGTTGTGTTGGTCGTGAGAAGACCACCCAGCGTGATATTGCCATTGGCCGTTAGATCGATCAGACCACTGCCAGCGTCGATCAAGGCTCCATTGCTCATGAAGATGCCTTGAGCGGTCGCCGTTACGAAAACGTTGGCGTCTGTGCTGACAGTATTGGGCGCCCCAAAGTTGACCGAATCGGCAGCGGTGATAACGACCGCTCCACTGTCAGACTGAATGGGGTCATTGATGACAATCGGCGCGGAGGGAGCCGTTGTTTTCTCCGCTGTCAACGTGACCGAACCCGTTGTTGTTGAGATACCGGTCCCCTGGACGACATCAAGGAAACCATTCAGCGTCTTGATGTTCACCAAGCCGCCATCCTGATCGATGCCGTTAATCTTCAGCCCCGTCGCTTCTTCGATATAAACATCGCCCGAAGCACTATTGGTCACCACCAGCTTGGCAATGCTTGTATCGATCGGCGCGGCCATGGTTCCGATCCCAGTCGCCGCATTGAGCGTGACGACCGCATCCGAACCGGTTGCCACAATGTCGGCACCACCGGTGTCCCCGACTTCGCTGATGGCCCCGTTTGAGCTGTCGATCAAAACAGCCATCGGTGTGTTGTTTGTCGTCACCACCCGGCCGAGCGTCACGTTGCCGTAGGCGTTCATGGCAATGGTGCCACTGCCCGCATCGACGACCGCACCGTCAACCATGGTGATCGCACCATCGACGACGACCGCGGCATCGGAATTCGTGTCCGCAGTGATCGCGATGTCCCCGGCCCCGGTGCCACTGCTGACATTGGCGTTCAGAGCGATGTTGTTGTCCGCCTGGATCGTGATCGGTCCGTCTTCCGCATCGATCGGTGCGTTGATCGTCAGATTCCCCGGCTCACCACCATCGACATCTACGTTGATAGTCACCGAACCGCCCGCAAAATCATTGTCGACGCCGATGACGCCATCGATGCCTGGAGCCGCCGCGATCGTCAAATCGCCCAGGTTATTGATGTTGATGTTTCCGCCCAGCGTGGCACCGGTTTGATCGTTGTGAGCGGCCAAGTTGGTGACCGAAACGTTGATGTCATCAGTGGAACCGATCCCACCCCCGGCCTGAATCGCCAGATTGGTCACCGTGATGTCGACCGTGGTATCGGCACTGGTATCCACCACACCGCCTTGGGTGATCAACGAGAGAGTCGTGAATCCGGTTCCTGTCTCCGTTACAGCCGTAACCAGATCGATGTCACCGGTATTGATGGGTACCGTATCGGCTCCCACTGTGGTCGTGGTCGTCGAACCAAGTCGAACGACCGCGCTCGTGGTAATCTCGTTCAAATCATCCTGTTCCAATCCGAGGATACCAGCGGCATCAGCATCGCCTAGGTGAATCTCGGTCGCAGCGGAGAGCGGTCGGATGGTGACATCCCCGGCAGACGCGGTCACCGATGCATTCAGGTCCAAAGCATCCTGAATCAGCGTCACCTCACCGACCGTGGCTGCGGTTCCCGAAGTCGTAATCGCCGAGTCAACCGTCAGCGAAGTGGATTTGAGCACGACACTACCCGCGTTGGTGGTGATTCCTGAGGTCGTGTCGATAGCAGTCGACGGAATCGTCAGATCATCGATATCGTTAAACGTGAACGTATTTTCGGATCCAGTGACTTCCGCGACGAGGTTGTCCACATCATTCGCACCATCCAGCAAGACACTTCCACCCGCGACGATTTTCAGGTTCGTTTCGGTGATTGATCCAGGATTAGGCAATGCCGGGTCGTCGGTGATCGTCGAACCGGTCTCCAGAATGAGGGTGCTGGTTCCCACCGGCGCGATCGCTCCCTTAATCTCGATGGCTCCCGCATCTGCCTTACCAATCTTCAACGAGTCGGCAGTGACCTGGTCCAATTCGGCGGCGGTGAGTTTGATATGGCTGCCGATCCCTGATCCAAGCGTGAATGTTTGGTTCGCCGCACTGTTGAGCAACTGAGTACGCCCGCTCGGCGACACCAACGATCCGCCCGAAAGCGGCGCAAGGCCACCCAGCGTCATGTCCGCCGCGGTGATGACCAAAGCGTTGTCGGTTGCATTGTTGGTGCTCACGTAGGTCGAACTGCCAACGATGGTGAAACTACCGCTGTCGTCGGCATCCGAATCAGCGGTAATGGTGATGGCACCCGTGTCCGCCGTGACTTCAGCGGCTCCGTTAATCGCGACACCGCCGGTCGCGGTCAAAGCAATGGTGCCAGCACCCGTCGTGAAGACGGGCTGCGAAATCGTTACTGAGTTGTTCGTCGATTCAATTGAAATGTTTCCCCCGTCGGCGGATACCGATTCGGAAACACTCGTCGTGATGGCTTGCGTATTCGTGATCACAACGCTGCCACCGGACGCATTGTTGTCGATCTTGTTCAAAGTGAGGCTATTAACCTCTTGTGCAATCTCAATTGCTCCCATGGACGCGTTTTCTGCGTCCACACTCAGGACGTTGGTCCGCACGTCAATGCCTTGGTCAGCAGTCAAGTTGAGATTACCGCCGCTGATCAGTCCAGTTGCACCGGACTCGGAGAGAATTCTGCCTCCGGTGCTTTCCATGACGACCCCACCGGTTGCCGACGGGTTGATGGTGTCGACCGTGATATCGCCCGAAGCAAACAGATCCATCGTGATGCTTGCGACGGCGCTGGTTTCGATCGTCAGCGTTCCATCCGCATCCAAATCCAGATTTGTTGCCCCGACGATTTCATCGACCAACAAGTTACCCGGACCCGTACTACCGGCCTGAATCGTGACAGCGTCGTTGCTGGCGGTCACCGATTGCAAAGTGACATCGCCACGTCCAATGATCGAGATCGCACTGTCCGCTTCGACATCAGCCGTTGCTGTGATGGTATCCGCATCCATGTTCAATGCGCCATCGACCAACAGATCGCCGCTCACGTTGATCGTGTCGCCGGCTCCCAGGTTGATGTCCAAGTCGCCGGGCAGTTCAACGGCGTTGAGTGTCAAGACGTCAGTGCCGCTGCCACCATTAATCGTCAGGTTGCCCGAGGACGTTAACGTGAAGGTCACGTCTTCGAAATCAGGGCTGGCGAGCGTGAACTCGTTCGGATTGGCGGTTTCCGACAACGTCGCAGTCGCATCGCCATCAGGCAGGTTGAAGACAACATCTGCTGCCGGTGTCGAATTCGTGACGGGCTCAAGGCCGGTGTAGCGAATCGTTCCGGAATCTGTGCCCGTAAGAGTGATGTCACCGGCAAAGTTATCCGAAGTTGTTGTGGCCGCGTCGTCAAAGTCATAGGTGACCGTAGTCACGCTGCCGCCGCTAATCGTCAGTGAATCACTATCGCCGCCGCTTTCGCCTCCGTCAAAGGTGAAGCCGGTAACCGATGCGGTGCCTGAAGTTGCGCCAGGGTGTACGGTAACGACATCGGAGCCATCACCACCGGTGACAACCAATTCACCCCCGGAATAGCGACTGGCGATATCCTCGATGGATAGCGTGTCATCGCCGGCATCCATGTTGATCGTGATTGATTTGCCTGTTCCGTTGGGCGCTATAAAACTTGTCGTCTCAAAGGTCCCATTGAGACTCGAGAGTAGCAGATGCCCCGAAATCGCGGTGTCAATATCAAGGGACGCACTATCGGTATTGTTGGTTAGGTCGAAGACGTACGAGTTGGTCGGCGATGAGTAAGTGACTGGTTCCAGGCCAGTAAATGTGATGGTCGAAGTCAGGCTGCCGTCGTCGAGCGTGATATCCCCCGAAAACTCGTCTGCATTTGTCTCGAAGATGTTCGCATAGGCAAACGTTGCTGTCTCAAACGTTCCACCTTGGATCACTAGCGTGTCGTTGTCAGTTGCCCCGCCATCACCACCGTTAAAGACGAAGTCGATGCCTGCGAGATTCGTCAAGTCTAAAGAAAGCGTGTCGTCTCCCTCGCCGGTGTCGAACACAATCGTATCGATTGACCCCACTGGGATGGTGACAGCATGTCCGTTGCTGGAAGTCCCAAACGCCGAAACTAGACGGTTTACAGGATCGGTAATCGTAATATTTGTGCCGTCACTCGAAATTGCGAGGTCATCGGAAGCATCCGCAAATCCAGTGAGAGTGAGCGTGTCTCCACTTAAAGAAATTTCTGTATCAGGAGCCACATAGGACAACGCGTTTGCGATCAGCTGGGCACCGTCGGTCGATGGGTTGTAACCGTAGTAATACTGCCAGGAGTAAGCAAAGAAATTCAAACCCACAACAGAACCAACCTGTCCACTCTGTTCCATCACCAGAGGACGATTGTCATTGGTTCTCGCAATAACATTAACACCACTTGCCGCACTGGATGAGTCAATTGCATTTACCTGAAGATTGGATACTGACTCCATGACTGGGTGGGCTGAATTGAAAGTCCCAAGCGATCGGGTGCCACTATAGAAATTTCCATTCTGGATAAATGGGCTGTACCCGTTCGACGTCCAATCCCCGGTTACATGATAGGATTGAAATTGGTTGGGCTGATAGTAACGGTACCGTGTTGCCATCTCGACGACCCCGTACCCATCATCCACATAGTCCGCAAGCACATCTCCAATTGGGCCCGCTCGATACAGATAGTCCCAACCATTGACCAAAACCGCGTCGTATTGTTTGAGAAACGACAAAGACGGGACGAATGAGGAAAACCCTATCGTGACCACGTCCGCGTCATCAAATTGGCCTGTTGCCAGAATCGGATTGAGGATACCGACCTGATCAAGATTCCGACGGTAGTAGTTGCCATTGAGTAGAAGGAACTTCTTCTCCGTCGTTGACTCCTGCCCAACATCGATCGGAAAACTTTGTGGATCCGAAACATTTCCTAGCGTGTCGGTAACCGTGAAGTCGAAGCCGTCCGAAGACGCACCGACGTGGTCATACTTCAATAACCCATTATCCAGGTCAGCCTGCGTGAAGGTATCGCCGATGATGAGTGCAGTTTCTGAATTGTTGAGCGTGCCAGAGTCATCGAGATCGAGCCACAGTTGACCTGCCGGCGCAGTGGTCAGAGTAAAAGTGATATCAGAACCAGTTGTCGCAGTTCGGTCTGAAAATTGAAGGCGCGAATCATCAATTAGATTATTGCTGGAATTGGCAACAACGTTTAAACCCAGGTTCAACACCGCTTGAGGCGCTGAGGAATCAGTCGTGGTGAAAGTTCGACTCGCCGTAACTGTGTTGGCAGTCTCCGCCTGATCCGTTACCTCCACTTCGAGTGTGTAGGTTGCTTCATCGTCTAACGCTGAAAGATCCGCATCTGGATCAAGCTGCCACAAACCTCCTGCTTGCACCTGGGTGATTTCCGGCCCAAATACGACGGCGTCCGCTGCATCCTTGATTGTGATCATGACATCCTGCCCCACTTCTACACCGGTCGTACTGCCTTTTAGCACCACATCAAGGTCTTCCGAATCATCGACATCATCATTTATTTCGATTGCGTCGATGTTGATCGTGGCGGTGTCGACTTCGATGTTGAGGTCGGTCGGCAATGCAATGGCCGCATCATTGCCGGCGATGTCTCGGATGTAACTGGGATCGCCGACTGAGTTGTCGGGGATGACCAATCCGGTGACTTCCAGATCGTTCGCAATGGGAGTTGGAAGCGTGCTTTCATCCGTATCCTCGCTGGCCGATTCGGCCACCGTATACGCGAACGAAAGAGTTGTTGAACCCGAACCGCCGGAATACGTCGCCGAGGCACCATTACTGAGCGTCAGCGTCGGCGCACCATCCGTTTCATCCACATAAACGGCTTCCGCGAACGTAACCTCAAACGTAATCGTTTCACCGATGCTGTAGTCCGAATCCCCAGCCGCTGCTTCAGCCACCGTTCCGTCGGCAATCGTCGTGTCAATCGTGACGTTGAGTGTTTCTGTGGTTGTGTTCCCGGCGGCGTCCGTCAGTTGAACAGTGATGATTTGGGGGCCATCGTCTGAGCCGTCCGTCGCGTAGCCACCGCTGAAGGTACGTTGCGTCGGCCCAGCTGCAGTGTCTGTCCCATCGGGCACAAAACCCTCCCCAGCCTTCCACTCGATTTCGATCGTCGAGCCGTTTTCTCCAAGGAAATCAATCGTCGGCGTGACATCACTAGTCAGATCATCCGAATTCGATTCGCCAAGATCAGAACTTGGTTGAAGATCGATAGCGCCGAGAGTCGGCGCTACAGTGTCAATCGTCACCGAGCCGGTCGTGGCGGCGGTAACTTCCATGCCTGGGTTTCCAGCGATGTCCGCGAAATTCACGCTGATGGAGGCGGCACCCTGCAGATCACCAGAGACGACGACCCACGTTGCGGTCCACTTCGTCTTGTCACTTGACCCCAATGTCTCGGCCACGGTCGCAGTTTTCTCCGCGATCATGACCGTCGGCTCATCAACGGGCTCAGCAAAGGTCAAATCGAGGGTGATCGTGTTTCCAATCGTTGCCTGAGCCGTGTCGGCGTTATCTGAATAGATCACAGCCGTGGAGAGCGTTGGAGAAACCGTGTCGACGTCTAAATTGACGCTGGCCTGCGTTGCGGGATTGCCCGCCGCATCCGACACATCGGCCGTTACGGCATAGGTCGTACCACTCGTGAGAGCTTGAAGGTGTGCCGCTGGCACTGAAACGCTCCACGCGTTACCACTTGCGTTGGCAGGATACGACTGGCTATTGAGCATTACCGTGACGGTTTGGCCATCCTCGGTATCGGTCGTCGTACCAGCGATCGTCAGTGGCGTATTGTTTTCGACGGCGTTGACCACATCGTCGGTCAAAATAGGCGTCGTGATCGCGATCGTCGGAGCGGACGTGTCCTTGGTCACAACAAACGTAGCCGCAGCCTGCCCGGTGTCTTGATTGCCAAGGTTGTCGGTGGCGACGACCGTGGCTGTGATTTGACCGTCGGCGAGTCCGCTCAGATCGACAGTGTGGTTGGTCGTCGTGATCGTGGCCGGCATCGCGATGTTCACATCGACTTTGGCACTGTTTTCGTCAGTGAACGTCACAACCGCGGTCGCGTCGGTGTCCAGACCGGTTACCGTGAATGGGAACGCAGCTTGATTGGCAATTCGTACGTGCGTTGCGGTCGCCGCAATTTCAAGATCATTGGAGCTATCGGCATCAGCGTCGAAAGTAAAACTCTCGGCGGTTGATAAGCCACTGACGTTCCCGGCGGCATCTGTCGCCGTCGCTGAAACAGTGAAGTCGTTGTGCCTGCTGGTCGCGGGCACAGAAAGTGTGGCAATCAAACTTGCGAGGGTTTCCGGGACGCTGTTTTGCAAAGCACTGGTGGCGATAGAAAATGCACCGCTTGTACCATCGGCCGTGGTGGTGCCGGTGTAGACAACGTCTGGATCCGCTGTGAGGTCTGTGACAGAAACGGTAACCGTCGCACCAGGCGCCGCCATTCCCGTGATCGCGATAAGTCCATTCACCTCATCAGCAGCCATGTCACCGATTGCATCAATCGAGGGTACTGCAGGAGCGGTCGTGTCGATGGTCACGGTGAAGTTTGGAGACGAAGCCGCACCTTCATTGCTGGCCGCATCCGTGACGGTCGCATTGAGTTGGTACGTCGTGCCGTCAGTCAGCGCCGGTGTGGTGATATCTACGTAGCCGTTGGTCGTGACATCCGTGGATGTCAGTGTTACAGCCGATCCCAGCGCCGTCGTGTCGTCATACAACTGCACGGTGTCGCCATCCACAGCGCCGGTTCCGCTCAGGCTCACGCGGACCACCAGTTCGGTATCGTTGGTGCTGTCGCCGCTGGTCAGCGGACCGGTCGACGGAGTCGCACCATCGTTCACCGATGTGATGCTCGGAGCACTCGGAGAAGTCGTGTCGACAGTCAACGCGAACGTTGCTTCGCCTAGGCTGATATTTCCGGCGGTATCTTGCGTCCTGATTGAAAAACTATGCGGTCCTTCGGACAGGTCCGACGAAAGTTCATAGTCCCAAGTTGTACTGCCTACGGTCACTTCAAGTGGTGTTGATGCACCGTCGATATAGATCAGCAGTTTGTCGTTCGGACTTCCAACCGTCCCATAAAACCGTGGGCGAACATCGTTGGTGAATCCGCCGTCAGAAATTGCTGCTGTGACCGGATTCGCGTCGTCCTCAACGCTCGTGATCGTTGGATCGGTTGGAGCAAGCGTGTCGATGGTGAAGTTGATGGTTGATCCTGCTACCCCCGAGTTGCCGGCGATATCGGTGTAGGACCCTGCATTCACCTTCAGGAAGTTGTCGTGGATGTCCTCAATGTTGTCGACTGGAGTAAACGTGGCGGTGTAAACCTTGGGGTTACCACTGTTGACAACAAAATCGGTCAGCGTTCCGCTTGGGCTGCCACCACTAAGTGCATCAACGATCAAATCCGTGGCATCGACCCCGCCTGGTTCTTCGCTAAATGTGACGGTCACCAAGGCCGTCTCGCCCTTTTTTAGGGCCGTGTCAGACATGGAGATGTTGACCGTCGGGGCGGTCGTGTCGATTTCAATATCTTGTTCCGTCAGAGCAACGGCGTCTCCATCCTCCAGAACACCGCCATCTGACGACACAATGTTCTGCTCGTAACGCGCGAAAATCGCACCGGCCGCATATGTCGCATCCGTTGCCGGTTGATTCCCAGCAGCAGGATCCCAGTCCGTTGCCTGAATCGTGGTGGAACCGCTTCCGACGCCCGCCGTCGCAGAACCTAAAACCTGGCCGTAAGCGGTGTCGAGGTCAGAAACCGTATCGCTACTGTCCACGTCGCTGTAGGACCCATTCACCAGGTCAATCTGTTCGATGCCCGTGCCCCCCGTGTAGAAGATTTGAAAGATCGGGGTGGTATTACTTGTAATTCCATCGGTCGACGTTACACCCGTATCGTCGGTAGAATTCTGCAACAGCTGAACGCTGGTAATCTTGAACGGAACGTCGACGGTGTATTCTTCATCGGTTGTCGGCGTAGAGTCCAACAGGTTGCCGGCGAGATCACCGATGTCCAAGTTGGGCAAATTAAAATCCAAGCCGACGGTTCCGTCGCCAGCTACATTGTCGACGGTTACCTGATAGGTGCTATCATCAGAGTCCCCGGCATCGTTCACAGTGACAGTTGGGTTGACCGACGCGGTTCCACTGGTTGCAACCGTGAAGTCGGAAGCGTCGACGTTTTGAACGTCTTCGTTGAAATCAACGCTGAATGAAACGCTCGTCGCATTGGATGGGTTGGCGTCGTCCCTCGTTATCGAAACGGTTGGAGGTACGTTGTCCATAACGCCGGTCGTGATCTGTAAGTTATCAAACTCAACACCGCCACTTCCGCCAAAGAAAATATGAGCATTTGAGCTTGTAAAACCAGTGACCTCCGAAACGGTTATGGCTTTCTCAAAGACCCCGTCATCGTTACCGTCGTAAGAAAAGGTGGCTTCGCTTTCACTATCGTCATACTGAATTCGAAACTCGTGGGTCCCCACTGCGAGATTCGCAAGATTATTGGTTGTGTCACCTGTTTCGAAGGTCTCCCCCGAGTCATATAGGCCGACGGAAATCTGCCCGTCAGCATGCAAGCGAAAAGTCATCGCCGGACCACCCGGCTCGGCGGCTGTTCCGCCTGGAACCCCGTCGCCAACTCCGAAATATGCAATGTTATCACCAGTCGTTCGGGTGACTTGGATGTCAGCGGTGAAGTCGCCGGTCGCGTAACCACCGTCCGTTGTGCGCAGGTAGTCGCGGTCGCTGTCAGCGATTCCATCGAAAAGTACGTTATTGCTTGCATTCTCATCGTGGAATTGATAGTTCGCATCTCCACTCGTTCCATCTTCCAATCCGGCCGGGATTCCGGTGGCTCCATCGAAATTGATGCTCAGGTCGCCCGCCAACAGTTCCCGCCGCTCAAGTGCTTCAACGGAAACCTTCGACTGAGTGGGGCTGGCAAAACGTGGCGAGCGTCGCTTGACTTTGCCCTTGCGTTCGAAGCTGATGCCAAAGGGCAGCATCGCCGTGAAGGCGACGGCGGGTCGCTTTTCGATTCGGACAAAGAACGGCGGGTTCGTGATGAACTTCCAAATCGCTGCCATGCCCAATCCGATTTTGCTGATCCAGCTGGCTTTGAAAGCGTTCTTATAGCGCTCGATTCGGGCGGCTTGCTTGGCGATCCAGTGTGCCTTGCGATCGTTGGCTTTTTGCTCCCAGCGGTTGAAACGCTCCCGCATCTTCTGCATGCGAGCGACGGAGGTGTTTTGAGTGCGGCCGGCAAAGTTGTGATGGCTGGGTCGAATCGACATTTGTTATTCTCGAAAAACTGCAAAATCAAATGAAAGCGGGGATAAAGCTCGGAGAAAATGTTCCCAAGCCGGACCATTTTGTGAACGCGGTGGCACGTCCAAAGAAAAGAAGCGGCGGCGTCAATCGACACTGCGGCGGGCGAACCTAGCCCGAACACTCAGCGGGCAGAGGCGGACGAAAAACCTGCCATAGAGCAAGCGAAAGACGTCGTCGCAAAGCCCCAAACAGCCCCACGCTTGACCGCCCATTCGTCTGTCGATCCATCATCTCGACCGCCACACCGCACTCCTGCGAAGTCGCCGTCGATCGCACACACCCTGTCATGAAGTCATCTCAAACGAGGAAGGTACGAACAGCCTTTCTGTGGCCGCTCAGTTCCATTCGCCCCCAATGGAGCACCTGAACACTTGATGCGAACAGGAGAGCAATCCCCCCTTCTACGGGGTAACACCTGGGGTATTGAGGAAAGATCCTAACTGGGGGTTTTAGGCGGAACAAGCATTGAATCGATGAAAAAAGAAAGAACTCTTCCAAGGCAAAATAAGAACCAATTAAACACCAACGAATTTGAACTAAGAATCAATTTGACTCAGCAAAACTGGGCGTTTCCAACCAATCGACTGGTCAAATTCCTTTCCAAAATCTTGTTTTTCTTGAGTACTTTCAAGTGGCAATCTGACTCAGCCCGCTCGCTGCAGAGGGGACCAATGGAACCAAAAGTGCTTGCAAGTGGTCCCCCGAACGACGATTGGCTCAGTCAGGGCTTCCTATCAGTCCGTTCCAACCGGGTGGTGCCAAAATTGAACAAACGCACATAAATAGCCCCGGCCAAAATGGACCGTTATGTCTCCCAAGAAGGACGCGTCCTGCAAGAACGCCCCTCTTCAACTCGCCGCACGCTCTTCTTCACCCAGTTCTCAGAATTAGAGAGAGTTCTAAGATGCCAAACGCCGTTTCAGGAGTTTACGCCGCGCCTCAACAGCCAGCCCCAAAACTGACCACAACAGCGTTGAACCTGGCTCTGGCACAGCCGTGGCACTCGTCGTTGCGAACCCGATGTCACGAAACGCAGCCAGTGTCAATTCACTGATGAACGAGTTCGGATTCAGCCAGCCGGTCATCAGCTCGAAGGTCATGTCTCGACCAAGCCCATCGGTGATCCCAGTGAAGTTGGCACCATTATCAAACTCGTTCCAATGCCCGTTGGCAGTCCCGGTTCCTCCGCTGAGCTCAACATCTGGTGTTCCGATTTGACCAAACTCGATTTGCCAAACAGCAGTCGCGTTGGCTCCCGTGAATTCGCCCGATCCATTCACGTAGACACTGTTGTCAGTCCACAACGTGCCAAAGCCAAGCACGTGAGCCATCTCATGCAGCACAAGAGCATTTAACTGAGAAGAGGAGAGCGTTCCGATATCGTCGGCGTCAAACTGCATTTGCCCATCGGTCGCGAGTTTGTAGCCGCTCGAATCAAACCCATACTCAGTGAATCCAGCTTGCCCCAATGTGCCACCGGCTCCATCGATAGAGGTCACGGAAGCTTGAATCCGCACGGTATCGAGGATTTGATTATCGAACGCGGAGCTACCGAAGGATCGGCTGACGATCAATCCATCCTGGTAACCACCAAGCAAACCTTGCCAGGTATTGGCGGCGGACTGGAACGCGGCTTCGTACGCTGCCACGCCTGTGTAGTCCACCTCAACCACCAACGCCGCGGACGCGGATCGCGCAAAGAAAAGGCTGGCGAAAACCGCCAGCCCAAATGCCTCTTTGAGATGCCGCATTCTCAAACCAACGTGCCGTTCGCTTTGCACCGCCTTAGACGACGCCCCATGACTCCGCTCAAGGCTGCCACACTCGCTATTGCAATCAGAGAACTTGGCTCTGGAACAGCCGAGGCCTGAATCGTGATGGTACTCCCGATCGAGTCGGAGTTAAGTTCGGTAAAATTGCTATCACTAATGACATTTGATGCGAACACCAGATCAAAATCGCCCGCTTGACCCTCAGGGACTGAGAACGACACGGACATCAAACCGGCAGCGTCGAATAGAGCTGGATTAGACTCATCAAGGAATGAACTCGAACCGAGACTTTCGGAGGCGTTGGATGCTGAATCCTCTACCAAGCTACCTGGAAACAGATCCGTAAATCGGACTGGTTCTGCCGCTGGCCCAAACGTCACCTCAGAGATACTGCCACTGATATCGCTTGCCAGGACCCGGGACTGCCAATTGGCAATCTGGCTTCCTAGATCATCGCCATCGACCTCAAGATAGACATCCACGCTTCCAGTCGTCGGCCCGTTACTATTTGCAGCTAGCACCGCGGACTCAATCCGAAACGTGATCGCCGCTTGGCAGCGATCACACCAAAACGAGACGAATAGAATCAGAACGAGCAATATCCATGGCCTGGATACATCTCGCTTCAACTTAGCGAGCAGGTGTACTAACACGCGACAAATTTCGCTTTCTTCAAACGCTTTCGAGAAGCTTGCCCCCCAAGACCTACCCCCAGAAGGCTCAACGCCAGGAGCGAAGAGGGCTCAGGAACCGCGACAGCAGAGATTGTGATGCTCCCAGGACTAAAGGCCTCTGCGAAACTTCCTCCACCACCGCCACGACTCATACCAGTTGGTATTTCGTTGAAAACCAGATCGAATGAACCAGTTTGCCCAGTCGCAACGCTGAATTGAAAAGACATCAGTCCGGCGTCGTCAAAAAGTGCAGGATTTGAGGTATCCGAAAAATTTGAAGATCCACCTGCAGTGACCCCAACTGTTTGGGGAACAACTGCTGATCCTGGGAACAAATCAACATGACTGACCGGCTCGCTAATGGCACTGAATGTCACGCCTGATATTGTCCCGGTCAGATTCGCTGCATTGACAAACGCGTTCCAACCAGCGACCTGATCCCCGATGTCACCACCATCCGCCGTCACATAGACATCAACGATGCCCGTGGTGGGGTTAACGCCATCGCTGATAAACGAATCATCGTCGATGGTAAAGGTAACAGCAGCCGGACAAGCTGTCGCAAAACAAATCATCAGCACGCAAAGTGCGGATGCAAGAGATTTTCGAACGAGGGACATAAGACTTACCAGTTAAACCAAAATATTTGACGACGCGATGTAAAACTAACATCCGCCCCCCCACTGAGCTATCGGCGGAGGGATAGAATAGCTGCGAATGAACTCGGAATCCACTAGAAATCCAGGGAATCCAAAGCTGCATCCACGGACGATGCTTCCAAAGTGGATGGATCTGACATTTCACCCAGTCCATCGACCGAATCATCATCATCCTCGAAGGCCATCAATGACATCATCGGAGGGGATGGCAAAGTCGCGGTCTGCGGCGGAATCAGGCCAAATGCGAACTGCGCGTCTGCAGTGTCAACTTGACCCGAGCCGTCAAGGTCCTTCCTCACATCGTAAGCGTTGCCGGTTAGGAAGGACGCAAAAGAAGTTGAACCATCAGTGAAGGAGAACCTGGAACTGTAAACCGTCGAGGCATCATTGATATTTACCTCTTCGTTTGCATTCGCATCACCGGGAAGCACGTTGAACTGGAACACGAAGTCTCCACCCTCGCTGTCGTTACCAGACGGCAGGGCACTGAGGTATTCACCATCCAGATCGATTGTTCCACCCAATCCGGCGGCGACCGTGTCGAAAACCGTTAAGGTGACTCGATCGTTAACGATAAAATCGCTTAACGTCAACGTTGCGATGTGCGAGACAGGATCATAGTCAACAGATGTGATCGACGGGGTATCCACCCCCTGAAGCCCTGCAAATGCAAAATCACTTGCAGAGAGCGTGCTGGTGACTTGGGCGTTAAATTCAACGTGAATTTGATTCAAGTTGATCCAGGGCAGTGTGTCGAACTGATTCGCCGGATTGATGGAATAACCCTGGCGACCATCCGGTGAAGATCCGTCAACGAAATCGTTGAAGGCATCCGCCCAAATTGTACTACCAACCTTGATCGCGTTGATCTTCAAATTGTCGTTGTCGACAATCAAGGCAAGCGCTTCGTCACTGAAGTTAGCACCTGGCCCCGACACACCAGGGCTATAAGTCGAACTTAGACTGACTGCGAAGCCTTCATTTCCTTCAACAAGGGCGTCATCGGTAATGTTGAAGGAGACGTTTTTGAATTCATCACCCTCTTCAAAGGTGACGGTTTTGCCACCAGCAAAATCATAGTCAGCACCTTCCGTCGCACCAAAGAGATCCAGGGTGTTCAGCGTCACCTCAATGGTGACCCCCGTGGGAATGGGAGAACTCACCGAAATGGTGAACATTCCGGTCCCATCGTCTTCACTCACTGTCAGATCGTCGACGGTGAACGTCAAGATTGGCTCGACGGTCACTTCGATCGTCTCAGTATCGACCACGCTGTCCTTGTCGGTCACCGTTACCGTGATCGTGTAAGTTCCTGGGTCGGCATAGGTGTGACTGAGAGCGAACTCCTTCGGATCACCGCTGCCGATCGAACCACTGTCCATTGCTCCGGCATCGTCGTAGTCGACGGTGTAACCCCAGTCCGCATCAGCACCCGGATCGGTGAAGGTCACTGTACGAGTGAACGTGTCGCCTTGCACGATCGACGCAGCCATGCCGACGGACAAATCGGGTGCAACATCTTCGACGGTGATGTTAAAGGAGGCCGTTGACGAATTAATGCCGTCGCTTACTCCTATAACGATTGGCTCTACCGTATCGCCATCTGTTGGAGTGTAGGTGTACTGATCACCGTTAACTCCAGTGATCATTCCATCACCAGTTACAACGCTGTAAGTCAGCGTATCGCCATCGGGATCGAAACCAGCCAACGTGATTGTTACTGGTGAGCCTTCCTCAACGATCTGATCAGCAACCGTCAGAGTCGGCGTGTCGTCAACACCGTCGACGGTAATCGTCACCGTGGTTGTGCTCGTCAGTGCCCCATCACTGATGGTGTACTCGAACGTGACGTCCTCGCTTTCGGTTTCATCGAGATCATCAAAATCTGAACCTGGATCGTAGGTAAACGTTCCATCGGCAGCCACGGTGACAGTACCGCCAGGACCGCCGCCGGTTCGAGTCAGCGAAACCGGCATCCCAACGTCACCGCTCACACCATTAACTTCAGTCACCGTCAATGTTGGCGAGTCGACGTCGGTGTCATTTGCCAACACGCTGTCATCGGTCGTGTCACCCATGGTGGTGTTGCCATCGGCGTCGTCGGCAGTGAGAGTCGAATCGGCATCGACCGAGTAACTGTCCGCGGCAGCTTCCGGAGCATCGTTGACCGGTGTGACGTTGATCGCGAAGATCCGCTCCATGCTTTCGCCGCCGTTACCATCAACGACCTTGAACGAGAACGAATCGTTGCCGACGTAGTCTTTATTCGGCATGTAGGTGAAGGCACCCGTTGTCGGATCGGTGATTGTCAGCGTGCCGTTGCTGACATCGACAACAACTTGGAACTCCAGGTTGGGAACGTCGGAAGTATCGACATCACCGCCGGTGAGAGCATCTGTCAGCAGCGTGTCTTCCGGTGTTGTTGCACTGTCGTTGGCGGCGGTCGGAGCATCGTTGACGCCGGTGACCGTGACCACAACGTCACCATTGGTCGTGCTGTTGCCGTCCGAGACGGTGTAGCTGAACGTTTCGGTGGCATCTTCGGTGACCGCCAAGTACTCAAACTGACCATTCGGATCGAACGTCAACGTATCGTCACCATTCAAAGTAACGGTACCGTTGCCACTGGTCAAAACAATTGGAACCCCGACTGTCGGTGTCTGCCCGTCAATTGCAGTGATACTTAGCGTATCCCCTTCGGGATCAGTGTCGTTGCCGAGAACATTGATTGGGCCGCTCGCCGTGTCTTCATCCGTCGTCGCAGTGTCGTCGACGACCACCGGCGAATCATCGACACCGTTGACGGTAATCGTCACCGTCGCCGTATTGGAATTGGCGAAGGTGTCAGTCGCTTCGTAGGTGAACTCGACGATCACAAACTCACCGCTATCCAAGGCGTCGAAATTGCCTTGCTGATCGTAGGTGAACGAACCGTCCGCATTGAGCGTGACCTCTCCGGCAGCATCGCCACCAAGCGGCGAAGCCCCAGCGGCCGAGGTGACAACCGTAATGGTTCCCGGCGAAGCGACCGTCAGCGGGTCAAGATCGACATCGGTGTCGTTGCCAAGCACACCCGGTGCTGCGACAGATAGCGTGCCGTCTTCATCGACTGAGTAGGCATCGTCGTCCGCTTCCGGTGTGTCTTGCTGGGCGATCACCGTGATCGTCACATCAACGGGTGCCGACAGGGCACCGTTATCATCCTCCGCTTGATACTGGAAGGTATCGGTGCCGTTGAAGTCGGCGTTCGGAGTGTACGTAAACGTGCCGTCGGAGTTGAACGTCACGGCACCGTTGCTGGGCGATGAGAACTGCGTCGCCGAGACGACTGTTCCGTCAATATCCGAATCATTCACCAGAACGGTCGATCCATTCAGAACGGCGTCTTCGTTGACCGTATACGAATCATCAGCAACGGCCACAGGTGCGTCGTTGACACCCGTAATATCGACGTCGACATTGGCGGTCGAGGAAGGCAATGTTCCGTCGCTGACCGTGTAGGTGAAGCTGTCACTACCGGAGGGCTGAATATCATCGTCATCCAGGAAATCAAACGCACCACTCGGGTCATACGTCAATGTACCATCAAGTTCCAGGGTGACCGTCGCGCCACTAGCCAGCGTGACGGTGTCCTCAGGAGCCACGGACATTCCGTCGATCGAAACGACCGCGACATCTTCGCCGTCCGGATCGAAATCGTTGTCGACCACATCGATCGAAACGCTGCTGTCTTCGTCAGTCGAAGCCGTATCGTCTACGGCAACCGGAGCGTCATCGACACCCGTCACCACGATGCTGACCGTAGCCGGGGCAATGGAGTCATCCAATCCGTCGTTGGCGAGATAGGTGAATGTTACCGTCACCGTTTCGCCAGGAAGCAATGCGTCCAGAGACCCTTCTGGGTCGTAGTCGAAACTTCCGTCTGCGTTAATGACGACCGAACCGGCCGATGCTCCGTCAAGGATGCTGGGGGTTAGACCATCACTATCACCTGCTGCGGTAGCAGAAACGGTGCCAGGCGATGACACTTCCAGCGTGTCACCGACATCAATATCGGTGTCATTGTCCAACACACCCGGTGCAGCAACCGACAACGTGCCGTCAGCCTGAGCCGCATAATCACCCGGGGTATCAGGGTCGTCGTTGGCGACCGGTGCGTCGTTGGTACCGACAACGGTGAATTTGACCGTTCCGGTATCGCTGAGCGAACCATCAGTGACGGTGAAATTGACAATGACTTCCGCAGAAACTCCTTCGGCCAAGCTTTGGTAGATTGCAACCGATGGATCTAGACTGAAGTCTCCGCTCCCCTGGTCGTACGTGATCCCCGCTTCTCCGAGCGTGGCGGGCACGCCGGCAACCGTCGCGTTATCAAAGGTAAAGGAGCTCGTCGTTAGTGTGTCGTCGACATCAGTGGCCAAATCACTGATTTGAGCTTCAACGCCACCTAGCGTTCCGTCAAAGACGGCGTCATCTTCGTCGATCGAAGCTCCGGTGTCGAAGTCTTCTGCAACTGGTGCGTCGTTGACAGCTTCGACCGAGATCGTCAGCATCAATTGAGTCGTTTCCTCGTTACCGATTGTGGGGGCGGGATCCCCGGTGTCGGTGACATCGGCCACGATGAGAATATCGCCGAAGAAGTCGGGAGCCGTGGTGAACGACCACATGCCGTCCGTACCCGTGGTCAATACTCCTTCACTGGCCGTGATCGGTACTCCCCCCACCGTTGCCGAGCTAAGCGTGAAGACCAGCGATGCATCGGGGGTCTCAATGTCGTCCGCCAACGTCTGCAAGTTGATGCTCAATGGTGTCATTTGGTCTTCGGTCATCGGGAAGACCTGACCGTTGGTAACCGTCGGTGCGGTGTTGACTGGATCGATCGTGATCCCAACCGATGTGGTGGTCGTCGCAGAAGCCGGAGGAGCTGTCACACCTAAATCATCAACGGTGATCACCAACGAGTCGGTGCCATTGACATTTTCATTTGGAGTGTAGGTCACCGATGCCAAGGCGGCGTTTAGCTCGGCACGAGTGCCAGAGAACGTGAGCGTTCCATCGCTGCCATCGATGTCCGTGCCCGTGATCGCAGTTGCCACAGCAATTGAACCGCTCGTGACGCTGAGCGTCACTTCCATCGCATCAGGACCTTCACCCAGGGCGATGTCCGCGTCATCCACCACAATCGGACCGATTCCGATGGAGGTAGGTACCGCAGCAGTATTTTCATCAAGCGTTACGTCTGCAGGAACAACGACGGTAGGACTGTCGTTGACCGCAGTCACGTTGATCACGACCGATGCGGCGTCTGACTTTTTAAAGTCGTTCTCAAGCATGCCCGAGCCACTGTTGTAGGTCTGCCCGTTGTCGGTGACCTTGTAAGTGAACGTGACTGGACCGTTGAAGTTGGTGGTCGGTGTGAACCGGATCACCTGGGTTCCCATCACCGTCAACACATTGATTGTGCCGAGTGCAGGCGGAATCGTCGTGACGTCGGTGATTGTCAACGCCTGGAAGTCCTCATTGGCCGGTCCGGCCGTGGTGCCGGCGGCGTTGAGCACATCAATGTCGACGAACGATGTGTCTTCGTCGACCGTCACCGTCACCGGACCGGCGGTCGGCTTGTCGTTAACACGACGGTAGTTGATCGTCACCGTCGCCGTGTTTGAGCTTTCCGGAGTCGTTCCATCGTCGACGATCGTGTAGGTGAAGGAATCGCTGCCGAAGTATTCACCGTCGCTTGGCGTGTAGGTGAACGAACCGTCGGTGTCGATGATAACGCTACCGCCATCGTCAGTCGCAACCGTCGTCGGGCCGGTTACCGCTGTTCCTTGAACTGTGGCAACAGTGATCGTGTCCGACTCATCATCGAAACCGATCTCTTCGTCGTTGTCGTTGCCGAGCACCGAACCGGTCACATCGGCATCCCCTTCGGTTGCCTCGAAGTCATCATCGACCGCGACAGGTGCATCGTTGACCGGGTCGACCGTCAACGCGATCGTCGCATCGTCGAATTTCGTGGGCGTAGGCGAATTACCAAGGTCGCTAACATCGACGATCAGCTCATCGGGACCGCTGAAGTTCGCATTCGGCGTGTAAGTCAAACCATCGGCTAGTGCCGAGTTGACATCGCTCAAAAGTCCGGTCAGCGTCATTGTGCCGTCCGAACCGTCCAGGTCACCGCCAGCCAACGCACCCGGGTCGACAAGCGACAGAGTGCCTTCGGTGACCGTGAGATCCACAGTCACTTCACCCGTGCCAGGAGCTTCATCCACGTCAACATCGGTGATCTCAAGTGTGCTGATTGTCAACGGCGTGTCTTCATCAGTCGAAGCCGCCATGGGGGCACCGTTGATGACCGGTGCGTCGTTAACAGGATCGACCGTGATCGTCACATCAGCGACAAAGCCAAAGCCACCGTCACCGTCACCCAGCAAGTAAGTGAACGAATCGGTGCCGTTGAAGTCATCATCCGGTGTGTAAGTGAACGAACCGTCAGGGTTCAGTGTCAGGTCGCCGTTGGAAGCATCTCCACCGGGAGCAAGCGAGGCGACCAGCATCGTCCCCTCGTCGAGATCACTATCGGGTCCGTTTCCGTTGTCATCGAACACGTTGCCCGACAGCGCTGTGTCTTCAAGCGTGTCGAACTCATCATCTTGGGCAACAGGAAGGTCATTCTCACCCGTAATGTTGATCGTGACATTCGCAGTCGCGGAAGCGCCATTGGAGTCTTCAATCGTGTAGGAAAATGTCTCGGTCGCCCCGTCAACCGACGGGAAATCGCTGACGGCGTAATCAAACGTGCCGTTCTCATTGATCGTCAAGGTTCCATAGGTCAGCGGGATCGCTTGAGGGTTGGAAGTGAGCCCCACCCCTTCAATCTCAGTTTCAATCTCAGTGACGGTGAAGGTGTCCCCATCAGGATCACTATCGATGCCGTTTCCAGTGTTCGCAAACAGATCACCGCTAATTGGGCCTGCACCTTCGACTGCCGCGTAGGTGTCGTCGTTAGCAATCGGCGCGTCGTTTTGACCGGTGATCGTGATCGTCGCTTCAGCCGTGTCGGTTCCGCCATTACCGTCGCTGACGGTGTAGCTGAATACTTCGTCGACCATATCACCGGCTGCGATACTCGCGGTAACCTGATAGTCAAACGATCCGTTTGCATTGATCGTCAAATCACCGTATGCCAGGGTGACTGTGTCGCCACTGGCAACAGGAGTATTCGTTGTTCCATCGTCGATTTCGGTCACGCTGAGCGTGTCCATCGCATCGACGTCGGTGTCGTTGGCCAAAAGGCCACTTGCGTCATCCACCTCCAATAAACCGGTTGGTTGCTCGTTGACGGCATAGCTGTCGTCATCCGTTGCCACCGGAGCATCATTCTCACCGGTCCCGCTGATGTTCACGGTAACCGTGTTGGATGTCTTGAAGTCATCCTCGAGCATCCCCGTACCGAGGTTAAACGTCTGCCCGTCGTCAATCAGGCTGTAGGTAAAGCTATCCGAGAAAGCTTCGCCCGCGGACAAGCTTTGATTTGGCGTGTAGGTGAACGTGCCGTTGGAATTAACTGTGACCGAACCGTTGCCCAGCGTAAGAGGACTGGACGCGTCGATGGTCAAGGTGTCGTTTTCTTCATCGGAGTCTGCTCCGTTGCCGTTGTCGACCAGCAAGTTGCCGCTCAGTCCGGCGTCTTCAGCAACGCCTGTGAAGTCATCAGCTTGGGCGACAGGTGCATCGTTCACAGCCACGACACTAACCCAGATTTCACCATCGATGAAATGACCTGAGCCGTCGGTGATCTCATAGACAATTTTGGCGGTGCCGTTGAACTCGACGTTACTGGTGTACTGCACCGTGCCGCCGGTACTGCTGACTGTGCCATCGAAGCCGGGAGCAACCTGAAACTCGGAAATCGTATCAAAGTCACCTTCAGTGACCAGGATTGCCTCGGTGGAAACCTCACTTCCAGACCCGTCTTGCTCTGGAATGAACCAAGTCACATTCGATGACCGCACGAGCGGCGTTGCACCATCAAGGGCCGCCGGTATCGCTGCCGCCGTGGCGTCTTGAATCGTGTCGAATGCCTCGAAATCATAAACCAAGTCAGCGACGTTCGAAGGCATTGGGTAGATGCCGTTGGTCGGAGTCCAGGTCACCAGATCTCCCGACTCCAGAGCGCCCATGTCTTGATCGATGTAGGTTTGGTCCGCGTAGAAAGTCGTCGGTGCCCCTGCTGGCTGACTGATCGTCGCGACGACATCATTGCCGTCACCCCCGTCGTAGTTGATCGCGACCAAGACAGTACCACTTCCTCCGATAATCGGAACGACAACTTCGGTATCATCGATAAATCCGGCGAACTCACCGGCAACCCCGTCCGATCCGTCATTGTCGATCAAGACGTAAGAAGTCCCCGGTGCAGGAGCGCCGACCAACTGCAGATCAAGCGTTGCACCGGTTACATCAACCGTACCTGTGACGGCAAGCTGATCGTGCCCACTGCCAGGTCCGCTCGCGTCGACAATTTCAAGAACAACCGTTGCACCGGAGACATCGAGGTCGCCGGAAGTTATCACGCCTGGACTGAATCCTGGGTCGAGCACTGCACCGGGATTGGAGAGCGTCAGAGATCCGTTGATTGTGGGCGTGCCAGAGAGAGCGACTGGCTGGGTGATATCAATGTTTTCCCCATAGACACCGTCCTGCACAACAACGGTACCGCCGGAATTAACGACAGCAATGCCTTCTGCAATCCGCCCCGTCGAACCGACCTGCGATCCGGACGTATGAACGTAAACAGTCTCGAAATCGAGCGCCGCATCAAGCAACACGGTGTAGTCGACAGAACCAAACGCAGTGACTGACGCGGCGTCGCTCAAACTGGCAGGGCCAAAGTAGTTGCCCGAAGCATTGATGGTAAAACCAGTGCTGCCGTTTCGAATTGGCAGCGTCGTTTGACCAGAAAAATCGCTTCCTGAAATGGTTGCACCACCCACCCCAGCGAAGGTCCCGATTCCGCCGGTCGGATTACCAGCAATCATGCTATCGCTGACGACTAGCGAATTGATGTCCGAGACTGCGATCCCATATTGACTGTTGTTAATCGCACTGACATTGTCGATCACCAAATCAAGGGCCGGACTAGTTGTCGCACGAATACCATGACGTGATGGCGAACCAGTCACCGTCAGGTCAGCAATTGTGATTGCGGTCGCCGCCGATCCAATGATCGAGATGACTCCATCATCCGGCCCGCCAGACGTCCCGTCGATCACAACATCAGCGGAGCTACCGCTCGCACCCTGCAAGGTTAGGTTCACAGAAACTGCGACCACTTCGTTGTATGTCCCTGCTGCCACTGTAATAGTCGCATTGTCATCCGCGACTGCGGTGGCACCTGAGATCGTCGAGAAAATTGCTTGCTCGTACCACGAACCAGTAGCGTCATCCAGTGCTGCTGCGTTTTCAAACGTGTTGTCGCTCAGCATGTCAGCAAACGTTTGCGATCCGTCAAGCGTCACGCCAGCGGCAATGCTGATAAAGCGATCTGTTGGATTCGAAAAACTATTGCCCGCGATCGGCGCCGCCAAAGTAGCCCCGCCACCGAGCCCCAAGCCTCCGTTATCAAAAGCATTGTTCACGACAGTTAGGTTCGTGACATTCTCGGTACTTCCAATGCCATTGTTAACAAACAAATTGCCACTAATCGTTGCCACATTGACCCATCCTGGGCTGGCTCCACCGGCAAGAGAAACCCCTGTGACCCAATCTTTGATCACATTATTTTCAATCATCACATTTGATTGGGATGCGGTATTGGCAACCAAAATCCCACGTTTGGCCAGGGCCGGTGTCTGATCAACGCCGCTGCCATCAATCGTGAGACCCGCGATGGTGACATCATCTGCTTCCACACGAATGACCCCTTCCAGCACTGCTTCGCTGCCCCGAGCGACATCATTGCCAAGAAGACTCGCGTTCGGACCAACTAATGTCAGTCCCGGAGTGCTGATCAACAAACTTTCCGTGTACGTGCCTGGGGCAATATTGATAATTGAACCAGAAGTTGCAGCATCGATTGCTTCTTGAATCGTGTCGTATGCAGTGCTGTCAACGGTAACTGGTGCCGTGGGCTCAAAGGTCAAACCAGCAACATCGTCGCCGCCCGTGCTGACCACACCATCCGCTCCGCCCCAAGTGACAACGGTATCAGCAGTCGGATTTGCTGTAACAAAATCCGAAGGATTGTCAACGTACAGCAAATCCCCAGCCAACAACTGACGTTGCTCGAGCGTTTCGGGGCTTAGCCTATTTCTCGTGGTGCTCTTGCGCCGTGTGCTCTTGCGTTGCTTGTCGTTCTTTTTGAAACTTACACCAAACGGCAACATCGCGGTGAAGGGGACGCTGGGTCGTTTTTCGATGGAAACGACGAACGATGGGTTGGTGATGAAGTTCCAGAGTGCAACGAGCCCAAGACCGATCTTGGTAATCCAACTGCCTTTGAACGCGTTGCGGTAGCGTTCGATGCGTGCCTTTTGACGCTCGATGAACATCGCCTTCCGTTCGTTGGCTTTGTGCTCCCAACGATTGAATCGTTCCCGCATTTTGTTCATGCGAGCGACGGAGGTGTTTTGAGTGCGGCCGGCGAAGTTGTGATGACTGGGGCGAATCGACATGGAAATTCTCTAGAAAGCTAAGTCAAATGAATTCGGGAATGAGGCCTTGGGGAAACAAACTTCTGGTCAAGGCTTGATTGGCTTCAGCGACGTTTTCGTCGCGGGGTGCGGCATGGCCCAGAGGGGCCAGCCAGGAACGTTTGATCACGTCCCAATCAAAGGATGCGGAGGGCGAAATACTTGCCAACGTGATTGGCAAACCCGCCCTCGTGTGAGCGTGGAAAACAGGATCAGTGACGCACAAAAATCGCCCTGTTTCGCCTCACTAATCGCACTCTGGCGATTTCGTGGAGTCGCGGTTGCTTGAATGCACCCAACCATTGCGTCTTCTCAATCGAGGTAATTTTGCCGCCAAAAAGCGGCTTGAAATCAATTCGCTCGAACCCCAGCCCCCCCTTTATTTCACTAGAGGAACAGCATTCGCGCACCCCGTCTCAGGGGTACCAGCTCGAGTATGAGGGGAGATCCTAACTGGGGGTTTTAGGGGAAACAAGCATTCAGTTCATTAAAATCCGGAGAATCCCCCTCGCTTGGAAAAAAGTTCCTTGTGACGATAAGCGATCATGTGAACACCAACCCGTAAAATGCAATCTTTTCCTGCTTTTTTCAGTTCCAAACGCCCCCAACGACACAAAAACTTTTTTTCTTGTGAGTACAAATCCGGCGGTCGAGCGTACAGACGTTCATTCACTGAACTTCCACTTGGAAACAAACCACCCAACCGGACGAGTGACATTTCGTTCCCTATTGTGATTCGAGCGTCTCACCTCCTTGATACCAAGCACCGCTATCAGGCTTATCTCCTGAGAAGACGTATTCGTCGTCTCCGGGGGACCGCCGAAGAATGCAATGGCCCGTCCCCATTCAGGCTGCATCCACCGGAAGAACCGGCCATCGCGACTTCACCGCAGGGTCAACCGGACAGGGCATTACGACCTCGTATGCGAACGAAGCTTGGCGTTGAGTCAGTCGTCTCAGCGATGGAGGACGGCGATCAAAAACCTTGCCAACCACCCGCTGGCAACGGGGGCTTGCACGCCGTTGAGCACAACCCTTGCGTGGGTGGCTCGTTGTGCGTTGATCGCAGCGTGAGGACCGAATTCTGGCGGATGCGGCTACGGGTGAACCGGCCTTGCTGACGCGGCGGGTTGTGACAGCTTGAGGGGCGGACGTGAGACTCACT
>NZ_ANMO01000177.1 GCF_000338295.1 Rhodopirellula europaea 6C
TGCGAGCGTTCAGCGAGAATTCCGGGGAGGGTAGTGCGCGCCTTTTCCCATGCTCGGCCCTCACCCTCGCGTACGCCTGAACGGCGTCGCTCGACCTCTCCCGAAACTTCGTTTCGGGAGAGGTTCTCAAATGCTGAAACCCGCTAAAACACAGCCTCGATAAACTGCGCGACCTCAATGGAGTAGGGGATTCAGTTGGCAGTTTCTTCGAAGGAAAGATTGCCAATTCGATACTTCTGCCAGCCATCAAAGTCGAAGTGCCACCATTCGAACTCGTAAACTTGAAATCCAGCGGTCTCCATCGCTCGCCGCAGCAAGCCTCGATAGTAGCGTTCTCGTTGGGTGCCGCCTGGATACAAGGGGAAAGATCGTGGGCTGAACTCGTCGTAGCCCGACACCATCGGAATCACTTCTTGAGTCGTGCGGTCGAACAACGTCAGGTCCAATGCGCAACCGCGATTGTGCCGTGAGCCCTGGGCCGGATTGGCGACGAAGTTTTTCATTTTGCTGGGAGTCGCATCCCAAAACATCTTGGTGACTCGCCATGGTCGGTAGGCATCGTGGATGAGCAAACCCAGGTTCTGTTTTTTCAATTCCTGATGCACTTTCACGGCGGCCTCAGCGGCAGGACGTTGAGCGAACGCACGCGGCTGCTGGTAGAAAACCGTGTCCATGAAGTTGTTCGTCGTCGCGTACCGAATGTCCAGTTCGATGCTGGGATCGAGCGTGGTCAATTCGGTCAATTCCGACGGGCGAAAGTTGCCTTCTTCACGAGGAGGTTTGGCGGAATCGGCGAGTTCATGCAGTTTGTCGACGGGTAGTTCCCGCTTGATTTTGAACGTCTCGCCGGCTTTGGTTCCCACCTCGCGTTTTTGAAAAGCGACCTGGGCCGCGATGACTTCCGTGACTTCGCCGGAGTCATCTCGCCGGAAGATCAATTCTTCGCCGTGGTAGAGCCCGTGATCGGGAAACGCGAAACGATCTTCGGCGACTTCATCGAGCGGGTAGTAGTAGAACCATTCGATCAATGCGTGCAGTTGTCCGTGGCGTTCCAGGATGTAGAGCGTGTTGTGGTCCCAGCCATATTCACCGATCAGGTCTCGCCATTCGTCTTGGATTTCTGGTGGAGGAGCATCCGAAAGACGAGTGTAAGTCTTGTCGTCGATAACCAGGAATGATTGGTCTTGTCGAATCGATGTGCCAAACCCAAAGCGATCGTCCAGCACCAATTCGCCCGTGTCCGAGCGACTGCGAATTTCTCGTTGGAACGTTCCTTTCCACAGCAGCAACCGATCGCCGATCCAGTCCACGGTCACTGTTCGAGAAGCCTCGCCGGGCATGGAGGAGTAGACGCCAGCCAAGCTGCGGGCTCGCGAGCGGGGCACTGGTTCGGTTGAAACGGGCGGAGTGAGGTCTTGGTCGTTTTGGACGGCGAGCATGCCCTCAAGTGCTTGATTGCAAATGCGAGTGATCCAGTTGTTCGTTCCATCGAGTGAGCTGGCGGCGATGACGGCAATGTTCTCGTCAGGCAGGATTTCAAGCTGAGTTGAGAATCCATACACGGCTCCTCCGTGGCCGACGCGGCGATGGCCGTGGAAGTCGCTGACGCGAAAACCGATTCCGTAGGGCAGTGGTTTTCCGTCGGGAGTCACGCCGGGTTGCAGCATCTCGGTGAGCGAATTGTCCCTGAGTACTTTCGTGGGATGTTGGTCCATCACGAACAAGCTGAACTGAGCCAGGTCTTCGACACTGGAATACAGGTTTCCGGCAGGCCCGGTGCCAAGCAGGAATTCGGGGGCAGCAAACGCGGGGCGGTCATAGCCCCACATCCACCCATCGGCCGTGTGTTCCGCTAAAGCTTCGTTCTTTTCGAAGCTGGTGTGCGTCATCCCCAGCGGTTCGAGCACGTGTTGTTGGACATAATTTGGATGCGACGATCCCGCGGCTTGCTCAACAGCCAATCCGATGACCGACACACCGGCATTGGAGTACTTCGTCCGAGTGTCTGGCTCATAAACTGGTGGGGTGTTCGCGAGGCTGGCGACGGTTGCTTTCAGCCCTGGTTCGGTGGGATCGAAGTAGTTGCCCACGGGCGACTCGCGAACGATGCCGGCGCGATGTTGAGTCAATTGCCGAAGCGTGATTTTTTTGCTGTGTTCGTCATCGGCGATCTTGAATTCAGGCAACACCTTTTGAACAGGTTGGTCCAAGTCAAGTTCGTCTTGTTCGACCAATTGCATCAATGCGACGTCGGTCAGCAACTTGGAGATCGAGCCGACCCGGTAGACCGTTTTGCCGGAAGCGGGGATGGTCTTCTCCGCGTCCTGGAAACCAAAGCCCGCCGACGAGATGACTTTCCCATCCGCCACCAATGCGATCGAGAAGCTTGGGATTTGTTTCTGTTCCATCTCGGAACGGATCGTTTGTGCTAACTGTTCAATGAGTTGACTGTAGTCGTGGCCGGCACTGTTTGCCGCAGAGGGCTCGTCGGCATGCAGGGCCGTCAAGGCAAGGAACGCCAACGCGATTCCTGCGAGCCAGCTTGGGAAAGCGAGGGATCGTTTGTGAACGAAGTGGCGGGAGAGCAGTTTGTGATTCATGGCCGTATGGAATGGCTTGGTGAAACGAATCGCAGGAAGCAGAGAGTTGCCGAGTGATTCACTGGATCAGGAATTGGGGCAGGGCGGTCGGAACCAATTCTGCGCCGGTGCCGAGGCTGGCTGGCATGTGCAGGCGACCGCATTGAACTTCGACGCCGCGGGTAGGGCTGTCCGCGATCAAATTCGCTCCGTCCAAGTCGGCGAAATCAAGCAGCGGTGCGAGCTGGGCAGCACCGCTGATGCCGACGGCGGATTCCACCATGCAGCCCACCATGGTGAGTTTTTCGCGGTGTTTGGCTTCGGTCAGCATCTTGCGAGCTGGGGTCAGTCCGCCGCACTTGCAAAGTTTGACGTTGATCCCGTGAAAGAATTGAAAGCACGTTTCCAGGTCGGCTTCGGTTTGGCAGTCTTCGTCCGCGATGATCGGAAGCGATGATTCTTCGAACACGCGTTGCTTGTCAGCCGGATCGGCGGAGCGGGGCAGGGGTTGTTCGATGAATTGAACGCCCAGGTGCCGCAGTTCTTTGGAGTAGTCGATTGTTTGTTGAGCTGACCAGGCACAGTTCGCATCGACCCGGAAGGTGGCTTCGGTGCACTGGCGAAGCTGGTGGATGATTTCCAGATCGTGATCGGTGCCCAACTTGATTTTGTAGAGGTCCCAACCGGAGTCCGCATCCAGTTTTCGCCGCATCTCTTGGACGGAATCGATTCCAATGGTGAAGCTCGATTGCAATTCGGGGTTCCAAGTCAGCCCCCAGTGATGCCAAAGCGTCGCTCCCGAATTTCTCGCGTGCCAATCGTGGCTGGCCATGTCCAACGCTGACAACGAGAACATGTCACCGGCGAGTCGTTCTGAGAGGCGATGCCAGTTATTCTCGGGTGTGGCCTCGAAGCACATTGCCAAGTCGTCTGCACTGAGGCCATCGAGAGCCTCGCTCATCGCCGAAATGGTGTGACCGTAGTAGTCGTTCGCGGTGACTTCGCCGAAGCCCGTGATTCCATCATGTTCCAACGCGACGACCAAACTGTCTTGGTGGATGATGGTTCCTCGTGAAATCGTGAAGGGGTCACGCAGGGGCAAGCGAATGGCGTGGAGGTTCAGCTTCACGCTCCGGTCTCCTGCAGGACGCTGGGAACGCACGCGGCCTGGAGTTCCAACGAGGCTCGAACCAGTTTGTCGGCACCGTCGCGATAGACGTCGCAGGCAGGCAAACCAAATCGATGTTCGGCTCGTTCGACCTCAAGTTTGGCTTCGCCGGGTGAAAGCTTTCGCGTGTTGACTGACACTCCGATGAATTTGCTCGGCCCACGCAAATTCGCGAGTTGTTCGATGGCCTGAATTTGTTTTTCAAGCTGTGGAATGGCACAACCATCGAACCCTTTGACTTCGCTGCGACCGGCTTCGTAACAGAACACCAATCCTTGCGGGACGCATCCATGAAGCAGACCCAGCGTGACGGCAGAGTAAGCCGGATGAGAGATGCTGCCTTGTCCTTCGACGAGCAAGAAGTCCGCGTCTTCGTTGTCTCGAACCAAGTATTCGACGGCTCCGTTGACGAAGTCGGACACGACGCAGTCCGCTGGAACGCCAAGGCCGGAGATCATGATTCCGGTTTGGCCGGTGGCGAGGAAGCGAGATGATTTTCCAGCGGCTTGAAGGCCACGATCGATTTCGACCGTTGTGACCATTTTGCCAATGCTGCAATCATGCCCGACCGCATGGATGCGAACACAGTTTTCGCGAAAGGGTTTGCCGGTGGCGGTTTCTTTCCAGTGGTTCTTTCGGACATCGATGATTTGGGAACCTGACTGCTGGGCGAGTTCACGCCACTGGCTGTCTTCGGAGAGAAAGTCATGCAGCCCAGAAACAACATCGACGCCCGCTCGGATCGCGGCTTCCAATTGCGGACGCCAAGCCTCAGGAAGTTTGCCACCGGGAGGTGCGATGCCGATGTAGATCGCGTCGCAGTTCAGTTCGGGAGACCACGATGAGACAACGGGTGCGTTGCCAGCGTTAAAAAGCTCGGCTGATGTTTTGCCCGCATGTTCGCGATCGATCACCGCGGCGATATCCGCCGTTCGATATCGCAACAAGCTGATGGCTGTTTTCGCCAAAAATGGTGTGGAAGCGCCGTCGGTGAGGAGAGCGATGCGTCGATGCTGGGTCAGCAGTTGGTTGTTCATCGATCGACTGTCCGGAGGGGATGGCAGAACGCAAATGGAAGTGACTCGCTGGTGCCAGCGAGCGTCCCAATAGGCTAGCGACAGACTTGTTTGAAGTCTTGCGCAGGTGCGTAAATCTGTTTCGAAAACGCGCAGCCCCGAATCGGAGGGGATCACCCATGCCGCATCATTTGTTGCAGGCGATCGAGGGTGAGCACCATCTGGTTCCACTCCGCGACGACTTCCATGGTTGGCATCTCCGCACAGTCAATGCGATCGTAGCCACGTTCGCTGATTCGGACTCGGCCGTCCAAGACCGCGACCGGAGTTGATCCGTCGTGTCGATCGGACGATGTGCCCGTGGCCTGGTTGGGCGAGGTTTTTCGGGCCGAGGTCTCGTTGGTCGCCGAAGCTGACAGCGAATCGGTGTCATCGTCGGTCGGCAGGACTTGCTGCATGACTTGGTGGACTGCCCACAGAGCGGCTTTGCGAGCCGAGTCGGCGGCGACAACACTGCGGAAAGTACCTGATTGCACGTAAAATTTGGCCATGAGAGGTGTCCTCGGTGGTTGAGATGGGGAGAGAAGCGGCGACACCCAACACATCGGACTGGTGCGTGACACGTTTGGTCATCGCGGGTTTGGCTCGCTCGCCATTTGGTTGGGGCGTAGGCGTTTCTGCAGGGCGAAATTGCTGCGGACCCTCGGCGCGTTCCCCGCGTGGTAAAGTGCTGCGGTGGCGTGACGGACCGCTCTCGCTGTTTCTTCTAGTCTTGCTTCTGATGTCGCTTATGAAATTGGTTCACCACGGTGCGCACGAAGGTGTCACTGGTTCTTGTCACCAACTTTGGATCGATGATTCAAAGAGCTTGTTGGTTGACTGTGGCACGTTCCAAGGCGAAGACGCTCGGAAGAAGCCCAACCCTGAGATTGAGTTTTCGTTGCGAGGGATCCAAGCACTGTTGCTGACCCATGTGCACATCGATCACGCGGGTCGGATTCCGTATTTGCTCGCGGCAGGTTTTGATCACCCGATTCTGTGCAGTGCACCGACGGCGAAGTTGTTGCCGCTGGTGATGGAAGACGCGTTGAAGATTGGATTCACACGTTCGAAGCGGTTGATCAAACAGTTTCTCGGTCAGATACGGAAGTTGTTGGTGCCGCTTCCATACCATCGGTGGCATGACTGCCCCGGCGGGGTGAAGGTCCGGTTGTTGCCGGCCGGTCACGTGCTGGGCTCGACCATGTTCGAGATCGAATTGCCGGACGGCCGGCGAGCGGTTTTCAGTGGTGATGTGGGAGCGGGAACCAACCCACTTTTGAATCCGCCGGTCAGTCCCGAGCGAGCGGATTTGTTGGTGCTCGAGAGCACGTACGGGGACAGGTTGCATCCCCCCAAGGCCGATCGGCAAGCGGAATTGGAGGCGGTCGTTCGGCGAACGCTGGATGATTCAGGCGTGACGATTGTGCCTGCTTTTTCACTCGGTCGCACACAAGCGTTGTTGTATGAGCTCAACGCCATCTTCGAACGCATTCAAGAGACCGAGCATCGAACGTTGATGAAACGCGTCGACGTCATCGTCGACTCGCCACTCGCCTCGCGATTCACGGCTCTTTACAAAGAGATGAAATCGTACTGGGGCGAGGAGGCCCAAGTGACGTTGGAAACCGATGATCAACCGCTCGTGTTTGAGAACTTGACGACGGTGGGCAGCCATTCGGAGCACAAGGAAACCGTTCGGTATTTGTCCCAGCACAAGCTGCCCGCGGTGGTGATTGCCGGAAGCGGGATGTGCACGGGAGGTCGGGTGGTCAATTACCTCAAGGAGTTCATCGGCCAAGAAGAAACCGACATCGTGTTCGCTGGTTACCAAGCCGGAGGCACGCCCGGGAATTACATTTCTCGCGGGAGCGACTGGGTGCGATTGGACGGTCGCCGATACGACGTGCGTGCCAAAACCCATCAGCTGACCGGGTATTCGGCTCACGGTGATCAGGAAGATTTAATCGCGTTGGTTGATGGAATGGCCGATGCACCCAAAGAGATTCGTTTGGTGCACGGCGATTACGCCGCCAAGCGGGCGTTGACTCAAAAACTGACAGAAAAAGGCTACCACCTGATATGAGTGGTTCGGAATCATCCGTCGAGCAACCATTCACTGAAACATTGATCGTCGGTGGAGGATTGGCGGGGCTGACATGCGGTCGCGTCTTGGCAGACGCTGGTCGTGAATTTCGAATTTTGGAGGCGACTGATCGCGTGGGAGGACGTGTCCGCAGCGACGTGGTCGATGGCTTCACGCTGGATCATGGTTTTCAAGTTCTGCTGACGGCGTACCCGGCGTGCCAGCAGTTTTTGGATTACGACGCTTTGCGTTTGTGCCGGTTTGAACCCGGGGCTTTGGTCCGCCAAAAAGGTCAATTCCGGCTGCTGGGAGATCCTTGGCGAAGACCGACGGCGGCGATTGCTTCGGCGATGAACCCGGTTGGTTCTTTGGTCGACAAGTTGCGAATCGCGAATTTGCGTCGGAGTAGCAATCGTGGTTCTCTGCAAGATTTGTATGAGCGTTCGGCATCGCCAACGATCGAACGTTTGCGTGCGGACGGCTTCAGCGATCGAATCATCGACCAATTCTTTCGTCCGTTTCTAGGCGGAGTTTTTCTGGACGAATCGCTTTCTGTGTCCAGCCGGATGTTGGAATTCGTCTTTCGGATGTTTGCCGGAGGCGACATTGCGATTCCCGCTGATGGCATGGGAGCGATTCCCAGACAACTGGCGGAGCGGCTGCCTCGAGGGTCGATCCAGTATCAAACCACGGTGCAGTCGGTCGAACCATTGTCCGAATCGGAGCGGTCCGCATTTGCTGGTGAGTTGCCAGGTCAAGCCAGGCACCGGGTGGTGTTGTCTGATGGAACAGCGGTGATGTGTCGGCACTTGGTGGTCGCGACTCCCGCGGGTGCGGCGGCGAGGCTGTTGGGGATGGAGTCGATTGCGACGCCGTGGTTTGGAACAACCAATTTGTATTACGCGGCGGATCAATCACCAGACTCGAATCGTTTGTTGATGCTGCGGGGCGATGAGTCGGGACCGATTCAAAGTGCGGTGGTGTTGAGTGATGTGGCGCCGTCGTACGCGCCGCCGGGCAAGGCGTTGGTATCGGTCAGTGTTGCTAGTGATCAGGAGCCCGCGGACGGTTTGGACGACGAATCGCTTGATTCTCGAGTGAGATCGCAATTGAAGGATTGGTTTGGCGATGAGGCAATGCGTTGGCGGTTGCTACGTGTTTTTCGGGTTCCCTATTCGCTGCCAAAGATGTCGCTGGACACGGTCGTGAAGTCACCCGCGTGGGAGGACTGGCGGCGGGCGGACTTGAAGGACGGCAATGTGTCTCTACCCGAAACGTCATCGGGTGAAGCTCCTTCTGCAGACGACAGCGGGGCAGGGCAGAGCAGGGCAGGGGTGTGGATCGCGGGCGACCACTGTCAAACGCCCAGCATCCAGGGGGCTATGGACAGCGGACGAATCGCTGCCGAGCATTTGCTTTTGAATCAGTGAAACCCCGCGAGAATGGACGCACCATGAGTCAGAGATTGCAAACTGGAATCCCCGCGTTGGATGAGATGTTGGGCGGAGGTTTGTTGCCCGGGACGATGACGGTTGTTCTAGGAGCCACCGGAATTGGCAAAACTCAGCTCGGAATTCAGTACGCCAAACACGGGCAATCGCAAGAAGGCGAACGCGGCATTGTGTTTGACTTGACCTCCCGTGGTGATTCTCAGAACCATTCGGAGTACGCCAAACGTTTGGGTGAGTGGCAGTTGTCGGAGGCTGCCGTGGACGAACCGGTGGCGCTGGGTGAGGTTTGGGACCGCGAAAAAATGCGTCGTGACAGCATGCATCTGTTTCGCGACTCGGGGCGACGGGTGACTTCGTCGGACATGGATGCGGATGATTGGCGTCGTTGGTCGTCCGAGCGAGCCAAGAAACTGGACCGTGCGATTGCCTTCTTCTATGGCAACTTTGCTCATGGGGTCCGGCGGGTTGTGATCGATGGGGTGGAGCCGGTGGATCGGGCGGCGGAGTCAATTCAGTTCGAGCTGATTGAATACATCCAGAATCAGATTCTCCGCAAGGAGCACGATTGGCTGGCCCGAGATCTCTTTCGTGTCCACTTCCGCGAAAACGCGGAGCGGATCGAGGCTCATGCCTACGACCATCAGCAGCTTGGAGGCTTGCTGCTGGCGACTTCGCATGAGGTGATGCTGGATGATTTGATTGCCCGGCCGATTCAGAGTGGCGATGTGCTGTCCAATGCCAACACGATCATCTTGATGGGGAAAACACGCGACGGGAACAAGATGGGACGCGCCCTTCACATCGCGAAGCATCGCGGCAGTTTTTGCGAGGAATCGATCGTGCCCTATCGAATCACGGAAGATGGCTTGGTGTTCGGCGAGGGCGTTTGAGTTGGCGAATCACGTGGTTCCGGTAAGCTGGGATTTGTGCTCGGCGCACAAAAAATCGGTGAGCAACCCAGGTTGCTCACCGATCGATTTTGACTGCGTATGACTCTGGCTGCGAAGCTTACTTCAGCAGTTTTTCAATTGCGTCGTCCAATTCGGCTGCACCGATGTTGTGATCCACCACGCGTCCTTTGGAGTCGATCAGCATGGTGGTCGGCAGGGTTTGAACGCCAAATTGCTTGGCGAGTGGGCTGCCTTCCAATCCACCGTTCTCGTGCAAGTGCACCCATGGCAGGGCGTTCGTCTTCAGGAATTCAGACGCTTGTTCGAGTTGGTTGTCGATGTTGACTCCGACGATTTGCAGGCCGGCACGCTGGTAACGAGCTTGTAGACCACGCAGCAATTTCATGTCGTTCTTGCAGGGTTCGCACCAAGTCGCCCAGTAGTGAAGCACGACCGGACGGCCGCGAAGGGCGCTCAAACGGAATGCTTTGCCCTGAACCGTGCGGCCTTCCAGGTCAACTTCTTTGCCTTCGGATTCCAGGCGACGGACAGCGCCGGCGGCACGTTCGGCCGCTTCGGTACCTCGGAAGTCTTTGGCGACCTCTTTGTAGAATCGAAGTGCTTCGGTTTCCTTGTCTTCAAACTCCTTGCTAAGTGCCAATTGCAGCTTTGCGGCGGCGGTTTCGGGAGCTTGCGGGTAGCGATCGGCGAATTCGGTGAGCTGTTCGAGCCACCAAACTTGGTTTTCGGCGAAGTCAGCGTCTTCGGTTTGGCGAGCGATGTACTCGGTCCCGATCAGTTGATATTCGGTGTAGGCACGCATGGCTTCTGATGCGGCGCCCTTCGAGCTTTGCATCGAAGCAGCCAAGTCTTTCAAGCGTTTTAGGCCACCAGGATAGGTTCCGCTTTGGGTCGCAACGCTGACGGTATCAACCAATTGTCGCGTCCAGGTATCGCGTTCGGCGGGAGTTTCAGCGGCGGCAATTAGCTTTTCGACGATGTCGGCGCGGCGTTCATTGAGTTTTGCGAGGGCTTTGGGATCGCCTTCGCCGACCATTTGTGAGTCGACTGCTTCGAGGGCGCCGACCAATTCTTGTGTCTTCGAGTTTCCGGCGGACGAAGCACCCGCACCCGCGGTGGCAGAGCCTCCTGGGGTGAAGAAATTGCCGTTGGATTGGGCAATTGGCTCGCCGGTTTCTGCCAGGACGGGCAAATCAACCAGTTTCCAAGCATCGTTGATTCGGATCACGGTTCCGACCAGCATTTGCCCTGATTGGCCGTTGGATTCGTACATCGCGACGGCATTTTCGTACGCCATCACGTCCTTTTTGACGCCGATGTCATCCGCCGGGACGATTCCGGGTGTCGCGGCGGCGAACTGAATCCATTGAGATTTCGGGCCGATCGCTTTTTGAGTCGCAGCGAACTTTTTGAAATTGGATGCCGCCCGGGAAGCCTTCTTGATCAGGCTTTCGAGACGATCGCCGGTCAGGCCTGCGGTTTGAAGTTCTTTCGGCGATGCGAGAAGCGTGACGAAACGGTTTCCATCGGCGTTTCCTAGCGATTCAACCAATTCACGAGTGGTTTCTTCGGCTGAAATTATCTTCCAACTGTCAATTTGTCCATCTTCGTTTTCGTCGATGCCCCAGCGGGTTCCGCCGGTTCCCATCCATCGGTACTGGTCTGCTTTTCCGTTGAAATTGGCATCGACATCGCGGTAAACCTCGACGCCGTATTGGAAATAGCACCACAGGTCGACCTTTTTGTCGCCATTGGTGTCGGCAAATCGGCGAAGCAATGTGCCGTCGGCCCCGGAAACTTCCCATCCCGACCAATCATCGCGTTCGATATCTCGAACTTCGCATTTTTCGACATCGGATGGTTCGACTTGTTCATATTCCACGCCATCTTGCACCGGTTTCAGCCCCAAAGCGGCGGCGGCCGATGGGGGAGCTGCGGACGAAGTTGTCGCCAACATGGTGGAAAGAACGAGCGAACCGCCCCCGAGGACAAAGCCTCGGACCGACCAGGACGCGGGAAAACGGTTGTGTTTACTCATGGCAGCTAAACAAATCCTTCTGATTGACTTGCACATCGAATTGGAACGAACGATCCGAACAAGGCGGACGTCGGAGCGGCATTTTGCCGGAATTCAGGGGTTCGAGGGAACGTTGATTCAAGACTTCTCCGTCATGAAGACGAAAAAAACGCTCACGGAATCAAAGAAATTGGTCAAAAACATCGCCAAAGTGCGTTTGACAACAAACCAAAACTTCCTAAACTTCCGACCCGCCTCACGAAAGCGAGGCAGAAACCATCAGGTCCTGTGGTCCTGACGGGCGTGTAGCTCAGTTGGTTAGAGCGCGTCGCTGATAACGACGAGGTCCCAGATTCGAGTTCTGGCACGCCCACTCGAGTGCCGAGGTGGTAGAGCAATGTTCCCGTTTACAACGGAATGTCACTCTTCCTCCTCGGAACTCAAAATCACGGGGGTATAGCTCAGTTGGGAGAGCGTCTGCTTTGCAAGCAGAATGTCGTCGGTTCGAGTCCGTCTACCTCCACTTGGTTCAATTCACAATCTGGCTCAAGTCAGAACGTGCTGAGAACCGAAAGTTGAAGGACACCCGCTTCACTGCGGGTGACTGGAAACAAGCAGGGATGAGAAGTCCCGGTTTGCTTCTGGAACACTTCACTCAGAAACACTTCACGAAGAATCAAAACTTTCTTCAGAATTGAGACTGATTGAGGTTGACCAGAATCGCCGGCTCGCTATCTTTCCTGTCCCGCCGCTGAGCAAGGCTCTGCGAGGCTCTCCAAGAGAGCCGAGCAGCGTTCTGTAACGCGGCAAACAAGTCGAAGTCAGCTCTGAAACTTATTTTAAATTTCACCGCTTCTTCCACTTGACTCGAAGTTGGCTCATCGCTAACTTCCTCGCTCGCTCAAAAGCGACCGACTGATCTCTAGCTCTTAACGCAAGAGATTGCTCGGCTGTTTTTGACAGCGTCTCTCGGGTCCTCGCCTTGCGAGCATCCGGGAACTTGATTTTTGAAAATTTGGTTGTTTGGTAGTTGGCATCTGAAAAGAGCACCATGCGACGGATGTAAGTGAGCCTTTTTCCGGGGTTCAGGAGCATTTGTCAGTAGGGTAATAAGTTCTTCGGAAGCGTCGCTGCAAGAGGGTTTCGAAAGAAACTGATTGTAGTGATTTGATTCTGATTGGATTCTTGAGCGGTTCAGTTGTTTCTCGTTGAGGAGCTCTGAGCCACTGTGTGATATCGTTAACTAGATAGCACTGAAGCTTGAAACCAAGATGTTGTGCCTGTGTTCGCTTTCGCAAGAAAGTGTGGCTTGGGTTCGCGTTTTGAGTTCGGGATTTCGGTGGCCAATCTATTAAGGGCACATGGGGGATGTCTTGGCGTTAGAAGGAGAAGGGCGTGGAAGTCTGCGAAAAGCCTGGGGAAGTTGACACACAAGCGATGATCCCGGGGTTCCCGACCACAGCACACTGAATACATAGGTGTGTATGTAACAACCTGGTGAACTGAAACATCTAAGTAACCAGAGGAACAGAAAGAAAAATCGATTCCGTCAGTAGCGGCGAGCGAAATCGGAATAGCCCAAACCGAGGAGGTTTCCTTCTCGGGGTTGTAGGACTTCAATATGGGATTGAGACGTGTTAGTGAAACGACTTGGAACGGTCGGCCACAGAGGGTGACAGCCCCGTACGCGAAAATATTGTCTCACCTTAGAAGCACCTGAGTAGGTCCAGTCACGTGAAACCTGGACTGAATCCGCGGGGACCATCCCGTAAGGCTAAATACTCTCTAACGACCGATAGCGAACCAGTAGCGTGAGTGAATGGTGAGAAGAACCCCTGCTAGGGGAGGAATGTGAACCTGAAACCATGTGCCTACAAGCGGTCGGAGCACTATTTTAATGTGTGACGGCGTGCCTTTTGCATAATGATCCGGCGAGTTGTGGTAATCGGCTTGGTTAAGTTCTGACGGAACGAAGCCCAAGGGAAACCAAGTCTGAATAGGGCGTTGGTCGATTGCTGCAGACGCGAAACCTGTGTGATCTACCCATGGGCAGGTTGAAGCGCGGGTTAAACTGCGTGGAGGACCGAACCCACTTAGGTTGAAAACTGAGGGGATGACCTGTGGGGAGGACTGAAAGTGTAATCAAACCAGGAGATAGCTCGTTCTCTCCGAAATATCTTGAGGGATAGCGTCGAGTAAATTAGTGACCGGGGGTAGAGATACTGAATCGGATGGGGGCCCTTCCAAGGGTACCCCACCGAACCAAACTCCGAATACCGGTTCACCTTACCTCGGCAGTCAGTCCCTGGGGGATAAGCTCCAGGGTCGAGAGGGAAACAACCCAGATCGCCTGCTAAGGTCCCGAAGTACTACTTAGTCACTAAGGAAGTTGAAGTGCCGTGACAGCTGGGATGTTGGCTTAGAAGCAGCCACCATTTAAAAAGTGCGTAACAGCTTACCAGTCGAGCATTTCTGCGCCGATAATGAACGGGAGTAAGTAGTACACCGAAGCAGCGGATTCTAGATTTATCTAGAGTGGTAGGAGAGCGCCGATGATCAGATACGAGCCGTACGGTAACGAGCGGTGTCGGGGTCATCGGGTGATTATGCCGGAATGAGTAACGATAAAACAGGTGAGAATCCTGTTCGCCGAAAGCCTAAGGTTTCCTGGGGAAGGTAAATCCGCCCAGGGTTAGCCGGTACCTTAGTCGAGGCCGAAAGGCGTAGACGATGGATAGAAGGTCAATATTCCTTCGCCACATGGGTACTTCGATGCGGGGACGGCGTCCAGAAAGTGAGCGGTACGAATAGAAATGTCCGTAGCGAAAACTGAGGTGTTGGGGGATAAATGACCTGACATAAGCCAAGGTTGAGCTCGAGAGCATCCAAGTTCTCGAAGTCATTGGAAGGACGTCCAAGAAAAGCCGCTAAGTTATGTGCCCTGTGACCGTACTAAAACTGACACAGGTAGGCGAGATGAGAATTCTAAGGCGCTCGGGAGAACGGTGGTTAAGGAACTCTGCAAAATGGCCCCGTAAGTTCGCGATAAGGGGCGCCTCCGACGGTTCACGCTGTTGGAGGCCACAGAAAATCGGCTCTAACGACTGTTTATCAAAAACACAGGTCTCTGCTAACACGCAAGTGGATGTATAGAGACTGACGCCTGCCCGGTGTTGGTAGGTTAAGGAAGACGGTTAGCTCTTCGGAGCGAAGCTGGCGACCGAAGCCCCAATAAACGGCGGCCCTAACTATGAGGGTCCTAAGGTAGCGAAGTTCCTTGTCGGGTAAGTTCCGACCTGCATGAAAGGCGTAACGATTGGAGCACTGTCTCAACCACCGACCCGGTGAAATTGTAGTTGTGGTGAAGATGCCACATACCCGCGGTTAGACGGAAAGACCCCGTGAACCTTTACTGTAGGCTGCTATTGGGTTGAGATATGTCTTGTGTAGGATAGCTGGGAGACTTTGAACTTTGCACGCTAGTGTAGAGGGAGTCGTTGTTGAAATACCAGCCTGGTCATATTTTAATTCTAACTTTGATCCCCTGAAACGGGGCAAAGGACAGTGTCAGTCGGGCAGTTTGACTGGGGCGGTCTCCTCCCAAAGAGTAACGGAGGAGTGCAAAGGTACACTCAGCCTGGTCGGCAATCAGGCGTAGAGCGTAAAGGTAAAAGTGTGCTTGACTGCGAGACTCATAAGTCGAGCAGGAACGAAAGTTGGCCTTAGTGATCCGGTAATCCCGAATGGAAGGGTTATCGCTCATCAGATAAAAGGTACTCCGGGGATAACAGGCTTATCGCATCCGAGCGTCCACAGCGGCGATGCGGTTTGGCACCTCGATGTCGGCTCATCACATCCTGGGGGTGTAGAAGCTCCCAAGGGTTTGGCTGTTCGCCAATGAAAGTGGTACGTGAGCTGGGTTCAGACCGTCGTGAGACAGGTCGGTCCCTATCTGCCGTGGGCGTTCGAATCTTGATGGGATTCAACTTTAGTACGAGAGGATTTAGTTGGACGAAGCTCTGGTGTACCAGTTGTCGCGCTAGCGGCACGGCTGGATAGCTAACTTCGGAAAGGATAAACGCTGAAAGCATCTAAGCGTGAAGCCCGCCCAGAGATAAGGATTCGTAGACATTAGTCGAAAGCCCCCTGGAAGACTACCAGGTTGATAGGTTGGACGTGTAAGTGCAGTAATGCATTAAGCAAACCAATACTAACGGGCGAAAGTTTGGCCACCGATATCCCGCACTCATGCGGTCCAATCGGATCGGCTTCAAGAAGTTAACTTGTTCAACTACCAAACAACTGGCCTTACGGCGGCGAAATATTCGTCGTGAGGTCTTTCCGGCGATCATATCTTAAAGGTTATACCTGTTCCCATTCCGAACACAGCAGTCAAGCTTTAAGAGCCGATGATAGTGCCCACCAGCGTGAAAGTAGGTCTTGCCGGATTTTTAAAAAACCCTTCTGAGTTTTCTCAGGAGGGTTTTTTTATGCGCAGTGCCAAAGTGGGTTAGGGCCACAGAATCACAGGTGCAGCTCCGGTTAGGTGTATGTTGGTGTTGGTTTTTGTTGTCCGTGATGGTTTCGCGATCGTTGTGTGATGCGTGTCTTCCCGTCTGGTTTCCTTCGGGTGTTCCTTCTTCTGGATAGGGGGATCCCTTTCGATGAGGCGTCAGTGACTGCGCTCAGTGATTGCACTTTGCCGGTTGGTGTTTGTCGATCGGTTTGTCTGGTGACGTGTCGGGCACGAAAAAAGCCACGGTCATGTTTATGAGCCGTGGCTTGTTGGTTCTTGTTTGATTTCGGTTCAGTTCTCAGTCTCCGCTTCGGCCCCAGCGTTTGGGAAGCGTGATGGCATAGAGAATGACAACCGCACCGACGGCGAGCATTACCCATGGGAAACGTTCCGTTGGTGTCCAGACCTTGGTGGTTTGGGCTGGTGTCACTCCAGGGTCAATGAATTCGACTGCACTGGAGTCGGCGGCCGCGTAAACGGTTGCGGAGTCGATGAGCATTGTTTCAACACCCAAGATCACCATCATGATTCCGACGGCTAGAAATAGACTTCTCCACATGCGATTGCACTCCAATTTTCGTCTGTTGTAACTGTAGACGTTGGATTGAATCGGCGTGATTGCGGTGAAGTGGTGAGTGTTTGCTGGTTTGGCCTCTTGATCGCAGTCTTTCGATTTTTCGTTTCAATCACTACAGCAGGTGCTGTGCTTTTACCTGCAGGTATTGATTGACCATTGGGGCACTCAATTCATCCGGGAATGCGTCGACCACGAGAACGCCCTTATGTCGGAGTCCTGAGAGGACTTCTTCCCGCCAAACGAGCATCTCAGCAGCAGCAGCGGCTCGATAAGTTTTGGTTTCGTCGAGGGGTGATGTGTTGATCTGTCCATCTGCGGTTTGGAGAACTTCGGCTGGGTAGTCTGCCGCGTCAAACATTTCGCGATCTCGTAGGACCACCGCCAATGGCAGGTGAGTCCCGGTGAGGTTTGAAAGATGGTCCGAAACGACTTCCGCGTTCACTTCGTCGACAATGTTGGTGGTGAGCGTGACGAGTGACCGACGTTTGCAATGTGAATTCAGATAGAGGAAGGCTTGGTCATATCTGGATTCGACCATTCTCGGGAATTGGTCGAATCCGGCCTGTAGCAAACGATTCATTTGGCTTGCCCCGCCACGAGGCGGTAGGTACGCATGAATCGTATCACTGAAACAGATCATTCCGACCGAATCGCCTTGATGAAGTGCTACGTAAGACATCATCAGAATTGAATTCAGTGCATGATCCAGCAGGGAATAGCCATTTCGCTGGTTGGTCATCATTCGACCGCAGTCGAGAAGAAAGATCAGGCGTTGGCTTTGATCGCTTTGGAATTGCCGGACCGTGAGTTTGTTGCGTCGGGCGGTGCTTCGCCAGTCGATATGGCGATAGTTGTCATCTCGGGTGTAATCCCGCAACCGTTCGAAATCGCTGTCTTGTCCAATTCGTCGTGTCCGTCGCACTCCGATCAGGCTTAATCGGTCGGTGCGTGCCAAAAGCGCGTAGTCTGACAACTGCTTCATATCGGGAAAGACATTCAATTGATTGTGCAGTGATCGATTGATATGTCGTTGCCACAATCCCAGCGGGCTAAATAGCTTGAGATCGACGCGGTCCAGTTTGAATGCGCCTCGCCGGTGGGGCGTTAGTTTCCGAGTCAACTGCAGCTGCAGTCCAGGAGGCAGATCGAGCTTGTGCTGGGATGGTTGGGAGACGAAGTATTCGGGAACATCGTCGCGAATATCGCCACGCATTCGTAGTTGCGTGTGATTTCGCAGCGTGAGCGAGCAGTCCAGAGGAACGCCCAGTGAGCTTGTGCGAGAAACGGTCCGTTCGATCGTCAGTCCGTCGCCGAGCATTTTTCGTGTGCTGATCACGAGCAGCAAACCGTCGATCGCTGTCACCGCGACGACGAGTCCATCAAAGAGCCCAAGGATGACGAGCAAACTGGGAAAGAAAACGACCGCGACACTGAGTACGACGCTGATTCCGATCATCGCGACCCAGCGTCGGGTTGGGTAGATTCGGAGCCAAAAGGCAGCCAATACCAGAGGCAAACTGGCAAGCACCAGTAAAAGCCACGGCCACTGGCTGGCGATTTCGAAGAGCGTTTGAAAACGTTTTCCGAATCCCATGGATGCTCGGTCAGGTTGGAGAAATCTGCATTTGTTGTTTGGTCACAGTCTATCACGCTGCTGTTTGTTCGGTGTCGTCGAATGTGAAGTACGAATGTGCTTTGCCGATTCGACGATGCGAAACGGAGTTGGCTGACGACACAAAAAAACGCGTGGCGAATTTGGAGTTCAGGTCCAAATCCGCGACGCGTCAGTTGAGAGGCCAGCTTGAGATTGGCTCAGACTTGTCGGTGCTTACTCTTTGATTTCGCCGGCTTCGGTGATTTTGATCAACTCACGTGTCTGACCGGATCGGCTGCCTTGAGCTTCGATTTTCTTGACAACGTCCATTCCTTCGAGGACTCGTCCGAAAACGACGTGTTTTCCGTCCAACCAGGGAGTTGGAGCAACGGTGATAAAGAATTGCGAACCATTGGTGTTGCGACCCGCGTTCGCCATGCTCAGCAAACCAGGGGTCGTGTGTTGGAATTTGAAGTTTTCGTCAGCAAACTTCGCTCCATAGATGCTTTCGCCACCGGTTCCATTGCCGGCAGTGAAGTCGCCGCCTTGCAGCATAAATCCGGGAATCACGCGGTGAAATGCGCTGCCTTCGAAATCCAAAGGCACACCCAATTTTCCTTCGCCCTTTTCGCCCGTCGACAGTGCGCGGAAGTTCTCGGCGGTTTTAGGAACGTCTTTGCCGAACAACCCGAAAACGATTCGTCCCGCTGGCTCTCCGCCGATCGAGACATCGAAATAGACTTTATGAGTGACCTCGCCTTTGGCCGGATCAGCCGCGGAAGTCGAGGAGGCGGGGCCTGCAGTCAAACCGAAGGTTGCAATTCCAACCAGCGACAAAACGAAAGCACGAACAGTCATGGCAAACTTTTAAAGGGGAGAATGGTGGGAGCCGCCCTTCAAAGGCGACTGACTTTGCTCACATTGAACCAAATCCGCCGGATAGTCTCCAACCCCACAAAACGTGGCTGAGCAGTTGGGTGATTTGATCGGCGAGACGTTGGTCCTCAAACAGATGATCAACCTGTCTGACGCACGAAACGGTGGACTGGTTTGTTAAAATCGAGGTTTGAATTCCGGTTCTTCTACGATTTGTAGCGAACCGGCTTGTTTCATCGGCCCCGAGAGCGACGTCTTGATCGAATTTCCACAGTACGGGATCTATCCGCGTTGGCCAGAAGACGGCCAGGGTTGGATTCATCCGGACGACATTGCCATCGTTTCAAAGCTTTTGCCCGGCGAACGGGTGGTGCGACGAGAGTCATTTGATGGCACCTACTATCACTGTCGCTACGGAAAGTGGACGTTTCGATTGCGACCCGCGTTGTGGCTGCAGATCAAGGCCGAAGATCTGGATGTCGGTGACGAGGTCGAGACCGTGGGGCTCGGGATGGAGCGAGATCTGTTTGTCGGCGAAGTGATCGGAATGTATTACGTCCGCCGCAAAGGGCGAATCGCCTATCGTTTGAGGCGAGCTGACCAGAATCTTCCCCGGCTGTTCCTACGCGAGCATCTTCGATTGTTGTCAGACAAACAGCGTGTTCGGCAGGGTGAGATCGAGCATCCCACTCCAAAGTGGAATGGATCGGGGGAACGAATCGGATTCTCGGACTGATCACTTTCGCCGCGGGCATGTGATGGGGCAAGATCGCTGCGATTTACTTTTCGGAGAGTTTGACCACTCGGTCAAATTGCTTCTTGGTGACCGGCTGCACCGACAATCGACTGCCTTTTTGAAGCAGTACCATGTCGACCAAGGGGCTGCGAGCTTTGGTGGCTTCCTCTCGCAATTCGGCCAAGGTGACCGGGCGTTCCAGCTTCTTGTTGAGCTTGATATCGACCATGTACCAAGTCGGTGAATCCGGATTGCTTTTGGGGTCGAAATAGTGGCTCTTTTTGTCGAAGGCGTGGTGGTCGGGATAGCCACCACGACTGACTGTTGCCAAGCCGACAACGGCGGGTGTCTTGCAAGCCGAGTGATAGAAAAGAACTTGGTCGCCTTCTTCAATCTCGTCACGAAGCAAATTGCGAGCTTGGTAGTTGCGGACACCTTCCCAGCAGGTGATTTGGTCGGGTTGTTCGACCAGGTCATCGATGCTGAACGTGGTCGGTTCCGTCTTCATCAGCCAGTACTTCATCAGTTTGCTCGAGGTGTCGTTGGGTGCGGGTGTTCGGTTGAGTCAATTTGTGCGGGCACGGTGATTTTTCGTCGAATTGTTTCGGAGGTGTGTCGATAACTCAAGAAGACGCACTGCAAATGTGTGTCGATGAAACGAATTCGTCTGCTCCCGCACGATTGCGGTTGCTTAATTCAGGCCATGGAAACGGCCTTGTATCCGTTTTCCATGCGCGGTCTCGTGTTTCACGCGAGGTCACGCCTTTGGCCTGAGGCAAAATATGAACGTCGACGCAATTCACACCGCATTGGGCATCGCATTCACCGCTGTTTGGCTTTTTGTTGGCCAAATCATTGTTGATAGCCATTGAGAATGCCCCGATGCGTGGGCACCGAGGCATTTCGAAGAAGGCTGACGATTATTCGCCGGCCTTCGCTGATTTGGCTTCAACCACAATTCCCACGTGGGCCGGGGGCTATGCCTAATCGTTTCTGCCAACCAGCTTGGAATTGAAAGCAGTCGGCAACTTCACTCTGGTTTTACCAGGCTGTAGGCGACGATTTCTTGGTCGTTTCGAATGAAGACGGTTTGATTTGCGTAGGCAGGGTGAGTCCATACCACCGACCTACCAAACGCTTCTTGGGTGGGTTCGATCGCGTGGAACCGCCCATGCTCTTCAAATCTATCTTTGGAAAGCGTCGCGATCATCAGGTCGCCGTTTTCCGAGAAAACAAAGAAGCGGTTGGAATCACCGATTCGAGTCAAAAAAGCAGTGCCGTGTTTGATAAATCGTTTTTCATCCGGCTTGGTGGCCTGGAAGGTTGACCAAAGACGGTCGCTATCTTTGGCATCAAACGCAATCAACTCGCCGACGTTGCAATCGGTTCCGTAGACCACGCCATCGATGAAGACAGCTGGGCTGTTGCTGGAAAACACCGAGTGATCCCGTTCGCCGCGCCAAAGTTCGGTGGCGGCGGTTGCGTTTTCGTTGAGTTCAAACATCACCGATTCGGTACGAATTCCACTGGCGTAAACCCGATTGCCCTCAATGGCGGGGATCGCGATCGACATGTCGAACATTGGGCTGAGTTCAACGTTCCAGATCGGTTCGCCGCTGAGCAAATCCAGACCGTGGATGCCGGTTGGGGAAAACACGAGCAGTTGCTTTTGATCGCCCTGCTTCAAAATCGATGGAGCACAGTAACCTGCGTTGCTATCGAGTTGCTTCCAGCGAACTTCGCCCGTCATTTTGTCAAACGCGACAACGCCTTGTCCGTCGCCACCGACCATCGTGTAAAGCAGGTCGCCTTCGATCAGCGGATGCGCAGAAAAACCCCAGATTGGAACTTCGGCCGAGAAGTCTTTGGGAAAGTTGCGGCTCCAGATCAGTTCACCATCAGTGACTGATAGGCAACGCAAATCGCCCTCACTTCCGAGGATATAGACTCGATCGCCGTCGATGGTGGGAGTGCATCGAGGGCCGGCCGGATACGAAATGCTGTAGGGACGTTCGTACTCGTGACGCCACAATTCTTTGCCGGTTTCTGAATCCAGCACGATCAAACGTTCGTCGCCGGTGAGATCGGCTCGTTTCCCGGGATCGTTGAAGGCTTCGCCTTGGCGACGAGCGTAATCAAAGACAAACACTCGGCCGTCGGCGACCGATGGGCCCGCGTAGCCACCGGCGATGGATGCTTTCCATTTTGGTTTCAAACCCGAATCCGGGATCGATTCGATGACGCCCGATTCGCGATAGACCCCATCGCGTTGGTCTCCCATCCAACCGGACCAGTCATCTGCGGTGGCGAGCGGAGTCGTGGCAGCGACCATTCCGAGGACAAGCAGATTCGATCGAGCGCGGGAAACCAAATCGAGGGGTGAGATGCAGAAAAGAGAAGATGCACGCATGTTGTGAAGTCCGAGAATTGGGATGGGAACCTTTGCGTACTATATGTTCTTTTGCTGATTCGAACCGCTTTGTCCCTCACCTCCTGCTGATCCAACCCAAATGCGATTGATTTTGATGCGTCACGCCAAAAGTGATTGGGCCGACGCCAGGTTGTCCGATCACGAACGACCGCTGAACTCCCGCGGACGTCGTGATGCCCCGAGAATTGCTGGTTGGATGCAGGACAACGGTTGCCAACCCGATTTCCTGCTCTCATCTGATTCCAAGCGGACTTGCGAAACGGCGGCATTTCTCAATTCGCGTTGGGAATCGCCCGTCCCAACCCATTTTTCATTGGATCTTTATTTGGCATCCGCATCGGCGATCTTTCAAATGATCCGTTCGACCGAGTTGTGGCTGGCCGATGAAAACGGAACGGCGAGTAGCACTCCGGAAACTTTGCTCGTTTTGGGACACAATCCGGGGATCAGTGCGGCGGCGAGCGAGTTGTTGGGGCACTCGTGTGGTTTTCCCACCGCGGGGCTGGCGGTATTTGAATGCGAAGTTTCGTCTTGGTCGGATGAACTTGGTCCAGAGAATTGCGAAGTCTGGAAAGAGATCCGGCCGAAGCAACTCCCATGATCGCTTTTCTTCAACCACTGGCCAATCGTTTGGATACTTTTTTCGCGGAGCCGTTTTTTCGCATCTTGTTGCTGGCTGCAGTTTTGCTTGCACACTTTGGATTGCGGCTGACGTTCTACAACCGATTGAACTCGATGGGATGGAAGCGAGCGACAATCAAACGAATCGAAAAGATTGCTTTTGCGGAAACCTGGATCACACCTTTCGTATTGGGATGGAGCTTCTATCAGCCAATCGGAAGTTGGTTGCGTGGTGAAGCCAGCTTGGAAATCCTGCCGGTCGGTTTGCTGGCCTATGCCGCGTTCTGCCTCGTGTTGGGAACATTGTTTGGTTGCTTGTGGTTGCTTTGGCGTCCGATTTGGAAGATCCAACATGTATCAGCCAAACGCGAAGTCGACGTTCACGACGTTTCGAAACAGACCGGACTGACATTGGCGCGGACTCGGAAGTGTCGGTGGGCGGCGAGGTTGCCAATGAACCAGATCTTTGAAATGGCGGTGGAACAGATCGAGTTGCCCGTGGTTGGTTTGCCGGAGCAACTGGACGGATACAAGATCGCTCATCTGTCAGACATTCATTTGACTGGGCAAGTCGCACCTGACTTCACAGCTCACGCGGTTTCGATCGCCACGCAGTGGTCGCCGGACTTGATGGCACTGACGGGCGACATTGTCGACAAGCAACCTTGTGTTGCTTGGTTGCATGATTTGTTTTCGCCCGCGCAAGCGAAGGATGGTTGCTACTTTGTGCTCGGCAACCACGACACGCGTGTTTCGGATCCAGACGTGGTGCGGGATCGAATGAACGACGCCGGATGGATTGACGTTGGCGGGAAGGTTGAAACGGTATCTCTGCGTTCGCTCGAGTGTCTGTTGTTGGGGAATGAGTGGCCTTGGTTCACTCGGCCGGATGATGCTGTCATGTCGGAGAGCAATGTGAACTTTCGACTATGTCTTTCCCACAGTCCCGATCAATTCGATTGGTGTCGTCGGAACGGGGTGGATCTGATGTTGGCTGGTCACACGCATGGAGGCCAAGGTCGGTTGCCATTGGCCGGTCCGATTTTGAGCCCCAGTTGGCACGGCAGTCGTTGGGCATCGGGAGATTTTTATCGATCGCCAACAACGCTGCATGTCTCGCGTGGACTCAGTGGAGTTCACCTCTTGCGAATTCGTTGTCGGCCCGAGTTGTCGCTGATCACACTGCGATGCCCAAGTTCGTAATCCGCAACACCATCTCCGTAGCCGGATTCGCCAAGAATTCGGACCGTTGAATCAGGGAGGGACTCATTGTTTCATCCACTACGGTTTGATTCTTACTTGTGCGAAACGAACTTTTCGAGGGATCGGTCGAGCAACTTGATCGCCGCGTCGATGTGTTCGGTGGTGGTGATCATCGGTGGCGGCAAGAAACGTAAACGCGCCGGTTCGGCTCCGCAGAGGAATCCGAGCAAGCCTTCTTCGAACATCAAGTTCATCAGCAACTTGGCGTGATCGAGTGTGCCTTCGCCGGGTGTGAACACGATCATCATGCCTTCGCCAAAAGGACCTGATATCGAACCGGGGTATTTCTCGGCCAGCTTTTGAAGTTGCTCGGCAAAGTAGGCATGGCGTTTCATGTTTCCGCCGTCCGCACCGAAGCATTTGGTGGATTGCAATGCATCCAACGTCGCCAGTCCGGTCGAAATCGCGGCAGTCGATCCGGTGAAGGTTTGGCTGAGGATCGGT
>NZ_ANMO01000178.1 GCF_000338295.1 Rhodopirellula europaea 6C
ACTCACCAATACGAACCTTACCTAGGCATTCAATGCGAAGTCTCCTGGCTATCCTATCTGCGATTGCACTTCTGGTCGGAACTGGATGCAATTCCGCGTCCGACAAACTATCGAGCGAAAACCAACTTCTGCCAGACCGGGAAGACACTGGCAATCGACAGAACCCTGAACTGGAAGACCTAGTTGCGTCAGTGAGAAATGCGCTGGAATCACGCGAGGCCGATAGACTGCAACGACTTTTCTACACAGAAAGCCAGCCTGAAGACCTAACAGCAGTATTTCAGCAGCAAATCAAATCGCTGGTCCACAATGACAAACTTGCACTCAGGGAAATTCAGGTTTGCGAATTTGCGGAACATGAACCCGATCCGCCTTTGCCAGGGGAATTCAACGGATCCAAACTCGAGTTTCTCCGGCCACCTACCCACTGGATAATCGCAAACATGGGCGGTGTTGATGGCAAGGCGACAATTTCGCTAGAGCTGACATTTCCAGCAACCAAGATCGAAAATCACTGGATGCTGTTGGGATCTCGATACGGCGAAGAGTGAACAATCCGATGCACCCGAGTCGCCGAGTCGGGCGTTTTGAAAATGGATGATTGCTCGCGGCGACCGGGTGATCGGTGACGTTCTGCTATCGATTGATCGCAAATCGAAAACCCATACACACCACCGAGCAATCGAGAACGGGAAGTCGACGACGCTTCCGAGCCGCAACCAATGTCGTGGATCGGGGCGATTGTGATCGGTTGCGTGATGTTCGTCGTCCTCGTGGTTGGGCTCTTCTGCGTTGTTGACCTTGTGATTACATGGGGCGACCCAAAGGGTGGAGCGAGCGGAAATCTGCCGCCCGCCTTAACCACACCGGAGCGTGTAGCAAGGTCGGTGCCCGCACTCGTCATCTTGGCGATCATGTCTGGAGTCCTGTTGCTGTGGTGGAGGGCTCAGCGAACTGCGTGATGCCGGCGTGGTTGCTATACTCAACTCCGATGTTTGCCAGCTACAAGAAGCAGAACAATGACATGCACGGGAGCACGGCTTGCAGCGTTTCTCGCAATGGACAGTGAACACTCCGTGCCCCGTGATGTCCGACGTTATCCTGCTAAATGATGTTGATTTACCATTGCACGTTGAAACTCGACACCGGCGAGGTCGTAGCTGAAGACGTGACAGTGGATATGCGATTCCGCGAACGATCGACCAAGCAGCCTGACATGGCTTCGTTGTGGTACGGAACATTGATCCCGAAAGCCGAACTGAAGATTAGACGCCATGACCTGTTCGTGCTAGAAATGCCCAGCTCTTTCGGTGGTGTGCTTCAGATCCAACGCGTCTCCGAAGAGTCTGAGCACGCGGCCCAAACCATTAAGTTCAATGGAATGGGCGACCGTCCACAAATTGAGGATCCTCCAATTCATGAATCGGCAACGAAAACATGCGATGAATGCGGATCGAACTTCTTCCCGCCTGCTTCAAATATGGATGGACTTTGCCCTGAATGCGAGCACTATCTGTATGGCTACGACAATTGCGACCACAGTATTGTCGGCGTCTCATGCGAAAAATGCGGGTGGGATGGATCTGTTTCCGACTATGTCACGTCACTAAAATGACTGTTGCTCGAAAACGCAGGATAACAAAGCCGTGAACCGGAGCACTCATTCACGCGGCAACTGAAATTAAAGTCTTCCGTTCGTGCCCGGTTACGGCAGACGTTCCCCGACTGAAGCCTTCCTCGTGAACGAAGAGCGACGCCCAATCTGTATCGCTGACTTATTGTGGCTGTGTGCGTTTGTGGCATTCGTGCTGGCGTGCGTGGTCCCTGCGTATCAATACGCATCAGATGCCAACCGAAATGCCGCCTCAATCCCGTATGGGTTAATCGGACCCGTATGCATGTTCGCAACGGTCGGCGTCCTCGTCCTCCCAATTCTTCACTTGTGGCTCGGCGTGACTCTTGTTCGGTCGCGCGGGTCAATTGTCACACGGTTGATCGCTATTGCTATACTGCTAGACGCGATTCCATCTGGATTTGCATCGGCGTCCATCGGCCGGGCGTGTGCAATGCAGATGGCTGGCTGAGAACTGACCTGCGACTCGTACGGGTTGCGGAAGCGGGGAACCATCCCGTGCACCGGAGCCGGGCTTGCGCGTTTTCACAAATGGACAATCAACTTTCCCGGCCTGGTGACGGGTACCGTTCGCCAATCAAGACTGTGGTTTGAACCCCTACGCAACGCATTGTGCCGAAACTGACTTGAGGAATCGTGGAAATTCGCGACTGCGGACGACTGCCCTGTTTGCCCTCATCATTGCAGTTCCATCGCTGATTGCCTTTGGTGCTTTTTTAGTCTGGTTTGTGATACAGATCATTACCGGGATCGGTACCGCAATGGGTGACGCATTGACGTCCCCCGAATTCGAGGCGGAACTTCAACGTTCTTTCTCGACCGTATTGCTTGTAGAATTCTTAGACGTGATGCTTCAGGGATGGCAACAGTGCCAGGAGATGTGGGACGCAGCAACTGCGTAGCGTTTTCCCGGCAACCTGGGCAAGTCAATTTCGTGGCGAACCATCCGATGCACCCGAGTCGCCGAGTCGGGCGTTTTGACAATGGAAGATCTCTCGCGGCGACCGGGTGATCGGTAACGTTCTGCGAATGAAATCAAAACGCAGCTTCAAAACGCTAAGCATTCGATCGGCACTACTTATGACGGTCTGTGTCGCTGCCGGATGCGCGTACACACGACATTTGATCGTGGCTGGTGAATCCAATCGCAAATCAGAACAATCGGTCCTCGACGCCAACGGACGAAACCTTTTGCGTGTGAGCAATTCGGACATCTACGAGGGGCCGCTCTTGCTTCCTGAATCCATTGCTGATTTACTGCCAGACGTTTTCCTTCCTGCCCTCTACGGTATCACCGAAGTCGATATCACACTCGGATCCGTGGACGCGAATGACCTTGCGGATATCTCGCAACTTCCAGACGTAAGGGTCTTGCGCCTGGGGCCAGTCATACGTCCGCCGGAGTGCTTGCCCATAATCCGTGACATGAAACAACTTGACACGCTTGTTATCACGGACGATTTTGGGCACGATTTCGACAGTTCAGTTGTTTCATTTTTTGAAACACAGTTGCCGAGTATCAACGTCATCGACCAAACACAATACCGCAGAACCATGCGATGATACGGAGCGGCGGTAGTCGCTGTTTTGGCAGAAGTAGGTCCGTTCGCCGCCGCCCGCATATCGCTACCGTTCTGCCATGGATGATGCATGAAACCGTTTGCTGATTTGACACCTGACGACATTCGCAACCACCCCGTGTGGGAATTCTGCAATGACGTTGAATCCAAATTCGGCGACGAAACTGTCATCCGACCGGTGAATGCCATACCGGTTTCCGACCTTGGCAACCGCGTGGTTGGGACGACACTGCAATTTGCAAATGGTGACTCCGTTGATGGCATCCTGGGCAACATCGACCTTAACGATCACACGCAAACGGAGCACTTCGTTGCACTAACCTTGTACCGTGATGACGGCAAACTGTTCCATTTGGCCCGGTATCATGACTTCAACATCGACACTCACGGCCCAAACGAATGCGCTGCTTTCTTCGGCCTCGGCATCGCGGACGTGTTTCCAATCACCTACGATATCGGCTCTGTCGCCATCGGTGTTCCGGCTTCGATTCGTCGCGAGATACATGCTCAGCCGACGCGACGTCTCGATGACGACGAGTTGATGCGGATGGCTGTTTCTGGCTGATGCGACCACAGAAGGCAGAACAATCCAATGCACCCGAGCGGCGAAGTCGGGCGTTTTCAAATGGACAATCTCTCGTCGCCGCCGGGTGATTGGTGACGTTCGTCGATACATCGTACTTCGTCAATTTTTCACGTGTACGCATGAAGACCTGAACAATGAAACTTTCCATTCGCGACATGCTGTGGTTTACAACCACGATAGCGTTGGTCGTGGCGTTAATCGTGACTTCCCGACGACACGCGGCCCACGTTCAATCTCTCAACAAGCGAATCGCCGAGGTCGAACAACAATCCATCGAGCACCAGAACGAATTAAAGCTCGCTGAGACAGCCTGGAATCGGTTGTCCGCAAAGAGGAATAAGATCCTCGACGACCAACACCAAGAGATTCTATCCTTACGGAATTTACTGAAGCAGTCCCTGGGGGACCAACGCAAATGGTTTGAATTGCAGGTGCAGGGAAATCGGATTATTGCAATTGCATCTGCAACCTCCGAATCCGCCAAGGTAACAACTCGCGTCGTGGATCTTGCTGAAAGGAAAACAGGATTAGATGGGCGGCGGCTTCGGCACTTCCTAACACCGATCAAACAGCTTGAACTTGCGCCCTGAATAGCACGACGAACCAAGCGTTGGACGCGGAGCCGCCGATAACGCGTTTTGACATGGTTGACTGGGTTGGCGGCGGCCCGGTCAACGCAACCGTTACCCGACTGATGAGAATGGCCATCAATCAGGACAGATCGATGCACTACGAAGAAACGCCTAACGAGAAAAACAAGAAAGAACAGGGAAACGAGTATGAGACACAGTCTGTTTCACCACTTGTGTGGAACACAATGATGGGCGGAGTTGACGGTTTACTGGAAGAGCTGCGAAATGGTGCGGACATCAACGAAACAGACAGCGAAGGATACACACTGCTGCACTGGGCCGTTCAAAACTGCACGATTGATGTAATCAAGGTGCTAATCGAGAAGGGAGTGCGAGTGGACGCGAAGACAAGTACTGGGGAGACCGCTATAGATCTTGCTCGAAAGTACGGAAACAACGACGCCAAGACATTCTTCGAATCCTATCGAAAAGGTGGGTAACAATCGGATGCACGACGAGTCGCCGAGTCGTGGTTTTTGAAGTGGAGGATCGCTCGCGGCGACCGCGTGATCCGTTCCGTTCCCCGGCTGAACATCTACTGGAGACTCGAACGTAGTGCGAACGCTAGCCGTTGGTGACATTCATGGCTGCTACCGCTCGCTTGACGCGTTGGCATCCTTCGCGGCGTTTGAATCTGACGACAGAATCATCACGCTTGGCGATTATGTGGACCGTGGCCCTGATTCACAACGCGTGATTGAATGGCTTATCGATCGACACTCAAGCGGTGGACTGATCCCGCTCCGAGGCAACCACGAGTTGATGATGCTTGCGGCTCGGCAATCCGAACGCCATCTCGACGAATGGCTATCATGCGGCGGAGACGCTGTTCTTGCTGCATACGGGACGGATCAGCTCGACAATATCCCCGACGCCCACTGGCACTTCCTCAACAAGTCGCTGCGATCACACTATTGCACGAAAACGCACTTCTTTGTTCACGCAAATGCGTACGCTGAGATTCCGATTGATGAACAGCCGGACTTCATGCTTTATTGGGAATCATTCGGCAATCCCACTCCGCATGAATCTGGGTTGACAATGGTTTGCGGTCACACACCGCAACGCGATGGTGTTCCGCTGTCCGTTGGACACGCAATATGTATTGACACTTGGGCATGCGGACGCGGCTGGTTGACTTGCCTTGATGTTGACGCTGGTATCTGCTGGCAATCTAATGAATCTGGCTCAACTCGACGCTTTTGGCTCGATGAGGGACCGTAGATGCGGGGAACCATCGGTTGCAACGGAGCGGCGGTGGTGGCCGGTTTCGCAGTGGCTAAGTCGCTCGCCGCCGCCCGCTGAACCGTAACGTTCGTCGTGTCGGCGCGCGGTGTTGCGCTGTCCCTTTCAATGCTCAACGATGCGCGGTCAATTCCCTCGCCCGAAGTTGCGCGGGCGATCACAATTCTCGAAGATGCGCAGACGGAGCGTGCTCGGCGGAGCGCGGACGGGCAATGCTCGAAGATGCGCGGTCAGATTGCTATGTTCTAAGATGCGCGGTCAAAGGTTGCTCGGCCCTGCTTTGGAACATAAACTCGACGGGTGCGGGAGATTCCTTCGATCTCCGTGCCACGCTGCCCAAATAGACACGACGAACCATGCCGTGCACCGGAGCACGGCATGGCGCCAATACACATGGAAACCACATTGGCCGTGCCCGGTGACGGCCGACGTTATTCGAATGACTCATGCACGCATCGGAGCGTGACTCAGCACGACATGTGTTGCTAGACACCATGCTCGTTCAGCATTCGATTCAGGTCCCGAGCAGGGTCCATCCCATGCTCGCATGCCGGTTCGAATTGTGCTCGACGTTGCCGTTCGAACGCCCACGCAACTTGCCGCGTGAACGTCACGAACTTGATACGATGTGTTTTGAACGACGCAATTGTTTCGACGTCTCACAGGATCGCGGTGCGCTCGCCCCCGCACGAACCGCGTGTGAACGAATAACAATTGCGTGCACACTGAGCGGTGGTGGAGACCAACCTCGCTTTCCAATCACACTGACCGCCACCGCCAGGTGACGCTGAGCGTTCTGCTATTAGAGAGATGCACGACTTCGAATCCTGGGAAGATCATTGCCATTTTCACGACCTGCATGATTACGCTGGCCTAGTGGCATACTGCAGGGAAGAAGTGAAGCGTTCCCCGGACGATCTATATGCCGCTGAGCGTCTACTTCAGGCATTTGTGCTAAACGGCGACTACAACGACGCAATCAATTTTGGGGCGACATTGGAACGGGATCACCCCGGCGTGGGGATGTTTTCGCATCACATTCTTGACGCGTTGTTCGCACTCGGAAAAACGGAAGCGGATTTCGACTGGAGCGAACCGCCAAGTATCGTACGGCTCGATCGTGGCGTCACGGATGATTGCTACGCATTCCTCCGCCCAAAACGCAAACCTCGAACACTGTTTGATTTCCACACCGAACTTTGGCTGCATCATTACGTAGCGTTCTCGGATGATGAGCTGTTACACTATCTGCAGCGGGATGAGCGATTCGTCGTGAACGGTGACTCGCCTGTGAACGCGGAGATCTCCGCCGCTCGCAAACGCAAGAAAGCAGAACAATGACATGCACCGAAGGACGCGAGCCGAGTGGTTTGGCAATGGCAGAGTCTTTCGCGCGTCCTCGGTGATGTCCGCCGTTCGCCGACTGAAATCATATGACGCTTGCTCTGTTTGATCATAAAAGAAAGCGAATCACAAAGGCATCGGTGGACTTCGATGGTGACATCATCATTGGTGAGTTCTACTCTGATCCTGAGCAACGCCAAGTACACGACTCGCCTTACGACTTGGTCTTCACGATCAACACTGAAACCGTCTTCCCGCGGACGAAGGGTTTGCCCGCAGTGCTTCCGATCATCTATCGGATGCGAGACCCAGACTTTGAGCACTTCGCATATCGCATTACCGCAGATACCACAGTTGTGATACCTGGTTCCGGGGAAACTCATGACTACTCGGAATCCAGATTGGCCGCCAACCAACCGCTTGTCGGCAGCAGGGTGCCATTCAACCCGAGAAAAGCAGAAGATGCGATGGCCTGGGCTGGTGTCTTCTCGCTCGACGGGTTGTCTCGCGCTGAGATGCGGCGTGCCATTGAGATCGCTGACAAGCGATGGGGCGATGATTGGAGCGACTATATGATTGTCCCTTGGTCGGAAAACACCCCAAAAGCGAAAATGCTTCGCCTGGAATGGGGTGAACCGTTCGGGCAGAACGCTTCGTTCGGATGCCCGTCGCTCGACAATAATTGTCACCGTGGACTTTTCGGCACTGCGACTCTTCCGCTCATGCTCTACGACAAATCACCGTCCATGAATCTGTTTGGCGACTTCAATCCGCAGCTGATAGTGACTTATTGCAGTCGTTGCCGTACCATCGGTGTCGAGAATCAATGCGACTAACACGATCGGGCTCTCGATTGCGGCGAACCATGACATGCACGGGAGGACGGCTTGCGCGGTTTCTGAAGTGGAAAGTCTTTTGTCCGTCCCCCGTGATGTCCGCCGTTCCCCGACTGAAGCTTCTTGGATGAAACGAATCGACAATGCGACCTTCATTCGCTGCGATTTGGATTCGATCGCTCACCAAATCGGAGCTTCACACACTGATTAACGACGTGAAGGCTGGTGACCAGGACGCGATAGCTCGCGCGACTGCGTTCGTGTCCGCCGAGAGCTTCGGGATGTGGCACAATCGGGCTCGTGCAAAACTCTGCCGTTACTTCAAGAACCACCCGCCATCTCCTGATCAGTGCCGCCGAATGGTCGATGCGATCATCAACCGACTCACCGATGGGCGGTTTTCCGAGCAATTTAAAGACCAACTCTCGATGGCGATCCGGCTTGCTCCGGATGGAATGGCTGATGCCGCGGCGTTGGCATCTGGCTCTGAACGGGGCTATATTCGACGATACGCGACCTGGGTTCGCAACACGCTCGATTCGTCGGAAACGACCCAGGATAGCGGGGAACCATGACATGCACGGGAGGACGGCTTGCGCGGTTTCTGAAGTGGTTAGTTTTTCGTCCGTCCCCCGTGATGTCTGACGTTATCCGACTGAAGCAATGCGATTTCGACTGTCAACGCTTCTCCTGATCACCGCCTGTATCGCGCTTGCAATCGGATGGTCGGTTGATCGCTACACCCACCGTGTTCCTTCTTATGAGGAGCGTCTTGCGGATCACGCCCGTCTCGCCGGAACACTCGCGGACGTTAGCCGTTTGCACCAGTTCAGCGATCATCCACAGGGTTACATCAATCGCGTTCCCGACATGTTGTTTGTTGTCTTTGTCGACCTATTCCGAAACCGAGAGCTTTTCGCACGCACCTACGGACCAATCGGGAACTTGAGGCACATTGACGATGCAACGCTACATTGGCTTGGAAACGAAACGCTGCGTAGAATCGATATCACTACCCTTTCCGATTTCGAGGCAGAGCTGACCGCATCGGGACTCGGCACGCCCCAATACTACGACCTCTACACTGCCGATGGATCACTGAAACCGGAGCTTGCGAAATTCGTCTCCGAGTGCTTCAATGCAACGGACGTATTGCCTGCAGTGAAAGATGGCGGATAACCATGGCATTCACACTGAGCGGGGCTTGCGGCCGAATTTGAAATGGACAACTTTACTCTCCCCGCCCGGTGATGCCCGCCGTTCGCCGATTGATTTGCTTGAACGACAGGACATGGCTCTACCATCCAATCTCGCCGATACGGTCTTGGAGCATGTTGGTCATCAACTGATCGCGCGGCCTTACTACGGCTGGGGCTGGTCACGGTTTGAAAGTGACGATGGCGACTGGACGTCCTTTGACGTTCCGCCTCAATTTCACTTTACGGTTCTTGAGTATTTCGATTGGAACGAAGAACGGCGGGGCGGAATTGGTAGAGTGACCGATACGGCAAGCCAATTTCACAACTTGTGGCTCATGTTCTATACTTACCACTCCGGCACGTTTGACTTCCACGACTGTGTTGGCTCGCACTACATACGGCTGGGTGGAGAGCGACCTTCTCTCTATCCACCTGAGTCGAATCCGGAGATGGCTGCGGCTTGGCCACTGCCTCGCTTCGGGACTGTGCGCCAGTATTTTGGCCATGCACGTATTGGTGATTGTCATGAAGTCATCGCTCCATTTTTCAACTAACGTCACACCGCGAAGACGGGGAACCACCACATGCACCGAAGGACGCGAGCTGTGCGGTTTGGCAATGGCTGAGTCTTTCGCGCGTCCTCGGTGATGTGTACCGTTCCCCGAATTGATCATGGACACTGAACTGTTTGCATCACGCCTTGCGTCGGATGACCGTCGATCACAGTGGTGGGCTGCCGTTCAACTCATGAACGCCGGGCCGGAAGCGAGCGTTCACCTCCCTCGCCTTCTCGACATCTGCGACGGGATCGATCTCGATGCCGATCTATCGACCCACAAACACTGGATCACGTTCTACGCTGCACGCGCATCTGGGCGGATTGTTCAAGCAATAGGCTATGATGGCGAGATCGACCTGCACAAACGCGTTTTTGGTTGGATCGCACGGCTTGCGTCGCACCAAAACATCGAGCGTGCAATCGGCGGAATTTGGGGGCTCGCTGACCTTGGCGCACCACCCTCCGCGACCGTTGAAATGCTAGTCGACTTTGTGCTAACCGACGCACGACGCGACCCGACCGGCAAGCACACCGCTCGTTCAGTTGCGTTTCGCATGCTCGCTAGAATCGACCGTGAATTGGCCATCCACTATGCCGACTCCGAGGCATGTCGCGAGTTTCTCGCCGATGTGCGTCGTTGGTCAGGGGCTGATCCCGAACGTGCTGCCAGTCCAAACGGTATATTTACCGAAGCTGGTTGGTTGCTCACGGAAATTGGGGAACAATGACATGCACCGGAGCACGGCTTGCAGCTTTTTTGGCAATGGACGATCAACCTTCCGTGCCCC
>NZ_ANMO01000179.1 GCF_000338295.1 Rhodopirellula europaea 6C
TGACCGAGGCCCCTCGGTCAGCAACCATGTCCAACCGACTGAGAGGCCTCAGTCGGTTACGTTTCAGGACAATGCCGCACGCATTCCACGCCGGCGCATGCTGACGAATTCCCAACCGAACGAAACCAAGTCCCCACCACATGTAGCCGACTGAGGCCTCTCAGTCGGCCGAGCACTGAAAAACAACCGCGAAAACGAGGGTGGCTTTCCGACTGAGAGCCTCAGTCGGTTACGAAGTGGGCGTCTTGGAGGTCTGGGAGATACAGCCTGAACTCGCTTTCTTTCAGCCCGGCTTTCACAGGGTTGTTCTGAATGTACTTACGGAATTTCTGGAAGTGGTCCCCGTCCCGCACGAGATGATCGAAGCTTTCAGGTTGCCACAACCGGCCTTTGTGCCCGAGCAACTCGTTGATCCGTAGCGACTGGTAGTGTTTCCAATTTCGACACTGGTCCTTCAATGTCACGTTGCGATCAAAGCACACCAAAACGTGAACATGATTCGGCATCACAACGAAGCCACCCAGGCTGTATCGCGGTCCATCGAAATGCAGAAGGTTCTCAGCGACGACGTTGGAAACGTCGGGGTCTCGCAGCGGGCACGCCCCGTGCAATTCATCGAGACTGGCTTCCAGGATCGTTGCAAATTGTCGAGCGAACTGGCGTCGGACTCCCCAGTCCAAACGACCGAATGCCGCAGTCCAATCGGAAGCTTCTGGATCAATCCCCAACCGCCGGAGTGCATCGGCTCGCTGTCGCTGCCACAAATCGAACGCGGCTTGCGGGATCGAATCGCGAGTGCGGTAGGTGATGAAGTACGTCGCCCCCGGCTGTTCCCAATGGGGAAGAACACCGTATGTGACGGAGTACTCCTGCTTCGGATCAAAGAACCCAAACTTGCGACGAACGTTCGACATCCACTCAATTTAACCCCCAACCACCCACCATGTTACCAACTGATGCCATCCGACGGCCGAGATACAAAGATTGATGCGGGGCAGATGCGCATGCAGTGACCGACTGAGAGGCCTCAGTCGGTTACATGTTGGGGATCGAGCCCTGCTCCGGACGTCC
>NZ_ANMO01000180.1 GCF_000338295.1 Rhodopirellula europaea 6C
TGCTGTGCGGTATGCGTTTCATTGGTGATGTCGGTATACCGAGAGCATGTAGGCCAAAGATATCCATCTCAGGGCATTTTTCGGAGGCAGGGAGTTGCGCCGTTGGCGATGTGCTGTAGCACGTCGATTGGAGTGATGATGGCACTACGATTGTTTCGCTACGGACGTTTTCTAAAGATCGCTGCAATTAGTTCGATCGCAACTCTTCTACTCGTAACCTCGTTTGCCAGTTCATATTTTTCGGATTACGACTATTTCCCTGACATGTCTGTGGACTACGTACGAGATCGTGTCGCGTATCAAACCACTGCACTCTTTGCTGTCGCTAGCGTGTCCGTATTTGCATTTGTTGGCGCTCTCTACGGAATCGGATATGAGCTCCATGCTGTACAAAGAGGCGAACCATCGGATGCACCCGAGTCGGCGAGTCGGGCGTTTTGACAATGGAGGAGTGCTCGCGCCGACCGGGTGATCCGCAACGTTGTACTGGCCTCTGGAGCACTTCCTTGAAGCGTCACGTTTCTTATAGGCAGTGACCTTGTCGCTCGACTTGCAACAGTTGATGCGCAAGCACTACCCCAGGCTTGCGAAGTCATATGGGCTCAGCGGTGACATGCACCGAGCCGCGTGGGCCATCATGCATTGTCGCACGCGAGAGTTGGGAGGCCATGTCAACAGTTGCCCGCATGGCCACTTCCACCAAGTCGCTTACAACTCATGCTCGCATCGGTGCTGCCCGAAGTGCGGATGGCTGCCTCGCGAGAAGTGGCTCGATGGCTGGCGAAATCGATTGTTGCCGGTCCCCCATCACCACCTCATCTTCACCATCCCGCACTCGCTCAACCCACTGTGGCGATACAACAAGCGAGCCTTTGCTGACGTTCTCTTCCAGGCGGCATCGCAGACACTGATGCAACTGCTCGGATCCCAAGACTATCTGGGCGCACGTCCTGGGATCCTGGCCGCCTTGCACACTTGGAACCAGAAGCTGGACGTGCACGTGCATCTGCATGTCTTGGTTTCTGCCGGCGGACTGACTGAAGACGGAACGTGGGTCGCTGCCAAGAAGAAGTGCCTGTTGCCCCGCAAGGTTGTGATGACCAAGTTCCGTGGCAAGTTCAAGGCGTTGCTGCGAGAGATGGTGGTCGCTGGCAAGATCCAATTGCCACCGGGTTGGACACGCAACCAGTTCTATGCGTTGCTCTACAAATTGAGTGACCCTTGGAACGTCAAAGTCTTTGATGCCTATGCAGGTGGCGCCAGTGTCGTGACCTATCTTGCCCGCTACTTGCGTGGCGGTCCGATCGGGAACTCACGGTTGCTCGAGGAACGTGATGGGCAAGTTGTGTTTCGATACCGCCTCAGTGAACTCGAAGGGGGCGATGGAAAGCGACAAGCCGTGACTCGCCTGCCAACCGACACTTTCTTGCTGCGTTGGCTGGAACATGTTCCGCCGCGTCGCTACCAATGCGTGCGCGGCTTTGGGCTCTACAGTGGGAACCAGCACTCGGGGCTTGTGCAAGCGCATCAGGCACTCGGCGGCTGCTACGATCCAGGTTCCGAGGAACCGAAGACATGGCAGGAAGTCTGTGACGCCGCTGGCATGGATCAAGCTTGTCGCTGTCCTGAATGTGGGGCGCTGCTGGTCAGCCACCATTCATTCCATCCGGGACGCTCTCCACCGAGCTCCGCGTTTGTCACACGAACCCTTTGACAGATCGCATGATGCGTTCTTTGACACGACCGATTCTTCCACCGACGATACCGAAGGTGCAGTTTCAGCTCGGCTTGAGTGCACTCCAAAGCGTGGCGATTGCCTTGCTGAGCGACCGCGTCACCGATAAAACACTAAGACGACAGCGGCTCGACGTAGCACGGGCCCCGGCGGCACAGTACAACCAAGTCGTTGCACCCGTTTAGCGTCACGCCGGTTGGCAAGGGAAAATTTTTTCGTTGCTAAGCGGGTGAACTCAATCGTTATGCCGATCAGCCAATGGACCACGGTTGGCAGTCGACGATGGATTGCTTGACGGTTTCTCAGTTTCACAATTG
>NZ_ANMO01000181.1 GCF_000338295.1 Rhodopirellula europaea 6C
TACCAACACACCGCGGACAGTCGCCTGCGTGACTTCGTCGAACTGGTTCACGAAAAGCGTGTCCAGCGTCCGCGTGCGGCGGTCGTTCGAGTGATGACGGTTCACCAATCCAAAGGGTTGGAATTTGACGCCGTCTTCTTGCCTGAGATCCACAAAGCGTTGCTGGGACCATCACCACAATGCCTGGCCGACATCCCCGAGATTGGCCAACCCGCACGCGGGCTCAGTCGGTCCGTCGGCGAGGCCCAATGGCACTTCCTTCCCAGACGCTGGCAAGCCGTGTTTGGCGGCTCCGTTGCTTCCCGTTTGACGGAAGCCATGTGCTTGCTCTACGTCGCCATGACACGAGCTCGGCAAGGTTTGTACTTGGTGATTCCGCCCGCCGGAAAGAAGGACTTCAACAACAAAACCGCCGCCTCGCTGCTGTATCACGCATGGAAGTGCGAAGCCGACCCAACCGCCGAAGGTGAGGTGTTGTTCGAAAGCGGCGACGCGAATTGGTTTGGCGATTCGAAGATCGAACCGGTGGCCCCATCAACCGAAAAAGAAGACGTCCCAAGCCGCCGGTTGTCATTCGCGTGATTGACCAGAGTCACAACATGCAAAGCAACGACGGCCCCGTCCGGGGCGATGGTCTTATGGGCCGCCAACGATTCTCGGGGCTGACACCCCGAGCTACTGACGCGGACTCCTCCGGAGCCAACCACGAAAACGCCCCGGACGGGGCCGACTTCCTTAGCTCGGGGTGGAAGCCCCGAGAACCATGAACACAAACGTGATGTTCAAAACGCCCCGGTCGGGGCCGGCGTATCGCTACACTTGAATGCTCTTTCCAACACATTCACCCGAGGTGATCTCCGATGGCGTACACCAATTTGCGTGTCCATTTGATCTGGAGCACCAAGGATCGAAAACCATCGATCGCCGAAGCATTCCAAGAAGACATCTACGCCTACATCGGTGGCATTCTTCGCAAACGCAAACATTCCCTCTTGGCCGCAGGCGGGGTCGAAGACCACATCCATTTGTTGGTCAGCATGCATCCATCGCAATCGATTTCCGATTGTGTGCGTGATCTAAAATCCAATTCAAGCGTTTGGGTGCACGAACATTTCCCGAAACGGAAAACCTTTCAGTGGCAGACGAAGTACGGAGCGTTCTCAGTCAGCGAATCCTCCGTTGAATCTGTCAAGACATACATTGCGAATCAAAAGGAACATCACAAGAAGTTGACCTTCAAGGAAGAGTTCACGGCGCTGCTGCGCAAACACGGCATCCAGTTCGATCCTCGTTACGTGTTCGAATGAACGGAAACGTGTCGCCCATCCCACGCCGGCCCCGTCCGGGGCGATGGTCCTATGGGTCGCCAACGATTCTCGGGGCTGCCACCCCGAGCTACTGACGCGGACTCCTCCGGAGTCATACCACGAATCCGCCCCGGACGGGGCCGACTTTCTTAGCTCGGGGTGGAAGCCCCGAGGAACATGGATACAAACGCGATGTTCAAAACGCCCCGGACGGGGCCGGCGTAAATCGGCCAACTCGGTCGTCGTGAAATATCGTTTGGCAATGCCATCGTGCGGCAGGTCGCCGCATTGGATTCTGGACGTTGGTGATTGCCCCAAAGGCAGGGCTTGTTTACCATTCTCATCGTGAGGAGCGAGCCAGATTTGGCACGCAGTCAGGCATCGACCCGTTTTGTTTTCTTTCGACAGTTCCGATCTTCCCTGCTACGACGCGGCGTCAGCTTGACGCTGCTGTTGGTGCTGGGATGTGGCATGGTCGGACTGCCCCTCACCGCACGTCGGCCCGAAAAAGAGGGCCGATTCCCCTGCGAATCTTGCCCGTGCAGTTGCTCCTCCGCTGAATACTGCTGGGACAAATGCTGCTGCCACAGTGACCTAGAGAAACTGCAATGGGCGGCCGAAAACAACGTCACGCCGCCCGCCTTCTTGGTCGCTCGCGTGGATGAAATGCTCCACCAAATCGCGGACGCCCCCACGCAAGACACGGCATCAAGCTGTGTCGCCGGTGGTTGCTGCGGCCCCGATTCACCGGGTCCGCCCCCAGGATTCGCCGCGATGATGCGTCAGCGTTCCGCGACTTGCCAATCCACATCCAGCCAATCCGCTGACGCGTCCACTTGCTCGTCAGCCAACCCCAAAACGGCGTCCTGCTGCGGCGGTACGAGTTGCGATGAACCTGCCTCCTCATCCGCCTCCAATTCAATTCGTTTGGTTCGCTTGCAAGACGCTGCGAAATGCCACGGCATTGAGATGGTCTGGAGTCTGTTCTCCAGCGTCGTTGTGGACTTTCAAGCCTTCGAACTGAACCTTTCTCCTCCGCCACTGCTGTTCCGCTTGAGTCTGTATGACGAACAAGCGTCGGTGGTGAGCCTCTGTCCCGAACCGCCGGTTCCCTAACCAGCGATCTTGCGCGACCAATCGTTCCACCGGAACGTTCGGGCGCGTGAATCCTGTTCGCATTGCAATCCGGTTCGTTGCTGCGCTCACAGTGCTGTCGCTGAACAAGCGATTGGACTGGCGCAGAAATCACCGCTGCCGCGTTGGTGGTTGAAGGCTCGCTCCTCACACCAGTGTTGTCTTCGTCCCTGACGCGGGAGCGTCCTCGCACTGCCGAGGACGACTGACTCGACGTCGGATTGCACCGATTCGAAATGACCTTCGAACGCCGCCCCACTTTCGAATGAACTGAGCTTCAAAACGGCTCAGTTGGTTCCACGGGGAAGGTACGCGCACCGATCCATCCACCCAACAACGACTCACCCCAATACGAAATCATTCATCTCCCATGAACATCTCTCGACACAATTCACCGCAACGCGGTTTCACTTTGGTGGAATTGCTGGTTGTGATCGCCATCATCGGCGTCCTGGTTGGGCTGCTGCTTCCTGCGATCCAGTCCGCTCGCGAGGCCGCTCGTCGCATGCAGTGCAGCAACAACCTGAAACAGATCACGCTCGCGATGCACAACTACGAAAGCACCCACCGAAAAATCCCCGCCAACTACACGAATGGAACCAGCACCGCGGGAAACTTTTCGGTCTTCGCTCAGATGGCTCCGTTTTACGAGCAAGGCAACATGCTCGACATGATTCACTTTGACCGTCCGCTGCACGTGGGTTGCTGCCCAGGGCAACTCGTCACGCCACACGACACCGCGGCCAAGACGGCAATGCCGATGCTGACCTGCCCCAGCGAAGACCATGATCGGACATACTTCGTCACCACGCTCTCAGGGAGCGGCCCAACACAGGCTTACTCCGCCACCAACTATGGCATGAACTTTGGCACCGGCGTCGGGACGCTGTATGACTCGCGGAGAACGACCGATGGCATTCTATGGATCAACTCCAACGTCGGTTTCGAATCAATCCTCGACGGACTGAGCAACACGGCAGCTTTCGCAGAACACTTGCTGGGTCTGTCGGAACAAGCCCCCGCCGAGCCCACCGAACCGCATCTACGAAAACGAGTGATGATGAATGTGACCTGTGCTTTCATCAGTCGCTCGATGCCGCCCACCACACCAGGGTTCACCGGATTCTTCCTTCCGGAAGATCCCAATGAAATGGAAGCCTATGTTCGCGGAAGCGGACTGCATCGCGGCTGGGCCGGACATCGCGGCGCGGGATGGATCAACGGTCGCGAATATTGGACTGGCTATTCCCACTATCACCCACCGCAAAGCCTGATCCCCGACATGGGCAGTTGTGGCTGGGGAGTCTTCGGCACCCGCAGCAATCACCCCGGCGGTGTTCACGTTGCTCGGTGCGACGGCAGCGTTGGCTTCATCACCGAAAGCATCGACCTGGAAACATGGCGAGCTCTCGGCACACGCAACGGCCGCGAAGTCTTGGAGGCTTTCTGAGAAGCAATTGCGAAAACCAAACCGCCGAAAAGAGTCCTCCAAAACCTATCCCTTTTGCGGCGATTGCATGTTCGCTGTCCACGACGTGACAAGTTGCTCTTTGTCGCTCAACACGGCGAATGTGACGCCGACAATGAATCGATTGGCGACCTCCATCGCGAAACGAATCGACCAAGTCACTGCAAACTTCCTTTTGACAACTCTGCATTCTCTTTCCACTTGCAACTGAATCATGAACACAACTTTTCGAAACCTAACTTTCGCTTTGGCTCTTCTTCTCCCCACGATGGCATCCGCTCACGACACGTGGATCCAAACCAACTCATCAATCGTTCGCACCGGCGAAGTCGTGCACGTCGACCTGCGATTAGGCAATCACGGCAACCAACATCGCGACTTCAAGTTGGCCGGTTTGTTGACATTGGACTGGACATCGATGGACCACATCGGCCCCGATGAAAAGCGTTCCGATTTGAAGCCCAACCTTCACTCGTCCGCGTCGGCTGAAAAGCAAGGCTACTGGACGACGCCCGTCACACTGACTCAGCCCGGAGTGCATCAGTTCGTTCAAAAACTCGATCGGGTCATGAACCATGGCAAGTCCATCCGCAGCATTCGAACCGCGAAAAGTTTTGTGTTGGCCAGCGATTCCCTGGACGCTCCCAAGATCGACGGTCACGCACACGAGACGCCCGCAGGCTTGCCATTTGAAATCGTTCTCAACACTTGCCCGTTCAGCGAAGTTGCCGCTGGCCAACCGATCACGGTCACGGTCCTGCATCACGGCAAACCGATTCAAGACGCCGTCGTCAGCTTCATCCCCGCGGGCGAAACGCTGCAAGGCGACCGGGATCCCAACTACGAGTTCACAACCGATGCATCCGGCCAAGCCACGTTCGTCCCCAAAATGGTGACACGCCACTTGATCGCCGCTCACCACACGGCGATGGACGAGAAGTCCGATGAGTTCGACTTCACGAGCTACGCCACGACCATCGTGCTTCCTGTGCCCAACCAACCAGTTGCGGCACTGGATCGCTGAGCCTGCTTGGCTAGCTCGGTCAAAAACGGCACAGCCTCCTAGAACAACTGCCCTCGTCGATGCTCCGGATCACCCCACCGGTCATCGGCCACAGGACTACTAGGAGAAATCAGGTTGCGTTAGACTGCTTCAACGCGAATCCAGCCCTCGCTGAGACTCCCCGCCGAGTTTCCCCCGCAATCAGCGGATTGTGCGGGGATGGCTCGCGGCCGCACACGCTGGAAGCTCCCGCTTGTTCGAACCTTGTCTGCAATCGCCAATGCCCAAAGTCCTGATTCTCTATCATTCGAACACTCAAAATACGCACCGAATGGCGGAACTGGTCGCCGAGGGTGCTCGGCAACTCGATGGAGCCGATGTTCGGCTCAGGAACATCGACGACGCCGACCACACGGATTTGGATTGGTGCGACGGCATCGCGCTCGGTTCGCCAACGAATTACGGCACTCTGAGTTGGCAGATGAAACGTTGGTGGGACGAGCAACCCATTGAAAATTGGGGCAAACGCGACGGCAAGATTGGCTGCGTTTTCACATCGGCCGGTGCCTGGGGCGGCGGGCAAGAATGGACGTGCATGGCTCTGATGTCCATTCTGATCAACTACGGATTCCTGGTCTTTGGGCTGACCGATTACACCGGAATCAAGTTTTCCGCTCACTACGGCGCGATCTCCGCCGGCGGTCCGGACGAAGAACGAGTCCAAGAAGCATGCCGTCGCCTCGGCCTGCGTTTGTCAGAATGGACGGCGAACATGATCGACGGTCAAAAAGAAGCTCACCCACTGAACCAAAAGTACGAACGATTCAAAGATTTGGGCAAATAGCTTTTTCAGTCCCAAAACCTAGACGATTCCAACTAACTTTTCTTTTCCACTTCCGACGTTATTTGTCGTATTTCCCCACGAGGTCTCAAATGTCAGCCCGTCAAAAACTCAATCGGCGTCACTTCCTACAAACCACCGGCGCGGCCACGGCAGCTGGCTACTTTGCAGGAACCAGCAGCCTCGGAAACGCACAAGAGTCGCCAAACGAACGTCCCGTGTTCGCGACCATCGGTCTTCGCAACCAAGGCTGGACGATCACGAGCAAGTCGTTCAAGTACGCTGACTTCGCTGCGATGGCTGACGTCGATGCGAACGTCTTGGGAGAAAACATCGAGAAGGCAAAGAAAGCACAAGGCAAGGCACCCGAGGGCTACGCCGACTACCGCAAGTTGCTTGAGCGTAAAGACATCGACGCGGTCATGATCGCAGCACCCGATCACTGGCACACCAAGATCTCCGTCGAAGCCATGTTGGCTGGCAAAGACGTCTACTGCGAAAAGCCGCTGACGCTGACGATCGACGAAGGCAAGCTGATCGAAAAGATCGTCAAACAAACCGGACGCGTCTTCCAAGTCGGAACAATGCAGCGGACCGAAAACAACCAACGCTTCCTTCAAGCGATCGCGATGATCCGCGATGGACGAATTGGTGAGATCCGAAAAGTCACCTGCGGAATCAACGGTGCGACCGGCTCACCAGTGATCCCCGCCATTGATGTGCCCAAAGGTCTGGACTGGGACTTCTGGCTCGGCCCAGCCCCCAAGGTTCCTTACCGGGCCTTGCCTGAGATGCGAAAGGGATACGGCGGCGGCGTGCCGCTTTACACCAATTGCCATTACGCCTGGCGGAACTGGTACGAGTATTCCGGTGGCCAGATGAATGACTGGGGTGCTCACCACGTCGACATCGCCACCTGGGCGTTAGGTGCCGATCAGTCAGGCCCCAGCAAGATCACGCCGGTTAGCTTCTCATTGCCCGTCGATTACAAAGATGGCCATCCAACCGTCGGCGATCAATACAACTCGCCGACCAAGTTCGAGATCCACGCCAACATGCCCGGCGACATCCCACTGGTCATCACCAGTGAGGGCGACAACGGGATCATGTTCGAAGGCACCAAGGGCCGGTTCTTCGTCAACCGTGGCAAGATCGTTGGAAAGCCAGTCGAAGATTTGGAATCCAACCCGCTGCCCGAAGACGCCATTGAAAATGTCTACGGTGGTCCCGTCGCGGCCAACCACACGGACAACTTCGTGCAAGCCATGCGTTCACGCAAACAACCGATCTCCGACGTTTGGACTCACAACCGAATGCTCGAGACATGTCACTTGGCCAACATTTCTATTCGCTTGGGCCGCGAATTGAACTGGGACCCAACCAAACGTGAAATCGTCGGCGACGACGAAGCCAATTCGTTCCTCTCGCGTGAAAGCCGCAAGGGTTACGAAATCGACATGTAGTCGATTCTCTGCCTCGATCAATCGAGCCGACTGAAGCAATCAAAATGCCGGACTGCCAATGTGCAGTTCGGCATTTTTTGTTCGGAAATCAACTCGATTGCGGACTAGGGTTTTGCCGCTTTGCGTTCTGCTTTCTGCATCGCTTTGGCTTCGCTGGCGGGATCGTGATTGGGGTTGGGCTCTGTCGGCACGGGAGCACCGATTTGCTTTCGCCAAGCCACCAACTTGCTGTACAACGCTTGCGTTTTGATTGGATTGGAGACTGCCAAGTTGCTCGATTCACCTGGGTCGGTCACCAGATCGTACAACTCCAAACCGCCGTCCTCGAAGTATTCGTGCAGCTTCCACCGACCGTCTCGAATGATTCCGCACGGGCGACTTCGGTAAAGCAAATCTCGTTGACCGTCTGTGACCGCGTAACTTTGCAAATAGGCGGGGAAGTGCCAATACAATTCGCGATCAGCCAGACTTCCATCCTGCTTGAGCAACGGCATCAAACTCACACCATCAAGTGGCTGGTTCGCCGGAAGCTTAGCTCCGGTCATCTCGACAAAAGTCGGATACAAATCGGCAGCGATGATTGGAATCTCGCATTTCGTCCCCGCATCCACGACGCCAGGCCAAGTCACAAAGAACGGTTCGCGAATTCCGCCTTCGTAGTAAGTGCCTTTGTAACCGCGCAGCGGTTTCATTGAGGTCGCCGGTCCGAAACCGCCATTGTCGCTGGTGAAGACGATCGCGGTGCTCTCTTCCAATCCAAGTTCCCGCAGCGTATCAACCATTCGCCCCACTCCCTCATCGACGCTCTCAATCATGGCCGCCATCACGGCGTGATCGTGCAACGTGCCGGGCTGCTTCGCCTTGTACTTGGCAACCAATTCCAGCTTGGCTTGCAGTGGCGTGTGAACCGCAAAGTGAGACAAATACAAAAACCAAGAACGCTCTTGGTTGTCCGTGATGAACCGAATGGCCTCATCCGTGAGTCGGTCCGTCAGGTACTCGTCATCGGTTGCGTCTTGCAACCCCGGCGCTTTGGGATGTGGCGGAAAGTATCCCTTCGGTGGACTGCCACTGTGGGTGCCTGCGACGTTGATATCAAAGCCATAGGGCAACGGATCGTCACTCAAATGCCACTTGCCAATGATGCCGGTTCGATACCCAGCCTCATGAACTTGATGAGCCCAAGTCCGAATTTCTGTTGACAGCACGTCCGTGCCGGGGATGTGCTGCAGAGTTCCGTGTTTCGGATTGCCACGACGTTCAGTTCCGACGTTGTAAATTTCGTGACGCGGCGAATACTGCCCCGACAGCAAACTGGCTCGCGCCGGTGCACAGTTCGCGGCACACGAATAAGCATTCGAGAACACCATGCCTCGTTCGGCCAAAGCATCCAAGTTCGGCGTCTCATAGAAATCCGATCCCATGAAGCTGGCATCACGCCAACCGTAGTCGTCCAAGTAAATGAACAAGACGTTGGGATGCTCTTTCGTTGGCGCTTCTGCGAAAGACGATGGCGATAGCGAAATGGCAATCAAGAACGCCGGAAGAGCCCAGCTTAGGCGAGAGATCATGTTCATGGATTCAGTCAAAAAGGCAGGGTGCAAAGCAAGGTAGGATGGCCACTCTTGGCCGTCAGAGTGGTGGATGTCTGCCAAGAGTGGCGAACCTACAATAAACTCACAATCCGATGCGTGAGCGAGGGACCGATCGTCGCTGCCGTGATCCCTGCTTCGAAACTCAAAGACTTTCCGTGATTCTAACCAATCGTTCTTTTCGCGAATCACCTTCGCCAAACCCAATTCGCAGCAGCAACGAGTCCGCCAGAACCGCGGGACTGGCGTAGCAATCCGATCCGAGACGATTCTTCGAAATCAGTTGATAGTCGTCACCGCTGGCAGAAAAAACGTAGTGGTTGCCAGACAGATCTGACACGTACACATTGCCTCCTGCCAACACGGGCGATCCACTAAAATTGCCACCCAAGCGTTTTTTCCACTGAACGCTCCCGTCTTCGTTTGACCAACACATCGCAACGCCGTTGTCGGTGACACCGAACAGACTGGTGCCGTCGGTGACCATCGATGGTTCATAGAGAGCCGTGCGGTCCGACCAAACTTCTTCGCCGGTCGCGGAGAAGCAGGCCGTTTGCTTGTCGGGGTAACCGCCCGAGGCAAAGATTCGATCACCCGCCGTCACGATCGTGCCGCAAGTCGCTTCGGCGATGGCGGGTGTTTCCCACCGAGGCTCGCCTGTCGCGGGATCATAGCTGGCAACGCGATCACCGCCGCTGATCAACAACTGATCCGTGCCACCGACGTTCGCAATCATCGGGCTCGAGTAACTGCTCGCATCGCCCCTGGCCCGTCGCCAAGCGACTTCGCCAGATTCCAAGTCCAATGCCACCAAGTAACCACCACCAAAGTTGTCCGCGGCGAGAATCACAAACGACTGGTACAGAACCGGTGAAGGGGCGTAACCGAACTTCGAAGCAAAGGCTCCCACGTCGGTTTGCCAAACCACTTCGCCGTTCAGATCGACCGCGGTGACAAAGATGCGTTCCTGGTTGAGGAACGCGGTCACGATCAACTCGCCATCAGAAGCGGGAGTGCCATTGGCGTTGGTGGCTTTGTTGTGAACTTCTCGAGCAGCCGGGAAGTTTCCTTCGTGGATCACTCGTCTCCACTTTTCGGCTCCCGATTCCAAGTCAAACGAGATCAGCATCTGTTGCTGCTTTGCATCGTCGGCCGTTCCTAGCACAACCTGATCACCGATCACGATCGGGCTGCTGTGACCGCGGCCAGGGATGTCGGCTTGCCAAGCGATGTTGGTGGACTCGTCCCAGGTTGTTGGCGGCGTGGCATCGTCGGCGCGCCCATCCATGCTGGGACCACGCCACTGCGACCAAGGCAAATCAACCGCAGGCGTTTCGCGAATTTGCAGTGCCACACCGCTGTCACTGATCGATACTTCATCGACCGGCGTGGACTTTCTACAAGCGGAGAATCCGAGGAACACGACAGCTACCCCGTAAGTCCAACACCAGTGGCCGGACGGGCGTGAGGTCAATCGTTTCATCGGGACTTCTCCAACGAGTTCATTTTTTGTTCTTCGGCTTGGCGGACTGCTTCTTTTTATTGCCAGGGCCAACCGGTTCCACAAACATACCGTGTTCGAACATCACCGGTTCGCTCATTCGAGGGTCGCCGGTCCGTTTCAGCTCGCCGATCAAACGATCGTTGAGTTGCTTTTCGGTTTCCGCGTGGTCGGAGTGCCCGGCAAGGTTGTTCAAGCAGTCTGGGTCGGACTTCAGGTCATACATTTCGATACGAGGACGACGTCCCACCATGAACTGAAACGCTTCCGGGTACTTTTCGCGGTTCAACGCAACGAAAGCCTTGGTCGGACTCGCATCAAGGTCCGCATACGCCGCGAAAGTGTTTTCACGTAGCGCTTCTTCCGAAGGAAATTCCTCGGCATCGATTTCGGGACCGTCACCCATCGGAGTTCGTTCGGGTTCGAAATTGATGATGTACAACCAATCATCCGACTGAATGGCTCGCTGCGGATAAGGCGTTGCCCCTTCGCGAGCCGTCGCCACGTGGCGTTCTCGACCGGTGAAGACCGCGTCTCGCGAAGGATCTATGCGGCCTGATTTTTCGCTCGTCAAAAGCGGTGTGATCGGACGCGCGATCATGCTCGCGGGAGCTTCGACGCTGGCAACTTCCAAGAACGTCGTGGCCAATTCGGGCAAGGACACAAAGTCCGTTACAACGCGATTGGAATGTTCAATGCCACTTGGCCAACGGACAGCCAATGGCACGTGCGTTCCAAAGTCATATAAATTGCATTTACCACGCGACACACCGGGAACCCCGTGGTCGCCGCTGACGACCAACAATGTGTCGTCGGCGATGCCGAGCCGTTGCAACTCTTCGTCCAAGACCACCAGTGCGGCATCGAACGCCATCGCTTCACCGAGGTAGTCCGCAAAGTCTTCGCGAATTTCGGGCACATCGGGCAGGTAGGCGGGCAGTTTGCCTTCCAAGTCATCGGGGTTGATGCCCCAGAGTTCATGTCCACTCTTGGCGATCCATTTACGGTGAGTGTTGGTGGGTCCAAACCAATAGCAAATCGGCGAATCGCCATCGAGCTTTCCGTCGTTGTCTGCGTCCAGGAAATTTCGAATGTTCTGGCGGACTTCGTCAAACAGTTTCGCTTTCGCTGCGTCGCGATCCTCGGCCTTCATCACAAACTGCGAGAAGTTATTGAACTTGGAGCCCGCTTTGTTGGACGCCGTTCGCGAACCACCGTACGGAGCGTTGCCGGGACGACCGGGACTCCAGACTTTGTAGGTATGTCCGATCCGGTATCCGGATTCTTCCAACAACAACGGGTAAGCCGGCAACGAAAAATCCCAAACGGCGCCGAGCAGAATCGAAGCCTTGTCGCATCGCCAAAACGGTTGGCCCGACATCAGCGAACTTCGGCAAGGCGTGCACGACGGCGCGCTCACAAACGCGTTGGTGAACAACACCCCGTCGCGTGCGATCGAATCAAACTTGGGAGTCGAAATCACTTCGCTGGCGGTGCCTGGAAAATGCTTCGCGTAGGCACTCGCGTAACAGCCCCAATCGTCCGCGAACGCCATCACGATGTGCGGTCGTGACTTCGTTTGTTCAGATGGCTTGGCATCAGCCAGTGCCGGGGAGGCAACGAACAGCAAAAAAGCGACAGGTAGAAAACGGGAACATTGCCGATCGAACATGGCATTCTCCGACGGAAGAGATCAGGTGGGATGACGGGGTGGGACCGAGACGGGTGGCAAGCAATGTGCCCGCCCGTCTCGAAGAATCATCCTAGCCAACATCCAACGCGATCGCTGAACTTCGCAGGAATTTGCGGCTCATTCGGCCGAAAAAACGTCGCCGTTGAGGAACCTTGACCGGAAGAGTCCGCGTGAATGCCAGAGCGGAAGCTTACCCGTGGACAAGCGGGCTCAGCCGTCCCGACGTTCCAACATCTTGCGTTCGGCTTGGCGGCGATGAGACTCAACCATTTGCTTGAGAAGTTGCTCGACGGATTTCACATCCGGGATTCCAAGAAACCCGATCTCCTCGGAGTGGCTGGTTCCTTCCGAATCGGTCCATCGTTTCGCGTTGAAGATCACATCGCCCGATCCATCGGCGGATTGCTTCCGGTAAACAGTCCGAAGCTCACGAGGATGGAAACTGCGGATCGTCATTCGAAAACCACCAATGAACGTGATCGCTCGTTGGTCGGTCAATAAATAGACGGTTTTGAAAGCGTTGCGATAGGTCCAGATTGGGGTCGCCAACATCGCAAAGCCAATCAAGACAAACGGAACTCCGAACAATGCAAAAAAGTCGACTCCGCGATCAAAATTCGGTACCTGGAATCCCAAAGCACTGGCAACCCAAAACAACGAGAACGCCGTCCACACGACAGCGAATCCAAACGTCGCCGTTGAACCAGTGGTGAAGAATCGCGGCTTCGGTGTCTCCGCCCACAAAATCGTCTCATCGGGAAGAAGTTCCTCACGAACCAATTCTGCGAGCCAGGGTGAAACAGTATCAGGAATCATCGCCTTGGAACGACGTTTGTTTCGATTCAGCGGAAGCTGTGCACCCATCGGAACAACCATGCCTCTGATGCGAGTTGGTTCATCGACCATTTGACACGGACCATTCTATCAGGCTGACTCCACCCCATGAGGCAAGCATCGACTTTGCTCAGCATCGGTTGGTGAGTTCTGGAAGGGAAGTGCCACCGAAAACGTCTGCCTGAGCTCGTACCAAACTCGAGACGCCGAACGACCTCCGACGTAAACACTGGCGAAGACGACGTCTCCTCCAAAAACGTCTGATTACCACCGATGGGAACCGCGGGTGTTGTGCGGTATTCTTCTGCCGTCGAACCCCGTTGCCATTGAAACCTGTGCAGCAAACGCCCTTTGGCCTCCATCGAATCCAGCCCCATGCCCGAGCCCTCCTGCCGATCCGTTGCGATCATCGGTTTGGGGTTGTTGGGTGGAAGTGTGGCGTTGTCGATTCGCAGACGTTGGCCGTCGGTGCGACTGACCGCCTGCGCCCGATCGCCTGAAACACGGGCCTTGGCTCTGGATCAGTCCATCGTCGATGAAGTCTTCGAGACCCCCGATGCCGCCGCGAATGGCTGTGATTTGGCCGTGATCGCCACGCCAGTCAACCGAATCGCCTCGCTGGCACAGGCACTTGCGGGCCAATTTCCGGAGTTAACGCTGACCGACGTCGGCAGTACCAAAGGCGGTTTGATCCGCGAATTATTGGGGACGGCGTCGGCGAAACAGTTCGTTCCGGCTCACCCGATCGCGGGAAGCGAAAAAAGCGGGGCGGAGCACGCACGAGCGGACCTTTTCGACGACAAACCCATTGTGATCACGCCCAGCGGCGAAGAACTGCCGCAACACATCACCGCCGCGACCGAATTTTGGCGAGCCACCGGCGGACGAATTGTCACCATGCCGGCCGAACAGCACGATGCCACCTTGGCATTGACGTCTCATTTGCCACACTTGCTGTCTTCGCTCGCCGCGCGCCAAATCACTCGCGAGATGCTCGCATTGGTCGGCACCGGCTGGTTGGACACCACTCGCGTGGCGGCGGGGGATGCGGACCTTTGGACCGCCATCGTTTCCGAAAACCGCGACGCGATTCTGAGTGCGATCGAACAATCCCGGTCGGACTTGGACACACTGCAAACCATCGTGAACCAGGGCGACGACGCTGCCCTGCGAACCTGGCTCGACACCGCCAAACAGATTCGACAATCCGCTCAAACCTAACCGCGACCACCCGCGGTCAAGCTTTCCGGATCCTTTTCCGTCTCCATCCTCATTCTCTGATTTCGCATCATGCCGCTTTGGCAAATCGACATTCATCCCGCTCCCGGTCAAGTTGATCGACTCGGCGAACAAACGGCTCGTGAGATCCATGAACTCGGATTGGGCGACGACCTGCTGATCGCCGCCGCACGGGGATACTTGATCCAAGCCGACATCGACCAAGCCTCGGCCGGAGAAATTGCATCGACGTTGCTGGCCGATTCCATCACCGAATCGGTCGTCGTTGGGCATCCTGGCAAAGACGCTTCGCAGGTCGAAGCGGACTTGTCCGAAGCTCCCGAATCGCTGATGGAGTTGCTGGCTGAACGCGGCATCGAATCCGAACCGCACCTGGTGCACGTGATGCCCAAACCCGGCGTGATGGATCCGGTCGCTGCCAGTACCCAAGGCGCGCTCGCCGATCGCGGTGTCGAAGGCAGCACGGTCAAGACGTTCCGCAAATTCTGGATCGCCGGCGTCGACGAAGCTCAACTGGAAACGATCTGCCGCCGCGCCCTGTCAAACGATTCGATCGAAGCGTTTGTGATCGGGCCGTTGATGATGGACCGTTTGGATGTCGGATCCGAAGGCGAATTTGAATTGGTGCACGTGCCGATTCGAGAACTGGACGACGCCGGACTGGAAAAGCTTTCCAAGGAAGGCCAGCTCTACCTGACGCTGGTCGAGATGCAAACCATTCGCGATCACTTCGCCGAACTGGGACGCGACCCAACCGACATCGAACTCGAATCGGTGGCTCAAACTTGGTCGGAACACTGCAGCCACAAAACATTGGCCGGCCGAATCCACTACAAGGGTCCCGGTGCCGATGGCACGCCCGGCGGTGACGAACGCCAATACAACAACATGCTCAAGGAAACGATCTTTGAAGCGACCCAAACCATTCGTCGCTCCCTGGGCGATGACGATTGGTGCGTCAGCGTGTTCAAAGACAACGCGGGCATCGTGACGTTCGACGAACAAGACCACGTGTGCTTCAAAGTCGAAACGCACAATCACCCGTCGGCGCTCGAACCTTACGGCGGAGCCAACACCGGAATCGGTGGCGTCATCCGTGACCCTATGGGCACGGGCATGGGAGCCAAACCGATCTGCAACACGGACGTGTTCTGCTTCGCTCCGCCAGACGTTTCGCCCGAAGAATTGCCACCTGGCGTGCTGCATCCCCGCCGCGTCATTCAAGGCGTCGTGTCCGGCGTTCGAGATTACGGCAACCGAATGGGAATCCCCACGGTCAACGGTGCGGTCTACTTCGACGAGCGTTATCTCGGCAACCCGCTGGTCTACTGCGGCAACGTCGGCATCATTCCCGTTGGCATGGAAGACAAGGAAGTCAAACCCAATGACTTAATCGTCGCGGTCGGTGGACGCACCGGACGAGACGGAATCCACGGGGCGACGTTCAGCAGTGCGGAACTGACCAGCGAATCCGAATCGCTGTCCGGCGGTGCCGTTCAAATCGGCAACGCGATCACCGAAAAAATGGTCCTCGACGTGCTGATGCAAGCTCGCGATCGCGGCTTGTACAACGCGGTCACGGACTGCGGTGCAGGTGGCTTCAGTAGTGCCGTCGGCGAGATGGGTGAAGAGCTCGGCGCCGAAGTTTGGCTCGACAAAGCTCCGCTCAAGTACGATGGCCTGACTTACACCGAGATCTGGATTTCCGAAGCTCAAGAGCGAATGGTCTTGGCCGTTCCGCAAGAACGCTGGGACGAACTGCGAGAACTGTGCGAAAGCGAAGGCGTCGAAGCCGCCGCGATCGGTCGCTTTGTTCCAACCGGCCGACTGCAATTGAACTTCCACGGCCAAACGGTCGGCGACGTCGCCATGTCGTTCTTGCACGACGGACGTCCACCCGTGATTCGCGATGCGATCTACGAACCACCCCAAGCCAAACCATTGTCAATCGGCGACCGCGATGCTGCGGCCAACTCCGAGACGCTGCTCAAGATCCTGGGCAGCTACAACGTTGCCAGCAAGCACTGGGTGATTCGCCAATACGATCACGAAGTCCAGGCGGGCAGCGTCGTCAAACCTTTGGTCGGCCCACAATGCGATGGCCCCGGCGACGCCGCCGTTGTGCGTCCCAAACTGACCAGCCGTCGTGGGCTGGTGATCAGTTGCGGCATGAACCCGCACTACGGCGACTTCGACACGTATCACATGGCCGCTTCGGCGATCGACGAAGCCATGCGGAACGCGGTCGCGGTCGGAGCCGATCCTTCCAAGATCGCGATCCTCGACAACTTCTGCTGGGGCTACACCGATCGAGCCGAAACGCTTGGGTCGCTCGTCCGTGCCGCGATTGCTTGCCAAGACCTCGCGGTCACGCTGGGCACGCCCTTCGTCAGTGGCAAAGACAGCTTGAACAACGAGTTCAGCTTCTTCGATGACAACAACGAAAAGCAAACCATCGCGATCCCGCCCAGCCTGCTGATCAGCGCGATGGGCCAGATCGATGACGTCAGCAAATCAGTCACGATGGACGCGAAGGAAGCCGGCAACGTGATCTTCCTGGTCGGCGAAACGCATCGTGAACTCGGTGGCTCGCACTACGGCTTGGTCGAAAACGAACCCGGCGGTGCCGTCCCAGAAGTCGACGCGAAACTGGCAAAACGAACATTCGCGACCGTCCACCAAGCGATCCAGTCACGACTGGTCCGCTCGTGCCACGACCTCTGCGAAGGTGGCTTGGCGGCCGCCGCGGTTGAAATGGCTTTGGCGGGGGGATTGGGAATGGAACTCGACCTCGCGACCGTCTCTCGCGAGCAACCTTCCAACGACGGTGTGCTCACCGCGGCGGCATTGTCGGCAACGGAAGTTCTGTTCAGCGAATCAAACACACGATTCCTGATCGAGTGTGCTCCCGAGTCGGCCGACGCCCTGTCCAAGATCTTCGCGGACGCCCGAATCAGCCTGACACGTTTGGGACAAGTTACCGATTCCGACAAATTCACCGTCCGTGACGGTGACGCCGTGGTGCTGGAGACCGACATCGCAACCGCGAAATCGGCCTGGCAGGCACCTTTGGATTGGTGATCCCGGCTGTATTCAGGCGAAACTTCGCGAGAAGTTTGCTAAATTCGCATTGAACCGCGAGCTGGTTTATTCTGTAATTGCTACAGAATTCATCCGTTTGGCGAAAAAATCGCCAACAAAACGAACAACTTCAACCATTTGGAACCGCGTGGAACTCTGGGTCCGTCGAATCGCTTTGATCGCTTATGTGGTCGGCGGCTGGCTTTTGCCGGCCGCCCACCATCATGTGGTGACGTGCGATTCCACCCATCCGCATGTCGGCGTCCACGACGATTGCTCCCACACGCATTCGCCTGAGAATGTCACTGAATGTTGCTCACATTCGAGTTCTGCAGACGCGGTGCAGCACGCACCGCTGCCGCCAGGTTGCTCGGAAGAACTGCTGGTTTGGGAGACGAGCCTGCCGTCCGCAGAGGTCGCCTCGGACCACCAGCACGCCCATCAATGCGGTGACCTTTGTGCGTTGTGCAACGCTCGCACGTTGGCGGAAAGCCCGATCGCGGTCTCCGTCCACCGCGAAACCGTTCGGTGCACAGCCAATCAACGGATCGAATCGACCACCCTTGAAGACTCGGCAGATTGCTGGCGTCCGTACACTCGCGGCCCACCTTCTTTGACCTGAAAACTGCCGTTCTGGGTTGCGGTGAAAACCAGTTTCACTGTAACGCAAACTCACCGTCTACTATCGAGAGCCACTGCGTTCTCATTTTCAGGTCTCATTCCATGCCAAACTTCTCCTCCAGCGCTGCACGTGTGCACGCGAACCCAAGCCATCGTTCGACTTCCGGATCCTCGCAACGAAACGCATTCACACTCGTTGAATTGCTGGTCGTCATCGCGATCATCGGTGTCCTCGTTGGCCTGCTGCTTCCCGCTGTCCAAGCGGCCCGCGAAGCTGCTCGCCGGATGTCGTGCCAAAACAACCTGCATCAAATGGGCATCGCCCTACACAACTACCACGGCATCTTCAACCAGTTGCCGAGCGGTTGGTTGGCCGACGACATCGACCACCACGAACCCGGCTGGGGCTGGGCCGCCGCGATCACGCCGCAAATTGAAAGCGGAAACATCTACGACACCATCCAATTCGGATTGGCCATCGAAGAAGACGAGAACCAACAAGCACGTGAATCATCGATCCCGAGCTACATCTGCCCCAGCGATCCGCTAGAGACTCTGTTCTTCATCGCCGAAGCCCATGGGGATGGTCATGGGCACGAACATGACCACTCAGCGGCACTGGATGACGACGACGATGATGATGATCATGACGACGAACACGAGAGTGGACACAATGTCGACGACGGCGACGAGTTCCTATTCAAGATTGCCAAGAGCAACTACGCCGGCGTGTTCGGAACGTTTGACATCCACGACGACATGTATCACGGCGACGGACTGTTCTACGGCAACAGCCGCCACCGTTTCCGTGACGTGCTGGATGGACTGAGCCAAACCGTGATGGTTGGTGAACGCAACAGTCGTTTGGGTGGCTCGATTTGGCAGGGATACATCCCTGAGGCCAATGCCGCCGCCGCTCGCATCGTTGGTGCAGCCGACCACACTCCGAACAGCGACGTTGGCCACTTTGAAGACTTCAGCAGCTATCACGCCGCTGGTGCACAATTCGTCCTGAGTGATGGATCGGTACGAATGCTGTCGCAGTTCATTGACCTGAAGGTCTACCACGCTTTGGTGACCCGAGCCAATTACGAAGTCATCGAAGCCGACTCCTTCTGATCAGGCCGCTGATTTTCGAGCCGCTTGGGTTGGTGCAAGCCAACCCCGCATGCCATTCAGATCCGCCGACCAGGCTTCACTGGTCCGGCGATCACAGAACGTGTGGAACAACCCGTCGATCGTGTCGCTAAGCGTCCGCACTGCTTCGATGCGATCTTCGGGACCGAAGTCGTCGTCATCTTCGTCCAAGTGGATGCGAGCGCCGCTGATTCCGAACGTTTCGGCTTGCAAGGTCAGGTCGAACTGCTGGCCTTCGCGGATCAGCGTCATGCCTGTCTTGCGAGGCAACTTGCCACTTTGGATCGCTCGCATTGCCTCGGGCAGTTTGACGGGGCACTCCGCTGAAATCGACTCTTTGCCAGATTCACCAATGGGGCATTCCAGCGAAAGCGTCTTGGCCAACATCAACGTGACTTCGATTCCGTCAAACGTCTCAATCGTGTCCGTTTCTGTTTCCAGCATCCACCACAGCCACAACAAGAACTCATTGCCCAGGAAGTCTGGTGACTGGGAATGCTCGTTGGCCCATGCGACGCCGCTGAACGCTTCACCGGTGACGAAACTGGCAGGCATCACATCGTCCATTTCCGCGTAGCGATCGTTGTCTCGCGCCCAATCCTGCGCGACGACGCCAGCACTGATGTGCCCGCACTCGATCCCGAAAACTCGTTCGAGCAAATCGATGCAGTGACCGCTGCCGGTGCCTGCGGTTCCGCCGTAATACAGCAAGTCACGACTGCAATCCCATAGCAATGCATGCTGCTGGAACTTGCGGTACTTGCCAGTCGCCGCTTCGTTCTCGCAGCGTTGCTCGACCGCTTCCTTGGCTTCCTTGCGTTGCGACTTGGTCGGTTTCCCGCCCGGATTTTCGCGGCTCAACGCGGCGAGCTCCATCGACAGCCAAGCCTTCTTGATCACCGAAGGCACTTGGTTGGTATCGACACGAACACCGAAGTGGACAGCATCGTCGATGATGTTTTTCGCCAGATCAAAATCTTGATCGAAAAGGTGATCGCCGCCAAGAAAACCTAGGTGCACGTTTTCTTCGTTGGCGGTTTCCGTTCGCCCAGCCACGTTTTCCGCCATCCGTTCGATGTGTTCCTGCCCGAATGGGCCGTCTTCAAATTGGTTGACGCGAAATCGTTCAAAGGAAAGGCTACCGGAGAGAAACGGCATGAATGAGAATCCCAATCAATCGATGAGCGGAAGAAACCAGCCACTCCGCGTCGGCTGTGTCGTTGGCTTATCGTCCAACCTCCGCCTAGAAATTGCCGCGCTATCGGCAGACCATCGCAACACCGCAACTTGCCCAGCCGGAACAACCGGCCGGCGACGACCACTCACGAGACTGGCTTTTCCGCCCACTACTTTTTCGCTGGCGATGGAGCAACAAACCGAAAACGGTTCATCTTGTCACGCGGATCCTCTTCAACGAAGTCGCGGACCGCTGCCTCGACTTCTTCACGATGTTTGCGTGGCAACTCACTAATAATCGACTTCATCGATTTCTTCTTCAGCTCCATCCAGTCGTCATAGTATTCTTTTCGAACCTCTTCGATCTTCTCGCTGAGTTTTGCTTGGGCCTTTTCATCCAAACCGAAGTCTTCCGCCAATCCATTGATCATCGCAAACTCGTCGCCGTGCTTGCGTCTCAATCGCTCAATTCTAATCTTCAATGACAGCTTCTCGGATTGCTCCGGCGTGAGGATGGTCTGTGAGCTCATCACCACTTCCTGCAAAACTTCATTTCGCCGCCCAATGTCGAGTCTCTCTTCGCCGTTCCGCAACTCTTCGGAGGCACTTCGATATTTCCTTTGCACTTCGCTCAACTCCACCCGCTGCTCGGCGGTCAGTCCCAACCTTTCTGCAAGTTCCGTGTCAAAAGACAGACGCATCAGCTCCGTCTGGATCTGCCTGAGCTTGCTCATTTCCTGTATTTGATCGGACGAATAAGCCCGAGTGCGAGGCCGGGCGACTAGCTCGGCCCGCTTCTTCGCAACCTGTTCCATCAACTTTGATTGCTGATCCTCGCTGAGCACTTTTTTGGCGTCGCGAACCGCCGTGTCCATCAATTCCTTCATCTCTTCGTGGGAGATGCGTTCACCCGGTTTTGCACGAAACCCTTTCATCGAAGCATCGCGATACTTCTGCATCGCGACCAGAATCGTTTTCCGTTGCTCAGGTGACAAACCGATCTCTTCTGACAGTTCGGTGTCGTTCACGATCGATTGAATTTCAATGAGCCCTAGCGCCGGTGGCTTCACATCCGCTTCCTGCCCCGATCCACTGGAAGCATCTTGGGAGCGCACGGTGCCTGGGTGACAAAGAAGGCCAAACCAAACGAGACAGAAACAACCTGAAGTGATCGTCGATACAGAGCGTTTCATTGAAGTCACACTTTCCTTGTGAGCAACGAAGGAATGAGCCGGCACCCCAATGATCCGGCAGAATGCATTCACGCCAAGAGTCTAACGCAGTCGAGCTCGACATTCGCAGGAGGACATGAAGACAGAGAAAAGAAAACGCGTCTGATTCCTCGCAACCATTTTCGCCAACGCTTACGAACGGCGGCCTGTGCCGGGATACACATGGTTCTCAGTGACAACCATGTCCATGTGAACGTCATGCGTTTGCACGGGGACCGAATCGACCACCTGGCATTCAAATGCCAACGCAATCAAACTCGCATCCGATCGGACATTGCCTAGAAGCTTGTCGTAGTAACCCTTCCCGTGCCCAACGCGACCTCCCTGGCGATCAAAAGCAACGCCGGGAACCAAGACGATATCCAGATCGCTTGAGCGAACACGCTTGGCGGCAACGCCTCGCAATTCTTCACGAGGCTCGAGGATCTTGTACATGCCTTCGGAAAGCTCACTCATCGATTCCAAATGGAACAGCTCCAATTCGCCGTCGACACAGAAAGGCACAACGACCTTCTTGCCGCTATCGATAGCTGCCGGCAATGCATGCCGGGTTTGCACTTCTGACCGGACGTCGATGTACCACATCACGCAAGCAGCCTCCCGATAGGCGGGCAACTGCGTGACGGTGCCCACGATCAACCGACTGAGACCATCCTTGTCAGTTTGCGCCCGCCGAGCCACTTGCGCGGCCGTTCTAATCTCCTGCTTGTGAGCAACAAGCGATTCATCATCTGCGGCCATCGTTTCCAAACCCGATGTTAACACTCACTCAAAGAACGTCGCGAATTTCGCGGCGGGCTCGTCCCAGCGATCTGTCTGCTGAGGCTCATAAGTTTGAGTTGGGAAACTGTGGCGAACCAACTGACGCGCTTCGTCAATCGAATGCAACGATCCACTTCCAATCATCTGCATCAGAATGTTTCCAATCGCGGTTGCTTCGACTGGGCCCGCCACGACTTGGCGTCCGCAAGCGTCAGCGGTCATCTGACACAACAAAGCGTTGAGCGAGCCACCACCGACAATGTGAATTGTCTTGATATGCGATCCCGTCAACGCCTCCAGATGCTGCAGACACATCCGGTACCGAAGTGCGAGACCTTCCAAGGCACCTCGAAACAGAACACCGTTGTCGGTTGGAACTCGTTGCCCCGTCCGACCAGCCAGCCCGCAAATCGCATCAATCATGTTGTCAGGAGCAACGAGCGCCGGATCATCTGGATTGACCAACAATGCGAACGGTTCCGCACCAGCGGCAGCCTGGGTCATCTCCGCCCAAGACGGCGCGTTGCCTTGGCGATCGAGTGCCGAACGAATCTGCTGGTAGATCCAAAGACCGCCGATGTTTTGCAACAGCCGAGTGCTTCCTCGGACGCCACCTTCGTTGGTGAAGTTCAATTCGGCACACAGCGGCGACACGTTCGGCTGGGGAATCTCGACGCCCATCAACGACCAAGTTCCCGAGCTGATGTAGCACCAATCCGGTGACGCCGGCGCGAATCCTTCCGCGGGAACGGCCAGCACCGCTGACGCCGTGTCGTGCGTCGCGGGCAAAATCACTGGCACATCATGCAGTCCGGTGTCCATCGCTACGCTGGATTGGACGTTGCCAATCGTCGTGCCCGCAGGCGAAGGCTCCGCGAACCACCTGGAAGGCAAACCGAATCCATCCAGCAACTTGGTCGACCAACTTTGCGTGGCCGGATTGAGCAACTGGGTCGTCGATGCGTTGCTGGCTTCAACCGATCGTTCTCCCGACAGCAACCAGTGGAACAAGTCCCCCATCATCAGAAATGATTCGGCCGTTTCAAAAACGGAATCCCCATTCTGCTTCGCCGCGATCAGCTGACACAGCGAGTTGATGTCCATGAACTGCATGCCGGTTTCTTGGAAAATCGTTTCCTTGGGAACGATCTCACAGATCTTTTCGGCCATACCTCGGTGCCGAGCGTCGCGGTAATGCCATACCGGCCCAGCAATTTGGTCGTGACGATCGACAAAGCCAAAGCTGACCCCCCAGGTATCCACACCGACCGACGCGATGGTCGCTCCCGTCCAACTGGACTGAGCCCGCAACGCCGCGTCGCGCAAACCGTCCTGGATGTCTTGCCACAATTGCAGGTGATTCCACAGCATCGCGTCCTGCACCTTCAACGGCCGGTTCACAAACCGCCCAGTCTCCACCAGCTCCAATCGCCCGTCATTCACTCCGCCGGCAATCACGCGACCGCTGGACGCCCCAAGATCGACCGCCAGGTGAACAGGACCGGAGAACTGAACTTCACTGGAGGATGGCTCAGCGGCTGGCATGTTGGCTCCTTGAGAAAGCTTGAACGGGAATGAGGATGGACGGAGGAGAAAGGACGCGAAGCCGCGTGCGGAACGTACGGCGCGGGGCAAAACCAGGCCTCAGTGCCGCACAGCCCGCTATTTGAGCTGAATTTCGCCATCTCAACGGCGCCGCTTCTGCCCCGAACGGGGAAGATCGCGAAAAACACCTGACTCATCCGGCGAACTCATCGATGAGTACTCCGCGAGCACCTGGAGTCCCCCGCGAGAACACGGGCCGGCGAAACGAGCAGACAACCTAGCGTGATTAGGAAATACGGGCGAGAAGTCTATAGCCACTTCACAGAGACTTTTTTTTCGCCCTGGCAGCATTTGCTAGCAAAGCAGTCTCGGCGACCTGGGTGACTTAACCTGAACCCGCAACGTCGGTTAGCCAAATGACATCACTTTGACTACCAAATCTGGAATTGTTGAGATGGTGTGTGCGGTAACCAAAATTAAGGAATCAGATGTTGACCGTCCCATCAATGCACGTAGGCTTAGCCGGACCTCCGCGAGTTCGCCTAGCGTGGAGCCGGACGCGGTCAGCTTGCGGCCACGGGCTGACATCGTTGATGAATTGCCTCAAAACCATTGTTTTTCGCGACATTTTTGCGGAATCCTGGTTTTGGATCGATTGCTCACGACGGCTTCACGGGCCGGGTACATGAAGTGCCCGGCCGCGGACGCTCGCTTCTTAAATTGCCGCCGAATTCCCGCTGAGCATAAACCAGACCAAAATTCGTTTGGTTGCCCTTTGCGGATGCAAGATCAATCGTTAAAGTTTCGAAAGTGATCTTCGGCCCGGTGTTGCGTGACGCGTCTGTATTCGTTCTGTCCTCCCTCATTTCCGTCTAACTTTTCTTTCTCGAAGTCCTTCGTGAGCTAAGAGTTACGTTCCTTCCACTCCTCTCGCGGTTCTCTTTCGCGAAGCCAATTCCCTCGAACGGATTCGTTTGTTGGCAATGGGTTTCACGCTTTAGATTCCGTTGCCGGGGTGCATTTTGGAACCGGAACTGCATTTGAACTTTCGATTTCATCGATTTTTCAACTGCTGATAAGCGACAGTTCATTCTGGCAAGCGGTACTCACCGCCGGAGTTCCAACGAACCAATTTCGTCATCTCATTGATGCGGTTTCGACGAATCAAGCTCCAAACAATGTGTGGGCGGATTCCGGGCTGTGTTGGTGTTTTTGTTCTTCCCCGCGAAGGAGCTCCCACTCACGATGGCAACTACGACTCAGCGTCGCCTCGAACCCACCTCGATTCGCAAATTCGGCACCGGCTTGGGCCAGTTCGATTTGCCCGACCTGACCGCCCTGCAAACAGTGTCCTACGCGGCATTCTTGCAAGAAGATGCGGCCAGCAACGCTCGCAAAGATCACGGGCTGGAGTCCGTACTGAGGGAAATCTTCCCGATCGCCAGTTACGACGGGAATACGACGCTGGAGTACCTGTACTACGAGTTGGGGAAACCCCGCTACACAATTCAGGAATGCCGTCAGCTGCGTTTAACCTATGGTCGCCCGCTGCGTATTTGGTTGCGACTGAATCGCGAAGAGCCCATCGAAGAGGAAGTCTATCTGGGCGACCTGCCGATCATGCTGGGCGGTGGTGAATTCATCATCAACGGTGCCGAGCGTGTGGTTGTGTCGCAGCTGCACCGCAGCCCCGGCGTCGACTTCGTTCTAGAACAAGACACCACGACCGATCGCAAATTGCCATCGTGCCGCGTGATCCCCGAACGTGGTTCGTGGATCGAAGTCAACGTGACCAAGAAAGACGCGTTGACCGTCCGCATTGACCAAAGCGGGAAGTTCGCCGCGACGATGTTGCTGCGTGCAATGGATCCGAAGTACAGCACCGACGCGGATCTGCTGTCGGCGTTCTACGAAACCGGCACCATCAAGGTGAACGGCGGAAAAGACGCGACCAAGATCGAAAACAAGATCGCTGTCGACGATGTGGTTTACCCGAGCGGTCACGAACGTGCCGGCGAAATCATCGTGGAAGCTGGCTACAAGATCACCACCGAACTTTCGGAAACGATCTGCAACGCCGGTGTGACTTCGGTCGAAGCAATGGACCTTCCAAAGGTTCCGTTGATCTTCAACACTCTTGCCGACGACAACACCGCCAGCCACGAAGAAGCGTTGCTGCGGATCTACCAGCGTTTGCGTCCGGGCAACCCGCCTCAATTGGAAAAAGCTCGCACGCTGTTCCAAGAGAAGTTCTACGACGACAACCGTTATCGCTTGGGCAAAGTCGGTCGTTTCCGTCTGAACCGCAAGTTGGGTCTGGGCGTCGAAGAAACCGTCATGACGTTGCGTCCTGACGACATGATCGCTGCCATCCGCTACCTGATCGACTTGTTCGATGCGGACAGCGGTGCCGAGATCGACGACATTGACCACTTGGGCAACCGTCGTTTGCGTACCATCGATGAACTCGCCAGCGAAGAGCTCCGCAAGGGATTCTTGAAACTGCGTCGTACGGTTCAAGAACGCATGAGTGTCAAAGACGCTCAAGACATGACGCCTCGATCTTTGATCAACCCCAAGAGCGTTTCCGCAGCGATCGATTTCTTCTTCGGTCGTGGCGAACTCTCGCAGGTCGTTGACCAGACGAACCCGCTGTCGCAATTGGCACATGAACGTCGTCTTTCGGCTCTCGGCCCTGGCGGTTTGAACCGGAAACGAGCGGGCTTCGAAGTCCGCGACGTGCACATTTCGCACTACGGTCGTATCTGCCCGATTGAGACTCCTGAAGGTACGAACATTGGCCTGATCAGCTCGTTGGCGATTTACGCCGGCGTGGACGATTACGGATTCCTTTGCACACCGTTCCGCAAAGTCATCGACGGCAAAATCAGCGACGAAACCGTTTGGTTGCGTGCCGATGAGGAAGGCGAATCCTACGTTGCACCTGCTGACACCGAAGTCAAAGACGGTGCCCTGGTTCCCGGACCTAACATGATCGCTCGTTTCCGTAGTGACTTCGAGATCGTGATGCCGGAGCAAGTGTCCTTCATGGATGTCGCTCCCGCACAGATGGTCGGTGTCTCTGCTGGATTGATTCCTTTCCTCGAGCACGATGATGCAAACCGTGCTTTGATGGGATCGAACATGCAGCGGCAAGCGGTGCCATTGTTGGTCACCGAGCCGCCGATTGTCGGTACCGGAATGGAACGCGAAGTCGCCAAAAACAGTGCGATGGTCGTGCGTGCTCGCCGTGCGGGCAAAGTGACCTACGCCGATGCGACTCGTATCGAGATCGGTAGCGATCACTACCCACTGAAAAAGTACCAAGGTCTCAACGAACGAACCTGCCAAAACCAAAAGCCACTCATCACGGTTGGTGATAAGGTCGAGAAAGGCCAAATCATCGCCGACGGTGCTGCCACCCAAAAAGGTGAATTGGCTCTCGGACGAAACGTCTTGGTCGGCTTCATGTCGTTCGACGGATTCAACTACGAGGATGCGATCATCATCAGCGAAGAGCTGGTGCGAAATGACACGTACACCTCGATCCACATTGAAGACTTCGACGTCGAAATTCGCGAAACGAAATTGGGTCGCGAAGAGTTCACGCGAGACATCCCGAACGTTTCCGAAAAAGCACTTCGCAACTTGGATGACACCGGGATCGTTCAAACCGGAACCTACGTGAAGCCTGGCGACATTCTGGTCGGCAAGGTTTCGCCAAAGAGCAAGACTGAACTGACGCCTGAAGAAAAACTTCTTCACGCGATCTTCGGTCGTGCCGGTGAAGACGTGAAGAACGACTCGCTGGAAGTACCATCGGGCATCGAAGGCATCGTCATCGACACCCAGAAATTCAGCCGCCGGATGAGCCTCGGCGAAGACGAGCGAAAGGCGTTCGAACGCGAACTGAAACAACACGAAACCGAAGGCAATGAAGAAATTGCCAGCACGTTTGAGTCGTTGATTCGTGACATGGAAGAAGCTTCCGGCGTCAAGCTGAAAGACTCGACCGGCACACCACTGGCCGACGGACAAGATCCTAAGTTCGTTGCCGAACGTGCAACCAGTTTCCGATTGGAACTGGTCCTCGAGCAAATCGAAGACGAAGAGAAACGCAAAGCTGCCGAGAAGGTTCACCAAACGCAATGGCAAAACGTCGAACAAGCTATCGACGAGCGTGATCGCAAACTGAACAGCATGAAACGTGGCGATGAACTTCGCTCGGGCGTGCTGCAGATGGTCAAGATCTACATCGCGACCAAGCGTACGATCAGCGTCGGTGACAAGATGGCGGGACGTCACGGTAACAAGGGTGTGATCGCCAAGATCCTTCCGATCGAAGACATGCCGTTCCTGCCCGATGGAACTCCAATTCAAATCATGCTCAACCCGCTGGGAGTTCCCAGCCGGATGAACGTGGGTCAGATTTTGGAAACCCACTTGGGTTGGGCGGGAGCCAAGCTTGGATTCCAAGCACTCACCCCAATCTTCGATGGTGCCAGCGAATCGGAAATCAACGACTGCTTGGCGGAAGCCGGCTTGCCAGCTCACGGTAAGATCCGCTTGACCGATGGTCGAACGGGAGAGCCGATGGAACAGGAAACCACGGTGGGCTACATCTACATGCTGAAGCTTCACCACTTGGTCGACGACAAAGTCCACGCACGCAGCACCGGACCTTACTCGTTGATCACGCAGCAACCTCTTGGCGGAAAGGCTCGCTTCGGCGGCCAACGCTTCGGAGAGATGGAAGTGTGGGCACTGGAAGCATATGGTGCCGCTTACATTCTCCAGGAATTGCTGACGGTGAAATCCGACGATGTCGAAGGTCGAACCAAGATCTACGAATCGATGGTCAAGGGAGAAAACACTCTCGAGGCCGGCACACCTGCCAGCTTCGACGTGTTGACCAACGAAATTCGTGGTCTGGCCCTGAACATGCAACTCGAGAAACGGCCGATCTAAGGAAGCCAATTGCCGCCAGCGTCTCGTTGGCGGCTTTGGTTGTTCGGGCCAGCATCACGCTGGCCTGGACGGGGCGAACGCGAGACCTTCCCCGGTTTTGAACTCCCCCGGTTTTCGAACTCAAGCGTCAGAAGAATGACTCACCCCCGTCTTCTGACCTTCTTCCCAACATCAATTGCACCAGCAAAAAAGCTAGCAGCGAATTGCTAATAGCTAGGAGCTTCTCAGAATGTCCATTGGCGAAACCAGCAACTACGATCGCATCAACGATTACGCCTCCGTCCGTATCTCGTTGGCGCGACCTCAAGACATCAAAGCATGGTCGTTCGGTGAGGTCAAAAAACCCGAAACGATCAACTACCGAACCTACCGTCCTGAAAAAGACGGTTTGTTCTGCGAACGCATCTTTGGCCCTGAGAAGGACTGGGAATGTGCCTGCGGCAAATACCGTGGGATGAAATACAAAGGGATGATCTGCGACCGTTGCGGCGTGAAGGTCACCCACAGTCGCGTGCGTCGCAAACGCATGGGCCACATCGAACTGGCGGCTCCCGTCGTTCACATTTGGTTCTTCAAGGCCATGCCATCGCGACTGGGCAACCTGCTCGCGATGAAAACCAGCTCGCTGGAAAAGGTCATCTACTTCCAGGATTACGTGGTCACGGATCCGAAGGACACCGACCTGGAAATGCTGCAGCTCCTCACCGAAGAGGAATACCGCGCTGCACGTCAACAATACGGCTCAGGCAGCTTCCAAGCCGACATGGGTGCGGAAGCCGTTCGCGATCTGCTGAACAAGCTCGACCTGGTCACGCTGTCCGATCAACTGCGTGTGGATTTGGCGGAAACCGGCAGCAAGCAAAAGAAGAAAGACCTGATCAACCGACTCAAGATCGTTGAGTCGATCCGTGACAGTGACAACCGTCCCGAGTGGATGGTCCTCGATGTCATTCCGGTCATTCCTCCGGATTTGCGTCCGTTGGTTCTGTTGGACAGCGGCAACTTCGCGACGTCCGACCTGAACGACCTGTATCGCCGGATCATCAACCGCAACAACCGTTTGCGAAAACTGGTCGATCTGAATGCACCGGAAGTCATCATTCGCAACGAAAAGCGAATGCTCCAACAGTCCGTCGATGCGTTGTTCGACAACAACCGTTGCAAGCGTCCCGTGTTGGGATCGTCGAACCGTCCATTGAAATCCTTGACCGACATGATCAAGGGGAAACAGGGTCGTTTCCGCGAAAACTTGCTCGGCAAACGAGTCGATTACTCGGCCCGTTCGGTCATCGTGGTCGGTCCTCGTTTGAAACTGCATCAATGCGGTTTGCCAAAGAAGATCGCGCTCGAACTGTACCAACCGTTCATCATTCGTCGCCTCAAAGAGCTTGGCCACGCTGACACGATCAAGTCGGCCAAGAAGATGCTCGAACGAAAAGACGAAGAGGTTTGGGATATCCTTGAGCAAGTCATCACGAACCACCCCGTGTTGCTCAACCGAGCACCAACGTTGCACCGGATGGGCATCCAAGCTTTCGAACCAACCTTGGTCGAAGGCAACGCGATTCACTTGCACCCACTGGTTTGCAAAGGCTTCAACGCTGACTTCGACGGCGACCAAATGGCCGTCCACTTGCCGCTTTCGATCGAAGCCCAAGTCGAAGCTCACACGTTGATGATGAGCACGAACAACGTGTTCGCACCTTCGAACGGAAAGCCCATCATGAGTCCTTCGCAGGATATCGTCATGGGTTGCTACTTCATGACCGTCGAGATGCCCGATCAAAAGGGCGAGGGCATGACGTTCAGCACCTACGAAGAAGTCGACTACGCGTTGGCTCAAGGCATCGTCGGTTTGCACACGCGAATCAAGTTGCGTTTGCCGAAGTACCAAAAACTGAAGACCGACGACGATAGCGGTGAATACGGTGCCATCATTGACACCACCCCGGGTCGCGTTCGCTTCAATGAAATGCTCCCCGTCGGGATGGATTTTTACAACCGCGCCATGCGTAGCGGTGACTTGGCCAAATCGATCAGTGACTGCTACCAGCGTCTCGGTCGCAAAGCAACGATTCACTTGCTCGACGACATGATGCAAGCTGGTTTCCGCGAATCCACCCGCAGTGGTCTGTCCTTCGCGACGGATGACTTGGTGACTCCGGACACCAAGCAACAGTTCATCAAAGAAGCCGAAAAAGATGTCATGAAGCACAAGAAGGCTTATGACCGCGGTCTGATGACGGGCAAGGAACGATACAACCAGGTTCTCGATGCCTGGACCCACGCTCGCGAAGCCATCACGGCAGACATGATGTCGGCGATGGAAAACGACATCCGACCCGGCGGCTGGTACATCAACCCCGTTTTCTTGATGTCGCACTCGGGTGCACGGGGCGGTATCGAGCAAATTCGTCAGCTCGCTGGTATGCGTGGTCTGATGGCCAAGCCAACCGGCGAAATCATCGAAACGCCCATCAAGGCAAACTTCCGCGAAGGCCTGTCGGTGCTCGAGTACTTCTCGTCGACGCACGGTGCTCGAAAGGGTCTGGCCGACACGGCGTTGAAAACAGCTGACTCCGGTTACCTGACTCGTAAGCTGGCCGACGTGGCTCAGAACGTTGTGGTCACCATGCATGACTGCGGCACCACTCAAGGCATCACGAAGGGTGTCGTTTACCGTGGTGAAAAGGTCGAAGTTTCGCTCGCGGAATCGATCAACGGTCGTGTCAGCTTGAAGTCGATCGTCAACCCGGTCACCGACGAAGTGATCGTGGAAGCGAACCAAATGATCACTCCCGAGATCGCTCGCAATATCGAAGCGATGGGCTTGGAAAAAATCCAAGTTCGTACGCCGATGTCGTGCGACGCTCCTCTGGGTGTTTGCCGATGCTGCTACGGCATGGACATGTCGACCGGATCGATGGTCGAAGAAGGCATGGCCGTCGGTATCATCGCCGCTCAGTCGATTGGTGAGCCCGGTACTCAGTTGACGATGCGTACGTTCCACATCGGTGGTTCGGTGAGCAAGCAAGTCGAAGAGTCGGACATCAAGACCAGCCGTGACGGTGAAGTTCGTTTGACACGAATGAAGGCTGTGACGAACGCCGAAGGTCGCGACATCGTGTTGACCCGAAACGGTCAAATTATGTTGGTCGACGATCGCGGTCGGGAAGTCGAATCGTACGACATCCCAACCGGTGCCATGTTGATGGTCAAAGAAGGCGACAAAGTCACCGCCGGACAAGTCCTTTGCGAATGGAACCCGTACTCGATTCCGATTTTGTCGGAAGTGACCGGTAAGATTCGCTTCGAAGACGTTGTCGAAGGCGAAACGATGCGTCTGGATCGCGAAGCCAGTGGTAACACCCGGATGACAATCATTGACCACAAGGGTGACTTGCACCCGCAACTGGTCATCGAAGACGAAACCGGTCGTCCGCTTCACGCACAGTACTTGCCCGAACGTGCAACGATCTCGGTCAAGGAAGGCGAAGAAGTCATTCCCGGTAAAGTCCTCGCTGAAATGCCTCGTGAAACGGGCGGTGTCTCGGATATCACCGGTGGTCTGCCTCGTGTGACCGAGATCTTCGAGGCTCGTAAGCCAAAGGATCCGGCTGTGATCGCGGAAGTCGACGGCGAAGTCGAAATCCTCAGCGAACGTAAACGTGGCAAGCGAACGATCATCGTCCGCAGTGAATCAGGGATCGAACGCGAGCACTTGGTGCCTCACGGGAAGCACTTCCTGGTTCACACCGGCGACATAGTGAAGGCTGGTCAAGCCTTGGTCGATGGTGCGTTGGTTCCTCACGACATCTTGCGTGTGACCGGGGAAGAAGCCGTTCAGCAATACTTGCTGCACGAAATCCAACAGGTCTATCGCAGCCAGCGTGTGGAAATCAACGACAAGCACGGCGAAATCATCATCGCTCGCATGCTTCGCAAGGTGAAGATCGAGAACGCTGGCGACACCAACCTGTTGCCCGGCAGCGTGATGGACCGATTCCACTTCCGCAAAGCCAACCAAGACTTGCAGAAGTGCATCAAGATCGCCAACCCAGGTGACACGGACTACACCGAAGGCACGATCGTGCCGAAGGAAGCGTTCGAACAAACCAACGCCGAAGTCGAAGCGATGGGCGGAACGCCTGCGAAGGGCAAACGTTGCAAGAGTGCAACGGCCAGCACCCAGTTGCTCGGTATCACCAAGGCCGCCGTTCAGTCGAACTCGTTCATCTCGGCAGCGTCGTTCCAAGAAACCACCAAGGTGCTCACCGAAGCCGCTTTGGCGGGCAAGGTCGACAAGTTGGTCGGTTTGAAAGAGAACGTCATCTTGGGTCACTTGATTCCAGCCGGTACCGGTTTCCGCATCTTCCAAGAGTCGGAAGTCAACTACCGCCGCGAAGCACTCGAAGAACTGTCGCAGGCTCCTGTCTCGGCACTCGAAGAATCCTTCCCGTTGCTCGGAGGCGATGGCGAACCAGCCTCGACCACATCCAGCACGACCGAAGGCGAGTGATCGCCACTTCGAATCGTTGAAAACATCAACCGGGCGTCCTCACGACGCCCGGTTTTTTCATGCGCGAACGAGTCCTGAGTCCCTGAGGCCCTGTGGCCCTGTGGCCCTGTGGCCCTGTGGCCCTGATAAACTAAAAGGTCCCCAACCAACTCCCCCCAACCAACTCCCCCCACCCAAGCCTCGTCATGCTAGCGTTGCCCCCACACTCGATCGTCGGCCGTTGCATCGTCTGCGTGACCCTGGCGACTCTCACTCTTTACTGGCAAAGCACCGCCGTATCATCGCAACCCAATTTGGTGGTGATCATCGCGGACGACCTTGGGTATGGCGAAACCGGGATGATGGGCAACGCCGAGATCCCAACACCCGCGATTGACGCATTGGCCCGCTCGGGAGTTCGCTGCACCAGCGGCTATGTGACATCGTCGTATTGCAGCCCGTCTCGAGCCGGCTTTATGTCGGGCCGTTACCAATCTCGGTTTGGTTATGACCTCAACCCGACCGGAGAACGCAACAACCATCCCAACGCGGGTTTGCCACCCCAGCAAAAGACCTTCGTCGAACATCTTCAGTCCGCTGGCTATCACACTTCGCTGATTGGCAAGTGGCACCTCGGCACTCGCCCGCCGCAGGTTCCAACATCAAAAGGCTTTGATCGCTTCTTTGGATTCTTGCACGAAGGTCACTTCTATGTCCCCGGTCCGCCGTATGAAAACGTTTGGACCATGCTGCGAGACAACTCGCTTCCGGCCGGACAATTCGAAACCAACCAAAGAACGATTCGCGGCAACTACGCTCGAATCAACGAACCCGCTTATGACACTGGCAATCCAGTTCTCGATGGTGGCGAACCAATCGATGATTGGAACTACCTGACGGATACGATCACCGACAAAGCGGTCGACACCATCTCACAAGCCGCGTCGAATCCTTTCGCCATGGTTGTCTCGTACAACGCAGTGCACTCGCCCATGCAAGCCTCGCTTGAAGATCACGCCGCGATGGATCACATCGCCGATCCTCAACGACGAATCTTTGCCGGCATGTTGATCGCCTTGGATCGTGGGGTCGGCCGGATCATCAAGAAACTCGATCGACAAAAGCTACGACAAGAAACACTTGTTGTCTTCTTCAGCGACAACGGTGGACCAACGGCAGAACTCACCAGTAGCAACGCACCACTTCGCGGCGGCAAAGGCAGCCTTTACGAGGGTGGTGTTCGCATCCCGATGATTTGGAGCATGCCCGGAACGATTCCCGCGGGAGCTGAAGAAAAAGCTCCTGTCCTAAGTCTCGACATCGCCGCTTCGTTCTTGCCATTGGCTGTCGACGAAACCTTTCAGCTCGAAACCGATGGCACAAATGTTTTGCCTTGGATCGGCCGAGGCACCTTCGAGTCAGACCGAACGGTTTGGTGGCGAATGCCGCGTGGTGCGAGAGCCCTTCGGCATGGCGATTGGAAATTTGTCCAGGCTCGTCAAAACCAACCCATCGAGCTCTTCAACCTGGAATCGGACCTCAGCGAGTCCAACGACCTGTCTGAGACGCACGCGAATCGCCTGCAAGAATTGCTGGCAACTTGGGACTCGATCCAATCTGAGATGCCACCGGCAAAGACGTTCGAATAGACCATCAAACGGCTTCTTCCGAATGATTTCGGTGATTGTGCGTACGGTCCACCAAATTCTTTGTAAATCCGTCGGTGCGTGGAATGACAAGGTGGAGGAAAATGTATGGCCGCTAGTGATCCACCCCGCAACAGCATCGATTCGAACAAGCGAGAACAGCGATACAACGAATTCGTGGCGTTGCTGACTCGCCACGATTTATCGATCCGTCGGTTCGTACGCTCCCTCCTCGCCAACCGAGACGCGGTCGAAGACGTCGTGCAAGAAACGGCTCTCGAGTGCTGGCGCAAGTTCGATGACTTCGCAACGCAGAACTCAGGACACGAAGACGAGTTTGTCCGGTGGGCTTGTGTCATTGCACGCTACAAAGCTCTCAGCTGGCAACGTGACCAGGGACGCGATCGGTTGGTCTTTCGCGACTCGGTGGTGGAAGCACTTGCCACCTCGGCGACAACGCAACTGGAACGACGCGAAGACGAACGCCAAGCGATGGAAAGATGCTTGGCCAAGCTTGGCGAGTCGCAACGTCAATTGGTGCTAAGCGTTCACTCGCCAGGACAATCGGTCATATCGATTGCAAAAGAAACCGGCCAAAAGGCTCGTCAGTTGTACTATCAGCTCAATGTCCTGCGTGCTTCGCTGCAGCGTTGTGTCGAAGAGCAATTGCAACAGGAGCTTCATCATGGATAGTGCTTTTCAAAAGCTCATCTACCAGGCAATCGATCAAACGATCTCTTCCGAAGACTTTGATCGACTCCAAGACTTGCTCGAAACGAGCGAAGATGCGCGGCTCGCGTATTTGAAGGCCGTCAACGCGTGTGAGTCACTGCATGATATCGCTGCGGCGCCGTTGCCTACCTCGAGAGAACCGACCGCCACTTTGCCACTGAACCGATGGCCGAGCGTCTTCGCAGTTCGTTCGTTGATGATTGCTGCGACCGCACTCTTTGTCGTTGGCGGACTTGCCTTTTGGCTGGGACGTCAAGGATTGACCTCAAGCAGGACCGTTGAGGTCGTTGAACCAGCATCGGTCGCCCCCGAATCACAGATTGCCGGTCACGCGACGCTACGTCGTGCCGTTGATCTTAAGTGGACCGACGCGTCCATGCCGGCCAAAGTCGGTGATGTGCTTCCCAATGGTCGTTTCCAATTTGAGAGTGGCGTCGCCGAGATCGACTTTTTCTGCGGAGCCACTTTGATCGTGGAAGGCCCCGCGAATTTGGACATCGAGTCTGATTGGACGGTCCGAGTGAACCAGGGCCGGCTCAGAGCAACAGTGCCGCCAGCGGCCCGTGGTTTTTCGGTCAAGACGGCCGAATCCGAAGTCATTGACTTGGGAACTGAATTCACGATGGATGTCTCGGCAGACACGGCTCGCGTGGAAGTCGTCGACGGAGAAATCATGTTGCGTGGCGGTGGCCTGGATGGCCAGCACTTGCACACCGGCGAACGACAAACGCTACACGGGTCTCCATCGAGCCAAGGTATCGAGGACATGATCACCGCCACGGATCTGCATCGCCGCGACGAATCCGCGATGACGCAGCGGTTTCAAAATTGGCAAGAATCAATGCGTTCGTTGCAAGACGACGAGCGGCTGATCGCCCACTTCGCAACCTCAGAGCTTGACGGACGTGCGATTCGAAATGGTGCGACCGCCGATGGCACAGAAGATGGCTTGCTGGTTGGTCCCATCGAAGTGGTCGATGGACGCTTTGGAACCGCGTCTCAGGCGATCAATTTCGATCGTCCTGGATCTCGAGTGCGGACACGCATCGATGGCGACTTCCAAGCGTTCACGTTTGCTTGCTGGGTCAAGATCGACAACTTGGACCAGCGTTACAACGCTTTGTTCATGGGCGACGGATACGAGAACGGCGAGCCTCACTGGCAAATTCGAGACGACGGGCGTCTGATGTTTTCCGTCATGGTCGATGATTCTCAAAGTGTCAGTTTCTACAACGAACGCGATCAACGTGTTGTCAAAGACGCTGGGCTGCATCGTGTGTATATCACCGAACCGTTCTGGGAGATCGCCAACAGCGGACAGTGGTTCCATTTGGTGGCGGTTTACGATCCAGCCTCCAAACGGGTGCAACAGTTTGTGAACGGCACCCGCATTAGCAACGAAGCCATCGAGCCCAAGTATCGCATCGACACCCTACGAATCGGTCCCGCAGAAATTGGAAACTGGGGCCAACCCTTTCGTGAAACGCCTTGGTTCGCGGTCCGCAACCTGGACGGCTCCATCGACGAGCTGACGATTTACAACGCCGCATTGACGACGGTTGAAATTCAATCGCTCTACGAATCCGGAAAACCACTGGGTTACTGAACAGAAGCAGTGGTGGCCTCGCTGGCCAGCGACACTTTGATCGAGCCGTTTGGGCGTTGGCCCCGGTTCTCAAATTGGCAACCGGGACCGACGCCCAACCGGCCAACACGATTAACCGACATCCCTCCCCTCCCCATCGCCCCACCGAGAAACATGCTTCGATTGTTACTCACTTTGTCTTTTGTCCTGCTTTCGCAAACCGTTGATTACGCGGGCGAGAAACTCAACGTCCTGTTCATCGCGGTCGACGATTTGCGTCCAGAAATGGGCTGCTATGGCTCGCCGATCGCAAAGACACCTCACCTGGACCGCCTGGCATCCGACGGCCTGCTGTTCAACCGTGCCTACTGCCAACAAGCGATCTGCCGTCCATCGCGAGCGAGCCTGATGACTGGGGCTCGTCCTGACACCACCGGGCTCTATCACAACTACGTTTCGCTTCGCGAATTGCAACCCAACATTCTGACACTGCCCGAACACTTCATCGCAAACGGTTATGAAGCGGCCTACTGCGGAAAGATCTTCCACCAAGGCGACACCGACGACGGACGGTCTTGGAACCGCGAATCGGTCAAACGTGTCGATGGAATTAAAAAGCCCAGGGGTCCTTACGCACTGCCTGAGAACAACAAGACGAAGGCAGACAACATGAAAAGCATGTTGGCAAAGTACGGCGAAGCCGCCCGGCGAGGTTTGGCTGCCGGACCGGCCTATGAAAAGGCCGATGTCGCCGACACGGACTATGTCGATGGCTACAACACCGAGATGGCCATCGCAACATTGAAAGAAATGGTTGAGGAAGACGAAAAACCGTTCTTCCTGGCGATGGGCTACAAACTGCCTCACCTGAACTGGTGTGCTCCCAGCAAATATTGGGACCTTTACAACGCTGACGACATCCCAATGGCCGACGAAACGAACGCCCCTGAAAACGGTGCGGCGATGGGATTGCACGCATCCTTTGAGCTTCGTACCCGCGCGGGAATCCCAAAGTTCGGCCCCTTGTCGCCTGAATTGTCACGCACGTTGAAGCATGCTTACTTGGCCTCGGTCAGCTACGTCGATGCACAAATCGGCAAGCTGATTGCGGCTCTGGAAGACGCCGGGGTCCGCGAAAACACTGTGATCGTGGTCTGGGGAGACCATGGTTGGCACCTAGGTGACATGGGCGTTTGGGGAAAAGCCACCAACTACGAAATTGCGACGCGAGTCCCACTGATGATTTGGGCTCCCAACATGAAAGCACGAGGCGCAAAAACGGACGCCTTGGTCGAGCTGGTCGACATCTATCCAACGCTTTGCGAATTAGCCGAAATCAACGTGCCGGAACACACCGAAGGCACCAGTTTCAAACCGCTGATGAACGATCCAGACCAAACCTGGAAGAAGGCCGCCTTCAGCCAATACCCCAATCCGGCACTTCGCGAATGGGCTGCCAATCCGCTCTCAGAAGGCATGCGAGAAACATGGTTCGGGCCTTTGATTCAGCAAGTGGAAGAACGGATCATCGAGCAACAGGGAGAGTCGTGGGACCGCGAATTGTTCGAGCAACACCTGATGGGGTACACCATGCGAACCGATCGATATCGGCTGGTCATTTGGAAGGACCATCGCGATGCGAGTTCCACTCCGATCTATGTCGAGCTGTTCGATCATGCAAACGATCCCAACGAGACAACCAACATCGCTAACAAACACCCCGCACTGACCAGCCAGCTGCTGGCACAGTGGAATGCCGGATGGGAGGCCGCACGATGAGATTGCAATCACGTTGGAACCGCTGGGTCATCGCGGCGTCGCTGGTTGCCTTGGCAATCAGCACGACCAACATCGGCTGGGCGGAGAAAGTCGACTACGAAAACGACATCGCTCCCATCTTCAAAGATCGATGTGTCTATTGTCACGGCGAAGATGAACAGGAATCCGGTCTGCGTCTCGATTCACGCCCTCACATGATGCGTGGTGGTGACTCGGGTTTACCAGCGTTGGTTCCTGGTCATCCAGAAAAGAGTCTCGTGATGGACGTGATCCGCCATCTCGATGAAGACATGGCGATGCCACCCGACGACGATCAGTTGCCCGATGAAGAAATCGAAACGATCGCTCGTTGGATCGCCGAAGGCGCCGATTGGCCGGGTCAGATGGACGCGGTCTTTGAGAATGAATCGGATCACTGGGCATTCCAACCGATCGTCCGTCCCGACGTTCCGCCTCTCTCGAACGATGAAGACAAAACACTTCAACCGGTCGACGCATTTCTTCTATCTCGATTGGCAGAAGACGATCTTGCCTACTCGGACGCGGCAGATCCGCGTCAGTTGATTCGTCGACTATCGATCGTCCTGACGGGACTCCCGCCCAGTCCCGAAGAAACGGAAGCGTTTGTCGATGACTTCTCACGCGTTGGTGATCACGCTTACGAACAAGCCGTCGATCGGCGACTGCAGTCACCTCATTTTGGCGAGCGTTGGGCACAACATTGGCTTGACGTGATTCGTTGGGCGGAAACCAATGGTTCCGAAGCCAATCTGTATCGAAAAAACGCCTGGGTCTATCGTGACTATGTGGTTCGGTCCTTCAACGAAGACAAACCCTACGACCAGTTCGTTCAAGAGCAGATCGCGGGCGATTCGATGGGCGCGGGTGAAGCAACCGGCTACTTGGTTTCTGGTCCACACGTTCCTGCCGCGACCGTCGGACGTGAGCCAACCGCGATTCGTCAAGCACGCGCGGATCGTTTGGACGAAATCATGCAAACCGTTGGTGCCTCCGTGATGGGCGTGACCGTTGGATGTGCCCGTTGTCACAACCACAAATTCGATCCGGTTTCAATCCAAGACTACTACTCGATGACGGCGGTCTTCCAAGACGTCGAATTCGGAAGTCGCCAACCAGAGGTTTCTGCAGATCACCCGCTCCGCAAACGCGGCCAAGAAATCTGGACGCAAATCCAATCTGAACGTGCCAAGCTTCGCGAAGCTGGGGGCTGGGAAGAAGACTGGGGCGCCTACCGCGAACTTCATTTTCCCGTGGCGACAACCACGGCCGTTCGCATCCGATTCAAGACACCCAACTTGGGATTAGACGAACTGGAGGTTCTCGGTCCTCATGGGCTGAACCGCAACCTCGCTGATTCACGCGAAGGCACAATCGTGACGGGGTTCCCTGAAGAAGGTACCGACGGTCGCAACCCCATCGAGCGAGTCAATGATGGCGAGTACGGAACCATGGCCTGGCGGACCAAACTTGATGCGAAGAAAGAAGAACGCCCATGGGTCCAGTTCAACTTCCAAAGTCCCCAAACGATCAACCGTCTTCGCCTGAGCAACAACCGCGAATATTTCTATGACACTGACTACCTGAATAAGAAGCCGTTCCTGCCGAAGTATCAGTTCGACATGGACATCATGCAGGACGACGGGACATGGCAACCGTGGACGGGCACTTGGGCGGTCAATGACAAACTCCTGAAGAACAATCCGCAGCAAAAGCAAACGCTCAACAGCATTCAGAAGTTGATCGATCAACTATCCGAAGAAGGTCCCCAGCCGAGTTTTGTGGGCCGGTTCATCGAACCTGTCGTGACACGGGTGCTACTACGCGGCAGCCCCGAAAGTCCTCACGACGAGGTCATGCCCGCGGCTCCGGAGATTTTCGACGGCGACTTGGGACTTGACTCCTCGGCATCCGGTCCCGAACGCAGACGCGAATTTGCGAGGTGGCTGACATCGCCTGAAAATCCGCTGACGGCGAGAGTCATGGTCAACCGAGTGTGGCACCACATTTTTGGAACAGGAATCGTTCCGACGACCAGCGACTTTGGTCGTGCCGGCGCATTGCCCACACATCCAGAGTTGTTGGACTGGCTCTCCGCTGAATTCGTATCACCGGCAAGTGCTGACACCTCCGCATGGTCCGTCAAATCGCTCATTCGAATGCTGGTGATGTCCGAAGCATTTCGTCAATCGAGTTCACCGAACGAGAAAGGGCTCGAGCGGGACGCTGGCGCAGCTTTGCTGTGGCGTTTCCCGCCGCGACGGATGGAAGCGGAGGTCATCCGTGATTCGATTTTGATGGCATCCGGTTCGATCGACCTGAAAATTGGCGGACGCAGCTACCGAATCCACAACGAAAAAGCGACCTACGCGCAGTGGCAAGTGGTGAATAATCACGGTCCCGAAACCTGGCGCAGAATGCTGTACCAAGAACGCATGCGTCGCGTGGACGATCAAATTTTCACCGCCTTTGACTTTCCCGACTGCGGACAAGTCCGAGCGAAACGGCCTGTGTCGACGACGCCACTGCAAGCTTTGAATTTAATGAACAGTGACTTTGTGTTGGAACAATCCGATCGGATCGCTACGCGAGCGTTGCGAGAATCGAACGACGAACTCGATATTGCCATCGAACGGTGCTTCGAACTCCTGCTTGGCCGTTCACCCACCGAAACCGAGCGAGCAGCTTGCTCGCAAGTGGCTCAAGACGGCAATCTAGCTTTGGTATGCCGAGCGCTCATCAATTCCAACGAACTCGCGTTCCTCCCATAACATCGGACCAACTCACCATGACAACTCCTGAGAACATCTCTGCTCACGGTCGGCGTTTGTTGGACCGACGCAGCTTCCTTGGTACGGCGGGGCTTTCGACTGCCGGTCTTGGACTGGCAAGTCTCCTGCAATCGGACGGGTTGCTCGCATCGGACGTCGGCACCGCCGGGGGCAAGACGCCTATTCGGCCTTCGATCGATCCAAACAATCCGTACCTGCCGCGAAAAGCACATTTCGATGTGCCGGCAAAACAAGTCCTGGTGATCTTCTGCCCGGGTGCGGTCAGCCACGTCGACACGTTCGACTACAAACCGGCCCTCACCAAACTGCACGGACAAAAACCACCTGGCATCCCGGCGGTGACCTTCGAAGGTCCCACCGGAAACATTGCCAAACCGTTCTGGGATTTCAAGCCACGGGGCGAATCCGGAAAGATGGTCTCGGATCTCCTGCCACACTTGGCAGAACAAGTCGATGACTTTTGCTTTCTGCATTCGCTCAACACAGACACGAGCGCCCACCCACAAGGCGAGAACTTTCTCAATACCGGCTTCACGATGGAAGGGTTCCCGTCGTTTGGTTCTTGGGTGACTTACGCCCTTGGAACGGAAAACCAAGAGCTGCCCGCGTTCGTGGCAATCAACGATCCTCGCGGATTGGCTCGCAGCGGCAAGAACAACTTTGGCAATGGATTTCTGCCCGCCGCGTTCCAAGGAACCGACTTCAATGCGAAGAATCCTCCGAACAATCTTCACCGTCCAAGCGGACTGACTCCCGACGCGGATGCGGCCACCGTTGACCTGCTTCAACGTCTCAACGCAAAGCATCTGGAACTCTATCCGGGCGACGCTAATCTGGCCGGCCGAATCGCGAGCTATGAACTGGCGGGAAAGATGCAAACGTCGGTTCCTGACGTAATGGATCTTTCCGGCGAAACTGCCGCGACGTTAAAGGCCTATGGTGTCGAAGGCGGCAGCGAATTGCGTGGCGAATATGCCAAGAACTGCATCCTGGCTCGTCGGCTGATTGAGAAAGGAGTTCGGGTCGTTCAATTGTTCAACGGCAGTGATCCTGCCGGCGGCAATGGAATCACGAACTGGGATTCGCACTCCAACATCGCGAAGACTCATGCGATGCAGGCCGAAATCATGGACCAACCGGCGGCGGCACTCATCGCGGACATGAAACAAAGAGGCTTGCTCGAAAACACGCTGGTCGTGTGGGCGACCGAATTTGGCCGGATGCCGTTCTTGCAATCCAACGGAACGGGACGTGATCACAACCCAGACGCTTTCACGTGCTTCCTCACCGGAGCCGGGGTCAAGAAAGGATTCAGCTATGGCGAAAGCGATGAGTTTGGTTTTAAAGCGGCCGTGAACCCAACATCCGTCTACGATTTCAATGCGAGCCTACTGCACTTGATGGGACTGGATCACGAGCGACTAACGTACTACCACAACGGATTGGAACGACGACTGACAAACGTCCACGGGAATGTCATTCACGACGTTCTGGCGTGATACTCGACCATCGACTGAGATGGACAATTCGCAATGAAGATCGTGAATGAACTGGATGGTGCGTCTCGGTGGGGGACCACCGAGCTACAAAATCGTCATGCGATTTGTCTCAGTGTAAAACGTGGATTTGCGAAGTCACCGACAACGGAAACGTTCCGCCCGATTCGTATTGAGCTTCGATGAATGCGGCTGAGCTACCGGAAGTCGGTGACGTGACTTCCGAACTCCAACTCCCATCATCAGATGCATCCAATGGCGAGGAAGTCCAGGTTGACGATCGCAGATCACGCGTCGGCGACGTTGCCGTCCACAGCATCACCTTCGCGGGAACCTTGTCACTCGTTGCAACAATCTTCAAACCGGCCGCGGTTTTCTCCGAACGAGTCTTCCATTCGGGCAAGGACTTGCCTTCGCAGACGTATCGATGAAGCGCCGACACGCCACCAACCATTCTCGGGATGTCATTCAAACCGTGACCATTGTTGGGGATGTTCAGCAGAAGAGTTGGGCCGGGAATTTCTTCGAAGTAATGCTGAGTTGAATCGGCCGGCCAATATGGATCGTTGCTGCCCAACAACACCAGCTTCGGCATAGTCAAAGCCGCCCGGTGCTCAAAGGGATCCACCAATTGAAGCAACGATTTCCCGCTGGGCGTTCCCATCATCTTTTGAAGACCTCGGCGTGTGTAGTCTTCGATCTGCGGCGAATACGCTCCCCACGCATCGATCTGGTGTTTCATTTGCCGGTTCATGTTCAGCATGTCAATCACCATCGGCGCGATCGCTTTGACACGTGGATCGGTTGCTCCAACCAGGTAGGTCGTCCAGCCTCGCTTACTCGCGCCCGTCACCGTGAAGCCATCAATCGACAATCCCCATTCATCCTTCGTCGCGCCAACGACCGCGTCCATCGCCGCCGAGGCTGCTCTGGCCATCACAGGCAACAGCGGCCAATCAGGGTCATTCGTTTCGAAGAACTTCTGAAACGTGTGGGCGATCAAAGCATCTTCCTTCAAGCCGTCAAACATCGGCTGAAACGGAACCTGCTTCAGGATCGCAACCGGAGTCTTCACCTCCAACGCGACGCTCGCTAGCAAAGCCGCCTCGCGTGGCACTTCGATCGTGCCGGGACCATCCGATCCCCACTCCGCTTTCCACGATCCGCCGCTGATCAACATCAATGCGTTGGATTCGTTCGGGTCAACTTCCGGCGGATTCAGGATGTACAACAGGTGCTGCCAGGGGACTCCCTGCCACGTTTGCGACACCAAGTGAACCACCACATAGTCGCACCCCGCGATCTCGCCGCGTGCACGAACGTCCCAGCGAAAGGAATCATCACGCTTTAAAACCATTTCTGCCAAACGCTGCGTCGCGTCCGTTGTAACGGTCTCTGTTTGCAGCGGTGCGATCTCTTCGGCTCGCGACTCAGCCACACCGCCCAGGAAAGCTCCCAGCAACAAAAAACCGGATACCCATTGATTGCCAAACACAGGTTAAGACTCGACCGTTTCGAGGATTCCATGCCGCAAACCGTCATCAAGCGACCGACATGGAGAAAGAGATTGCAAAGACAGAACGCTGTCGTAGCAGCGAATCGCGTTCCGAATCATCATCCCATAAAATCACTTGCCAGACATGAATCTACGCTGAACGGTCACGGACAAAAGTTCGCGAAAGACAAGCCGCTTGAGTCTCTGCTCCTGGCGTCTATTTGCCCCGCACCCAACGACGACTCACGCGCGCATCGCGTTGGCACTCACCATCAAACTTGAACCTTGAGGAACCTGACGTTGAAGACACTGACAAAAGAATTGTGGATGGAGGTCCCCAGTCGCCGCGGAATCGTTTCGATCCATCGCGACGTGGAACAATTGGTTCGCGAAAGCGGTATTCAGGAAGGCATGGCATTGATCAATGCCATGCACATCACGGCGAGCGTCTTCATCAACGACAATGAGTCAGGCCTGCACGCAGACTACGAACGCTGGCTTGAAGACTTGGTGCCATTCAACGCGGGAACCGATCCGGCATCCGGTGGTTACATGCACAATCGAACTGGTGAAGACAACGCCGACGCTCACCACAAACGTCAGATCATGGGACGCGAGGTCGTGGTGGCGATCACCGACGGCGAGTTACACCTCGGTCCCTGGGAGCACATTTTCTACTACGAGTTCGACGGCCGCCGCCGCAAACGAATCCTCGTCAAAATCATCGGCGAGTGACACCTTCGTCGGCCCGCAGACTATTTGGTCAGTCGCTGAAGCAATTCTTGGCCAGCGTCTTTCTGAGGGAATGCAGCGCTGCTGCTCATCGCAGCCTGAATAAATTGCTTGGCAAGTTGCAACTCTCCGACCGACTCGAAAATGGCCGCGGCAAAGTACCCGACTTCGGGTGAGAATTCGCCTGACTCGACAACTTGTCGAATCACTGCGTTTGCTTCTTGATTCTTCCCATTCTGCATCAAAGCCCAGGCGTAGGTTGCTGCCGCGGCACGCCCCTTTTGCGTCTTCAAGTTCGTGTTCGTCTTTACCAGCATCTCCGCGTGACGCAAAGCAAGCGTCGCCTTCTCTGAGTCTTCTTGGGAAAGCAGCGCTAGTGCAAGCCCATTTGTCGCATCAAAACTACCTGGATTTTCGCGATGCAACTCGGAAAAAGCCGTCTCCGCGGATTCGAAATCGCCTTCAAATCGCTCCATCGTTCCATCCAACGCTTTGACGGCGGCTGAATTTGGGTTCAACGATTTCGCACGCTCGACACATTGCTTCATCATGTCCTGTTCGCCCGACGTCATCGCCCAGAGAGCAACCTCGAGCAGAGTCTGCAAATCCTTGGCTCCGGTTTTCACGGCACTTTCCATGGATCGCTTTGCGAGGTCATGCTTGCCAACCGATTGATACAACTGTCCCATCTTCGTGTCGGGCAGCGTCCCCTGCTTCGAAAACGTATTGAGGTTCACGAGTGTTTGTCGTGCAACCTCGTAATTCTCAAGTTGAAAATAGACTGAAGCAAGCTGGTTCCACGCTGACTCATTTCGCTCATCGAGCTCAATCCAGGTTCGGAGGTGCTTTTTTGCCTGTTCCAACTGCTTCCAACGCTGGTAGATCGCGGCTAGGCCAGCATGAGCCTTGACCTGCAATCTCACCTTGCGTGATTCGTTGAAGGCTTCTTGTTCGGTCAGCTCGAGCGAACGCTGAAATAGGACAGCAGCCTCTGCGATACGACCTTCGCCTAATGACAGCTCACCAAGCATGCTCCATACTTCCGGATCTTCTCCATGGGCCATCGCTGCACGCTGCAGAGCATTATGACCATCGGTCGACTTTCCAGTCGCGAAGGCTAAACGAGCAAACATGACCTCGCCAGGAGAAAGGTCTGGATGCTGTGCGTGTGCCGATTCGAAGAGCTGAATAGCAGTTCGCGTCTCGCCGCCTTTAAACGCTTCCACCGCCTTGTCCAGGATCGGCTGGGCCGCATGCTTGCTCCCTTGCGTGACATCGGCAGGAACCGGAGACTCATCCTGGCCCAAGCACGGCAAGACGCCCACAGCGAGAATAAGCAAGACAAAAAATTGGTATCTCATAACAATCAACATCACTTCGTAAACTTTTCGGGACCGGTGAAAACAATTCGCGACAGCATCAGATGCTTCGTCCGGTGAGCCCCGAATCGTCTGGGATCAGGGCATCCTTGTCGCAGTGCATGATGACAAGCATCCAACTTAAACACGGTCTCACCGAGCATCGCGACCGCTGTTCCGAATTTCGTTTCGCAAATAGACGTCACCGGACGCCTCATCGGTGGTCGATACCAAATCGTCGGCAGTCTCATCCTCGACTGGCGGCAACGGTGATAGACCTTGACGCACTTCGCCAACATTCACCGGAGTGAGAGCGTGAAGTGTATTAGCGAAATCGATGTAGCGACCGAATTGATCGTAGACCAAATTGTCCGTTTGAATGACGGCTTCAGGCAATGGGATCTCGTCTCGGACCGTGAACACTCCGTTGTTGATGGAAACGTCGTAGTTGCCCAGGTCGAGATCTCCCATGGGATTCATGGCGGTGATCACGTACTGTCCCAACTCGGCGTCAGCGGGGGCTCCGTCGCTGGCCAGATCAACTCGGTTGACCGAATCCGCGTTCTTCAAGCCGGACACGGTGAATTCTGTGCCGTTGAACACAAAATCCGCACCGATCAATTTTGATTGGTTGTTCGCCGAGATCAGCAACGGTGCCGGAGCGACCATCAATCCGCCGGAAAGCGAACCAAAATCGATGTTGTAGTTGTTCGCGTCAAACCCATTGCCTGCTGCGGTAATACCCGATGCGGCCAAGTCATAGCCGCCAACATTCGCGGTTGCGGCAATCCCCGGCGAATTGAAGCTGACTTGCTGGATCGTTTCGCCGTTCTTTAGCCCGATTGCTTCGAAGCGAGTGCGGTCCAACATCGAATCGCCGTAGGTCTTCTGCTGGCTGAGCGGATTGACGACCAAATCGGCCGGTACGACCGTCAAGCCACCGTTGGAAAACGAGATATTGTAATTCAATGGATTGAAAGCCCCTTGTCCGCTAACACTCAAACCAACCGCGTAGGGAGTGTCCATGACATCCGCATCGGGAAGGGCGCCAAGACTGAGCCACTGGACCGGACCGATCATTTCACCATTGACCAGGCCTTCGACAGTGAAGTCGTTGTCAGGGAAGACGAAGGTGTCGCCATAGGTCTTGGAGTAGGTTCCGCCTGTCACGACCAAGTCGGCCGGCAGGATCGTAAAGGTTCCGCTGGCAGTCCCCAGCAACCGGTAAGAGGGATCCAGGTCGGACGCGTCGACGTTAATCATATACGTGCCCGCATCGGAGAATTGGTTCAGGTCGAAATCGGTTCCCACACCTATGCTTTGCAGTGTATCGCCTTCTTGCAACACGCCGCGTGTGATTGACAGACCGGGATCGATTGGAGTTTGACCGTACGTCGACCGACCGTCGTTGGCGGTAAAAAACAATCCGGGTCCTAGGTCGGTTGTCGCCAAGTAAAACGCGTAGTTTGCGCCGGGCACACCGAGGTACTCCGTATCAGGGAAAGGTTGCCCGATGATTTCACCGAGACCTTGACTCTGATTCAGGTTTGCATTGGCATTGAATAATTGGTCCCCAAAAATGCCATTCAGACTCGACGACGCATCGACTTGAACTCCGTCTTGTTGTGGAAGGAACACGCGAAGTTCTCCATTCAGTGCCGTGTTGACCTGTGACCCATCGGACAAACGGAACGTCGAGAAACCAGCGTCAGGACTGAAGCGGAATCCATTCAAGGCAACCAACACGTTCTGTCCTGCGATCGTCGAATTTGATAGATCGAAGGTGTAACCATCATCTCCCGCCTGGAACAGCTGTGCTGAGCCTTCGCCACCCGCAACGATTTGACTGTCAACCAACGTTGCAAAATTCCGTTGAACTTTTAGATCGTTGGAGATCGTGGTCGCACCTTCTCCCTCGGCGATGATGTCTTCACTTGCAAATTCAAAAAGAACATCACGATTTTCTGTCAGGATCGACGCGTTGTTCATGACTAAGGCGTCGCCTGAGTCAATCAAATCTTGCAACGGCGTATCACTTGGAATCTGGATGAGACCAAGACCAACTGTTCCATTGCCGGAACCGCGAAGCGTCGCGCCGTCGGCAAGTCGGATTCCACCAACTGAAAACAGCCCCAAGGCTTCCGTCGCAACCAATTCGGTATCCGCCCCGAGTATCTCAATTCCGATTCCAGAAAGATTGTTTGAGGCTCGAAGAGATACACGCTCACCAGAGAGTCTTGATCCTCGATCAATGAGAATCCGTTGGTCCGCTAAAAAACTCTTGTCGGTGTTGAAAGCGTAGTTCTCCGTACCGATTTGGATCTCGGTTGCGGTGATTTCTGAATTGCTGAGGTGAATTAAAGGGTCCTCATCAGAGACAAAGAAGTCTTCGAATTCGTCAGCGTACAGTCGAACGATGGAGTCCTCGCCGGAAGCTGCGATGGAAACATCTTCCAGTCTAAGTTGAGGGGATCCTGGATCCGTTTGCGAAGTGAGAGCTGAACTGGAATTGATTTCTAGATTCAGCGAACCGTCGCCAACGTTGATGCCGGTTCCGGGCAAAACATCGATGCTACGTCCCGTCTGAATGGTCAGCGTGCCAACACCCATCATCGCGGTTGTGATGTCGGAGCGAATCTCTAGATCGTTGCTGAACTGCAGAACCAAATCATTTCCCGCATTCAAGATCGCCACGATGTCATCGGGGTCAATGAAGGTGGTGTCGGAGGGAAAATCGCTGAACGCCAAATCGCCGGTCAATGGAAATCCTGAGGAACTACCAAATGAAATCAGCGAAACGCTACCGACACCGGCGCGGATGTCATTCGTGCCGATTGAATCAGCTTGGTTTCCAACTGCCAACAGCGTCCCTCCGGAATTTAGACTGACAGCACTGCCGAGCGCATCGGATCCGGGAAATCTCAGGACATCAAAGAAAGTGGTCAAGCCACCGTTTTCAAATCCGGTGTCGTCAACTCCATTGAACGCCGCTTCGGCGAACAGATAAATCGCTCCGGAGTCCGGCGAGTTGTTGAATGCTCCGTCGTCACCGGTAGCACCGACCGCTAATCCGTGGCCATCGATTTGGCCAAAGATGTTGTTGCCGGCGGTGTCTGCGAAGAAATCGCCTGGCCCGGCAAAAGCAACCGATGCGCCAAATCGATCTCCTGCCTCAATGGCGAATTCGGGACCAATTAAATTCTGAGAACCCGCGAAATCAAAAGCAAGATCGAATGTGTCACTCGAAGGCACTCCTACCGCCGGAACGCGGTAGACGTAGACGTTACCCGCATCCATAGAAAGGTTACCGACGCCGTCGTCGCCGGGCGCACCGACAATCAGATGGTTTCCGTCATTCGTCAATGCGACAGAAAAACCGAATAAATCCACTGGGTCCAAGTCGACGATCTGCCCCATCCCCGATGTCGCTCCATCTTGAATCAAAGCCCGGAACGTGGGTACTTGAGATAAATTGTTCGGATCAAGATCAAAGACGTAGGCCGCTCCCGCGCTGTTGCCTGAAAAATCCGATGCGCCTTGGTCTCCGATGGCCCCAACCGCCAACCGATTTCCCGCGTCATTCAAGTCGACCGAAAAACCAAATCGATCCGTAGAGCCCAGATCCAATTCAACTGGGGCGCCAAACGTATCCGTCAGGAAGAGTTCCAGCGAAGGAAGTTGACTCAAGTCCGTTTCGTCGAGTTGGAACAAGAAGACCGCACCGCGGTCTTCTGGATCGCCCACCGCCAGAATGTCACCAGCGCCGTTGAGCGCGAGCGAGTTGCCGAAATCGGAATCGGAAAGATCGATGTCCAGGATCGTCCCATCACTTAGCCCCGACCCGGAACGCAGGACTTGTCCCAGTACGGGATCCGACGCCAAGGTTGTGTCGACATCGAACAGATAGATCGATCGGTTGCTTTCGACCGCCAATCGTTCGCCGGTCCCGTTCAATGCAACGGCGCCACCGAATCCACTGAAGGCGGGCAATTCAACCAAACCGCCCAGCGGCGAGTCATTGCTAATCGATTGGGCCAAATTGACCGTTTGCTCGAATCCGCCGCCGCCGAAATCGAACAAATGGAAACGATTGCGATCCGGGTTGCCGACCGCAAGTCGGTCGCCGCTGCCGTCTAGTGAAACGGACTGGCCGAATGTTGAATTGCCGCCCTGGAACGTGTCGCCGGATGCGAGTGGCGTGTCGTTGCGGATGACCTGTTTCAGATCTGCCGTGACACTAAGGTCGTTAGTATTCAGTTCGAATAAGAAGACACTGTTGAGATTGAAGTCAGACGGCTGTCCCACGGCCAAGCGGTCGCCAGTATCATTGAACGAGATGCCGCGACCGAATTCACCGCCGGCGACCAAAGACAAAGTGCTGTTGTCAGCCAACGTCACGCCACGACGGAGTTCCTGGTCCAAGTCGGGTGCCTGGCTCCAATCATTGGGGTTCATCTCAAACAGATAGACGCCACCGCCCGCACCGTTTCGCTCTCCCACGGCCAGCCGGGAACCATCGGCGTTCACATCCAGACCGTAACCGATGGGCGAAAACGGAATGTCTAGCGTTGTGGTATCGGCCAGTGTGGTTCCGTCTTCAATGGTTTGCGCAAGTGTCGCCGGCCCGATGAATCCGCCGGCGCCGAATTCAAACAGGAAGACCTTGGAATCGCCCGAGGCTCCGACCGCCAGTCGTTGGCCGTCTTCGGTCAGCGCGATGGCACCACCGAAGCCGCTGTTGTTGCCCAGCATCAACGTTTGCCCGCTGCTCAGAGACTGTTGATTGCGGATCACTTGCGGCAACGAAAGTGGAACTACCGGATCGGTCTGATCAACCTCGAACAGATAGATTGCACCGGAGTTCATGTCCATATTCCCAACGCCATCATCACCCGCCGCACCGATGGCCAGCAGGTTCCCGTTGTCGGCGATGGAGATCGAGCTGCCGAACATGTCTTGATCGTCCAACTGAAGCGTTTCCAACCCGACCGGCGTATCAATGCCCACTCCGTTGCGAAGGGTGGTCACCAAGGTGGGCACGGCGTTCAGGTTATTTTCATCCAGCAGGAAGAAATGAACTTGACCGAATTCGTCACCAAATTCAGGGCCCAGCGAACTGACGGCAAACTGTGTTTTGTTCGATCCCAATTCAACCGCAAGTCCAAGGCCTGACACGTCAGGCATCGTGGTTGAAATGGCATCGGTGCTAAGTCGTCGGCCTTCATAGCGGAACGAGGTCCCGGTGAATTCCAAATCAAACAACGACACGGCCCCGGAGTCTTGTGCCACGCGATTGTCACCATCGAAACCCGGTGCACCCACCACGACGCGCGTACCGGCGGCATCCACCGCGATGTCCGCGCCATAGGATTCCAAGCCGATTTCGATGGTAGTGTTGCCTATCTCCACGCCATTCGAGACCTGGACCAGCAAGTTTGGCGCAACGCTCAGGTCCGACGGGTTCAATTGAAAACCAAAAGCGCCGCCGCTAAGAAATCCAAGATTTTCGGCACCGACGCCCAACAGATCGCCCACAGCGTTCAGTGCAACGCCGCTTCCAAATTCGGCTTGACCTACTGATACCGGACCGCCAGGACCGTTTTCTACCAACTGTCGAAACTGTGCCGGTTGACCAAAGTTCTGACTGATCAAGTTGAAAAGATAGACGCCGCCTGCACGATTGTTCAGCTCGGGGGCACCGACCGCTAAGATGCTTCCCGATGCGTTCAGCGCGACACTTTCGCCGAAGCCGACCGCGTCCAGGTCACCCAAGGTGGTTAGCGTATCGCTGCCCAGTCGTTGCGCAATATTGGGGGCGGCGGCCAAATTGGTCGGGTTGATTTCGAACAGATAAACGAACGAATTGTTGAACCCGTTGGCACCGACCGCCAGACGGTTTCCGTCTTCGTCCAACGCGACGCTGGTTCCGAAAAGATCGCCGCCCAGTTGTGCGTTGATGGAATTCGATTCGTTGGCACGCAGATCAAAGACGCCACCGCCCACCAACGGTGTGCCATCGCGAATGACGATCGGCAACTCAGGTGCCTGTGAAAGGTCGGTGGTGCTGAGCTGGAACAGATAAACCGCACCCGTATCGTCCAGCAGGCTGTTTGATTGGTCGAAGCCCAGGAAATCGTCTCGTGATGCACCGACCGCCAGGATGCCGCCAGGGCCATCGAAATCGACCGCGCTGCCGAAACGGTCGTCAGCTTCCAGTTCCAGCGTGCCGCCGCCCGAAAGTGCCGCACCATCACGCAGGATCTGCGCGAGTGACACAGAATCAAGAACGCTGTCGATATCAAGATCGAAAAGGTAGACCGCACCGGCTGATTCTTTGATCACGGAGGCACCGTCATCACCGGTTGCTCCCACTGCCAATCGATCTCCCGCGCCGTTGAGCCCGACGGAAAAGCCGAAGCGGTCAAAGGCATCCAGGAAGGTATCGCCTGAACCCAGCAGAGAAAATGTAATCATGCTCATGCCAGACGGAGCCGTATCGACGATCACCCCATTCTTGGGATCCAGCAAGACGGTGCCGCCGCCCGTTTGGACCTGATCTGTGGTTTGGTACTCGAGCAGTCCGGAGGATGACAGTTCG
>NZ_ANMO01000182.1 GCF_000338295.1 Rhodopirellula europaea 6C
GTGATAAAGCCCAAGGACTCCCGCTCACGTGCTTAGCGAACACTCGCCGACTCGCCCCACCGCAAAGCGACCCGCCGTGAAGAAGGATTCAGGTTCAGGCTTGTACCTCGCTGACCCCAAATCCTAAATAGTTGTCGGTTGCTACGAGGCGGAACGATCTGCCCAGTAGCCCGGACGCTGTCTCTCGTGGGCAACAGCGACAATCTCAATTCGATCTGGCACAGCGCGATAAACAATGAAATATGGGAATCCCCTCAACAGGTAACGCTGAGCGCCGTATAGGTACTCGGGCCACACTTGCGGGCCACGTGCGATCGTCTTACGAGAACATTCCAGATCGTCTTAAAACTGTTCGGCCAACTCCAGTGTCACCTCTGCATAGCGATCATGAGCTACCAGCAACTCGGCGCTCGCGTCAGGGTGAAACCAGAAAGGACGTTCATCCATTGCGCGGATCGCGCATCGCGGACATGACGTCATTCCAAGGCATTAGCTCGACTTCACCCCGATCGATAGACTCCACTCTTCGCTTAATCTCAGCGGCCCATGCCGCAGCTGCAGTCGGATCTGGGCTGGGGTCGAGACTTCGCAGCAAGAAACCAGCGATGTTAGCTCGCTCGATTTCGGGCAGCGTCAGTGCCGCCGACAGGAGGTCTTGGGGTTGTGTATTCATGCCGAGAGCATAGCCAAAATGGGGGCAAAGGCCACCGCGACCGACAACGGAAGGTTTTTACGACACCGCCCTAAACGAAGCGAGCGATGCCTGAACAGCGACAGATTCTACCACCCGAGGGCTGCTCGAACAAACGACAGAGGTGTGCCGAAGGACTTAGCGTAAAAACCATGTTGTCTGCCCGGTGCACCACGTTATAGCTCGCCATTGGAAACAGCGTAGAACCATTCGTTCATGGCGGTGACGATCTCTATGCGGTTTTTGGTGCGCATTTGGCATAACAATTCGCCATGGAAATCACCCGCGTAGAGGACGAGCTTGTAGGATCCATCGTCCCAATCAGCCTCGGGAGTCCAGCCAAGATCAATCAAGCGGTCACCGCGATCATGGCGTGCCTGGTACATGTCCTGCTTGAACCACCAAAACGCGTCGCGGTCCGTAACCAACTCGCGGGTTGGGTCGACAGCGTGGAATGCGTGATAGCCAACCGACCATCCGGGCGTCACGATCAATTCTTGGAGCGGGTAATCCATAATACGCTCGGTGCGTACAACGAGGATCTGGGCGACAAGGTGTCGTCCATGTTGGAAAGAGACGTGGTTCGTTTCCGCGATGATAACATCGGACGGTTTCTTATGGGACTCGCGGGTAGCTTCTTTGCAACGAGGTGGCCCAACCCAATCCGACTGTTTTCGAGCTATCTCACGCTTGACGCAACGCACTGACGATCGGGACGGTGGCGGCTTGGATCGCGGGAATGAATCCGGCGAGGACTCCGACCACAACTGATACGACGGTTCCGGTAGCGGCCAGCCCCAGCGAAGGTCGAAACGCGATCGTGGCTCCCTCGGCTCCGATCGCGAATCCACCGAATCCGAGTGCGGTGAGAGCGAGCGCCGTTCCAGCGACCCCGCCCACCACGCACAGAATGGTGCTTTCGGCCAACACCAATCGCATCGCACGCAGTGGCCGCACGCCAACGGTTTGCAAAACCGCGTATTCCTTGATGCGGTCTTGGACGCTCATCACCGTGGTCGTCGCAACCAACGACAACACGAGTGCCACGCAGGCGTAGCCCAACCAATGAGCGAACCCGATTAAGTCCACCAAATCGGATAGCGTGCTGGCTTGGAAGGCTCCTTTCCGCCGAGTCTTCGTCGCCACCGCACCAGCCCGCAGTTTTTGATCGATCGCGGAGGCCACGCGATCAGGATCCGCCGTGTCAGTCAGCATGACTTCATGCTGAGTCACCAATCCGGCCGCGTCCAAGCCTCGGGTGTATTGAAGGAATTGCAGACTGGTGTAGATCAAGTTCTCTTCCGATGGCACGTTGGACTCAAAAACTCCCGCGACGCGGACCGAGATTTCGCCGATCGTGAATTGATCACCGACTTTCAGCCCTCGCCGCTGAGCCACATTGCGGCCGACAATCGCGGCATCGCGAGTTGACTGGAACTGCTGCCAATCCCCGCTCGTCAATTTCAATGGACGGGTTTGCTGAATTTGTTTTGGATCAGCTCCATTGAAAACCACAATGTCGAGACTAGCTCGGCAGTTGTTCGTCCACACCTGAATGGGCATCACGTCGCGCACACCCGGGATTTCCGCGATCACTCGTTCATAGTCCTCCGGCAAACGACTGCTCGTTGGACAGAACCGGTTCTCTTGGAACACGATCAAATTGCGGTCTGCGTCCGAGCCCGTCGTCAGCCGATGCAGGCCTTCCTGAACGGAACCCACAAAGCAGAACACAAACATCGCCACCGCTGCACCGGTCACGGTCAGCAGCGTCCGCGTGCGGTGTCGCCAAAGCGTTTTCAATACATAACGAAACATAGTGTCCATCCGAATTCGGAAGCCCCAATGTGGCATAGGCTTCCAGCCTGTGATTCTGCACCAAGTAGCTGATGCCACCTTTCGTTCAACTAAGCAACGCGTGAACAACAAGTGACGATATTAGCGGCGTGGCGCAAGCCGCCCGGTGAGGAACCGGAGGGCTCGCGCCCTTCCGCTACGTCACTTGTTGTTCACGCGTTGCTAACTGTCGAAGTCTCATCCAATCCAACCTCACGAAACATGCCACGATCCAACACCAACTGCCGCGATGCGATCTTGGCAGCGTCCGTGTCGTGGGTGACCATCAACAGCGTGATGTCAAGTTCCTTGTTCAATCGCTGCAGCAGGACCTGAACCTGTTCACTGGTTTCCGTATCCAAACTGCCGGTGGGTTCGTCGGCGACGACGACTTTGGGGTGCGCCACGATGGCTCGCGCGATCCCCACACGTTGTTCTTGGCCACCCGATAATTGCCGGGGGTAGTGGTCGGCTCGATCGCTCAGCCCCACCGCTTCCAGTGCTAGTTCAACGCGTTGCCGGCGTTGCGAGCTGGTCATCTTCAGCAACAACGTTGGCAGCTCCACGTTCTCATAAGCCGTCAGAACGGGAATCAAATTGTGCGTCTGAAAGATGTAGCCCAAATTCGCGGCACGCCAATCGGCCAACTTGCCGCGAGAAAGCTTGGTCACTTCTGTTCCAGCGACGCGAATTGTTCCGGCGTCAGGGCGATCGATTCCGCTGACCAAGTTCAGCAGCGTGCTTTTCCCGGTACCACTTGGCCCCATCAGCGAGACGAAGTCGCCTGCCTCAATGTCGAGATCAACCTCGTCGAGAGGTGTGATCGTTTCATCACCCTTGCGAAAACTTTTGCAGACGCCACGCAGTTCGACCAATGCCATCAGTTCATCCCCATCGTTGTGTCTTCACGTTCGACCAAAACGGAATCACCCGGTTTCAAATCCGAAGGAACGTTGGCGATCAATTTGTCAGTGACGTTGAGTCCCGATTCAATTTCCACCAAACCATCGCCTCCTGAGCCGCCCACCACCACGGAAGTTTGCATTGCCATCTCACCCTCCTTGACACACCAAACAAACGACCCCGACTCGCCGGTTTGAACCAATGCCTCCGGAACAAACAATCGTTGTTTGTCTTTTGCCGCGTTGACTTCGGACTCGGTCTCAGGTGACAGGAACGTGGCCGTGACCAACATCTCAGGGCTGACCGTGGGAGGAGGATCAATCAGTTCGACCTTCACTTCCAAGGTGTTCTTTTGAACGTTCGCGGCACTGGTGGCTTGTAGAACCCGTCCTTGGATGACCAATGACGACGAAGCAGTTTCGATTTCCACTGGCTGGCCTCGGCGAACCATTGGCACATCTTCCAGCCGCACGTCGGCGCGGACTTGCAGACGTTCGGGATCGTACATCTCGACGACCGTGCTGGCGCTGTGCCCCGTCGAGGACGCCATGCCCGAAACTCGGGTTCCGGGCGAAGCGATCAAACGCAGGATTCGACCATCCATGGGAGCCCTGACGATATTGCGTTCCAAAGCCAATTCCGCTTGCTTCCGTTGCAACTTCGCCTCCTCCCAAAGTGCTTTCGATGAGGCGACCTTGGCTTTGGCTTCTTCGACTTGTCGCGTTTCCTCGACCAACAATTTCAGTTGCTTCTCCAACGCTCGGACTTTCGTTTTTAGCGCATCGACTTCGCGTTGCAGATTCGGTTGGCGACGTTGCAGCTCTTGCAACTTGGCCGATTCTGCTGCGTGGTCGCTTTCCGCACGAGCAACGATGCGTCCTGAGATCGCGCCTTCAGCAGATCGTTTGCCTTGCATGTTGTTCCGCGCGTACTCGACGCTCGCCTGGGCGGCTTCGATCAAAAACGGCAGTTTCGCGAGTTCCGTTTCCGCCCTCGCCAACATGCTCTGCGCGTCGGCGAGTTGAACTTCCAAGTGCACGGGGTTTTCAAACCGAACCAACGCAGCGTTCAATTCCGCCTCGGCGCGTTGCAGTTCACCCTGCCGGATCGCAACGGTGTTCTTTGCCTGCTGGACGTTCAGTTCCGCGTCGATCGAGATCAACCGCGCGACCGGTTCGCCGCGTTTGACAGGTTGTCCTTCGACCACCAACAACGATTCAATCACACCGGGGGCCAACGCCGCGACGCTGATCGCAGTCGGTCGCGGTTCGATCCAACCGGGTGATTGAAACAACGTTTGCCCCGCTTGAACGACCTCAGCACGTTTCGCGATCACTGGGATCACGGTGACACTTTGCCGTGGCATCCAGTGACGACCTGCCGCGACCGCGAGCAATGCCGCAAAGCCGACCAGGATTCCAATCGGAAACACATAGCGGCTGATCAATCGTCGACGACGAGACGCCGGCGATGGGAGGCCTTGTGTTGGTGAGCGGTCGATGGCCAATTGACCGAGATCCAGCGGAGCGTCAGCCATGGTTACTTGCTCGAACGAACGAATACGTCGCTGGTTTCCACGGTCAAGTTGCCTTGGTCGTCGCGTTTGGCAACGCCATGCACGACCACCGTCGCCAGTTCATTGACACCCAACAATTCGCGAGCCGTCTTTAAAACCGGGGCTCCCGACTCATCAACGACCTTCACCGTCGCGATGTTGTCTTTGACCTGATCCTGCGTGCAGCAATAGTCCCAAGGCGTCGGGCAACCTTCTTCGTCGGCACAGTACGGGATCTTTGGATCCACGATCGTGAAAGCAGCCAGTCCGTCAACGAATGGTTCCGTGGATCCACCGATCAAACCGACCAAAGCCAATTCCTCGCCATCGGCTGCCTTTTCACGAGCTTCCCCGACGGGCATCGCGTCGGCAGGTTCGGAACTGGCCAGGTAGGCCGAATCCGCAGTGGTCGATGAGGCTGCATCCTGGTCGGCGACTTCGGCACCACCACAACCAGCGATCAGGGCAACCGCTCCAGCCAATACAAAATATTGAAAACGCTTCATAGTACTTCTCTATCAAATGGGTTAACGAGTCAAACAGCTTTCAGTCCCGTTGCGACTTCTTCTCGCAACGCTTTCAGTGCCGGTGGCAACGAGCCAAGGACACCCAACAAAATTCCCACGCCGCAACCGATCAAAATTGCAACGCTGTCGATCCGCAATGTGAAAGCTCCCATCGTGAATCGAACCGCCATGCCGTTGAGCAGCAGCAACGCAAACGCTCCCGACAACAATGACCCGGCGGCCGCCAACAAGACGCCCTCCTGGACCACGCTCAGCAAAATCGCAAACCTTCGATATCCGATGGCTTGCAACGTTGCGATTTCTCGAATCCGTCCGGCAACGGATCCGTACATCATGTTCAATCCGGCAAACACACCCGCGCCGGAAACCAGCACCACCACAAACCACGCCAACACTCGGACGGGTTTGTAATGTTGTTGCAGCGAGGCGTAGTAATCCGTTTCGCGAATCGCTCGCAGTTCCAAGTCCAAGCGTTCTTTGCAAAACAACTGAACCTCCGCGGGTGAACGACCGGGCTGCAATCGAATCGCGACCAGACTCAAGTCTTGTCGTTTGGTCGCGGTTTGAAAGTCACCCAAGGGGCACCAGATTTCAGATTCGTAAGCCGACCCGCCGGAAGCAAACCGGCCACTGATTGTCCACTTGCGCCCCTCGAATTCGAGTTGCCTACCAAGTTCCAATTCACTTGGTTCACGCCCAAGTTTCGTGGCGACCAAGCGGCCAACCATCACTTCGCCGTCCGCCGGCCATGTTCCCTCAACCAACTGAACGGAACGTCGTACCAACGGTGCCGACGTTTCCACGCCCCGTACCAAACCGAGTCCACCCGGGCCCGATTCAGTGGCGACTCGAGTGCCGAGATACAACTCCGGTGACACATGACTGACGCCGAAGCGTTTCATCGTGCCATCGAGGCTGGCCGCCAACAACGAAGGGGTCCGAGCGGCAATCGAGGAGTTCTCGATGTTCTCTTCCGAGTTCACCGAATACACCAACACCACGTCTTCATCCCCGCTGATCGCAAGCGATCGCTCTAGTCCACGAATGAATCCAACGACCACAAACACCAACATCACCACGGTGGCCAAAGCCACCAAAGTCAACGCGGTGCGGACCGGCCGCCGGGCCAGGTTGCGGACGCCGTATTCCCAAGGCAACAGCATCAGCGATCGCCTTGGGACATAAGTTGGAAGCAGAAACGGATGGCAAATCTCATCTTCAACGTTTCGGTTTGGACGTGAACGTGCCGTCGGAAGTGATCATCTTCTTTGGCGTTTTGCCAATGCTCTCCATGATCTGCCAGATCCCCTTGGGACTTAGCTTCACGCCGTCCTTGGGAACCAATGTCACGGACTTCTTTTCGATACTGCAAACGACCTTGGTGACAGCATCCACCGAATCAAACCGAGCGGTGATTCGTTTGACGCATCCGCCACACATCTCGCCCACGGTCAACACGATCTGGTTGGATGCCGACTCCTTGGCTGACACCGGTTCGGCAGAGGCGGGGATGGGAACTATCAAGGTGAAAGCGAGAGTGGCCAACGCGACCATACCCAATCCATTGCGTTTCAAACTCAACATCATCTTCACTTCTTCCATTCAAAAAGAGATACAAACGCGACGAGAGCACAACCGTCTGTTCTGCCATGACAGACAAACGGATCGAATGCGAGCCGATCCAAACAGGTTGTCAAAGCACGACGGAAACATCACGCAGTGCAATCACCGACCACAGGTCCAACGAGGTCTCAGTCAATGAACGCGCAGCCACGCATCTTCAGCGTTGACGCGATTACAGAACGACCTGGAAGATCAAATCAGCCAAGATTGGTGCGCAAGACGCACCTGACGGCCAGATAGACTCGCGCAAAACGGCAAGTCACGACGCGAACACCAACTCGCATCGGAGGAGAAAAGCGACTTCGATCGAACATCGACTAGATTGGTCCAAGCAACGACCAAACTGGGATCGGGAAGATCCAAATCGCTCTCGAGAACGGCACCTTCGCAAATGCAGTTCATGCAATTGCAATCGTCTCCGCATGGGGAGGAGTCGCCACGAGTAGGATCGAGATCCGACGTGGACGCTGGTGCAGATGATTCATCGTGATGGCAGCAACTGCAGGTTGCTTCAGCAACACTTTCATCGCATGTTGCTTCCGTTTGGCACGAGAAACAACGCAGAGGGCACGTCAATAAATTGACGACCAACAGAGCGATGAAGAGCGGGGTTTTCATGCTTCAAAGTCTAGCAACGCTCAATTATCCGAGCAACCAGATTCTGGCAGAAGCCAAGCGTCCGACGGACTCGGTGAGTGTCGATTGAGTCGTCAGCAACACGTCAACGCATGAAGGATGGCACTCTTGCCCGTCAGATTTGCGGATATCGGCCAAGAGTGGCCAACTTACATCCCAAAACGCTAGGACCGCCCGGTTGGGGCGAAGTCGTGGAACAGAGCTTTCGCAAACGACTACGATCTACAACACCCAACATTCCGCAGTCCACAGTCAAGTGCGGGAACTGTGGTGAACGCCGAGCGGCTCACATCCCCGATGACACCTGCGTACCAGTTCAGGCCAATGCCGCTTCCGAAGACTGCTTCGTTGACCAAAAAAGACTGCCCGCCAAAACGAACGCCTGAGCCGCCGACCAAAGCACCAACGCGGACCACCAATGAATGACGATCTGGTCTTCCCCCGCGATCGATCCAGTCCGAAGCCATCCATCGGGCGCGAGCAACCATCCACCGGCAACCACCAACACGCCGGGAATTGCCGTCGCCACCAAAATGACAAACGACTTGCCGATCCCTTTCGCTGAGGCCGCCAGTATCAGGCTGGCAACGTCCACCAAAGCATAGACGGCCGCAAACCGCATCAAGCGGATCGCAAGCGGTTGGATTTCTGCTCTCTCTTGCTCGCTGATCCCACCCAACGGAATTTGCAACAGCAACTCCGGGATTGCGGCGAGTGCAATCGCCAGTGTCATTGCCACGACCAAGCCCAACCCCATCCCTCGACGGATGGTTTCCGATGCCAACCCAATTCCTTTGGATGCGAGCGCTTGCCCGGTAACAACCGTAACCGCGGTGCCCAAACCAATCGCGGGGATGGACAGCAATTGATACATGGTGAGCGCGGCGGAGGTCGCCGCCAAACCAGTGACCGATGCCGCACCAATGACCAACAACACGAAGCTGAACAAACCTGACCGAATCAATTGCTGCAATCCAATCGCGGATCCCGGCACGATGATCTCGTTTATGACACGACGACTCGGTCGCCATGCGGCACCAACGTGGCGGCCGAATGAGTTCAGACGCATCAACATCACCGCGAACACGGCGACTTTGAACCACATCGAAATGGTCGTTGCGAGAGCTGCACCAAAGACTCCCATCGCGGGCAGTCCCAACCCGCCGAAAATGAACCAATAGTCCAATCCGACATTCAGCACCGACGAAGCGATGTTGGTTTGCAAGATCGGCCGGGTCACTCGTCTTCCTACGAAGAACGCGGTCAGGCCGGCTTCCAACATGGATGCGGGAGCGACCAACAACAACGTTTGAAAGTAGCGAGCCTCCTGTTGCGCCAGTTCAATGTCATGTCCAAACGCTTCGAACAAATTGGGACTCATCCAACCGATCAACGCGAACGCAGGAACACAAGCCAATGTGAACCACAAACATTGCCACAGCAGCGACCAAACCCGAAGCGCAACTGCTCCCCGGCCGCGTTTTTTCCCCATCGCCATCGCAGCGAGCGGGGTGATGAAGCCCATTGCGGTGACGGGAATGCAAGCGATCGCCCAATACAAGTTGCCGGCTGCCATCGAAGCTGCCGACGACGTCGGCCCGTACCACATCAAAAGCGTGCGATCGGTGAAGAGCGTGATCGAGAAACAACCAACGGTGGCCGCCAGCGGAATCGCAACCGCCACCATCGCACGATAGCCGTACGCGTCGGTTTCGATACGACGGGGCGATTCGGACATGAGTTCCTACAAGAGAATGGACAACGGCCAATCGTCGGCGGTCAAAGCAAAAAATTGAAAGTGCGTGGATCGCGACATGGCGACGTTGAGCAAAACGCGTTCAGCCTCTGGCTCAAAAAATGCAGTGAAGACTCGCAGATCGTTCGCTACTACGCAAGCGAAACACGTGCCAGCGCATCGCGTCGCCCAACGTGACAACTCAAACAGGATCAATCAATGTCCACCACCAGCTTTTCACAACGGCAAACCAAGGCAAACCATCACCTAGCCAGCGCGCATGCTGGCCCGAGTTCTGGCAGTGGAATGCTGACTCGTTTGCTCTCATCGATGGCTACATTGATCAACCAATCTGATCGAAAGCTAACCGATTCAGGAGTCATCAATCCGATCGCGGAACGCGTGTCCGTTGTCGCAACTCAACGCCGCTGAGCAACTCCCCACGACCTTTGGCACGGTCGTTGCTTAAGCCGAACCCGACGGAATCGAAAACGACATCACGGATGATCTGAGTATCAATCACCCGTTTCAAACTCCATCGGCTGGGGAGCCACTCGCGATGAAAATCGGCATCATAGGTCATCTAAAATTTCCCATCGCGAAACCATACGCAGGAGGTTTGGAAGCATTCACTCACGCGTACACAAACGCATTGGTGAACAGAGGTCACGAAGTCACTTTGTTTGCTTCTGGCGACTCGGATCCGCAGTTGCCTCTCACAAGCATCACACCCAACGCAACCATTCCCGAATCCAATGCTCGACTCGGACGAATGTGTCATGATTGGATCGAAAGCGTTGAGGACGAAGCCTACGCGGCACTGATGCTGCAACTCAGCACGAGTGATTTTGATGTGATTCACAATCACTCGCTCAGTCCCATCCCGCTGCAGTTCTCACATCTGCTCCCAACACCTTTGATGACGACGCTGCATGCACCCGTCTTGCCTCGTATGGCAGTGGAACTGCGTCGACGCGGCCCGGAAGCGTGCGGGCAATTCATCAACATCTCGAATGCAAACGCGGATGCTTGGCGTTCGTTGCTACCCGAGCAATCGGTCATCCACAATGGAGTCGACACTTCATTCTGGGTACGTTGCAAAGAAGAAAAGCAGCGGCGAGCCATTTGGTTTGGTCGCATTCTGCCGGACAAAGGAACGCACTTGGCGTTGCGAGCAGCACATCGCGCTGGCATTCCCCTCGATGTTGTTGGCCCCATCTCGGATCAAAACTACTTTGACACAGAAGTCCAGCCACTGCTTCGTCCAGAAGACGCCTACCACGGACACCGCACCCACGAAGAACTGTGTACGTTGATCAGCCGCTCAGCGGTGACACTCGTTACACCATGTTGGGACGAGCCCTTCGGTTTGGTCGTCGCAGAATCGCTGGCATGCGGGACTCCCGTCGCAGCTTTCAATCGCGGTGCATTGCCGGAACTGATTGGCAAATCCACCGGACGATTGGCCAAACCAGGCAGTGTTCGCGAACTGGCTCAGGCAATTCTCGGTTGCATGAGGTTGCCCGGCGAAATATGCCGCCGAGTTGCTCAGGAACACTACAGCTTCGACCGGATGGTGGAACAATACGAGTCGCTGTACCAAAGCCAATCCGACTGGAGCTTCCCGAATGAGGTCGCCGCGTGATCGATCGCCAACCTCATGTGGGCTTCTATGTCCACTATCACGGAATGGGCCACAAGCATCGGACCGAGGCCATCCTTCGACAATTGCAGTTGCCCGCATCGGTGGTAGCCAGCCGCATTCATGACCTCGATTGGAACGGCCCGACGCTTACGAACGTTGTCGGAATCGAATGCGACAATGACGACGTTCCAGTGCGGGGAATGCAGCACGCACAAGACGTCTCCGCTCTGCACTACGCACCGCTATGGACCGATTCAATCACGAAGCGAGTTGCCCAGTACACACGTTGGTTGGATGAAAATCGCCCGGACGTGATGGTGGTTGATGTCTCCGCAGAGATCTCGATGCTCACGCGGTTGGCATCGATTCCGCAGATCGTGATGCGTCAACATGGACGTCGCGACGACCCTGCTCACTTGGCCGCTTACGAAGCCGCCCATTCACTGCTGGCTCCATTTCCGGAGTCAATGGAAGATGACATCACACCCGACTTTGTGCGAGACAAAACGGTCTACCTGGATGGGTTTTGCCGCGAGCAAACAATCGAATCCGCAAACCAAACGCAACTAAACAAGTCGAAACGCGAGCGGCCAATGATTGTCGTGATGTTTGGTCGAGGAGGCACGGGCGACGTCCACCAACACTTGCGAGAGGCGGCGACTTCGGTTCCGCACGCTGACTGGGTCGTTCTCGGAAAGGACGATGATTCGGACTCCGAACGAACACCGCCGAATTTGTTCTTCGCCGGATGGCAAGATCGGCCCAACAAATGGATCGCTGACGCCAGTGTCGTCGTAACGTCTGCCGGTCACAACAGCGTGATGGAACTCGGGCATGCTCAATGCCGGTTCATAGCCATCGCAGAAGATCGCCCGTTCGAGGAACAAATTCGCAAAGCCAAAATCCTCAGCCGTGAACGATTGGCGATCGGATTGACCGCTTGGCCCGTATCAAGCCAATGGTCAACATTGATTGACGAAACGATGTCGTTGGATCCATCGCCTTGGCGAAAGGTGTTCGAACACGACGGAGCCGAACAGGCTGCCGACCACATCTCTCAAGTCGCTCGTTGGTCGCATGAAACCAGAATGTCTCGAGAGTTGGTGACGCTATGAAAGTCAGTGTTCTCACCATCGTTCGCGGACGACAGGCACATCTTGAGAATCAACTGAAGGGATTGTTGCAATCAGAGATCCTGCCGCACGAATGGATTGTTGTTGGCATGAATCAGGAGGTTTCACTTCCCGATGGCGAACGCTTTCCGATTCGAACATCCAGCGTTCATCATCCGACCGAGCCGCTCCCACTGGCGCAAGCTCGCAACCATGCGGCCTCGCTTTGCACAACCGACGACATGGTGTTTTTGGACGTTGACTGCATACCATCGCGCGACATGATCGGAAATATGTTGGAAGCACTTCGAACTGAAGACCGATTGTGGATGGGATGTCCTCGATATCTTCCCGCAGCTGCAGCCGACGGTGAATGGCAAATGGATCAACTCGAACAGCTTGCGGTCGATCATCCATTGCAACCTCAACTTGGCGAGCAAGAACGAAAAGCATCCGAGCGATACGAGATGTTTTGGTCGCTTTGCTTTGCCATTAGCCGTTCTTCCTTCCAACAAACCGGAGGCTTCGACGATTCGTTTGATGGCTACGGTGGCGAGGACACGGATTTCGCGTTCTCTGCACGCAAAGCCGGCGTTCCGTTTGGGTTCGTCAACGCCGTTGCCTATCACCAGCATCACTCGGTTTGCAAACCACCACTGAACCATCTCAAACCAATCGTTGAAAACGCTGAACGGTTTCACCGCAAGTGGGGCGTGTGGCCAATGGAAGCTTGGCTCAACGCTTTTGCAGATCGAGACCTCATCGACTTTGACAAGGACGCGGAGTCAATCGCGATCCATCGCTTGCCATCCGATTCCGAGATTGAAGAGGCGACGTCTCTTACCCCAGCGGGTTTTTGAGCCGATCGGCCGTAGCGGATGCGAACCAATCGCGACCGCAGACATGCTTCGATTATTCGAGCTGAACACGTGCTCCCGAGTTCTGGCACGGTAGTTGCAACCTACGTCTATCATCGAACAACCGTTTGATGAATCTATCAACTACAGCAAACTAAAGGATTACACATGTCTCTTGAAACTAAAATCGATCTGAACGAAACCACACTCGAAAAGCTTCAAAAGTTGATTCGCGCCAACATCGATTCGTACAACGGCTTTCACGAGTCCGCTGAAGAACTGAAGGACGAGCGTTTGGCAACGTTGTTCCGCAGCATCGGCGATGAACGTTCGGCGATGGCCGCAGAACTACAGCAGTACGTCGAATTCAACGGCAAAGAAGCCGAAGACGACGGCAGTGTCGCTGCCAAAACGCACCGCATTTGGATCAATATCCGAGGCAAGTTAAACGGCGGCGACGCGACGGTCATCTTGATCGAAGCGGAACGCGGCGAAGACCACATCAAGGAAGCCTACGAAGATGTCTTGAAGGACACCGCAGGCAGTGCCATGAACGACGTGTTGAACGCCCAATACGCCAAGGTCAAAGCCGGCCACGACAAAATTCGCGACCTTCGTGACGCCTACAAAGCCAGCTGATCACGGTTGGCGAAACCATCTCGGTTTCCAAACCGAACAACGAAAGCCATGTCCAATGACATGGCTTTTTGTTTGCGCCGACAAAATGCCGTACGTATTGCGTTCTTTGGTAGTTCCTATTCCAACTAGGTTGGCTGGAATCAACAGGCACAATATGCGCGCCATATCGCTGCTAGTCTGGACTGCTTGATGTTTGGTGTTGACGTCCCGATAGCACCGCGAAGACAACCAGGCTCCCTTCTCCACCGCGGAAGTTGTGCTTGTTCTTTGATGCCGATTTTCGGCTGACTTACACACGGTGCACCTCTCCCGAAACGAAGTTTGGGGAGAGGTCGAGCGACGCCGTACAGGCGTACGCGAGGGTGAGGGCCGGGCATAGGAGTCGTGAAGTTGGTGTTACATGTCCGTCGGTGGCGCTGGCACTTACCGACGGCTACCATCTGACATCCCGACCGGGATAGAAACTTACGCTAGCATCGCATGAGCACGACATTAAACTTTCGGCACTCCACCGTGAGCCCCGACTGAACGTCAGAGCAACAACGTGTGCCGAAACGGTCCAATGCTGAAAGCCCCTTGCCGCGCCGCTTATCCAACAGCGTGGCAGCAGATCGCTCCACGGCTATGCCATTCATGGTCGATCCCTCGCATTAATAACGCATTGTCGAACTCAACCGAGCCTTTGGGAAAAACTTCGCGATCGTCGAAGAAGGAGGATTGGACGTTTGTGATGCAAAGGGGTGTCACGTGCCATTTGGCTGTTCGAAGTTCCAAGCCATCAAATTCTGTGGTTGAATCCCCTGGTGAGTATCCAAGCGAACCAGCTTCGAAGAACTGCGAACACTTCGCCAATGTGGGAAAAACTGAATCACCCGGTAATTCGTCGGTCGTTCGACCATCGATCGAAACGTGAGCGGCCCCATCCATGCTGTCCATTGAGATGTGATATTCGGATTTCGTTTCGCGGACCTCGAATCGTGCGCGATTGTGAATGCCGGGGAAGATGCGACCACCGGCAAAGGCATTGAGACAAGAAGACGTGTCTCGTCGCGGGATGTACACACCGGTCTGTGTGCAACCACTTGCGTCCCATTCGACAGCAATCCGGTGGGCGGCATTCTCCGAGGAAAGACCAAGAAAAGGCGGCAAGAGTTTCGGACGGATGTGTTGCAGGCGGATCAGGCAGATTCCCGCTATACCAAACCCATCCACGGTCTGTGGACGAAACGGCGGTGGGCAAACGCGGGACAGCACATCAGCGTCAACGCGGAAGTTGACAAGCACGCGCCGGTCAATCAGTCCTCGGATTGTCGGAATTCGCACTCAAGATGCCTCATGGAAAATGGGTCCGCAGAATTAACCGCAACCTTGCCCTTCGAATTAACCTCGAGCCGCGGTTGAAGCTCTTTCCACGCAAAGCAAAGCGATTGTCTCCACGCACCAGAAATTGTGCCCACAGGAGCCGTTTGGGCATTCACCCCGTTCGTACGCAGAAACGTTGGAGTCTGCCAAAGTAGATTCCATACCGAATGACTCTTGCCTCCCCAATTAGTGTGCGATCAGCGAAGATGAGTGTTCAAAACCGCTTTGTGTTCGGGAACACTGATCAGCTCTAATCGCACACTAAGTGCTAACCATTCGTGACCAAGCCACCAAGGATGATTCGCCTAGCTTCGAGTCCAACAGTCAGATAGTCGTCGAGGTCGGGCAGCGTTCAACCAGACACCACCAACCAAGGTCGAATAAGTGGTACCTTCCACTGCCAGCCGTGCGGATGCTATCAGTACCCGCACAGCCGTCACGAGGACGGCGACGGTCGCAAAATCGACGTTGAATCGACGCGATATCCGACTTCCTCCACGGAGCACTTTGAGCAAGCACTCCGGGAGTTTGCCAGATGCGGTCGAATTCTGTCCAACCAGTTTGCTACACGGTTCCCAACAGTTCGATTTCAGTTGCCAACGATGACGATGCATCCTCGGCATCGAGTTCCGCCATCGCCTCGTCCACTCCAACCGGCGTGGCTGCTGCGGTCGACGACGATCCATCGAATGACAATGAAACCTTGCTTGCTGGTTCGTCAGCGCCGATGACTTCACCGCTGTCGAAGAACTCATCGACTTCATTGCTCAAAAGCTCATTGGGTTCTGAGTTCCCGAACGAAGCTTGCGGTGCGATGAACTCGCCCGAAGCCGTGTTGGTCGACAGCTCCATTCGGTTGAGATGATTGATCACCAGCAACGCATCCAATGCCGTGACGCTCGCGTCGCGATTGACATCAACGAAGCTCCCAACCAACGGTTCGCCACCAGCATCGTTCAAACGGTTCAGCTCGTTAATCACCATCAACGCGTCCAACGCGGTCGTTTCACCGTCAGCCGATGTGTCCGTTGGCTGCAGAATGTTCGTCGCCGCTCGATTAGTCAACGTGTCGGAACCAGCAGAAGATCGAATCGAGAAGATGCGATCGCTGTCCAACGGCTCAAAGATGACCGCGTACAATTCGCCGGCTTGCAGATTCGCTGTCGCGACTCCGTTTTGGTAGGCACTGACGGTCAATGTGTCCGCGTCGACGATCCGCACCGTTTCACTCAGGCTGGTCACACTGATTGGAGTGACCGTGACCGCCGTGTCCGTCAACGCTTGAAAGATGATTGCAGTTGGAATGCCATCACCAGGAATCAAATGCGGGCGAGCCACAAAAGTCGGCACCAAAATTCGCGTTTCGCGTTCATTGATATCATCGTTCAGAATGATTCCCTCCGCATCCGCTTGCGATATCACCGTGTCATCGCTGGCGTTGCTAAGCACAACCGTGAAGCCTTCGTTTGGCTCCACTTGAGTGTCACCGGAAACGTTCACTGTGATCGTCGCCGTCGAATCACCATCAGCAAATGTCACCGTCCCGGTCGGCAAAGCCCCACCGAAATCGCTCGCGTCCACTGGGTTATCCCCATCCCCGACCACGGAATAGTCCACCGTGACAGTGCCGGTCGTGTTTTCAGATCGAGTGACCGTGAAGGTGAATGCAGTGGTTCCCGAATCACCTTCGACACGCTGGGCATTGTCAGCGGCGATGCTCAGCGAAGCCGCAACGGGTGCCGCCAAATCAGATTCGAACGCGCCGATGTCGACACCTGGACCTTGCGGTCGCGAAACGCCTCGTTGATCGGTCGTCAATCCAGCTAGCACTCCCGCATCCAAAGCCGCACTTCCGGCGAGCAAAGGAATTGTCGGTGTTGGGCCGCCAAAGTCGCCCAGTGTTCCAAGCCCTGCGTCAACATCGACGAGGTTGTTTCCGTCGTCGGTGAAAGATCCCGACAGATTGGAATCGCTCGAAGCGTTGTTTCGCGAAACGATCGAGTTGATCAGCGAGAGAGTGCCTGCCTCGACGGAGATGCCTCCGCCCAACGACGCCGAATTGTCGGCAATTGTGACGCTGGTCAATGCAACGGTTCCACCTTCGCTCAGTACGCCGCCACCATCGTTGGATGCCGAGTTCGATGCGATGGTTGAGTTGACAACCGTGACGGCTCCGCCATCACCGTCGGCAAAGATCCCTCCACCGTCGATCGTGACGTTGTTGGAGATCGTCGATCGTGTGACGACCAGCGTTCCGGTCGAGCTGTGCCACAAACCACCACCTTCGCTGGCGGCCGTGTTTCCATCAACAAGAACCTCCGTCAGGTCAACAGATCCATCGTCTGAGATATGAATCGCACCACCGTTTCCGGGCGCGGCCGATCCGCTCGGACCGGCCACGTTGTCTTCCAGCGATCCACCGGTGACCGAAGTGCTCGATCCGCCGATGGCTTCCAAACCACCACCAGCACGATTGGCGGTGTTACCTGAGATGGTTGTGTTGTCGATCGTCGCGGTCCCAGAATTGAAAATGCCACCACCACTTCCCGATGCACCATCGGCAACGTTGTTTTGAATGGTCGCATCGCTGACGACTAGCGTTCCACCAACGTTGAAGATGCCTCCACCTCCATTGTCCGCGTCATCACCGGATGCTGCATTCCCGTCGATGACCGTCCCATCGACTGTCATTGTTCCGCTTCCGTTCCACAGTCCACCACCTTCGGAAGCGGCAACGTTTCCATTGACGGTTCCCCCAGTGATTTCAGCGGAGCCGTTTCCGGTGATATGAAGACCACCGCCGTTGCCAGGTGCCGCCGTCGCTGGCGAGACACCCACGTTGTTCTGGTTCAATGCAACGTTGAGCAGCGTCGTTGATGAATCAGCGGTTGCTTCGATGCCTCCCCCAGCTCGGTTGGCCCGGTTGCCGGAGATTGTTGTTCCGGCAATTTCCACCGAACCACCGAAGTTCAACAAGCCGCCACCGCTGCCCGCCGAACCGCTGGCGACATTGTCGCTGATCGAACCATTGGTGATCTCGATCGATCCACCGTTGTTGAAGACGCCACCGCCACCATCGTCGGCTCCGTCGCCCATGGCAGTATTGCCAGTGATCGTGGTGCCGTTGATCGTCATCAATCCGCTTCCGTTCCAGAGGCCGCCACCTTCCAGAGCGGCTGAATTCCCGATGACTGATCCACCACTGATCGTCAGCTGCCCATCACCACCAACATGAATGCCGCCTCCGTTGCCCGGTGCCGCTACCGCGGGAGAAACACCAGCGGAATTCGATGAAATCGTCGCTCCGGTGATCGTGTTGATGGTGCCACCAGTCACTTCGATCCCACCACCAGCTCGGTTGGCAGTGTTGTTTGAGATGTTCGTGCTGCCACTGATGGTGAGCATTCCTCCATCGTTGAGAATGCCACCACCGCTGCCGCTGGCACCGTCGGCAACGTTGAATCCGATGACTGCGTCGATGATGTTCAGTGTGCCACCGTCATTGAACAGACCGCCGCCACCATTGCTGGCGTCATCGCCACTGGCGACGTTCGATGAAATCGCCCCGCCGTTGATCGTCATCGTTCCCGTCGAAGAGTTCCACACCCCTCCGCCTTCGCTGGCCGCAGTGTTGCTGCCGAAAATGGCCAGGTTCGAAGTGACGTCGGCTGCTCCGGTCGAGTGTAGACCGCCACCGTTAATTCCGGCAAAGTTGTTCGAAACATCGGTTCCCAAGTTCAATGTCACCGTGCCATCAATGACTTCGATGCCACCGCCGGCACGATTGGCTGTGTTGCCTTCAGATGGAATCGCACCACCGATCTGTGTCGAGCTGATTGTCACCGCGCCGTCGGTGCTGAAGATACCGCCGCCGCTTCCCAACACACCGTCAGCCGCATTGCCACTAATGGTGGCATTGCTGACCGTTAGCGTTCCACCGTTGTTGAAGATCGCTCCGCCACCGTCATCGGCCGCGTCACCGGAGGCCACATTGCCGGTCAAGATGGTTCCATCGACCGTCATCGTTCCGGTGTTGTTCCAAAGACCGCCACCTTCTCGCGCCGCCAAGTTATCTCGAATCGTTCCGCCAGAAATATCTGCGTTGCCATCACCAGAGATGTGCAGTGCGCCACCGTTGCCCGGCGCGGCAGATCCATCCGGTCCGGCTACGTTGAGTTCCATCAGGACATCGGTCAGCGTTGTGCTGCTACCCGCGGTGGCTTCGATACCGCCACCGGCACGGTTGGCAGTGTTGTCGCTGATCTCGCCGCCAGAAACTGTCAACGTTCCTTGGTTCAGGATGCCACCGCCGCTGCCTGACACTCCATCGGCAACGTTTTCGGTAATCGTTGAATCGGTGACACTCAGAGTTCCAACAACATTGAAGAGGCCACCACCTCCGTTATCAGCATCATCGCCAGATGCCGTGTTTCCGCTGATTGTGGTACCGGTCACGGTCATCACGCCGGTTCCATTCCACAAACCACCGCCTTCAGATGCAGCAACGTTGTTGTTCACGGTGCCGCCACTGATCGTGACCGTTCCAGCTCCGGTGACGTGCATGCCGCCTCCGTTGCCAGGTGCCGCCACCGCGGGACTGACACCTACGTTGTTCCCGTCCAAGTTTACGTCGGTTAACGATGTGGATGATGCATCAGTCGCTTCGATACCGCCGCCGGCTCGGTTGGCAACGTTGCCACTGATCGTGGAATCGGTGATCGTCATCGAACCGAGGTTCAGAATCCCGCCTCCACTACCAGACATTCCGTCAGCGATGTTGTTGGTGATGGACGTCGAGTTAACGGTCAGCGCGCCACCATCGTTGAAGACTCCGCCACCGCCTTGATCCGCGTCATCGCCGCTGGCCGTGTTCCCATCGACCGTGGACCCGACCAAGGTCATCGTCCCGGTCGAACTATTCCAAACACCACCGCCCTCGGCACCGGCCAAGTTTCCGGTGATGGTCGTGTCGATGAAGTTCGCGGTCCACGGGCCGGAGGTGTGTAGTGCACCACCATTGATCCCAGTCGTATTGCCATCGAATTCAGTTTCAAAGAACGTCGCGTTGCCCGCGTTCTCGACACCGCCGCCGGCGCGAGAAGCGTCGTTGTTCGAGATCGTTCCCCCACGAACCACCAACGTGCCGCCATTGGCATTCAGGA
>NZ_ANMO01000183.1 GCF_000338295.1 Rhodopirellula europaea 6C
AAAATGGCGGTTCCTCGGTGGTCGTTGAGTCGCGGCTTAACCCGAAAGTCATGAATCAGGTTGCCGACGATCCGTTGTTTGCGTTCACCGGAGCTCATCAGCTCTTCCATCGTCGCCCAACGCTTTCGCAGTACGGCACGTTGAAAGTTGTTTAGCCCTCGCGTCGCTTGATCAAACCACGCATCAATTTCGGTGCGAGTCGTCAGACGCTGGGGAACGCTACGAGCCTCGTATTTCAGGTCCAAAACCACCTTGTCCCGCACCGCTTCATGGAACTTGTAGGTGTGGATGTTCGTGCCGAAGACATCGCGAGTCATCGTTTTGTCTTTGCGAAGCAGCGGCGTTCCGGTAAAACCGATAAAGATCGCATCGCCCAGCCAACGTTTCATCTGCTTGTTCATGTCGCCACCCTGCGTCCGGTGGCACTCGTCGACGAAGACGTAGAACTGACCGTGGATCGGTGGCTTTTTGGCTTTCAGATCTGGCTCGAATTTGTGAATCAGAGCACACAAAACGCGCGGTGTTGTCTCGCCAATTTTCTCTTCAAACTCCGCCCGGGAAGTGACTCGCGGCGAGGCGGAATCGGTGCCAATGACTCCGGCGTTTCGCATCACGCCTTCGATTTGTTTATCCAGTTCGTCGCGGTCGGTCACGATCAGGATTCGAGCGTTCGAGTCGTGCTCCAGCAGCCACTTGGCGATCAGCACCATCAGAATGCTCTTGCCGCTGCCCTGGGTATGCCAGATGACCCCGCCCTCCTCTTGCCGGATTCGTTCTTGCGCCGCCTTGACCCCGCGAAACTGATGAACGCGTGGGACCTTTTTCTGGCCAGCATCAAAGATGATGAAATTGCGGATCAGGTCCAGCAACCGAGTCTTCTCGCACATCTCGGCAATTGGTTCGTCAAGTAAGTAACCCGCCTCGGCTTCCCCATCACTTGGACTGCCGACTTGGGCCTGGGTCTGGTAGGCCCCTAGCCTCTCCTTGACGGCGTCACTGCCGCCCAAACGATCAGCGTGGTCTTCGGTCTTCCATTCGGCAAAGAACTTGGTTGGTGTACCCGTCGTCCCGTATTTTAAACCCTCGGAATCATTGCCTGCGAACACGAGCTGCACTGCGGCGAAGAACCCTTTGTTGAAAATCTCCTCCTGGTTGGTGCGCAGTTGCTCGATGGCATCGGCGATCCCGACCGAATGACGTTTCAGTTCAAGCACACCGACGGCGATCCCGTTGATGTAGATGACAATGTCGGGACGTCGTTCATAGCCACCGCGAAGTGTCACCTCTTCAGCAATCGCAAAGTCGTTCTTGTCTGGGTGGTCCCAGTCAATTAGATGAACGGTTTGGTGAGATTGCCCAGCAGCGGTCTGAACTTGAACTCCGTACCGAAGCAACTGATAGGTCCGCATGTTCGCTTGGTAGAGCGAAACGCCAGTCGTATCGGCAGCCGCCAACAGCTTTTGAGTCGCTGCAGAGATTTGAGCGTCGGAGTATCCACGATCGACCAAGTTCGCCGTTAGATACTCTGTTTCGATCGGGCGATTGTTTTCTCGCGTGCTCCAGTCACCGAGATGCCGATATCCCAAATATTTTGGATGGGATTGATCCGTAAATCGCTTGGCAACGCGGATCTGTGTTTCGCGTTCTGATCGAGGTTGTTCAGGCATGAATGCTCCAGCCGCCAAATAGAATCAAACGCGTTTTGAAAACTCGGAATGCCAGCTGACCATTCTGTCAATATCTTTCTCAATCTCGTCGGGATCGGGTACGTCCACCGGCGCTTCACTCGACTGGCTGTGCTCGTAACAGGAATACTTGGTCATCATTTCATCGACTAAGTTGCAGTCCGCGGAGTTTATCTTTACCAGACTTCCAATTTTTCCCATCGTGTTGATGGACCGTCGGTGCCGCTGAACTACGTCGGCCAAAAACACTGTCTCGACGATCCGCTCCATTAGAATTCGGAAGTCACTGCAAATCGATTTGGCGTGAATGTAGTTCATCCGCTTGGCTGCCCAGATTGCCTCAGCAGGAAAGCACTCTATGGCGAGCTTATGCTCACCCGAGTTCTCGGGAGTCCACAGCTTGAATTGACTTGGCAGGCCATCGATCAGTGCCTCGATTCGCGGTGCGAGGGGAGCACCCGGCTGGATATTTGGTTGCCATCCCTTTGCGCCGCCAGCAGCTTTGTCAATCACCTTCCTCTTGCAGCCCAAATAGTCCTCGCAAGCGCGTCGGCATACAGTTCCCTTTGCTGGGACAGCAGATCTCGTGGGGAAGTTCCGGCACGCTGCCTGTAGAGGAGCATCAATCGCAAAAACAACTTGCTCAATGTCTCTGTCAAACTTTTCGATCAATTCGTTCAACGCTTCACATGTTTGCTTCGCCTCGGGATCACGATCCCTTAGTGGAACTCGTAGGTGTGCGACTTGTGGTTCGACCGCAGTCTCAGAGACCAAAGCCGCGACGAGGAAATCGTATTGGGAACTCTTGTTGCTTTTCGAGCCTCCAAACCAAGCGATATCGAGTCCGATGCACAATGTGGGCTTGAAGCTCGCGTGGCCGATTGCCTGAGGCAACTTGTGTTCGACGATCGGTTGTTTGCCCCTTTCTTCGCTCATATCAATCTCGTTCTTCCGGTTAGCAGTTCCTGCATCATTCCCTGCTTGAGCATTGACGTCTTCTCGCGGCGGCGTTCAAACGCGGCGATCTCGGCGTCCATATCGGACAGCACTTCGGCGATCGCGGCTTGTTCGTCGATAGTAGGAGGTAATGGCACCCGGAAATTTCTGATGTCACCTGGACTGATGTGAGGGATCGCAGTTATGGTAAGCGTCGCGCGTGAAGCAGAACCGAGCCACGTCGATCCATCAACCTCGCATTCAAAACCGGAATCTGAAAGCGACAGACGTCGCTTGGTTTTAATCGGTGACTCAACCGTCAAGAATGGTCGAGGCCGCGGTGAAGGTGGCCTGTTTGGTTGGGGACAAGTGATCGACAAACATTTTGATCCCGAAAAGCTCGAAGTTGAAAATCGTGCGCTCGGTGGACGCAGCAGTCGTACGTATCTGACCGAAGGATTATGGCAGAAATCGCTCGATCGTTTACGCGAAGGCGACTTCGTGATGATGCAGTTCGGTCACAATGATGGCGGCAAGATGTTCGAGGGCGATCGACCTCGCGCGTCCATCAAAGGCAATGGCGATGAATCGATCGACGGAGTGATGGATGCGACGGGCAAGGCAGAAACCGTTCGCAGTTTCGGCTGGTACCTGAGAAAATACGTTGCCGATGCGAAAGCCAATGGAGCCATCCCCATCGTTTTGTCGCAGGTACCGCGTGATCGCTGGCAGGACGGTCGCGTGATTCGATCGGACAAAGACTACGGTCTTTGGGCACGAGAAGCCGCTGAACAAACCGGCGTCCTGTTCATTGACCTGAATGAGATCGTAGCGCGCCGCTATGAAGAACTTGGCGAGGCAAAAGTCGGACGCGACCTATTCACGCAGAATGACTGGACGCACACCAATCTTGAAGGAGCTGAGATCAACGCCGCTTGCGTCGTTGATGGAATCAAGTCGCTTCAAGAATGCTCTCTGAAGGACTACCTCCGCAAATCCCCGGACGACAAACGGCTATCTGCGTGGCATTTCGATTCTTCGCAAGAATTCTTTCGGGAAGGCTTCCAACAAGTTCGTCCCGACGAGAAGTTCTTGCTGCAAAATGGCTATGGGTTTCTCGATTCGCGATCCACCGCATCCGATTAGGGGAAGGGTTTTG
>NZ_ANMO01000184.1 GCF_000338295.1 Rhodopirellula europaea 6C
CCGCCGAGAGGTTGCCGAATCCCTCGGAAAGCTATCGAGTCAAGTGATATTGGTCAAATGGCCCTACTCAGTAGGGTCGTATTGCTCGAGCGAGTCAAGTGATATTGGTCAAACGACCAAACTGAGTTGGGGCGTATTACTTGGGCGAGTCAAGGGATATTGGTCAAACACCCCAACTCAGTAAGGGTGTATACTGGACTTTCCCGAATACGACCCTACTGAGTAGGGTTCAATCTATCGTTATTCGACTTTGATCATTCTTGAGTCCCATCCAATGACGCACCGCTACTCGCTACCTGTTCTGCTCGTGATACTTGTAACTGCAACTGGTTGCTCGCCTCCCGAACCGGCATCCGACACGACAGCTTCGCTTGCGACATCACCAAAATCCACCGCAGATGAGGGTTCACCGAAAACTGTCGGCAAGACGCCTCCAGTCGATCCTGCGATTGACGCTGGTATGATGGCCGACGAAGTGGAACACTCCCAACGATTGATGCCTAAGACGATAAATCGTCTCGACGCGACCATTGAAACGAACCCAGATTCCCACGACTAAACTACATCCGACCTTCGTCTTGTGCTCGATCCAAATCGGACGAATAACAATTGCGTGCACACTGAGCGGTGGTGGAGACCAACTTCGTTTTCCAATCACACTGGCCGCCACCGCCAGGTGACGCTGACCGTTATCCGACAGAAATCCATTCGATTGTGAATCCATACGAATCACCCGCGGAACAGCGGTCGCCGACCCTGCGCAAGATTCGCAGTTACCGATACATCGCAATGTTGCTTGCTGGCTTCGCTGCCATCATTGGCTACATTTACCTGACGCCCTTTATGACGTCGCCGATCGCCACCTGGGGATGGCAGAATTGGTGCTTCGGTTTTGCACCTGCGGCCTACCTCGTGTTTGCCGCTACTTTGGCGGTACTAGTCGAATGGTACGCGAAACCAATCGCGCTTCGCTTGCTGCCAGTAGTCCTCTTTCCACTTTTGTTTGTCACTGGCCTCATCGGATTCGTGTTCTACATCGACTCTGCAAACATTTTCACAGGCGTCTACATATTGCTCGGTCTCCTGTGCCCAGTCGTTTGGATTTACTTTGCGTTATCCGTTCATCGAAGCTCGGCACTAATTCACAACGGCGGATAACAATCGCGTGAACCCGAGTTGTGGTCGGGCCGTTTTTTGAATTCTGCGCCACTCGCCACAACCGGGTTACGCGGGTCGTTATCCGACTGAAATCACATTTCTGCTTCGCTCACCCCGTGGAGACTCAACAGATGTCCAAACAGACCGCACTGCTTTGCACTGCAATTGTCGCACTCGTTGCTTGCCTAGCATCTGTTCTCGCCACCCGAACTGTCATGGCTCAGGAGCAGGCGGAAGGCACTCCTCGTCGGACCACTCCAAAAATGCGGTTCGAGAGAATACTGTCGTACAACGCCAACGGGGTTGATATCCAACGATCCATGGTGCCTGGCGGGTGGATTGTCTCGGGAACATTGCGTAGCGGCGATTCGCCCGCATACGGTATGACGTTCGTGCCTGATCCACAGCACACTTGGGATGGCTCAAGCGTCGATCAGGACGGCGGATAACCATCACATGCAACGGAGTGGCGGTGATTAGCGTTCTGGCAGTGGTCAATCGTTCGCCGCCACCCGCTGATGTGTAGCGTTCGCCGCATGACGTTCAGCACGTGATGGTGACTCGATGAGCCACTGGTGCTTGCTGGACGCCAGATTGCGTTTACCTAAACACCGTAATACCTGCTACCGAAATGGACTATCCGACGTTTGATCCCAGAACTGACGAGATCGGTCGTAGTCGCTACCGCCTCCTGACAGCATGTCGCGAACAGCAGCGCAGCCGCCTGCAACTAAGCAGAGCAACAAAACAAACCAAATACACTTTTTCATGTCTGATCTCCTAATGCGTTGCCGATACCCAAGTCCCCGCGTTCGTTGCAATACTGATTTTCGTGGCGTGAATGGTTCGTCGTATTGTGGTCGCTATGCCCCGGTCTTCCCGGTCCACGATATTGATTAATGAAGCTGGACGGCGAACCATCCAATGCACCCGAGTCGCGAAGTCGGGCGTTTTGACCATGGAAAATCTCTCGTCGCGACCGGGTGATTGGTGACGTTATCCGACTGGAGTCGCTGTCCCGCTCGGCCCTGCCTTCATCTACCCTCAACCGAGTTTCACTCAATGCGGATGACCATCCGCCACGAAATGCGAGCGACGGAGGCCGTATTCTCGCCACGTTCATGCCTCGACCCCATTGCGATTTCCCGGGATCGCTCGGGCTACAGCTGGAGGTTTCGCGACCGATGTTACACCGCAGACCGTTGGCTTTCCACGCTGCTCTGCGAAGGTGACACTGCAATGAAACGCGGCGAATGGAGAGGGCTTCCCGTTTTGGGGCGGATGGAATTCGATTCTATTCAACTGGGTCTACTTTCGTGGCGTGGCGATGGATGCAATCGGATTAGGATTGACCGCCAAAGATGCGGGCAACGTTCGACCAAAGCTCGTCGCTTTGAACGGGTTTGCCCTGTATACTGCTTCTCTCACCACCGCGTTGACGTCATCCCGGATATTTTGTTCATGCACTTGTACTTTGCGTCGCAGACGGGGTGACGCACGCGGATAACCATCGCGTGAACCGGAGAACGCGAGCAAAGCGATTCGGCCGTTAGAAACCTTCCCGCGCGTTCCCGGTTACGCGTGACGTTATCGGACTAACCGACGATGCACGAGAAGATCGCTGCCGATGAGTGAAGTTGCGTTTACGAAAGACCGTTTCTCCGAGATCATGACAATGCTATCGGCTGATCGTGTCACGTTGACTTCGATTGATCCGGAGCCCGTTCAACGACGGAATTCAACTTGGCAGCGGTATGAAGCATCACGCGATTCTGCAATGGCAATGCTTGTACTACACACTCGATGGGAGTTGCCCGATCACGTCATATTCATTTTGTCGCGAGACATGCGGCGCGTTTGTCGCCCTTCAGCATGGTCCGGTGACACCAAGCTCGTAAAGGAACTCGACCGGCGACTGCTGGGTGCAGATGGCTGGTACCTCGGAGACGGGAAGGGCTAAACTGAATCGCGATTCATCAGAGTGCCGATAACCAAGACGTGAACCGGAGCGGCGAAGTCGAGCGTTTTGACAATGGACAATTTTTCGTCGCCGCCCGGTTACGGCAATCGTTATCCCGCTCGACATACCCGCAATGTTCATAGTCGTCACGCATGGCCTACCATACACGATGAGGGAGAAGCCGCCCAAAATCAAAGAGGTGCGGCGACACGAAATCGTGTTACGGACTTGGGAAGACGAACACCTTTTCGACTCTGATTCACATTACCGATATTTCGCCGACGATGTTCCTACTCTGACCTCGTTTCAACGCTTCCTGACGCGCACCTTCTACAACCCGGTTGTTCCATTGTGTGCTGAGTGGCAACGCGTTGGCGACTTTGATGCCAAAGAATTAATTGACGCAGTCAAAAAAGGACTCGATCACGATGACGACATCATTCAACAGTGGTTCGACGGATCAGATGTGTTAAAACTACTTAGGAAAGCAAAGAACTGGGGAGACACCTTGCTTGCTGTTGAGGCAATCGGGGGTGGTCACGAAGACACACCGGAAGTCGCCGCTTACGTAAAACGCGTGCTGCCCAACGCGGGATAACAAAAAAATGCACCCGAGTCGCGAAGTCGGGCGTTTTGACAATGGAGAATCTCTCGTCGCGACCGGGTGATTTTAGATGTTCCGTCGGCAGAGCGTCTTGCCGGAAATTTAGGCGACCGTTCAGCATGGTCTCAGCCTGTATGCACTCATTCGCGCCAATTGTTTTGCTCGCGACCGTTCTATTCTTGTGTGACCGCGTCGCCGCACAGGATGCCGCAACGAGCGAATCGCTTGCCACGCTGAAGGCCGGTAGTGCACAGGATATCGCCTCTGCGATATCGTCGTTGCCTGATGACACGCTCAACCAGCCAGAGATTGCGCGACAACTCACGCTGCTCTTGAACGACGATCGCGCTGTGGTCGAACACCTGATGGGTCGCGAAACGGTGCGTGAACGAGCCTGGTTTAAATTGCTCGACCTACCTTCGACGGCAGCAGTATCCATTCTGAAGGAAGTGTCGGAGCTTGAGACAGACCGGGCCCGAGCAAGAGCATTCCAAGCAATATCTCGAATTGGCAAGCCGAATCTTCGTGCATACGAAATGACCCTGCCATTCTGTAGCGACGACGATGTATACCTGCGTTCGCGAGCGATTTCGGCGTTGAATGCCGTTGCAGACGACAGTGATGAATCCGTGTTCCAGTTTGGAAAACTTCTGCTTGACTCAGACCCAATGGTGAAATGGACTGTGCTCGACGCGCTGGACAAACGGTCTAAACGCATCCGCCCCGTGATACCGGAGGTCATCGCATTGCTCGACGATGACTCCGATGTCTATATCGCGATATCAAATCACTTCACACTACCAGAAAAACTAAGGGCCCGCGCTGCTCGCCTTCTGGCAAGAATTGGTCCGGATGCCTCGGACGCGATGCCGAAGTTGAAATCTCTAACCGGGCCAGATTACAACAAGAACGTGCGCATTTGGTCTGCGACTGCTATTTGCAACATAGCGGAGTCTCCCCCGCCGCAAGCTCTGGACTTATTGGGGCAGCTTTTGCTCGACGACAGGGATCGCGAGTTCGTGCAAAATGATGCCCCAGAGGCGATTGCGCAACTTGGTCCTTCTGCAAGTGGACTCCTTGATTCACTTGAGCGTGCGAAGAAACACGCTTCCGCACAGATACGTTGGGGGCTGGTAGATGCATTCTTTGCGATTGACCCCGATTCCGCCGTGTCACGTTGCCTTCCTTTGATGGAAGACGAGGACGAATTGGTGGTGGAAGTCGTAATTGACGCACTTAGCTCACGTAGTATCTCCGAGCCACGCGTGATTGCTGCCTATACTCGCGCGCTACGAAACCACGATGGGCTGTTTGATCAACCAGCGAGTTCCGCGGTAGATGCCCTCGCGAATCTTGGTTCCGATGCGACCGCCGCCGTCCCGGCTCTTCAATTGCTTGCACAAGATCCGAGCATATCGGATACACTCAAAGATGAAGTTTCCGCTGCCCTGGAAAGCATTCGTTAGGCTCCATTACGAACTCAGAAGACGACGGAACAATGCAATGCACCCGAGTCGCGAAGTCGGGCGTTTTGAAATGGACAATCTCTCGTCGCGACCGGGTGATTGCAAACGTTGTACTGGCCTCTGGAGCACTTCCTTGAAGCGCTACGTTTCTTATAGGCAGTGACCTTGTCGCT
>NZ_ANMO01000185.1 GCF_000338295.1 Rhodopirellula europaea 6C
TGGATTGCCGTCGGCGACTTGTTTAGAGAGCCTCAGCGCGGAACGGTTCAGGCTTTTTGCATCGAGAGGATGCGTTCGTGACCGGCGAGGTCTTTGATCAGGTGGATCTCTTTGTAGCCACCGTTTTGCTCGGCCAGCGTCTTGCAAGCACCCGCGATCATGGGGCTGAGTTCGATGATCAGTTGGCCGCCATCGTTCAAACGCTCGACCGAATCGGTGAGCAACCGGGCGATGATTTCGGTTCCATCGGGACCGGACAACAACGCGCCGCGAGGTTCGAATTCGCGGACTGTAGTTGGCAGTTCGTCGTACTCGGATTGGCTGATGTAGGGCGGGTTGCTGCAGATCACGTCGAAGGTTTGGTCGGATTCCAGCCCATCGTACAGATCGCTTTGCAACAACGTGACTCGATCGGAGAGCTTGAGGTTCTCGACGTTCCACTTGGCGATGTCGAGAGCGGTCAAGCTGATGTCGACGGCGGTGACTTGCGTCTTTGGCAGTGACTTGGCAATTGCAACCGCGATCGCCCCGCTGCCGGTTCCGATGTCCAGCACCGTTGGGTTCGGCCGGTCAGACATGCGACCTTTGATTTGGTCGATGGCTTCGATGACCAAGTGTTCGGTTTCGGGCCGAGGTACGAGGACGTTTTCGTCGACCCGAATTGAGATCGAATAAAATTCGCGATAGCCGACCAGTTGGGCGACGGGGGCGCCTTCACCGCGTCGCCGGACGAGTTCGCGAAAGGCGACGCGTTGTTCTTCTTCGGGAACTTGGTCGAACTGGGTGTAGAGTTCGATGCGTTGACAACCACGCGCATGGGCGAGCAGAATTTCCGCATCCAATCGCGGCGACTCGCTGCCCTTTTTCCGGAAGAAGTCCGTGGTCCATTCCAGCAGACGCATGACGGTCCACGGAGTGTCGTTGCTGGTTTCAGCCATAAATTAGTCAATCATGTCGCCGCGGAGTTGATCGCGATCATATTCGATCAACGCTTCGGTAACAGGATTGAGATCGCCCGCGATGATTTGATCGAGTTTGTAAATCGTTAGGTTGATGCGGTGATCGGTCAACCGATTTTGCGGGAAGTTGTAGGTTCGAATGCGTTGGCTTCGGTCGCCGGAACCGATCAATCCCTTGCGAGCCTCGGCTTGCTTGGCCGCTTCTTCTTCGCGTTTCTTTTCGTAGATCCGAGCCTTCAAAACCCGAAGGGCTTTGGCCAAGTTCTTGTGTTGGCTTTTCTCGTCCTGGCATTGCACGACGATGCCTGTTTCGTGGTGAGTCAGTCGCACGGCCGAGTCGGTTTTGTTGACGTGCTGACCACCGGGGCCGGATGCACCGAAGAAGTCCTTGCGGTAATCGTCTGGTTTCAGATCGATTTCGACATCTTCGGGTTCTGGCATCACCGCGACAGTTGCGGCGGAGGTGTGCACACGACCTTGCGTTTCCGTTTCGGGAACACGTTGGACGCGGTGGCCGCCGGATTCGTACTGCAGGTCACGGAAGACGTTGTCGCCTTCGAGGGTCAACGTGACATCTTTGAAGCCGCCCATTTCAGTGGGGCTGGCATCCATCAGTTCGGTCTTCCAACCCACTTTTTCGGCGTAGCGGGTGTACATTTCGAACAGATCGCGAGCGAAGAGCGCGGCTTCATCGCCACCGGTGCCGGCGCGGATTTCCATCACGCACCGTGTACGGTGAGAGTCTTCGCCGCCAACGGTCAACGAAAGCAGGTCTTCCCAGATGGTTTCGCGCTCCTTCCGAAGCGTATCCATCTCGGCTTCTGCCATTTCACGTTCGTCCGAATCCTCGGCATCAGCGACCATCGTCACGCACTGATGGATTTCATCCGTCAGGCGTTTGAAAGTTCGGTATTGATTGGCCAAGCGGTTCAGTCCGCCGTGTTCTCGTGCCGTCGCGCTCATGCGAGCACCATCGGAGAGAACTTCCGGGTCGGACATGTCGCGTTCGAGTTTCTCGAAGCGCGCCAGTTTTTCCTCGAGGATATCGCGGATAGATCCGCTCATTTGGTGGCTTTCTTAGCCTTCTTCTTTTGCAACGATCCGTAGGTACCAGCAGCAAATTTCTTCTGGAACTTGTCGATACGACCGGCGGTGTCAACGTATTTCAGTTTGCCGGTGTAGAACGGGTGGCACTCGCTGCAAATGTCGATTTTCAGCTCGGGACGCGTGCTGCGGGTGGTGAAAGTGTTGCCGCAACCGCAGGTGACGGACGTTTCTTGGTAGTTGGGGTGAATGCCGTCTTGCATGACGTTCAAACTCGAGCCAATGAGGGTGTTACGACGGTGGTTTTCGACAGAACCGTCGGTCAAGTGAATTCGCTGTCGGTCGAATCCCAGATATTACGTTAAACCAGGTGAAATGTTCAAGGGCGAGGGGCTCAAACACGGGCGAAATCCCCTTCGTGCGGTTGGTGTCGCCAATTGCACGCCGAAAGAGGGGGCTGCGTTTTGAGTATTCTGGCCGCGAAGGGTTTGATAATGCGAGTCGATCGCATTAGAGTCCCCGTTCACCTTCAAAAGCTAGCCAGCCATTGAAGAACGCGACGATGCCTCCGAGTCTCTGACAAGCCAAACGAATTCAAGTTTCGTTGATCGATTGCTTGGCAGATTGCTCCTTTCATCGGCCGCGAATTCTCGCCAGCCATGCTTGTTCTTCAACGAAAACCTGTTTTCGGGACAATTGCATGCGCTCGCTCGCACCATCGAAGCTCATCACCGCCCCCTCGATGAATCACCCCCCGCAACGATGCGGTTTGGGTTCACTTTGGTGGAACTGTTGGTTGTGATCGCCATCATTGGCGTTCTGGTCGGATTGTTGCTGCCCGCCGTTCAAGCCGCTCGCGAGGCCGCTCGTCGGATGAGCTGTGGTAACAATCTCAAACAAGTCTCTCTCGCCATTCACAACTACGAGTCGGCCTACAAAAAGCTGCCGCCGGCTTGGACGAACCCTGGTCAAGGATCGGGATGGTCGATGCAGGCTCGCATCCTTCCGTTTCTCGAGGAAGCCGCTTTGTCGGAAGGAGTCGACTTCAGCCGGGATTACGGCGAGTCCTATTTGACGATCGATGGCGTCCAGGTTCCCACGTCGTCTTTTCGGGTCCCTGCCTATCAGTGCCCCAGCGACCCGCGGGATAACCCTCGCTTTGGATCGTCCGGTCCACAGTATTACAAGCTGAACTACGCCACCAACGAAGGTGTTTGGTTCGTGCTGGATGAATCCACGAATCAGGTTGGCGATGGAATGTTCGTTCCCGGTCGCTACCTCGGTTTTCGCGATTGCTTGGATGGGACCAGCAACACAATGGCTTTGGCGGAAGTCAAGGGTTGGACACCGTATGCTCGTGACGCGAAACACACCGGAACGATGACGATGCCAATCGACACGGACGAGATTTGTGCTTTGGGTGGCGATTTCAAAACCGAAACGGGGCACACAGAATGGATTGATGGCCGCGTGCACCAAGCCGGTGTCACGACCGTCTTTTCACCGAACAAGAAAGTTCTGTGCGAGATCTCTGGTGTGGAATACGACATTGACTTCACGAACATGCGAGAAGGCAAGTCGCCTCCGGCAGGTGTTCGCACCTACGCCGCGGTCACTTCTCGAAGTTATCACCAGGGTGGCGTTCATGTGTCGTTGCTGGATGGTTCGGTTCGCTTCATCACCGATTCAGTCGAACTTGAACTTTGGCAATCGATGTCAACACGAGCAGGGCACGAAGTGATTCAGATTCCTTGATCGTCGGGGAAGGATTCGTTTCCCTTGGTCAGAGAGAGGGAGGGCGAAAATGCCTGGACCATCTCGCCTGAAACGATCATGTGCATCCGGCGGAGAAGAGTTGAACCAATCGTCGGGCATCACATGGAAAATGCAAGGAAAACCATTAAGACGGCGATCAGCAACACGATAAACAGCACCAGACCGATGACCTTGCCAGCGGTGTCGAGTGTTTTGGTGTCCGCATAGCCTTCCGGATAGACCATGCAGCGCAGGAAGACAAGCAGGTTGACCAGAGGAATGATCGTCGCAAAGGCCCAGAATCCACTGCTGCCTTGATTGATCATTCGGTACCACGACAGGGCAATCGTGGCCACTCCCGCAATCAGTGTCAGCGGGACTTCAACCGAAACCACCCCGGCCTCGGTCATTGAGTAAGCGACTGAGGCGAGAATCCACTGGACCGCTGTGATCCCAAAATAGCCGAGTGCAAAAGCCAATCGGCCGATACCACCGTACCGCATGCCGGCGATGGCGTGCGAGTCTTCGGAAATTTCGATGGTCGTTTGGTACGGGTTTTGTTCGTTCATGAATCTGTCCAGTGTGTCAGGGCGGAATCCGGACCTGTATTTGTACACAAGGGGAGATCGATAACAGGGCCGCCTGCGGGAGGTCGTGTTTGTAACTCTGCCGCCTGAATGCACGATATCATGGTGCAGTCACACGATTTCAAATTTCCTCTTTGGGAGACGTTTAAGAGCGACTGAAATGAAAGGTTGTCAGATTCAGTCAAGTCTTTTGGCTGAGACCGGAATAGTGTTCTGATCTGCATCATAAGTGGTGCCGGAACAGCTTGCCTTGATGAATCGATCGATTCGTTTGATGCAGGGAGTTTCGTCCAAGGTCAGATTTGATCCGTGGTGGTGGGTTTCGCCTGCCGATTCGTGATCGAGTGCTAGGGTTGAGCGGACAACTGGAAAATGCCTGACCGGTTCGTCACAAGTGGGTTCAGCGAACTTCGCCGAGCACACGATGGTCTCGAAGGACCACGACAGCCGAATCAGGCCAGCGACTCAAGGAGCGATCTCTACATGCTGATGCGACAACCGTGCCCCGATCTTCAGTTCGCCTACTCCCCGCCATTCGGAGCGACGCTCACGGAGAAGGGAGTGCAGTTCTCGGTCTTCAGCCGTTCCGCAACCGAAATGCGGTTGTTGCTGTACAACAAGGTGACCGATCGCGAACCAGCCCAAGTCATCGACTTCGATCGGGGAACCGACCGTTGGGGTGATGTATGGAGCTTGCACGTACCGGGCCTCGAAGCAGGTCAACTTTATCACTTCCAAGCCAGCGGGCCCTGGGAACCTGAAAACGGTCACCGGTTCGATTCCACGGCTCGGTTGATCGACCCGTATGCTCAGGCATTGGCGGGCACCTACCAAAAGCAAACTGATGGCGTTGTGCGTCCGCCGAAGTGCGTGGTCGTCGATGGGACATTTGATTGGGAAGGTGATCGTCACGTTCGTCGTGACGTCAGCGAATCGATCATTTATGAAATGCACGTTCGGGGTTTCACCAAGAGCAAGACCGCCAAGGTCAAAGCTCCTGGCAGTTATCTCGGCGTGATTGAAAAGATCCCGTACCTAAAATCATTGGGCGTCACTTCGGTTGAGTTGATGCCTGTGCACGAGTTCCCCATCAGGGACCCACAGGGCAAAAAACTTTCGCGGCCGAACTACTGGGGATATGACCCGATGGCGTTCTTCGCGCCTCACCGCGGTTACGCACACGACTCGGCTCCTGGTGCTCAGGTCAACGAGTTCAAACAAATGGTCAAAGCTCTGCACTCCGCAGGGATCGAAGTCATTCTCGACGTGGTGTTCAACCACACCTGCGAAGGCAACGAACAAGGACCAACGCTGTCGTTCAAGGGACTTGAAAACCAAGTCTATTACATCCTTTCGGAAGGCCAGCATTACTGCAACTACAGCGGTTGCGGCAACACGATCAATGGGAATCACCCTGTCGTTCGCGAGATGATTTTCCATTGCTTGCGACACTGGGTTCACAACTATCACATCGATGGCTTCCGGTTCGACCTCGCCAGTATTTTGAGCCGCGATAGGAGCGGGAACTTGATTCCCAATCCGCCAATGGTGGAGCTGATCGCCGAAGATCCAATGCTGGCCGACACCAAAATCATCGCTGAAGCATGGGACGCCGCGGGAGCCTACCAAGTCGGTAGCTTTGGCAACCACCGCTGGGCGGAATGGAACGGTCGATACCGCGACGATGTGCGAGGTTTCTGGCGTGGTGATGCTGGAACGCTTGGTCCCCTGGCGACTCGATTGGCGGGCAGCAGCGATTTGTATCAACACGCAGGGCGTCCGCCGTCTTGTAGCGTGAACTTGGTGACCACACACGATGGTTTCACCATGAACGATTTGGTTTCATACAAAGAGAAGCACAACGAAGCCAACGGCGAAGACAACAACGACGGTGACAACCACAACATCAGTGACAACTATGGTGTGGAAGGCCCGACGCGAAAGAAGGCGATCAGCACGATTCGCAGCCAGCAAGTTCGCAACATGTTGGCGACGTTGTTGACCAGCCAAGGCGTGCCAATGATCGTCAGTGGTGACGAAGCCCGCCGAACGCAGAAGGGCAACAACAACGCGTATTGCCAAGATACCGATATCTCGTGGTTTGATTGGCGACTGGTCGAAAAGAACGCTGACTTGGTTCGTTTCGTCAGTGCGTTGATTGAGTTCCGTAAGAACCAGCCAACGATTCGTCGCCGTGAATACTTGACCGGGCAACCGGTTGATGGACGCAAGGTGCCGGACGTGTCTTGGTATGGGCCGTCGGGTGAGCCATTGAATTGGGATCAAGGTGAGTTGGCGATGGCAGCGTACATTGCCGCCCCGAGCCGGATCGATGATCCGGAGGGTCTGGGACGAGACGTGATTTTGATGTTCAACAGTACCGGTGATCACCGCGAATTCCACTTCCCGGCAATTGCTCGGGGAACCCAGTGGAATCTGTTCGTCGATACCGCCGCAGCACCACCAGAAGACATCTACCCGGATGTCGATGGTCCGATGCCTCCGAACAATCGAATCGTCGAAGTCGGCCGTCATTCGATGCGGATTTATGTCTGCAACGCGGCACCCAAGTAGTCCGTTCAAGGACGCAGGATGAAATTTGAATCCACCTTCCGCGGTTCAGTGCCGGGAAGGTTGGAGGATTGGCCGCCAGTCGGCCCCACTTCTCTTCGATGCTTATCTCAAGCTTCTCAGTGATCCGCGGCGGGAGAAAACCCGTCGCGGATCGCTTCGTTTGTGGCCGTTCGGCTATGATCGAGGCATGCAGCCATTGATACTTTTGACGAACTTTGCCAAGGCGACTTTCTCGCGACCGACGACGCTTGATCGTCGCTGTGGCGGTGGGTGCTTGGCGCTGTTGTGTCTTTGCTGTTGGATCGGCTGCAAGCCTTCTACACCGGCCAATTCGTTCGTTTCAGATGATGAGTCGAAATCCACCGTCAGCCAACCATTGAGCCTACGGGAACAGATTGCACAGCAGGTTCGGGATGGCCGACTGTCGGAAGCGATCAAGCTATTGGATGAATTGATCGCAACCAAACCATCTGACGAGATTGCACTCGCGTCGCAGGCCGCCAGCTTGGCTTTTGAAGCGGGCGATGCGAGCGAAGCGATGAGGCGTTTGCGGGAGTTGATTCAAGCTCATCCTCAGAATGTCGAGTTGCGCAGGGACTATGCCGGGCTGCTGGCTCAACGTGGCTATCGGTTTGACGCGAACGAGCAATATCGATTGCTCGCGGGACGCGTTGTTCTGAGTCCTCCTGAATTGATCGGGTTGATCTATCCGCATCGGCCTCAGGTCAATTTCGAATCCAAGCCGGATATCGCCGACCAAGACGCCGTGGATCGCAAGGGAGTGCTGAGCGTTGTCGCCGCGCTGCGCAGTCGTGGCGATTTGCAGGAAGCCATCGAGGTGTTGGCGAACAGTGCGGAAGTCAAACGCGATGATCCGGCTGCCGTTGCAATGCTTGGTTGGTTGTATGCATCGGCCCAGCAAGAATCTTCTTGGATTGATTGGGCGATTGAGGCCAACGTCAAACGGCTTCGTCGTTACCCGGCCTATTGGTTGGCGTGGGGCACCGCACTGCGCGATGGCGTGCTCTCATCGCAAACGGAAGTGACGCAAGCAGATTTTGATCGCCGCAATGACTTCGCCGCTCGCTGTTTCTTGGAAGCGATCCGTCGCGAACCGCACAGCCAAGTGGCATGGGATAGCCTTTCCGCCGCATTGGATGTTTTGGGCGCAGAAGCGGGGGCTAATTCCGCGAAGCAACGTACGCTCGAGGATGCTCGCGAACGACTTGACGAGCGATTGCTGCAGTTGGACGAGACGCAGTGGCTCGCGAATCAACTCTGGAATGCACAATCCAACCCGATGTCTCGACAGGAACAAGCGGAGATGTTCGACCGTTTGGCAGACATGCTTTGGAAGCAAGGTTGTCTCGGAGAATCGCTGGGTTGGAAAACGCTTTTGGCATCCATGCATCCGATAAAGGACTGGAGCACCCTCAGACGAACAACGCAGGAAACGTTCGCGAAACACCCCAAAGGGATCGACGAGCAAGTTTTGTTGGTGGGATTGGAGCCCAAACAATTTGCAGACCAAAGTTCCGTTTGGATGGAAGCACTGGCCAAGCGATCTCGCAGCGAAACTCCGGCCGGCAGCGAATCGCCAACCAGAGTCGAGTCGACCCAAGCTCGTTTGGTGAATGTGGCATCGGAGATGGGCATCCATTTTCAATGGTTCAACGCGGTTGATCCCGTCGAGTCGGAATTTCGATTGCACGAGCCGTTGGGTGGCGGAGTAGCTTGTTTGGACTTTGATGCCGATGGACGAGTTGATTTGTATTTTAACCAAGCTTCTGGCGAGGCAACCAAGCGTGCGGGCGTGAAGGCCAATGCCTTGTATCGTCATCTGGATGGGATGTTCACTGACATCGTCGATGCGTCGATGAGCGGCGATCGCGGATATGGGCACGGGGTGACCGCTGGCGATTGGAATCAAGATGGTTGGCCGGATCTCTTGCTTGCCAACTTTGGTGAAAACGCATTGCTGATCAACCAAGCAGACGGGACGTTTGAAAAACACCTGCTCTCGGAATTGAGCGAAACTGAATCGGTTTCTTCAGAATCGTTCACCCTTTCCGCGGCCATCGCTGATGTGACCGGTGACAATCTGCCAGATATTGTCGAGATCAATTACGTCGATGATCCTGCGGTTCGGAAGCCAATCGAAAGAAACCCGGATGGGACACCGGTGAAGTTGCCCGGTCCATTGCATTTCCAACCGGCGTTGAGCGAGGTGTTTGTTTCAGGCGGAAAGGGTGCCGGACGGCGACAATCATTGGGTGATTCAGAACAAGCTCGCAGCACCGGCATGGGGGTGATGATTGCCGACATCGATCAGAAGCCGGGCAATGAAATTTTTGTCGCGAATGATCAACGAGCCAACCATCTTTGGTTTCATTCTGGCGAGGCAAACGGAGAGCAATGGTGGCAAAACCAAGCCGCGATACGAGGCGTCGCCGTTGGACCTGGTGGAGACAAAAACGCTTGCATGGGCATCGCGATGGCGGACTTCAATGGTGATCAGAAACTGGATTTGCACGTCAGCAATTTCTACGACGAATGGGCCAACCATTTTTGCCAAACCAGTGTGGGCATGTTTGCTGATCGTGCAGTCGCGTTTGGAATCGATCAATTGACGTCACGCACAACAGGATTTGGCGTGCAGGCCTTGGACTACGACAACAACGGCTGGATTGATTTGTTGGTCGCCAATGGGCACGTCGAGGATTTGACTGAACGTGGGACACCCTTTGGGATGAAGACGCAATTGTTGGTCAATCAAGGCAACCGTTTTGAGCTCGCGAAAATGGACGATCCTGATGGCGAATGGGGGCGTGAACGTCTTGGTCGTGGTGTGGCGACGTGCGACTTTGATCGCGATGGGCGTCTGGACGCGGCGGTGACGTACGCGGATTCCGCAGCAGAACTCTTGCGAAACGAAACGGAGGCCGTTGGCAACTACGTCCAGTTGCGACTGATCGGTACCCGATCCGAGCGGGATGCCATCGGGGCTCGCGTCGAGTTGACCGCGGGTGACCGGGTTTGGACAAGTGCGGTCACGGCGGGTGATGGCTACGCTTGTCGCAACGAAGCGATCTTGCATCTTGGCTTAGGTGACGTTGCCACGTTGGATTCCATCACCGTGCAGTGGCCAAGCGGAGAAGTTCAGCGATGGGAAGCTATCGAGAGCAAGCCCATCAATGTCAATCAACGCATTGGCATCGTTGAGGGATTGGAAGAACCGTTCGAAGATCGGTGACAGAGAATTCAGCGGCTTCTGTTTCGCTCGTTGAGCTGGGCTTGAGCCTCTGCCATTGATTCAGGCACTCATTTTGCCGCGGCTTGTTCAGCCGCGAAAGCTCGCAAGGCTTTGGGCAATGGGAATTGCACGTCTTCTTCTCGGACGACTTGTGTGTCCACTGATGCATCGAAGTTTTCTTTCAGCCAATCGATGGTCGCCTGAACCACCGATTCGGGAGCACTTGCACCAGCGGTGATTAGCACTCGGTCGTCGTCAGAAAACTGATCGACCGCGAGGTCTTGTGGTCCATCGACCAGCATCGCACGTTTGCCTTGTTCAGCCGCCAGTTCGCGAAGTCGTTGACTGTTGCTGCTGTTTTGGCTGCCGAGGACAACGATGATGTCGGCATCTTCGCGGAGCAGTTTGACGGCTTCCTGCCGGTTTTGGGTCGCGTAACAGATGTCGTCTTTCGGCGGCGAATGAATTTCAGGGAACCGTTCGCGAAGTCGTCGGATGACACGTCCGGCATCATCGACCGACAGGGTTGTTTGGGTGAGGTAGGCCAGTTGAGTGCCTGGTGCGAATTCCAATCGATCGACGTCGGATTCATCTTCGACCAACACGATCGCTTCGGGTGCTTCGCCCATCGTGCCGAGCACTTCATCGTGACCTTCGTGTCCGATCAAGATGATTGTGTACCCGGCTTTGGCATACTTGATCGCCTCCAAGTGCACTTTGGTAACCAATGGACAGGTAGCATCGAGTGCATGCAACTTGCGAGCTTGGGCAGCCTTTCGAACCTCCGGCGACACGCCGTGCGCAGAGAACAGCAACACGCCGCCTTCGGGGACTTCGTCGATCGTATCGACAAAGACAGCCCCTTTTTCGCGAAAAGTCTTGACCACGAACTGGTTGTGGACGATCTCGTGATAAACGTAGATCGGTGGACCAAATTTTTTCAGTGTCAGGTCCAGCGAATCAATTGCCATGTTAACCCCGGCACAGAAACCTCGGGGAGCCGCCAAAATGATTTTCATGGGTGTCAATTTTTGAGGTCGCTGACGGCGTCAAGACGCGATCGCTCAGCGGGTTTGTTCTTGAGGAGTTGGTCATCCGCTAGAATAACCGCAGAAGCCCCAAAACGTCCAACGGCCCAACTTTTGTTGACTTCAATCAGGTACCTCGTTGCCCCCAGCCACTGCCTTCGACCGCACGGATGAGCCCAATCGAGGATCAGGTTGCGCAGAATCAGATCGCTCGGAGTCGCGACACACCGAGGTGGGGCTTTCGGATGGAAATCGCACCTTCATCATCCACGGCGAAGACGGACGCGGATGTTTCCGGGATGGTTTAGCGGATTCGCGGGCCGAATGTCGGGCGATCGCGAAAGCGAGTCGGGAGAATTTTCTGGTGGCGACCTGTTTGCTACCGCGGGCCATTCGGCAGCCTTTCTACGATTTATATGCCTTTTGCCGCACGGCGGACGATCTTGCCGATGAGTCGGGCACGCCAGAAAAAGCCGTTTTCGCGTTGGCTGAGTATCGACGGGCGGTTGCGGCGATGTATTCCGACGAACGACAAGATGGACAAATTGCCGGCATCTTTGTGGCGTTGGCGGACACGGTGCGCCGTTACTCGATTCCGCGACAGCTGCTGGATGATCTCTTGGACGCTTTCGTCCAAGATCAATCGATCGTGCGTTACCGCGACGAAGAGCAATTGCTTGATTATTGTCGCCGGTCGGCCAATCCGGTCGGGCGAATGATTCTACGACTCGCGGATGCGGATAGCGATGAAAACGTGTTGTTGTCAGACGAAATTTGCACGGCGCTGCAGTTGGTGAATTTCTGGCAAGATGTTTCGCGGGACCGGCTGATCGGTCGGGTGTATATCCCTGAGTCGATCATGCATCGGTTTGGATTCGAAGACGAAACCATCCGCCGGGGATTGGATTCGGGGAAGACCACTCCAGAGGAAGTTCGTGTTGCGATTAAGTTTTTGTGCAAGCGAACGCAAGAACGCTTTCACCGAGGGATGCCTTTGGTGGATCAGGTCCCGGGTTGGCTGAGTGCGGACTTGAAGCTTTTCGTTGAGGGCGGTCTGGCAACCGTCGACGCGATCGAGGCAATTGATTTTGATGTCTTGCGAGTTCGGCCGGTTGTTCGTCGTTCGACGCAATTGCGATTGCTCGGTCGAGCGATGTGGCAACGGTGTTGGTCAGGACGTGTCGGTGGGGGAACATCGTGATGACATCTGATCGCAAACAACTGATATCCAGCTACGCAGCGGTGCGACGAATCTCTCGTCGCTCGGGGAGCAGCTTTTACCGATCGTTTTGGTTGTTGCCACGGGCGAAGCGGGATGCGATGTCCGCTTTGTATGCTTTCGCACGTGTGACCGATGACTTAGGAGACTGCGACGAACCGCTTGCTTTACGAAGGAGATGGCTGCAGTGGTGGCGACAAACCACCGCGATGAATTTGATTGGAGAAGGCAGCCAGCCGATTCGATTGGCAGATGGTGTTGAGGACATGTCATCTACTTCGTCAGTCGATCTGGTTCGACACGCCACGGAGATCATGCCAGCACTGCGACATGCGGCAGATCGTTACCAAATTCCGTCTCGCTATTTGCTGGAGATCGTCGATGGTGTGATGGCGGACCAGCAGAAGAATCGGTTCGATACGTTCGAGCAGCTTGAGCACTATTGTTACCTGGTCGCCTCGGCGGTCGGGATCGCGTGTCTGCATATTTGGGGCTTCCGTTCGCCGTTGCCGATGCAGGCCGCCGTGGATTGTGGTTTGGCATTTCAGTTGACCAACATTCTGCGAGATGTCAGTGAAGATGCTGCTCGCGGCCGGATCTATCTTCCACGCCAGCACTACGAGCAACATGGTTTAGAGGAAGATGACCTGTTGAACCCGAGGAAAGACGCGAGACTGCGGTGTTTGTTGCTGGACGAAACCCGTCGCGCGGCGGAGTTGTTCGGGTCGGGATGGCGTGTTTGGGATTCTTTGCACGATGATGGTCGCCCAATGTTCAGCATGATGTGGCGAACGTATCGGAAACTTTTGCAGCGAATTATTGACGATCCGGATGCGGTGGTTTCACGCCGTGTTTCGCTCGGAATGTGGGATCGAATCGGCATTGTGTCTCATCATTTTGTAGGACCTTTGTACCGAGGTTTGCCCGTGCCACCATTGGAGTTAATGGCGGTTAAAGACGCAATTTCGACTTCGACTCGTGGTGACGAACCGGTATGACGTGTCGTGTTGTCATTGTCGGAGGAGGAATTGCTGGACTATCCGCGGCCGAAGCACTTTCGCGGTCCGGTATTTTTCGCCGCGGTGAATTGCAGGTCGTGGTGGCGGAATCGCGACGTGAAACGGGAGGGAGAGCGGGATCGTTCGTTGAGTCAAGTTCTGGTCAAACGGTGGACTACTGTCAGCACGTTGCGATGGGTTGCTGCACGACGCTGTTGGATTTGCTCGAGCGGATGAATCTGCTGCATCACTTTCAGTGCTACGACGAGCTAACGTTTTATCATCCGGAACACGGCTTCAGCCGTTTCCGTCCAAGCCGTTGGTTGCCCCCGCCGTTGCATCTTTCGTCGGCGCTATCGTCGTTGAAGCATTTGACGAAGAAAAATCAACGCGAAATTCGGGCTGCCTTGTGGCGTTTGATGAGAACGTCCGAGTCCAATTTGATTGACGTTACCGCTTTGGTGTGGTTGCGATCCAATGGGCAGTCCGAAGAGACGCTCGAAAGATTTTGGGACGTGATTTTGGTCAGCGCGTTGGGAGACCGTCCAAAACGCGTCTCTATGGCTGCTGCCAGAAAAGTCATGATTGACGGATTCGCCGGTGCGAGGCACGCCAGTGATGTCTGGGTGCCACGGCGTCCTTTGTCTGAAATTTTTGGCAATGAATTTCGAATATCATTGGCTCAACGTGGGATTGTTTTTGAACTGGGGCATGCTGTTCGTCAATTGAACTGGAATGCCGAATCCAACTACTGGAGCATCGAACGCTCCGGTGCCGAACCCGTCGTCGCTGAACATGTGATCGTGGCAACGCCGTGGCGAGTCAGTCGCCGGTGGTTTCCAGAGTTTTGGGGAGATCAACCGACAGAGGGACGTTCCGATCGCACTGGTCCAGCGACCGCATTCGCGTCTTCGCCGATCACCGGGGTGCATCTTTGGCTTGACCGTTCGTTGACTTCCATGCCTCATGTGGTGATGGTGGGAACCCTGGCTCAGTGGTTCTTTCAGGACCCAATCAAAACAACCGAAGACGCGTCGCCCACAGAAGGTGTCTATCATCAAATTGTGATCAGCGGTCGACATGCCGGCAGCGATTGGCCGAAAGACAAACTGGTTTCCGAAGTGGTACGAGAACTGTCTGAGGCGTTTCCGGAAGCGGGAACGCCAAAAGTTTTGAAGAGTCGTGTGGTGACCGATCCACATGCCGTTTTTTCGGTTAGTCCAGAGACGCAAGTTCGGCGGCCCGCATCGAAGACGTCATGTCCAAGCCTTCATTTGGCCGGAGATGCGATTGCGACGGGTTGGCCCGCGACGATGGAAGGAGCGGCGATCAGCGGCCAATTGGCGGCTAAGTCGGTGTTGGACTCGTCGATTGCGAAAGTCGCTGAGGAGCTGAGTATTCCGAGAGAATTGGAGCGGGGTTGGCTGGCCCGCCGAATGATCCGGTAGCCAGCGTGATTGGACGCTGAGTGACTTTGTTTGCCGTGCGTCTACCCTATTGAACCGACCAACTAATTTTTTTGGAGTAAACCATTGTGGATCAAATGATCCCCGCATCTTTGGCTGAGCGCCGGCGTTGGGTGGTTGCACCCAATGAAACCGATCACCCACCGGGTGAGATGGTGCTTTACTGGATGCACAACGCCGTGCGGGGGCACGAGAATCCGGCTTTGGATGCTGCGATCTGGATGGCACACAAAACCGGATTGCCACTGTTGGTTTATCACGGGTTGTCCGAAAAATATCCCTACGCATCAGACAGACATCACGCGTACATCATGCAAGGGGCGCGTGACGTCCAGCGAGAATTGCACGCTCGAGGAGTTTCCTACGCGTTTCATCTGGAACGCCACGGGCATCGTGGTCCACACCTGAGGGACTTGTGCCGCCGGGCTGCCGTGTTAGTCAGTGAGGAAATGCCCGTTGCACCAATATCATGTTGGGTTGAGCGTTTGCGCAGTTTGGTGACAACTCCGATCATGTTGGTCGACACGAGCTGCGTTGTGCCGTCTCAATTGATCGACAGCGTTCCAACGCGAGCTTTTGAGTTTCGAAGGTTGATTCAAAATGAGCTTGAGAGCCGACTGACTCGCTCTTATGAAGAATTGCCCGCCAACCTGGTGCCATCCAAGTTCACCGAACCGTTGGGGTTTGCCCCGATCGATTTGCAGGACGTGGACTTTGCTGACTTGATCAGCCAGTGCAAGATTGATCATTCGGTCGGCCCGGTCACCGATACGCCCGGTGGGACGCGGGCTGGGTACGCTCGCTGGGATCGCTTTCGAGAAAAATCTTTGAGCCAGTACTCCCGGCAACGCAACCATCCCGACGATCCGCTTGGTGTCAGCCGCCTGAGTGGTTACTTACACTACGGGATGATCAGTCCATTCCGCATCGCGCGGGAAGCCGCTGCGATGGGTGCAAGAAAGTACGTTGACGAACTGGTCGTATGGCGTGAAATGGTGTTCCGATTTTGCCTGGAGCATGTGGAAGACCTCGACACCATGGCCGTGTTGCCGAAATGGGCACGCGAGACGCTTGAGAAACATGCTGATGATCCTCGTGAAGAAGTTCTGGATTGGGAAACACTTGCACGAGGGAAGTCGTCGCAATCGTTGTGGAACTTGGCTCAGAAGAGTTTGCTGAGACACGGCGAGTTGCATCACAATCTGCGGATGACTTGGGGCAAAGCTTTTCTGGCAATGACATCGCAACCCTTTCAGGCACTCGCTCAGTGCATTGACTTGAATCATCGGTATGCGATCGATGGACGAAGCCCTGTCAGCTACAGCGGCATTCTGTGGTCCTTTGGTCAGTTCGATCGTCCTTCGGAACCTGAGCAACCGATTTATGGAAAGGTGCGTTCACGGCCCACTGATGAGCACAGCAAACGCATTGATCAGGCTCAGGTGGCCGAATGGATCAACCGTCCGATGGCAGCAAATTTGCCGCGAGTCGCGATTGTGGGAGCGGGGTTGGGCGGGCTGATGGCCGCACGCACTCTGCAGGATCACGGGTTGGACGTGCGGGTGTTTGAAAAGTCACGCGGTGTTGGCGGGCGAATGGCGACGCGACGCAGCGATTCGGGTGGCGGGTTTGACCACGGTGCCCAGTACTTCACCGTTCGCGACGATCGATTTGCAAGACACGTGAGGAGTTGGATTCAACAGGGGTTGGTTGAGCCCTGGCTTCAACCGATTGTAGAACTGCAACCGGGCGGGAAGGTGGTGGAAGAGAAGTGTGGAACACCCCGGTACGTGGGGGTGCCAGGAATGAACGCGATTGGCAAGCACTTGGCAGCCGACCTCGATGTTCAGTTGCAAACGACCGTTGTTTCGTTGAACCAAGCCGGAGAACGCTGGAAGCTGCAGGTCGAGAACGCTGGTGGTTCTTCCTCCAGTGATCAAGCAACGAGTGTTGAAAGCGGTGAATTCGATTGCGTGATTATGAACTGCCCGCCTGCCCAAGCAGCCTCGTTGTTGGCAGGACACTCGGATTTGGAAGCCACTGCCAAGCAGGTAGAGATGTTGCCGTGTTGGTCCGTGATGGTTCGCGGCGAGGGTTTGTCTGACCTTGGGTTTGTGGGCGCCTTTATCAACGAAGGTCCTCTGTCATGGATTGCACGCAACGACGCGAAGCCAGGTCGCGAACGAACCGACGAATCGGCCAGTTCGTGGGTGTTGCATGCCTCGACGGATTGGTCGCAGGAGCATCTGCAACGGCCGGCTGATTGGGTCGCGAAAGAATTGCTTGGTGCACTGGAGCAGGCGACGGGGCGACGTTTTCAGCGAGTGATCGAGAGCCAGGCTCATCGATGGCGATACGCAAATCCTGTGTCGCCGCTGGACCACGATTGTTTGTGGGACCGAACCACCGGATTGGGAGCCTGTGGTGATTGGTGTGGTGGGCCGCGAGTCGAAGGTGCCTTTCTGAGTGGGATGGCGATGGCGGGAGCGATCTTGCGGCACGCGACAATTGATCGAGCGGCTCCGGAGCGAGACGGTTTTGCTGGCGTTTCTACGCCGAAGCAAACAGTCGACGTGGTTTAGAAGGGACGGGTTCGGAAGCGGCAGGCCGTTCAACGAATCCCGACGCAACTGGTTCGCGTTCGATTTGACGCATCGTTTGCTCAAAGACGGCACGAGCTTCGCCGGAACAACTTGCGATCAATTCGCGAACTTCGTCTGGATCGGTGACTTCTGAGATCGGTGTGACACCAGTCGACGTTTGGCTGAGCACGAGCACCCGACGGCCGCATTTGACTAGCAGCAGTTTGGTTCGTGGATCGAGCATGATGTGCCCGAGAGGGCTGAGTGTGGCGGGCGAAAGCGGTTTGGATGCGGCGGAACCGCCACCGAACCGACGGCTAACCCAGACCAATCCACAGAACAACGCGAGTACGATTGCGAGGCTCGATCCAACCGTGACCAACGGAGCGATGGTTTTCGAACGCGAAGATTCACCGTCCGGGTTGAGTTCGAGTCCGGATGTTGGACTATCGGATGGCAATTGGTAGGCGGAGGATTCTTGTTCCTCCGCACGCATTGAGAGAGCGGGGAAACCACGCCCGACGACTTTGGGTGGTTCCGGTGAAGCGTTGTGCGTAGGAAGCGTGTCGCTGAGGTAGGTCTGATCCGCGACGGCGGTTTCGCCAAAGCAAACAATCGTTATCAAAGCCAACCACAGATGTCGATTCGTACCGGTGATGAAACGGATCATGAGGACGCTCCAACCAATTCAGTCACTCGCACGCAGAAATTGTCGTTCATTACCAAGACTTCGCCGCGGGCGATCAACCGGCCGTTGACGTAAATGTCGACTGGGTCACCGGCTAGCTTGTCGAGAGCAACGACGCTGCCGGCACGTAGACGCAAGACTTCCTCGAGTCGCATTTGCGTGCGTCCCAATTCGATGCGAAGATCCATTTCGACTTCGCCGAGGAGGTCGACATCGTGGGCGGCTTCACCAAGTGAGTTAGGCGAGAGATCGCCAAGAGCGAACGGTCGCGGCACATCGCGTTCGGTGGATTCCTTGTCGCCGGTTGCGGCGGCAAGGGACTGTGACGCTTCATTCAGCAACGCCTCAATATCATCCGTATTGAGTTGTTCGCTGGATTCCGTTTGGTTTTCCGTCTCGCTCACGATCGTGCACTCCGTGTCACTCCTCTCTTAGCTGGAAATCGTGAAACCCGACACCCAGCAGTAGATCTTCGTCCAGTAGATGGTTACATGTCGTCAAAATTCGACGCTGTAGCAAGCCCAATTGGTTTTCGGTGAGCTCGTTCAGTTCGCTGTTTCGGATCTTCATTCGGATTGCGTGGCGAAGACGGCCGTTTTTGGCTTCGAACTCTTTTTCCATTTTTTCGCGGTTTTTCTTGCGAATCAGCCCGTAAAGCTTCAATTCCACTTGGAAAGACCGTTCGGTTTCGATGGGGCTGAAGGTCTCACCGAACGCACCCAAATCAAATTCAATTTCTTGGTTTTCATCGGATTGTTCCTGTTCAGCCTTTTCGGCACCCTCTTGGACCGACTGGATCAGTTCCGCTTCAGCGAGAGCGCTGACCTGTTCTGCACTTGGGACAAGGAAGAAGAACATTCCTGTTTCGAGGACGACCACCATTCCCACGAATAGAACGATCAGACTGGTGTTGCTGCGAGGTTTTACCGGAGCATCTTCGAGTTCAGGTTTGTCGTCGGTTTTGTTTTCGTCGGCCATCGGATTGTCTTAAGCCTGAGGACTTTGGTCGTTGGAGTCGGAATCAGAGGTCCCTTTGGGGTCCTCCACTGTTTCATCGAGCAGGAACACTTCGACACGCGAGTCGTTGCCGAATTTGGTGATCGTCGCGTTGCGAGTGATTGGTTCGGTTGCTTCGGCTGAGGAGACTCGGAAGCGGTCCGAGGCGATCCCTTGCTTTGTAACCAAGTAGCGTTTGACGGCGGCGGCACGACGAATGGCCAGCAACATTGCCTCGTCGGTTCCAACGGTACGAGCGGCAAATTCCGCGGAAACGTGACCGCGGACTTCGATGCGTTGCGGTTTGCCACGAAGTTGTTGTGCCGTTTGTTCCAAAATGCGTTGGCTGGCGGGTGTCAGCAGATCGCTTCCGACTTCGAAGAACACAACGCTGCCCACCGCGGTCATGTGACCCGGTCGAACGATACGAACGTGGTGCTCTTCACCAATCGGGGCTTTTTCAGGCACTCCACCTCTGGCAGTGTCCTTTTTCTTAGCGCGACCGGTTGTCGAGAGCACGGAGAATTCCATCGAACGCGGTTTCGCATCGCCTGGTGCCAACGCATCGAGCGTGCGTTTGTAGCCAAACTGTTGCTGCATCGAATCGACGAGCGCTTGATAGGTTTCTTCTTCTTTGATCTCACTGAGCGAGACCAACATGATGAAGAACGTCAAAAGCAAACTCATCATGTCACCGAACGTGACAACCCATTCGGGAATGCCGATTTCTTCTGGTTCATCGTCCATTACTGCAGTTCCCTTTGTTTGGCTGGCAGATAGGTCTGCAATTTCTGGTCAATTGCTCGTGGACTTTCGCCAGACTGAATGGCCATGACGCCACGGATGGCGATTTCCATGCTGAGTTGTTCGTTGCGACTCATCAGTCCCAGTTTTTCAGCGAAGGGGCTGAAGAACACGTTGGCCACGATGGCTCCGTAAAGCGTCGTGATCAGTGCGACCGCCATACCGGCTCCAATCCCCGAAGGATCGGACATGTCTTGGAGCATCATGATCAGTCCCATCAGCGTCCCGATCATCCCGTACGCCGGAGCGAACCGCCCGAGTTGATCCATGATGGATTTGCCTTCGCGGTGACGCATCGCCATTCCAGCGACTTCGGTGCGAAGAACTTCTTCCACGATCTCGGGTGCCGTTCCGTCAACTGCCATTTGCAGGCCGGTCTTCACCAGTGAGTTATTGATCTCGCCGATCTTTGATTCCAACGCCAGCAATCCATCGCGGCGAGCGATCTCCGCGAGTTCGACGATTGATTTGATCAAAGCCAGACGATCTTCGCCTTTGTTCAAGATCACTTTCAATGCGATGATCGGGCTCTTCAGGATCGATCCCATTGGGAAGCAGATCAAGGCGGCCGCGAATGCACCACCAACCACCACCAATCCCGACGGGATGTCGATGAAGGCCGAGAAGGGTGCGTTGCCAAGCAGGATGGAGACGAGGATCAAGCCGATCGCGAAGATCAGACCGAGCAGACTGGCGATGTCCATTGGATTGGTTTCTTCGAACTAGGAAGTCGTGTGAGGGATGGAATCCGTTGGTGCTGACTGAAGCACGGCTGGCATCGGCGGCAAAAAATGTTTGCGTTGTTGGTAGGCGATGGATCGGTCGACGACCTCGTCCATCGTTTCTTTGACTGCCAGACGTTCGCCGTTGGTCAGCGTGACGAACGTGTCGCCGCGTCGTTCGACATATCGAATCAGTTCGGCGTTCAAGACGAAGGCTTCGCCGTCGAGTCGAGTGAGCTTGATCATGTTTGGCGTACCCCGCGGTTTCAGTGGACCGTTCGCTCCGGCGATTGTGCTCGCCGACCGAAAACCGTGCTGACAATCGAAATTGGTCTGCTGAAAGGTAGGTCACGTTTGTGGGCAAGCCACAACGACTGCTTGATTCTTGAGGTGTTTCCGCAACATGCCGGCGAAATCGGAAAAATCGATCCATTCCGCCCTTCGCAGTTCTGAGAATGACAACGGAGGCATCGCCAAATTGGTTTCTTCATTGGCCCAGCGCAGAAAAAACGCCGCGAAAGCAAACTACTTTCGCGGCGTTCGGAAGCTGTTGATGAGTTCGTGCGACTCAGATCACTTCTGGTGCAGGTCAGACGCTGGTGATGGCCGGCATCGGTTCGATTTGATACGCACGGTTGGTGAACAGGAACTCGATGATGTTGCCTTCGTGCGGTTGCAACCAATTCAGACGGTTGGTTGGCAGCGGGCCAATGTTCAGTCGATCGATGTCGACGCAGCGTGCAGCGTCTTGGATGAACTTCTCGTCCGAGGTGATCACTGTGCCAATCAGGCTGGTGCCGATTCGAGAAAGCATTTGATCCTGCGGGCACTCGACAACGCTGACAAACGGGAACATGTATTCCTTTGCCGCGACACCACGGTCAGGCGAATCGGCGTGGACGACCATCGGACGAAGGTAAGCACAGTGCTCGCGTTCGATCAGCTTTTCGCCATACTCAGCGGTCATGTCTGTCACGCCGCTCTCGGCCAAATCCTGTTGGACCATGGCATAGGTTCCGGTCGCCATGGCGGGGACCGTGAATGCGGCCAGTTGGGCATCCGGATCGCTTGGTGGACGAACATCGACCGGGCCGATTCTTTCTGCAATCGCCGCAGCGATTTCTCGGGTGTGGCGGCTGGCCCAAATACCGGAGCAGTTAATGCAGCTGCGGCCGGAATTGCTCAGCACGCTCTCTACCATGACATCTAAGAACATCTCCCAATCGTCGACGATGTCGTCGCCGAGCAAGATTTTGGAGAACCCGGGTCCGTGAGGTTGAACCTTTGGATTGCCCGCGTGCTGGGCGATTGTTTGGGCACTGCCGAAGATCATGCTGCGTGCACTCTTCGCCATAATGGCTCCACCTGCGTCGTGGCCGCCCGGGTACAAACCAAACGCCGCTGAGGGAACACCAGCCTCGATAAAGGCAGATACCATACGGTAGGGCGTCCAAGGCTCTTGCGAACCTGGCTTAAGTGCTAGCCCGATTTGCATTGGGATCGCAGGTAGCCAAAGCGTATGGACACCCGGCGAGTTGTTCGGAAGGATCGCACCTAGGATCGGTGTCTGAGCTTGGTAGCTGACAGTGACGCCGCGACCTTCTTCTCCGTAGCCTTTGGACAAAATCGATAAGTCCAAACCACGGGTCAGACAGTCGAGGATCTGTTCCATGTTGCTAAGAACGAAACTGTTCTTCGACATATTGGAACGACACATATGCTCGGGCAATCCGGTGCTGGCCGATTGTTGGTGAATAAAGTCATCAACGGATTGTTGCGAATCACCAACCGGCAGTGTCTCATTCTCGAACAGTTCGGCTGCCTTTCGGCACATCTGCAACAGTTCGTTGGTAGGAACCTCAAGTAGTGCTTCGCGGGCCTTGTGAGCCACGCGTAGATCGCGGCCGACGATGCCACCGCCCACTGTGCCAATGCGCGCGATTGGTTCGCCCGTGTCAAAGTGAACGACGTCGTTGAATTCGAGGGACTCGTATTGTTTGCCCCAACGAAGTGGATTCAGTGTGATCATGGAAGTCGAAATGAAATCAGAGGTGGAACGAAAGTGATGTCGAGGGGCCAAGCGGCATCGCGAATTAATAGACGCCGACAGTTGTTGCACTCGCCAGTTCGTGGAACGGACGCACGCCGCTGACCCCATCCCAGGGATAGGTTTCAAATGGTTGTTCGCGTTCACCTTCGTCGCGTTCCATGAATCCGGGAACAAAGAACTCATCCGTCAGCGTGTAAAGCTTCACACGCCCCGTCTCTCCGTAGCCGACTTTGGTGTTGTAGTCGTCAAACTGAACGACCTCAGTGACCGCACGGGGTTGCGGTGCGTAGTAACTGATCTTGTATCCATCCGCGGCAGTAATGGGCTTGCTGCAGGCAAGTCCCATTAAGGTGTTGCCGTAGGTGGGAGTCATGAACACGCCGCCTTCTTCAGGAGGTCCGCCGAGCATTTCTTCCACAGCGAATCGAGTCCACTGAGGGGTGAATTCCGTTCCGCCAGAGAATATCCCCTTGATTCCGACCTCGGCCAGCGAAGTTCCTTTCTCTTCGAGAGCTTCGCCAAGTGATTCCAGCAATTTAGGAGTCGCGAACATGCACTTTACATCGTGGCCAGCGGTCAAAATAGTGACAGCCTGATCAATGCAGTGTTTCTTGTACTCTTCCAGGTGGTCCATCCAACCTTTCTTGATCAGCTTCACTACCCAACGAGGGTCAAGGTCAATGCAGAAACAGATCCCACCTCGGTGCTGTGCTAGGTGTTCCACCGCCAAACGCAGACGACGTGGACCGCTGGGGCCGAGCATCAACCAATTGGAGCCTTTCGGAAAGTGTTCGTCTGGCAGGGTGTCGCTGAAGAGCTCGTAATCCTTCCAGTGGTCTTCGATCACCATCCGGCTTTTCGGGATACCCGTTGTGCCTCCGGTTTCAAAAACATACACGGGTTTGCCCGCGTGACCTTTGGGAACCCAGCGATTGATCGGCCCTCCGCGCAGCCATTCGTCCTCAAAGTGGGGGAATTTCTTTAGGTCATCGAACGACTTCACATCGGTGAGCGGGTCGAAGTTGAGTTCCGCCTTCTTTTCCAACCAGAACGGAGATCCCGTGTTGTCGCTGAAATGCCAATGAACGGTTTTCAGCGTGTGTTCATTGAGCTGATCGAGTGCCTTCGCCGCGGCGGCTTGGACTTCGGGATTGATTGGAGCGGGAGCACCTTCAACAAGACTCATAGGGTCCTCAGGTGGGAATGGGGCGAAAGGCGGGGACAGGAGTTTGGCGTTTTCAGCATTATGCCAGAAAGGGAAGCCGCCGACGATCGGCGCACGAAAAAAGGCCGCGGGTTGAGACGGTCCCGCGACCTTTTTTGAGTGAGTCCGAATCGAACGAATTCGATCAGGGAACGATTGGGCTGGCAGGTTGTGGTGGGAAGACGTTGTCGTTGTCGTCGTCATCCAGCGATGCTGCGATGATGCCCAACCCAGCGAGCGAAGCGATTCCGCCCAGTCCGCCGCCGAAGCCACCGCCTCCGCCGCCACCAAATCCACCGCCGTAGCTTCCGCCACCACCAGCGAATCCGCCGCCACCGATTGGGTTACCGAATGCGTCGACTGGGTTGCCGAAGGCATCCACAGCGGTTCCGAAGCCGTCGTCAACGATCATGCCGTCTTCGACAATGGTTTCTTCAACGACGATTGATTCGCCGATCACGACTTCGTTGCAAGCTTCGATTGCCATTGGCAATGGAGCAACTTGCATCGAGAATTGTGGGCAACAGCAGCAGCATGCGTCGTTGTTGTGTCCGAAGCCGACAAAGGTTTCACCGTTGTTGTTGATCAAAGCGGTTTCTGCATTGGCAGTTGCTTCATCAACCAATTCGAAACCAGCCATTCCCAATCCCGACAGGCCGATTGCCAAGATCGAGTATTCACCGGGATCAACACCAGCGAACTCGAAAGATCCATCGCGATTGCTGACAACTCGGTCAACCGTTTCGCCATCGTGGATCAGGAAGATGTTCAAGAGTCCGGCATCGCTGAGGCTGCGACCCTCGGCACCAGCCATGTGGATGCGGCCTTTCATGCCACCATTGGATTGTGCAACACGGAAGAGGTTCTCGCCAACAACTTGGCTAGAGATTCCCTTCAGGTCAGCATTTGCGATCGAAGTCAGACTGTCTTTGCCAGCTGGTGGCAAGTAGCGAATGATCGACGATTTAATGATCGAGTAGTCGATGCCAGCGGCAGCGATCTCGGCAGTCTTGGGATACATTTCCGAAGAAGCCATGTCATCGCTGACAACATGCATCGCACAGCACGCGAAAACACCATCTGCTCGAGCGGAGAGAGCGTACACGCCAGGTGCAACACCGGTGAAAGTGAAGTCGCCTTCTTCATTGCTCTTCGAACGCAGGGTTTTGCCCGATGCGTCTGTCAGAACGATGGTCGCGTCTGCAATCGTTTCTGAGGATCCGTCTGTCGAAGGAAGGATCAGACGACCGGTCAGTTCGCCGGCAACGGCTGGGTTAACCCATTGAGGAACCGTCAGGTGATCATTCAGTTTGACGTTGGAGTCTTGAGCGACGGCGATGGTCATCGTCATCACTAGCATGCCTGCGAAGGCAGCAAAGCGTTTCATGGTGTGTCTCTGGTTAGGGTGTCTCAATTGCCTAGAATTCAATTCTACTCTGAGTCGAAATGGAATCCGCGCTCAGAAGAACAACAGTTTTGTCCGAATCCCCCCAGAAGTCACGACAAAATCACCGAGAAAATCAGAAATGTGGGAGATTGGGTAAGTTGTGCGAACGAAGTGTAGGCAGGATGAGGGGCAAGGACAAGATTCGTTGTGTGAAAGATGCGTGAATTGCCTCAGCTCAACCCTTACAGCGTTTCTACGCAAAGCTCGCTCGAAAAGGGCGTGTTTTCAGAGTGCGCGACACTTCATCGACGCTCGTTTCTGTACCGCGAAATTCAGTTCGAAAAGCCGTTTCAGGGAACGTTTGTATACAACGGTTGGTGGTTCAGGCAGGTCATCACGATCAATGCGGTGCCCTGTTGGTTCAGAATCAGCTGGCTTCGTATTCACTCTCGCTTTCAGTTCGAATTGCCAGAGGAACTGACTCCGGCCGGCGATTTGTATTCCGCCGCAGAACTTAGCCAGACCGTCCATGGAGAGATTGAGTTCTCTCGAACCCTAGCGATTCGGCGTTTCCGGGTTTGGCTGGGCGAACAGGTCATTTACGACGAGATCCGCTGATCTTGAAAGTGTCCACTGCGGAACGCCGAGGTGAAACCGTTTGATCAGGCCGGTAGCGTGACGGCCGCACAGACTTCGCACCGGTTGCGGGCCAATTGACGGACTTCCAAACGCTCGACGCCCCAGGTTCGAATGAAGTTGCACCAGCGTTCCAGGTGAGTCGCGTTTTCGTATTCGCCCAATTTCATCGTGATCAGCAAACCGCGAAAACTCGTTTCGCGACTGTCCACCATGTTCCGGACTGTGCTGAGCGTTGCATCGGGCTTCACCGTTGAATCGACCAGCAACCACTTGGCTCCGCGAAAGACTCGGCGGGGCAGGTCACCGGCGCGGGCGGGGTAGTGAATGAATCGCGGATGGTCAGCGATTCGAGGATCCATGTCGGCTGGATCCACACCAATGACTTGCATGCCCAATTCCAAAAGGCGGCCGCAGGCTCCGCCGGGGGCACTGCCGACTTCGACGGCCAAATCGCCTGGCCGCATGTCAAAGCCACTCCATGCGATCGATTCGGCGGCTTTGAAGTACGCCCGAGAAATGGGTTCGTACGCGGGTTCGATCGGTTGGACTCCACCGGGCCAGCGCGTCGGCAGCGTCGTTGCTTCATGAGTTCCAAAGAACCACTGCGATGGATCAACCAAGACCACGTCCAAAATCCGTTGGCCGTTTTCAGCGATTTGATTGGGTCGCGCACAAGTCAGCCCAGGGCCGTTGGAAGCTGACCCATCGTGAAGAGCTGCCCAGATTTCATCCGCAACCGCGGCGGAAACTTCGTCGATGCCGGGTTCGAAATCGAAACGCCCGATTGCGGTGCGGTCTCGAGGCCATACATGCAGCTGATCAAACGGCACCGTTTCAGATGAGATGGCTTGCTGCAGTTTCTGAATCATCGCTGACGAGTGATCACTCTTGGCCGATCCCAGTGAACGGGCGGCGGTTCGAATGAAGACTCCGGTCGGCGGCCGTTTGTTTTGATCATGTTTGGCGGTGACAAAACCGGGACGCGAAAATGCGAGCCGCCATCCTTCGTTGGCAATTTGTTCTTTGACCAAAGTCTCGGCGCCGTGGGCGCAGCACATCATTGCAAAGGAACTTTGTTGGTTGGAGCTTTGCGTGTTTGGATCGGCGGTCAAAGGGAATCCGAAGCAGAGGAGGTTGGTCGAGAGGATTCGTTGTCGGACGACGCACGATTGTCATCCGGCTCGGACGATTTGGTTTGAGAGAGCGAGTTGTTTTCGAGGTGGGCGAGAACCAGTGCCAAGTCCGCCGGAGTGATTCCGCTGATTCGTTTGGCTTGGCCCAAGTTCAGCGGGCGAACCTTTGTCAGCTTTTCTTTTGCTTCATTGCGAAGCGGCCCTATCTTGTCGTAGTCAAACGAAACCGGGATCGACTTTTCAGCGTGTCGCGATTGCTTGTGAACTTCGGCTTGTTGCCGGTCGATGTAGCCCGCGTATTTAATGTCGATCGAACACTGTTCGGCTGCTTCACGTCCAATGCTTGCTAGCTCAGGGACTTGTTCAGCGATTACGTCCCAAGTCACCTCCGGCCGTCGCAGGTAGACGTCGCCGCGAACGGTGGGACCCGTTTCCGGTTGGAATTTGGCTTGCTTCAGTAGCTCGGTTCCACGTTCGATCTCGGCTAGCTTCTGGTGGAAACGTTCGCGTCGAGCGGCGTCGATCAGGCCCAGTTCATCGGCTTGAGAGGTCAACCGACGATCGGCGTTGTCCTGCCGCAGCAGCAACCGATACTCGGCTCGGCTGGTGAACATTCGGTAGGGTTCGTCAGTGCCGCTGGTCACCAAGTCGTCGACGAGCACGCCTATGTAAGCGTCTTGCCGAGAGGGTACCCACGGTGTTTGGGAAGCAGCCGTTCTCGCTGCGTTCAGGCCAGCGATCAAACCTTGTCCAGCCGCTTCTTCGTATCCGGTGGTGCCGTTGATTTGACCAGCAAAGAACAGCCCTGACACTGATTTGGATTCGAGGTGGGGCCACAACTGAGTTGGCGGGCAGTAGTCGTATTCGACCGCATAGCCGTAACGCATGATCGCGGCTTTTTCCAAACCAGGAATGCAGCGGAACATTGCGTCTTGAACGTCCCGTGGCAGGCTGGTTGAGATGCCGTTGACGTACACCTCGCAAGTTTGCCGGCCTTCCGGTTCCAAGAACAACTGGTGGCTGGACTTGTCGGCGAAGCGGACCACTTTGTCTTCGATCGATGGGCAGTAACGTGGGCCACGAGAATCAATTTGGCCGCTGTACATTGGGGCCCGATCCAAGTTCGCTCGAATCAGATCATGCACACGTTCGTTGGTGTGCGCGATGTGGCACGCCATCTGAGGCGAGCTGATCGCATCGTTGAGATAGCTGAATGGTTGCGGATCATCGTCACCGGGTTGCTCTTCCAGGCCCGAGTAATCGATCGTTCGAGCGTTGAGTCGTGGCGGCGTTCCGGTTTTGAATCGATCCAGCGTGAAACCCATTCGATTCAGCGCGCCGCTGAGTCCCGCCGTGGTTCCTTCTCCCGCGCGTCCTCCGGCGGATTGCGATTTGCCCGTGTGCATGATCGCTTGCAAGAACGTACCGGTCGTCAGGATCACCGTCGGTGCGTGGTAGACCGCATCCCCGCGAACTCGGACACCGACGACTCGCTGGTTGGCCAAGCGGTCTTGTCCATCGGCGATCGGTTCCGTGATCAGGTCCTCAACGGTTTCTTGCCGGAGGTCCAAATTGTCTTGGGTTTCGATCCGATACTTGATGAAGTTCTGGTAGGCCTTTTTGTCCGCTTGAGCACGCGGGCTGTGCATCGCGGGGCCTTTGCGGCGGTTAAGCATCCGAAATTGGATTCCGGTTGCGTCGATCGCTTCGCCCATCAAGCCGCCCAGTGCGTCGACTTCGCGAACGATTTGGCCTTTCGCCACACCGCCGATCGCTGGGTTGCAGGACATCTGTCCGACCGTATCCAGGTTGGTCGTCAGCAGAGCGGTTTTCGCACCCAGGCGTGCTGCAGCGGCGGCGGCTTCCGTTCCCGCGTGACCGGCTCCGATAACGACAACATCGTAGTCGTAGCGATTTTGAGGATTGTTAGCGGTCAATGGTTGAAGTCCACAGTCGGGAAACGCCGATGTTCGAAACACGGATTGTCAATGCGCGATGACGCTCGAGTTGACGCCAAACGAATTCACGCCAACCCAAATTTTGACCAAACCATGCGATTTGACCAGCACCAAAGTCGTTTGATTCGTCGCTCCACCGCGATTCGGCGGGCATTGGTTGCGGCAATGGTGACGGCAGGATTGGCCGGTGGCACGGTCGCGGATTCGCGTGCCACCTCGGCACAAGAAGTTGCCGATGTGATCATGAATTCGGACTCGTTCCAGATCCCGTTCAACATTGCGACAGCAGGAACAGCGCCCGTCGAGGTGCAATTGTACGTGGCGGTTCCCGCAAACCAACCCAATCCAGCCGATCAGACAGAAACATCTCGCGAGAACGGGTCGGCAACGCAACCGGGGCCATTGCCTCAGCAGAACCCGTACACCCAAGTCGGTGCCCGGACATCGGCGACAGCTGCACCTGGGCAATGGAAGTTGTTGGATCGCCAGCCACCGGACGCTCGGCAGTTTCACATCCGAGAATCCGGCGAAGGAACGTTCTGGTTCGCTACTCGTACGGTGGATGCCAATGGGCGGCCTTTCCCGCCGGGACCGATTGTTCCTGAGTTAAAGGTCGTGGTTGATACGCAAGGTCCGCAGATCGATTTGGAAGCGGATTCCGACGCCGATGGCCGTGTCGTTGCAAAGTTCACGATTCGCGATGCGACGGAAACTCGCCAGCTGACCGTTCACTACGTCACCGATACGACTCGTCGATGGCAAGTCGCCACGGTCGAACGAGAAGGAAACACGGGAAGGTTGCAACTGCATCCGAAGGACGATTGGAAGCAATTGTCGCTGCGTCTTCGTGCTCTCGATCAGGCTGGCAACGAGACCATCGTCAGCGAACTGGTTCAGAAACCGCGGGTCGCGTCCAAGCCCACCACGCGATTTGCATCGGGACCCAATGGATATGGTCCCTCGTTTGGGCATGGCATCTTCCAAGGGTTCGGCGATCTGCCGGGCCAGATGCCCGCTGGAGGCAGCGAGGCAGCTTCGCAAGGGCCTGAGATGTTGCCGTTGCCATCTGGGATGATGTTCGAGCCAGCTGGACCTGTTGCTGGGAATGCACCCGGTGAACAGCCCCATCAGTCGGCAATGGGAGCCGCACGAGGCATCGAAAGCATCGTAACGCCGGAAGCAGAATCGTTGCCCGCACCGTCGCGCCCGCAAACTCCAGCCGAAGCGATGCGACCGCTCGATGCACCCGCACCGCAAACGCAGGGGCCTTCACCAGCGATGGCGACGCCGCAATTGCCCGGCCCTCAAGCTCTGTCGCCTCCTATGCAAACGCCAGCCTCGCAAACGCCACCCGCACAGTCGCCGACGCTGGGAACGGCAAATGGATCTTCGCCGGCAGAACCTGAGACGCCGTTTCACGTGGGGCCGTCTCTGCCAGAGTCCATTCCCGCTCCGGCCGGTCTGAACACCAACGCGCCGTCGCAACTGAACGCTCCCGAGCCGACTCCGCCGGTCGACAAGATTCAGGATTCCAAAGAACCTGTGCAGTCGCCCTGGTCGCCTATCACTGGAGATCGCAAAAGTCGCGACCCATTGTCTCTCGGCCGTTCCACGGACACGCCCACCGAAATGCGATACGAGTCGCAACGGGCCAGTTCGGCGACGATGGAGCGTACGACACTGGATCCGCGTGAAACATTGGACTTGAAACGATTGGCGGAGCGTTCCGTGATCCGCCACAGCGACAGCAATCGATTCAGCTTGGATTTTGAGATCGAGGCGATCGGCGGTCGTGGCGTGGAAGCAATCGAGCTCTACGGAACCACGGACGGCGGTATCACTTGGAATCGTTGGGGAACTGACCCGGACAAGGCCAGTCCTTTTGATATCGAAACCAACGGCGAAGGAATCTTTGGGTTTCAGATCGTGGTCGTCGCAGCGAACGGTTTGACCAGCCCGTGCCCGCTGAGCGGCGATGCACCCGACATCGTGGTGGTGGTCGACCAGACCGAGCCCGAGGTGAGTATCACCGGAGCACGCTATGGCGAGGCCGACCGGGCCGGGTCGCTGGTGATCGCATATCGGTGCCAAGATCAATATTTGATGTCGCGTCCAATCACGCTTTCCTTTAGTGATACACCTGAAGGTCCTTGGACAACCATCGCCGCGGGTCTGCGAAACCTGGGCGACTACGTTTGGCCCGCGGACCCCCAATTGCCGCGCCAGATTTATTTGCGAATCGATGCAACGGACCAAGCCGGCAATGTCGGCAGTTACGTGCTTGATCAACCGGTGGACACTCGGGGGTTGGCCCCGCGAGCTCGCATTCGTGCGTTCCGATCCATTTCCAGTCGATAGTGGCGTTTCGCGTCGAACGCGTTGATCACGAATCCTGCTTTCCAACTGATTTTGATTATGTCTCTTGAGTCATCTTCTCCCATGCGGATTCTGCTCAGCCAAACGGGTGATCTGTCCGACTGCATTTTGACGCTGCCGGTCGCTTGTTCGCTGAAAGAGTATTTCCCCAATGCGCAAATCGCGATTGCCGTTGGTGTCGAAAAAGCGGACTTCTTGGAGCAGCATTCAGCGATCGATGAAGTCGTTGATTTGCCGATCCGCTGGAATCGATCGCCGCGAGGCATTCGCAGCGTGAAACAAAAACTGACTGCCCAAAATTTCGACGTAGCCATCGATTGCGACGAGTCGTTTGTGTCCGCACTTGTGTGTCAGTTGTCGGCCGCCGCACGCCGGATTGGCTGGGACACGATGCCGAGATTCGCACCAAGACGCCGACTGCTCAATGAGTTGGTGACACCTGTGTTTCACCATGTGGTCGATCGTCGGTTGGAGTTGCTCGCTCCGCTCGCGATCGATCGTCCGCAAGCCAGTTTTGACTGGCCAGTCGAATCAGCCGATCACCGTTGGGCAATGCGATATCGCCATCGCTGGGCCGGGCAAGATCTGGCAATCATGGATTCCGGAAGAGTTTCGTCTTCGGTCGGATGGATGTTTGATCGCTACGCCGCGACAGCTCGCTATTTGGCGGACCGGTTTCAAATGCACTCCATCGTGACTTGGCGTACATTCGAAGAACGATTGAAAGCAGAGCAGATCGTAGCGTGTGCCGGAGACGCCGCTTCGCTGGCACCCGACATGGCGCTATCATTGTCAGCAGCGCTCAGTCCATTGGCTCGAGTGGTGATCGCGGAGGACACACCGATGTTGCATGCTGCGGCCGCTGCGGGAGCCAAGGTGGTCGGTTTGTATGGTCCAACTGATGGAGCCGAGTCTCCTTCCGCACGCGGGCCATACCAACAACACGCGTTGGCGATCGAAATCAACTCCCGCGGTGGATCGCCACGAGGCGAAGCCATCAACCGGATCGGCGTCGAACACGTCTGCCAATGGATTGATCAACTTCAAACGCCCGCATTCGCCAGGGCGGCTTAGTCACGCGTGGCTACAATCGTCGGTGGATTCAACAGGGAGTCTCTGTTCGATGACATGCTTTCTCTCAGCGTCAACATGTATGCGGTATTGAAGTTTGCGTGACACTAAAACACCGATAAGCAGTCTGGGCCCCACCGTATCAGGCTATCGTTTTAAGCGAGATCACTTGAATGTTGCTGGCCGTTTGCCGGGTGTCTCCGCATTCATGCGTATTCGCAATGGCGAAGCGTTTCTGGAAGCGACTATCCGAAGCCATATCGGCTACTTCGATGAAATCGTTGCCGTGCACAATCAATGCACTGATCGTACGGTGGAGATACTCGAAAGCCTGCAGGCGGAGTTTGGTGAAGAGCGATTGCGAGTCATTCACTACACCGACCGCGTTTTTCCACCAGGCAGCGATGGGCACATCGAAACTCCCGGTGATTCACCGAATAGCTTGGTGAACTATTACAACTTCTCCCTCGCGGCGACACGCTATCAAGTTGCTACGAAGCTCGACGATGATCATCTTGCTATTGGTTCAGCAACGAAAGACGCGACGGACTCAATACGAAAGCTCGGGTCGGCTTTCAATGAAATGCATTGTTTTTCAGGCCCTAACCTTTTGTTGAATGAAAGCGGCGAATTATCTGTGCCGTTGGATGATCCAATTTCGGGTGGAGGCGACATTGGTTTCTTTCCGGTTAGCGAGGAAACCTATTTCACACACGATCGTCGTTTCGAACGTTTTCATCGTGGCAACCTACCGCGTAAGTTTGTCGGCTTCCTGTATTGGCATTTGAAGTACCTGAAGCCTGACCACGGTTTTGGAAACTACGAGCTCGATCAAAACCCGAACAGTCGCTACGCAAAACGATTGAAAACGGTTGAGTCGGATCGAGCATCGGCTCGACGTGTCGCGGAATTGCAACGTTCTGTGTCCCCGTCGGCTTGGCGACGCGTCAAAGCAATCGTCTCGACAAAAGATCGTCTCCAGAATTCTCGTGACGCAGCGATACTGAGTAGCTTTGCCGACGTCTCAATCACCGACGCGGTCCAAGCTTCTGCAAACTGGGGCCTCGTCACCAGCTGAGGTTGAACAAAGCCGCTGCCTTGTTGGGTGTCAGCTGCATGGTCCTAATGCCCGGCTTGAGCGTGCTGCTCGTACTCGGAGATCGGTTCAAGTCGACTCGCTGAGCCGTGAAGGCCTGCTAGGCGGCGATGCGGCTGTTCTTTGATTCGCTGCAGGAAGACGCAACGTCAACTTCAAAGACCGTGTTGATGCTGTCTCTGTATTTTTCTCGGTACCCTGCCGCCAGAATTGTTTGGCGAACACGTCCTGCTGACTCGACAAGTTCCAAGTTGTCTTGGAAGTCCGGGTGGATGTCGCACAGTTCAACGATGATCAGCTTCGGTTTCCATTGAGCAAGCGTGAAGCCTGAGAAGACATTTTCTTCGTAGCCTTCAACATCGACGACGAGAACATCAAAGGCTTCTGGAATTTTTTGGTCCGCAAGGATCTTGTCGAGCTTGAGGACTTCAGTTTGTTGCTGCTTGCACTCTTTCGCGATTTGTTGTTTGGCCCAAGTGATTCGATCGTACTCTTCGAACGTTGCTTGACTCATGGTGCTGAGCGAGCCGATCTGCTGAAGCGTCGCGCTGGTGTTCTCGTTTCCTGCGGCGACATTGAGGACCGTCACGCGGTTGAGCATGTGACGCAAGCGGCACCACTGCGAAAATTGTTTGGACGGTTCGACATACAATCCCCGCCATCCGGCATCGGCAAGCCACGACGTGTTTGAGAATCGTTCGCCGTCATAAGCACCGACTTCTACAAACACGCCATTTTCGTCCTCAGGAAACGTTTCATCGACGATGCGTTTGAGTTCGGGGATCTGGCATGTCTTGGTTGGCTGGCGAATGCCGAGTGTTGTGCGAATCTTGCCTTTGAAAGCGTTCGCTACCGAACTGCAAAGCCGCCATGTCTGTTTTAGCTGTTTGATTTGATTCGCCATGGGAGTGTTCCGAGATCGAGTCGCTGAGGGCGTGTGAGTTGTGACGTTGGGAGGCTAGGCAGCCAGTTTGGCTTGCGCCGCTTTCGGCATGAATAGCATGTCGCCATGCCGACGAGGCGTGGACATCGCTTGGAATCCATGGGTTTCCATGAATTGATTCAATTCCTTGAATAGCACGCCGCCCTCGTAATAGGGCACGGTGGAGACTTCACAGACAACCGCTTTGACGCGACTCAGAGTCGCTAGTCCGCCTTTGAGGACGAGTAGTTCGGCCCCTTGTACATCCACCACCAAAACGTCGCAGTCATTGGCGAATGGAGTATCGGCCAATAGCCGATCGAGGCTGACGGAGCGTTGAATCTCGATTTTGCCAGTTTCTGTTACCGTCGGCCATCGACTCGTGAGCTGATCCGCGGGTGCAAAAATGGAATTCGACATGCCGTTGTTGCTGAAGCACCGAAGTCCAAGTTCTTCTCCATCACGATCGCTAAGCAATGCACATGCGGTACTGTGTTCAGCAGGACCATCGTGCTGGCGAAGTGAATCAGCCAGTTTGGCATGGATTTCTTCCGAACCTTCAATCCAAAGAATCTTCTGGTAGCCTTTGGATTCGTAGTTACTTCGTTCTTGGCCTAGGTGCGCGCCCACGTGAACAAGAGTGCGATATTCGCTGCTTCCCTTGGTCAACTGCTGAAGCAGCGAGATCGGATCTGTTTTGCGGCGAGCATATTTCAATAAGTAGTTAAACATTTATTTCAGACCGATCGTGGGAAAAGGCACGTGCCGGATTCGGACGCCTTTGTTGTGCTAGCCGCTTAAATTCGGCGCCAGCTCGTTGGGACAATGTCGGAGTCATCAATCTCTGGGTCGTTAAACCACTTTTTGGGGGCTATCGTCAAGTTCGCTTCGGAACCCGAAAGCCACGCACCCCACCAACTGAATGATGAGTTTGCGATGATATGAGACTTAGCGTGGGTCATTAGCCACAAATCTCTTAGTCCCGTTTCCGGAGAGCCAGCTAGCTTCAGTTCATCGTTGACGTAAACGGTTGGTCGAGATGAGCGTATGTTTTGTTTGGCCCATTCAATGTCATCGGAGAATACGAACACCGTCGAGTCTGCGGGCATCTGCTCTATGGCGGCTTCGAAGTATTCGCTGGTGCAACTCCAAAATCGCTGTCTCGCGTTCGCGTTGCTTACATAGTCGCCTCGGCGAACATGTAAAGAAGTTGACATGCCTTCACTGAGTCGCTGCGCCATGTCGCGAGCGGGTTGGTCCAGCGGGACTGGAGGGGTCAATTCAGTCCGAATTTGATCCGCATAAGGCAAGAAGTATTTTTCGGAAAAGAAATAGCCGCGAATTCTGGCCGGGAGTTCGATGTCGAAGAACGCTCGGTCAAACCGCTTTGATTGTTCTTCGTAAGTCGGGGCCGATTTAGATTCGCCTTGGATTTTGTCTAGGACCTGGCTGAAAAAACTAGGTTTGATCCATCTCTGGGCTTGAATCGGAAACGCATCGAGTTCGTAAGATCGATGGCGTTTACTGGAATAGAATTTCAAGTCGAGTTGAAGCGGGCAGTCATGATGGATTGAAAGTGCTCGGCCTGCGGCGTACTGGAGCATTTGGTTTCCGAGCCCGCCGCTGATCGATATCGTGCAAGCTCTGTCCGAAGCACTTGCTGCTTGCGTCGAACAGACTTGCTGGGCGGCCTTGCTGTCGAGGGCCTGCTTGCCATCAGAAAGATGGGGGTGAACTGAGGTGGCCATCACGCGGCGCGCCGAATGCCATAGGGTGTGCGAGTCAGCTTGCTGCGTATTGTGTCGTTGCGAATTGATAAGTTTCTTTGAAGGTCCTCGTTATTCATGTACCCACGCGGGTGGTCGACGTGCAAACAAATGGCTTTGAATCGAATTTGCTTTCCACGAATTCCTAAGTTGTTCAATCGCAGGCCGATCTCGCGATCCAAGCCTCCGTAACGCATTCGTTCGTCGTATCCGTTGACCGCTTCGATATCTGATTTCCAGCCCGAGACGTTGCACCCATTCCAGGTCGGGCGGGTGGTTGTGAGGCGATTCAGGACCGAAGTGAAGGTTTTGTTCTGGACCAGCCGCAGGCATTTCGAATTGAGCGGCAGGCCATGTCCGCGGAGCCAGTTGAGGCGGAATGCAAGACCGGACCGAACATTCGCCTCCGTGATCAATCCTTTGAATGATTCCGGCAGGTTGTTGTAAGTGCCCGACAGGAATCGTTTGGGTTCCGCTTCACGCAAATGGACAGCAAGGAAATCTGGCCGCGGAATGCAATCCCCGTCGGTAAATAGCACATAGTCGCTATTGGCTTGCTCAATGGCTCGATTCAGAATTTCGCATTTGCGAAAGCCATCGTTTTCATGCCAGACATGATGAGTTTTGATGTCGCACGTGCTTCGGAAGTTTTCGACTACGGCGGCCGTTCTCGAATCGGATCCATCGTCAGCGACCAGGATCTCAAAATCGCGTTCTGTTTGCAGTTGATAGCCAACCAGGACAAGCCAGAGTTCTTCCGGGGCGTTGAACGTCGTGATGATCACGCTGATTCGAGGTTTCGTCGGTGTTGCCATAATGTTTCGATCCGCTGAGACGCCCCTGGCGAGGTAATGGAACGCTCGTTCGTATCGAATTGTCGAGTCAGAGGGCAAGATCGACTCGCAATTTTCGAAGAACGTGCCAAGGTTGGATCGCCTACACGTCAATGGTCATGGCGGATAGCGAGGAAGTTGGTGGTTCGAAACTGCTCGTGAGATTCCTTGTATCGACGGATTTTGATCAGGCTTCCGGACGGAGTGATTCGATGCAATGACATGTTCCGCTGCGTGAAGAAATTCCAGAAGTCTCTGAAAAACGTTCGCGTATCGATGTTGCAACCGCCCATTTCAAAGGTGACCAGCCTGATTGCGTTCCTGCTGAATGTTTCATCTGCTCCCTTCAGAGCATCCAGCTCATGGCCCTCGATATCCAGCTTGAGCAGGTCAATGCCTTGGATTCCGTGCTTTTCGCAGTAGCGGTCGATCGTGGTTACGGAGACCTCCTCCGACTTGTCGAACTGGATGCCTCGGTGATTGAGCTCCCGCTTGGTAAGTGACGCCATGCCCGACCCGTATTGATCGTAAAACAGCGTGCGAGATTCTTCGCAATTGCCAACTGCGATGTTGTTGAGTGTGACCCTCGAATCCGTTTCCTGACTGGAAAGTGATTCAAACGTCTTCTGGCCAGGCTCGAAACAATGGATGAGAAAATCAGTTCCTGCCAACGACCTACGAGTTAGGTTTAGAAACTGCCCGTGGTTCGAGCCCACGTCGAACACGACCAAAGGTTCACTCGGTTGACGGGGCAGCAATGGGAATACCGCGGCCTCGCCGCTATTGAGTACTCCAGCACCTGATCCGATGCCCATCATTTTCTGAGAGATGATTGCATTACGATTCAAACAGGCCTGAGCAATTCTTCCACCTGTCAGCTTGTGAAGAACTGTCTTGGGGAGTCGAGCCAATCGTTTTCCAACCGATTCTGTTCCTGAATAGGAAAGTGCAGGAGGGGGGCCTGAGCGATCGGCGGGGGCAGTCGGGTTGGGTTTTTGTAGTGGAGGGTGTTCTGGAGAAAAGCTAGTTTCCAGCGTGGCCGCCGTTGGCTCAAGCGTGATGCCAACATTGCACTTGCTAATCATTTGGGACCAATTCAGTCAGAGGGTTTTGTTGCGATCCAAATCGTAGGTTTGTCCTGTCGTGGTAGCAATGTTGGCTTTGCCGCTTTGTCTATTCTTAACTAAGTTGACATGTGTTTTAAATTGTCGGGTAAAGAGTAGGGGTAGCACTATTTGATGTCCTGGGTCGATTCGACGTGTTTTCGAACGTTCCACCGTTGTTGGTATGATGTAGGTGCACGTTAGGATATTTCTCCAGACTCGTCGGCGAGAAGTTTGGGCGTTCTTTTCGGAACGGGGCTAGCCGGCTTCGCGAAGTGGAGTGGTAGGAGGCTCGTCCGATTTGAAATGAGTGATCGACAAGTTCTTTATGACAGAAGACGACGTGTCGATTCCGCACTGCTTGATAAGCGTCTCTAGGCTGCACTGGAAGATGGGTTTCCAGAAATCGTCATAGGTATAGCCGTTCTCCGGCAAGTTGCTGGGGCGGTCCCCTGTAAATCCGGATGGCAAGCCGATGAGGTCCGGCGACTGCATGAATGAGCTCGGCCAATCCGAAAGAGGCTGAGTGAATTCAAAGTCGACGAAGTACAGTTCCCCCCCGGGGGTCAGGATCAAATTGCCTGGATGGAAATCGATGACAACGCGTTGCAACGCAAAGGTGGCTCGAAGCAATTCGAGCACTTGGCTCGCGTAAGGCTTCAGCAATTTTCCTTGTTTGCGAAGAGAGAGGCCGGCCAAGCAGTTTTCGTACTTCGGAAGCACAAAGCTGTACTCGCCGAAATCCAACACCTCCGGGACCGTCGCTAGTTGAGGTCCCAATGTTTGGTAAATGAATATCTCGCGGTCACAGAACCGTTTGAAGCTAGGTCGGAATGTTTTTCGGACGGCTTCCTGCCCGTTCCATTCGATGAGTTCGGTCTTTGAGCGGTTCGCAGGTTTGCGAAGCGATCGAATGACTGGTTCAGGTGTTTTGTAGTTGCGACGCAAATGATCGACGTGCGTTTGTACTTCTGCATGAAATGACGAGTCGATGATCTCAAGGTATTCCAGGCCTTCGAGTTCGTCATCGCTAGAATGCACACAATTGCTCCACTGCGTTTTGGGCAATCGCTTGTTGAGTAATCGTCGGATTTCCTTTTTGAACAGTACACGCCGGTTTTGTATGTAGGGGTACTGTTCTTTTTCAGCTGGTGTGGGCTCGACCGGGTGGAAGTCAAACAAGGCCAATGCAACGGCTGGTAATCCGCCGGACTGAGGAAACGGGCCTTCATCCCAATTCCCCCCTCGAATATGCTTCGAAGCCCGTTGTGCTGTTTCAGCCGAAAGCTCGTGCTGACCGAGTACTTCCAGGCGGTGTTTTTGGCGGAATAACGAAGTGGCTTCGTCCAAAATCTGGTTGTCGACCGCGGATTGTCGGAACAGCACGACGATGAGTTCGCCGTCCTTGTTGTCGATAGCAGGAGGAAGGAATTGAGCGAGTTCCGGACGGAGTGACGCGTATCGTCGCAATGTGTCCACCGGGGGATTCCAACCTTGGCTCGTCAATAGACGTTCCAAGCCTTGCATCGTCATAGAAGTGTTTTGGAACTGAGCTGGAGCAGCTGCCCGCAATCGATCAGCGTAGTCGTGGTCGCTTTTTTGATTGCTGAGTTGCTCAGATGCCTCTTCGTCGTCCCAAGGCAAGCCTGATCCATTGCCCTTGTGGTAGAGCGCATGATACGCCAGTGACAAAAAGTAGTGCTCTTCGTTCGGAATGTAGCAGAGGTCCCGGTAGAGGGTTCGAGATTGAATGATCTCTTCTGCGAGGTATGGAGGGTAGTACGACAACCCTTTCCAACATGCGTTCTTGGCTGGTCCAGTGCCGTAAACGTCGCAAGGGATTTCTTTGCTGTTGGTGACGAATAGATCATCGACCAAATGCAGGTCATCAACATCAATCAACAGATCAATGTCTTCGCCTTCCGGCCATGCGGGGACATTCTCGAACCACCGCAAGACGGCATAGTTGACGTTGCGATCGTTCAGTGCTCGGAACAATCCCTCGCGACCGAGCGAAGGATTCGCAAACCGTCGGACACCTTTTCTGCGTTTTGAAGGCCAGACATTTCGTGCGAGTCTTTTGAGACTGAGACGACGACTCAACTTGCGCGCACGATGTGCAGTTGCACTGAATAGGTCGTCCACCTTCCGACGCGAAGCTGAATGGTTCATGTAATCGCATTTTTGCTGACTGAAAATTTTTGCTAAGCAATCTCGGAATCTACTCAGGGAGCGATCGGCAGCACAAGATTGACTTCCGGTTCTGCTAAGAGCCAGCGACACTGGGGGCGATTTTCGTTGGATCGTGTGAGCGGCGGATCACTCGCGTGTGATTTGCTAGCATTGCCAGCGGTCTCGGCTGAAGGTGACAAATGTTTGCTCGCGTTGAACCAAAGTGCCGATTGTCTTCAGTTCGTATGGACGCAGCCCGTTCCTTAAGACTGCGTTCCGTCTATTCGTTCTGCGAGCTCCGGCAGCGGATGGGCACCGGTCAAACGCCGGTGGATGGAATCGTTGTCGGACTGAGCAGTCCGGCCTATTCACCGAATCAATGCAAGCAAATCGGCATTGCGGCCGGCGCTGTGGCGCGATCGAGCACAAACCACAGGTAAGCGACTGCGGATGGCTGAAGAAATGAAAAAGCGGCGTCCGTGCCGCGGGGCAGGTGGTTGGCCCGATGAGGGCGATTGGGTTACTTCTGGATTGGAATTTCAGCGGTTCGTTCGCGGCCATTGCGAAGGAACTTCATCTGGACTCGGTCGCCCGGACGACGCTTTTCGTTGACGTGATCAAAGACGTCCGCTTCGCGAATCAAATCCGATTGGCCGTCGTATTCAATCAGGATGTCATCGACCCGCACGCCGGCTTTGTGAGCGGTCGCGTGGAGCCCGTACTTGCCGACGTTGGCGACTCGAAGTGCCATCGGCGATCGCAAATCTAGTTTCTGACGCTCACTTTCGTCCAGAGGTAGTAAACGCATTCCCCCACCGGCGATCCGCCGCATCATCCAAGACGAAACTCGCCATGACGGATCGTCCCATCGTCGCCAACCATCGGGCAACGACAATGTGACGGCTCGCGTTTGATCGCCGCGTTTGGTTTGGATTTCTACTTGAGCGCCTTCGGCAGGGACTTGATTCAGAGCCCACTGCACGTCGGCCATCGATACCAGCGGTTGTGAATGGATGCTCAGCAAATCATCGCCCGCCTGAAAACCGGCTTTCGCGGCGGCGGAATCCTTGGCAACGCTCTTCACTCGAGCGGGGAACCGGGCGTCGAGCACCAGCCCGATCGATTTGGGGTGCGGGTAAGGATGCAAAACTTCTTCAGGGATCGATTGGCCTTTTTGCCAGTAGTAGTCCCGCCGGGCTTCGCCAATTTGATGGCAATGGATGCAACTTTTCGTGACTTGACCGGAATAGTCGAGATGATCAGGGCGGTCTGTCAGCGTGGGGTACTTTTCTGGCGAAGCAAACTCCAACGGGGCGCCGGTCTTGCCCGCCAGTGATTCTCGATTGGCAGGATAGGCTTGGTGCAATTTCAGGCTCTCTCGAAGCGCGGCCGCCATTCCTTCCAAGGAAACATCGCCCAGCCATTCGGTGCGGTGCGACCGCGTTCCAAAACGGCCGTAAACCGTTTTGTCTGCGTTGAGCATGAAAACCGCGAAGGACTGGTCTGTGTCGTATTGAAAGACGTTCAGGTCCAGTCCGTTTGTGCCAACCACGCGAACGCGAACGTATTGGTCAAGCAGACGCTTCAATTCAGGGTCGCTTTCGACCAAGTCATCGTCCAGCTTGACGCACTCTTCGCAGGGCAAGCAGCGCAAGACGACCAGGATTGGTTTTCCAGTCTGGCGGGCTTGTTCGTAAGCGGCATCAAGATCGTTGTAGATCCAGTAACCGGTTGCCAGGACACGTTCACGATCATTGCGAACAATCGTTTCGCGATCCTCTTTCGCGTTCGCTTCATCAACACTCGCGAGCGAGGCGAAGCTGGCGGAAAGGAGGGCGGGGATAAGTGCGACAGCGCGCAATCGTCGAAGGCGGCTCATGAAAACTCTCCTGGCTGGAAGGGACGTCGAAACGGGTGCCTCGGTGAAGGAGGGCCACAGATCAGGCGTCTACAGAAAGCGTCAGATGGGGGCGTGGATTGTAAACCATTCCACGCCCCGTTTGAGAATTCATGGAGCTCGCTAAAACGCAAACTGCTCAGCCGAGTTACATTTGGCAACCGCCGCCGCAGCATCGCGGGGCACCACATGCTTCACCGCCGCCAGCCATCGGCAGGCTCGAGCTGCCGCCGCTCATCGAGGGAGCCGACGGGACGCTGAGGACGCGTGTCAACTCAGCATTGCTGCACTTTGGGCAGGACACTTCTTCACCTGGCGATCGGACCAGGATCTCAACGACATCATCACACGACTTGCATTCGTATTCGTACAGAGGCATCTTCGGTATCCGAGAGGAACACAATCCAAGGGGAAATTTTGGGCACCACGCCCACGACCCCATTGTTTCTCACGGAAGACGTTCCGGCCACTGGGAATGGTCAAAGAAGAAGCATTTTGTATCCCGGATGGGTTCCGAACATCTTTCGGCCCGTCCTGGCTTCGTCCGAAATTCAATGGAAGCGACAATGAAACCGGTATTGCAGTTGTCACCCATGACGTGCCAGCGAATTCGCGAAATTGATCAGGTGGCGATGGAGCAATTCCAAATGCCCGGCATCGTTTTGATGGAAAATGCGGGTCGCGGGGCAGCAGAATGCATTCATCAGATCACGCCGGATGGCAACGTGTTGATCTTGTGCGGGAAAGGCAACAACGGTGGCGACGGATTTACGATCGCTCGGCATCTGCAGTTGGCCGGGCGTGAGGTGACGATCTTGGCGATGGCAACGACGAACGAATTGCAAGGCGACGCGGCGATCCAAGCAAAAATCGCGGAGGCGGCGGGGATTCAGATTCAGGTTATTGGTGAGACTGATGAAACAGAGCTCTTGTCGGCAGCGGATGTGATTGTCGATGGGTTGCTGGGCACCGGAGCCAAGCCACCGCTGCGAGGGCGCTACGCCAAGGTGGTGGAAGCAGCCAATGCGAGCTCCGCGATTCGAATCGCTTTGGACATTCCCACGGGAATGAATGGCGACACGGGAGAAACCGGCGAGGCGACGTTTCGGGCCGATTACACGTTAACGTTTGCCGCGCCCAAAGTTGGATTCGAAAAGTCGAACGCCACCCGTTTCACTGGCGAAGTTCACGTGATTTCAATCGGCGTGCCATTGAAACTGCTGCGTCAATTCAGTTCGTGAGCTTGGCCGGTCTGAGCCGCTGAGACTATGTTAGGGCTCATGCAAAACAACCTTCTTCAAACGCGTCGCGTTCCCGTCCGTTCGTTCTCTGTCTCGAGCGTCTTGATCCTTGGTTCGGCCCTTGGGCTTTTGGGGTGTGAGTCCAAGCGACTCTCGCCGGAGGATTTCCCGCGGCGTGAGCGTGAAGAGGTGCTGGCACCACAGGCTCCCGAAGGCATGGCCACCTCGGAAGATGTTCCGCTTCCCGAGAAGTCACCCGAAGACAATTTTCGCGAAGCCGCGATGATGGGCGATTTGGCTGGTGTGAAACGGTTCGTGGGCCAGGGCGTGGATGTTTCAGCCATGGACGAGAATCAGCGAACGGCATTGCAGATGGCTGCGTTCGACGGTCACACACCGGTCGTCGAATGGTTTCTTTCTCAGAATGTCGAAGTTGACCATCGAGATTCGTTTGGTCGCACGGCACTGATGTATGCCTCGACCGCCGACAATGCAGAAACGGTCAAGATGTTGCTCGATGCCGGCGCGGCTGTGGACTTGGTCGACAGCGAAGAACACTTCTCACCGCTGATGTTCGCCGCGGCGGAAGGCCAGATGGCGGTGGTCGAGTTGTTGCTCGAGGCCGGGGCCGATCCAACCAAAGCCGACATCGACGGCGAAACCGCAATTGACTTCGCCAGTAACAACGGTCACACCGAAGTCGTTAAACGACTGAAACAGTAAGCCGACTGCCGTTGGACCCGTTTCCCATGACAGGAACCGAGGGCAACCTTGAATCGAACGTGCGAGCTGGTTGAAGCCCGCGACCTGATCAGACTTCCAAGAACAATCGGGCTGGGTCTTCGATCGTTTCTTTGATCGCGACCAAGAATCCAACTGCTTCGCGACCGTCGACGATGCGGTGATCGTAAGTTAACGCCACGTACATCATCGGACGAATGACGACTTGGCCGTCTTCCGCGACGGGGCGTTCTTGGATCGAGTGCAGGCCCAGGATGCCGCTTTGTGGTGGGTTGACGATTGGGGTGCTGAGCAGCGATCCGTAGATGCCACCATTGCTGATCGTGAACGTGCCGCCCATCAAGTCGCTTGGCTGCAAACGGTTTTCGCCGGCCAAACGAGCGTATTCGGCAATGCTGCCTTCGACTTCGGCAAACGACATGCGTTCAACGTTGCGAAGGACCGGAACGACCAATCCCTTGCCACCGCCGATTGCGATGCCGATGTCTTGGTAGTTGCGATAGACCATCGAGTCGCCGCGGATTTCCGCGTTGACGGCGGGGTAACGACGCAGGGCTTCGACGGTTGCTTTGGCAAAGAACGACATGAAGCCAAGTTTGACGCCATGCTTCTTCGCGAAGGCGTCTTTGTATTTGCTGCGGATCGCCATGACAGGTGCCATGTTGATCTCGTTGAACGTCGTCAACAGAGCGGCGGTTTGCTGAGCCTGGACGAGTCGCGACGCGATGGTGCGACGCAGCATGCTCATCGGTTTGACTTCTTCGGATCGGTAGCCACCGCTGGTCATCAGTGAAGCCGTTTCTGGTGAAGACATTTGCTGTGCCGGAGCAGCCGGTGTGGCGGGCACAGCCGGTGGTGCGGCGGGTGCGGGAGCAGGCCGCGAAGATCCGTTGCGGATGTAGGCCAGCACGTCTTCCTTCAACAACCGACCACCGGGGCCGGTCGCGGGAACTTGCGATGCGTCCAGCTTGTGTTCGTCGAGCAATCGCTGTGCAGCGGGCATCACAAATCCGCCGCCGCTCTTGGCTGGGCTGGATGGTGCTGGCGCCGATGCAGCCGGGGCAGGTGCCGACGCGGTGTTTCCGGCTGCGGGAGCCGAACCGCCGTTGGAGGATCCACCGTCGCCACCAGCGGGCTGTTCAGCGACTTGGATCGAGGCGATTTGTTGGCCGACTTCGGCGAATTCGTCGGATTGTTTGGTGATCGACTGCAAGTATCCGCTGGCGGGAGCGGGAATTTGCACCGACGCTTTTTCTGTTTCGATTTCGACGAGGTCTTCGCCGCTTTTGACCCAGTCGCCTTCTTGTTTGAGCCAATTGCCGATTTGCACTTCGCTGATCGACTCGCCAACGGTAGGAACTTCGACGGGAATGATGTCGCTCACGGGAACGTTTCAACCACTTGATAGAAAAGCTGGGACGGTACGAGCAACCAGAATAACGAGCCGATCGCACAGTGT
>NZ_ANMO01000186.1 GCF_000338295.1 Rhodopirellula europaea 6C
ACCGGGGTTGGATAGGAAATTGCCCAGCGAGTCCCGCGAATTGGGTTGAGCGGGGGCCGGTGGTTTTATGATCCCATCGTTCGTTGGTCGAACTTGTCGAACAGGTTCTTTTTGCTCGGCGACCGGTCCTTGAGGTTGGCCTTGCTGATTCGCGTTGTCGTTTTTGGTTCGGATCGTGATCCCATCGTTACTGCGAACGACCTGGACTTCGCCGGGGCCCCAAAAGAAAAAGGCGGCAAGGAATCCGACAATCACAAAACCGAGCAACAAGAATCCTCCCATCAGCCATCCGCCAGAATTTTGACGTCGCCGGGCGCGAGCAGCGGTTGGCGAACGCGGTTGGACAACCAACGGAGCGGGAGATTGTGAAATTGTCGGAGTCAAATTGGGAGCGACGTCGCCGATTCCGGCGGCCGGGCTGGCCGCCGGCGTGACGTTCACTTGATTGACCACGGGATCAGCGACAAGTGTGGCATCCACGATTTCGGTCGCTGACTGGTTGTCCGAGGCACGGGCTGCAGGTTGTGTTGAAGCAACCGGTGCAGCCTGCGTGTTGTTGGACGCGTTACCGGTTGGCAACAACGCCGCCAATGGATCGACGGCGGGTGCTGCAGGTGCTATCGGCTTTGCGGTGTCGGATGGAGCAGCCTTCTGCGGCGTCGCCGTGGCGTTTGGCGAAGCGGTCTTGGTCGAGGATGCATCGTCCATCGAAACGATGCCGAAACGTGCGTCCAGCTTGGCTTTCTTTTTTGGGTCCGTCAGTGTTCTTTGTGCGGTTTGCAAAACCTGAGCTGCTCGGGACCACGTTTCGGGTGCGGTGCTGGACTTGGCTGCTTTCAACTGAGTGATTCGCCGCGCGATAGCTTCTTGGATGGCAGCCGCGTTGGATTCCCCGGGATTCAGCCCAAAGACTTGGTAGGCATGCGGCGAGGTGACGTGCTCAGGCAACTCAAGCAGTTCGTGAATGGTCTTCCCCGTCATGCCGTCATCCAAATGTCCAACGAATTGCATCTCATCGTGCGATAGCGATTCCAGGCTCCACCACGGAATCGCAGAAACATTCTAGCTGATGAGGGGGGAAACTCCCAAACCGGCTTTTGCGACCCAAATTCCGCTGGATCGAACGGGACAATCTTTCCATGAAGGAATCTGCCTGGACGAGGTGAATCGCGGACTTCGGACGTCTCTGGGGCTACCGCACGCGGACGGGCCGAGGCGAGGAAATGTTGGTTCCGCGAGACCATTTGTAACAACTCAGGGACTCTCCGACGTCGCCTTCCCTGGATGCGATAAACTGCTTTGCAGTCGACTGTCGTTTTGCCTTCAACGGGATTTCCGAAATGTGGAAGCTTTTCCATCGCAGTTCAATCGTTTTGATGATGGCATTTTTGGCTCAGGCCCCAGGAGTTCAAGCGAACGATTTCGCAATTGAAGAGCAGGAGCCCAATTCGCCGGTGGCGTCAGAAACTGACGCGAAGTATCCCGAGCAGATTGTTGATCGACTGTTTGAGATGTCAGTGAGCGATCCCTCGGCTGAAATTCGAATCAATGCTCTTCAGGCGTGTGCGAATATTCCGGATGAGGGAGATCGTTTAAAGGATGCGGTCGAACATTGCCTTGATGCCTCCGATCTCATGGTTCGTTTGACTGCGATTCAATTGTTGGACCGAGTGGAGTTGAAGCCGCAGCGAAAGGTTGATGCCGCCATTGACTACTTGGAAATTCGCTATCAAAACCCGGAGCGACGTACGCCACTGAATCACCGTTCGATGTCTCCCGCCATCGACGTGTTGAAAAGTCATTCGGACGTGGCAAACGCAGAGCTCTCGGATCGGCTGGAAGAGACCGGTCCGATGACCCTGCTTCATTTGCAGCTTGCTGGGTTGTTGGATTTCGATGTTGTTAAGAATGCGGATCGTCTGAATGACCGTTCAAAATCGGGCGATCAAGAGGTTCGTCGCGAAGTTGTTTCGCTGTGGGCAAAGTACTTCGCAAGCGTGGCAACGAAACAGTCGCAGCCTGACCTCAGCGAGAAACTCAAGGAAATCAATCCAAAACTTTTGTCCTACGCCGAGAAAATCATCAGCCGATACGACCAAGACGGTTCCAAGTCACTTCATGAGCAAGAATGGCAAAAGATGCTGATGAGTCCGGCACCCGCTGATCTCAATCACGATGGGCGTGTCACCATCGAAGAGTATGCCCTGCTCATGCACAGCCGATCAAAGAAGTAAAAAAACTGCCTCGATCCAGATGGAACGAGGCAGCATGAATGTTGTCGTGAGCTGTCCGTTGTTTAGTTCAGGGCTGGATAAACATCACTGGGAACTCGCGAACCGGTGCAGGCTTTGAGCTGAGCGGATTTTGCGCCGGACGTTCTCGTGCGATCGGTTGCTTCGGTGGTTTAGGTTGCGATGTCAAATGCCGCGGCAGATGAGGTTGGATGCGACTCCAGCTTTGGATGATTTGTTGCAGTCGCGTGGTGATTTGCTGCTGCAACTGGTTGGCTTCGTGTCGCAACGAGGCCTCGATCGAAGGTAACTGATTGAGTTCGCTGTTGAGGTTAGCGATGCCGCTGGGGGCTTTGATCTCGAGTTTGAGTTCTTTCAGGACAGGCTGCAGTAGCTTGTCCGCCAGCTTTTCAAGCGGTTTCAGGACCACGCCAAGGACCTTGCCCGGCGTTTCCAGAATTTCGCGGATGCTGAAGGTGATGGTCTTCTTGCCAAATGGGAGTTTGATCGTGAGCTTTTTGCCGAGCGTTTTCTCAAGCTTGGCTGCGGTCTTCTCAGCGGGAGCCAATTTCTTTTCGAAGCTTTCCAGCGATTGATCCATCGTCATGAATGCACGGATGGGATCGTTCCACTTGGTCAGGTTGTTTCCGACGCGGTCGATGGACTGACGAGTCTCAGTCAGAACGTTGGCAATCGACTGAACAGTGGGGCGGGCAAGTCGCGATGTTGCGTCGAAAGCAGTTGCTCCACCAGGAATCATGTTGGCGCGAGCCGCATTGGTTTGCAAATCGCGTCGCCAAGCCGAAATGGTTTTCTTGTAGCTCGCCAGTTTGATTTCGCCGCCGAGAATTGATTGCTCCAGTTCCTTCAGGCGGTCTTTCGCCGGACGCAGGACGTCTTTTTCGGCTTTGTCTGTCTTCTTTCGCAACGTGTGGATTTGGTCCTGGATGCGTTGCAGATTCTTTCGAAGCGTCCGAGCGATTGTGCGGACCTTGGGAACAGAGGTGTAGGGAGCCAGGTTGTCGATCAATGTCTTCAAGCGTTCGTCAGTTGCCTTGATGGCTTTGGTCGCGTCGATGGCATGATTCACTCCGTCACGAGCCGTTTTGACTTGTTGGCGAAGCTGAGTCAGCCGGTTTTGCAGCGTTTGGCATTCCTTTTCAATTCGAGCCAAATCGCTGTCGATGGCTCGGGCTTCTCGCATATTGCTGGGGATTGGTGATGCGTTCAGTGTGGTTGCCGCAAAAGCGAGCAGCAACGGAATCGACAGGACGATCGCGGGTTTCATCGGTCTTCTCGCTTTGTGCGGGCGGGTGTTTGTCGGCGGATTGGATTGCCGTGTTGGGTTGTCGGTGGTTCCTGCGTCGCGGATGCCGAAATGCCCTCACGAAAACTCAGAAAAACATCAGCGAAGCGGTTTGCTACACTGTGAGTCCCTCCCCCACCTTCATTCCTGCCTTGTGGAAGACTCAGTCCCATGCGGAATCCTCCGCTGAGATGCACTGAATTCGCGATATTCTGCGTGTTGACGGTCCTGTTGACCACGCAGACGGCGTTCGCCTTCGAATCAGATCGCTCCGAGCCCGATGCTTCGGCGAAAGCGGCCGGAACGCTGGAAACGGTTCTGCAAAGTCACTGCGTGAAGTGTCACTCAGCGGGTGAGGATCCTGAGGGCGACATTGCGTTGTCGGAAATCAACGACCGAAACGTCGCCGACGATTTGGATCAACTGCAGAGCTTGATCGATGTTTTGGATCTGGAAGAGATGCCGCCGGAGGACGAGACGCAGTTGCCGCCCGAGACACGTCGGAAGTTGCTGGCCGAATTGAAGGCGACGCTTCGAGGTGCGGTTGCCCATTCAAGGCAATACGCTCGCACACCGATTCGGCGGATGAATCGGTTTCAATACAACAATGCGGTGGTGGATCTGTTTGATCTGAACTGCACCGTGTTCACGTTGCCCGAACGTATGCTGCGCGAACATCGCGGCTACTTCCAACCGGCGTCGGGAAAGATGCCCGATGAAGTGTTCGTAGGGAGTCGGCCACTGGGCAAGTCACAGATGATTGAGCCTCGCTTGGCCGGCGTTGCCGCATTCCCTCAGGATCTGCGTGCTGAACACGGCTACGACAATCAAGCCGATCACCTGTCACTTTCGCCTTTGTTGATGGAGTCGTTCTTGAAACTTGGGCAGTCGATCACTGAGAGTCCTGACTTTGTGCCAGCCAACGTCGGGATTTGGGATTCGTTCTTCGTCGCTCCAGCACCCGATTCTGACCTCGAGTTGATTGTGCGTGAACGGTTGAAGTCATTCTTGACACGCGCGTTTCGTCGCTCGGTCGATCAATCTCAATTGGATCGTTACAGCCAATACGTTCTGCGGAACCTTGAAGAAGGAGTCGCCTTTCCGGTTGCCATGAAGGCTGTCGCGGCGGCAACGATTTCGTCGCCCCGGTTTTTGTACCTGTACGACTTATCGAGCGAGTCACCATCGGTCACACCGGTGGACGACTACGAACTGGCTTCTCGATTGTCGTTCTTTTTGTGGGGCAGCATTCCGGATCAAACGCTGTTGGAGCTGGCAGCGGAAGGGCGTCTGCGTGAAAAGGATGTTTTAAGCGGGCAATTCGAACGCATGATTCGCGATCGGAAGCTCAAACGATTTTGCGACAGCTTTCCTTCGCAGTGGTTGCAACTGGAACGGATCATTTCGTCGGTACCCAGTCCCGAAGAGTTTCCGAACTTTTACTTTTTGAAATACCGCGACAGCATGCACATGATGCTGGAGCCTCTGCTGTTGTTTGAGACTGTGTTGATCGAAAATCAGCCGATCACCCAGTTGATTGATTCCGATTTCACCTATCGATCCGATTTGCTGGAGGATGCTTACGGCGAACTGGCAATCCAAGACAATCGAAACGGCCGAGGGGTGCAAGTCATTCGGTTTCGTCGGTTGCCGATCGAAGACCGACGCAGTGGCGGCGTAATCACGAACGCGGCCGTGATGACGATGACTTCGGGGCCGGAAAGAACCCAGCCGATCACTCGCGGTGCCTGGTTGGCGGGGGTTGTGTTCAATAACCCGCCCGAGCCTCCTCCCGCGGACGTTCCCGCACTGGGGGAGAAACCTGCGGAAGGCGAAGAGCATCTAACGCTTCGCGAGAGACTTTCCATGCACAGGAAACGGTCGGATTGCAAAGGTTGCCACGAACAGATCGACCCGTTGGGATTTGCGCTCGAGAATTTCAATCCCGTGGGTGTGTGGCGAGATCAGTACGAAAACGGTCGCGACGTAGACATGGCTGGGACGCTGTTTCGCAAGCATCGCTTTGAGAATGTGATCGAATTCAAGGATGCGTTACTGTCGGAAAAGGATCGATTCACCGAGGCCTTGGCGGGGCATCTGCTGAGTTTCGCGCTGGCTCGTCCGCTGAGTGCCGCTGATCGCGTCTCGTTGGGTGAGATCACGGCAAAGGTTGCCTCGGACGAATACAAGATTCATACGCTGCTTCGCCAAGTCGTTTTAAGCGAACCGTTTCAAACCAAATCATTCCCGCAAATTGCGAGCAATCCACGGCCATGATTCGAACCAATCGACGTCGCTTTCTTCGCGGTTTGGGCGGAGCTTCTTTGGCCCTGCCTTGGATGCCCAGCATCGCCATGGCGGCACATGCGGACAGCGTGCCGATGCGAATGGCCCATTTCTATGTGCCTATTGGAGTTGTCCGTCGCGGCTTCTTTCCTGGTGAAGCGAACGACGTGATTCCCAAAGGCAATCTCGGCAATGTGATGAAGTCGTTGGGCAAGCAAAGCCCGTTTGCCAGCGACGAACCGCTCGATCAATTGACACCCACCTTGGAACCGTTGGAGCCGCTCAAGCACAAAGTCAATCTCATCACCGGAATGGATCGCACATTCCAACAGGGAACCGACGTGCACGCGCAGTGCGCATCGTGTTACTTGAGTAGCGCGGTGCCGTACACGGTTCAGGGAACGGCATGGCCGCTCGATCGAACATTGGACCATTTGGTGGCCGATGTGATCGGTACTGAAACTCCGTTCGCGACACTCGAGTTCAGTTGCAACAGCCACCGCGACAACAAAGAGTCAATCTACTTTGACAACATCTCATGGTACGGGACGGGGCATTTGGCACCCTCGATTCGCGACCCTCGCAAGATGTACCATCGATTGTTTTCGACCCAGGAGATCGATCGCTATCGGGATATCACGGATTTGGTCCTTGAGGACGCTCACGATTTGAAGATGCATTTGGGGTACGAGGACCGGCACAAGTTTGCCGAGTACTTTGATTCGATTCGAACAATCGAAACTCAAATGGATCGATTGGAACAGATGAAGTCCCAGCTTTCTCGTGTGCAGCTGGACGAACCGCCGGAAGCCTATTTGCCTCGCGGCGAATACATCCGCTTGATGGGCGATCTGATGGTGGTTGCGTTGCAGACGGGGCTGACCAACGTTGCGACGTTCATGGTTGGGCCCGAACGATGGGACACTCCGTTCAAGTTTGAAAGCTTGTTCGACAAACCTCGCAGTCACCACCAGATGTCACACAACCAAACCAAGATGATCGATGACCTATTGAAGGTCGATCGTTTTCACATGGAGCAGTATGTCTATCTGATGGAAAAGATGGATTCGATCGAGCAAGCCGACGGTTCCACCCTCCTCGACAACACCCTTTTCACCTATGGATCAGGGTTGGGCGATGGATCGACGCACCAATACAACGACTTGCCGATTGTTGTCGCGGGAGGCGGCAACCGCGTCGCGTCCGGACGTCACATCAACATGCCCGAGGGAACACCGCTGGCGAATTTATGGTTGACCCAGGCTCGATTGCTGGATGTCCCCATGCAACGCTTCGCCGATAGCACCGGAATGATCGACGGCTTGATGGCCGAGCGCTTGTAACGTCTTGCGAAGCGGCGTGTCCTTCCGATATCGGCACCCGTTCTTGCGAGCGGTGCTGATGCGTTTCATCCGCCTCGTTTACAGAGACGCGGTAGTGATGTTGCTGGTCATCGGGACGGATTGGCTCGGTAGACAAAGCCAGTCGGTGATGACGACCCGTTGAACCAGTGGTTCATCGAGGTGTTGCAACACGACATCCATCAGTCGTTCGCGAATTTCCTTTTGCGATGGGTCATTTAGCCAGGAGGCATCGACTTGTCGCAGCATTTGTTCCGCGGCTTCGGTGATCGGAAGCTGGTTCAGCTTCAAACGTTCTTCACCGCGAAAACGGCGTGAGGGATCGACGATCGCATGCAGTTGGAACTGGTAGGTGCAATCGGGCACGTTTGGGTTTTGAAACCTCATCAGCCCAATTTCAATCGCGGAACTCTGCATGTTGCTCAGCCGAGCCACGCGACTGCGAACGTAGCCAATCACGGCAGCGTGAATCGCCACCATGAGAAGGATGATCGCAGGGGCCCAAAAACGTCGCAGCAGTTGCACGGGATTACTCAGGAGAGTGAAGTCTAAGCGAATTTGGAGCCAACAACGGATGTTGAATGGTTCCGTCGAAGCCTAGGTTGCGAAAACTGAGCGAGCAAACAGATGGGCTGAATTTCCTCGTTTCACGGCTCAGACGCCTGCATAGGGCCGTCTTTTGGGGTGCAAAGTCCGAAAATCCGTGTTTGAGCCGCGTTGCCAGCTACGCGAAAGGCCCTGGTGGAACGGGCTCTCCACGACACAACGTCGCACTTTGGCGGTTCGACGCGTCCAGGACCCTCGTTTTCGTCTATCACCCAGACGCGATTTGATTGACACTTCGCCTTCGACCAAAATCCGCCCCATCACCCGACCACTGAGAACTGATTGACCGTGCCCGCCGTGGAATCGAAACGGACCATTCGTGAAGTCTGGATCTTCACCAGCCCCAAGGCGGGGACGGGTGCCGGACGCGGAGAAATCTTGCGATTGATCGAACTGTGTCGCGCCGGTGGTTTGACCTGTCGCCGGATCGACAATTTGGCGGAGCTCGCCGAAAGAGTGGGCGATGCGGATCGTTTGCCCGATGATGTCGCCGTCGTCGGGGCCGGTGGTGACGGGACGCTGGCGTTGTTGGCTGGTCAATTGCCGCCGGGCAGTGCACTGATTCCGATGCCGATGGGGACGGAAAATCTGCTGGCCCGATACTACAAGTATTCACCCCAGGCGGAGGATGTGCTGGCGACCATCCGTCGCGGCGATGCGATGAAAATTGATGCGGGTCGAGCGAACGGACGATTGTTTTTGGTGATGGTGACAGCGGGCTTCGATGCCGAGGTCGTCCGAGCGATGCATTTGACTCGTCGCGGTCACATCAATCGATTCAGCTACGCACGACCACTCTGGCGAGCGATCCGTCGCTATGCGTTTCCCGTGATCGATGCGGAAATGGAAAACGCCGTCGCGGTATCGTCCGAGAAGGCGGTTGTCGCGGGAGCCGGTGGGAACGCACCGAGTGCCGAGGCGTCTTCGCCCAGTCAATTGATTCGCACCAGCGGTTGCTGGATGATGGCTTTCAATCTGCCTTGCTACGCGGCTTCGTTGCCGATCGAGCCCGAAGCGAATGGCAACGATGGCAAACTGGATTTGATCAACCTGACTTATGGATCCGTGATCGCGGGGTTGCGGTACTTGATGTCGTTGCCCGGTGGGCGTCACTTGAAAAGAGCCGACGTCTTTCGCTTTCAATCGACCAAGATCACGTGGACCAGCCTGTCGCGGGTGCCTTATCAAATTGACGGGGATTACGCCGGACGATTGCCAGTCCAGATTGAAGTCCTGCCTGACCACGTCACGTTGCTTCGGCCCGCCGAGTAAGCAGGATTTCGATCATGGTTTTTGCCATGCGAACACGGGCGCTGACATCGTCAGTCGGATTGGCAACGAAACCGGCAACCGCCAAGATAAAACGAAGCAATCTGATTGCTGGGTCGACTTGGCAGATTGATTTGTCGGTCGGCTCGCGATCATTGGATTGTTTCTGATCCACCCGACCCGCATGGCCTGCGAAACGATGACCGAAACCCCAGAGATTCAACCCGTTCGAATTCGCGATTACGTGTGTGGGCCGGGGGAACCGTTGTTGGTGATCGCTGGGCCGTGCGTGTTGCAATCGCGTGAGTTGGCTCTGCAAATTGGCGAGGAATTGGCCCGGATCAATCAGCGTTCTGACGTGCAAGTGATCTTCAAGGCTTCGTTCGACAAAGCCAACCGGACTAGTTTGGCGGCCAAACGCGGGCCGGGGATCGAGCAAGGATTGGGGCTGCTTGAGGCCGTTCGGGCCAACACCGGATTGCCCGTGACGACCGATATTCACTTGCCCGAGCAGGCGGCAGCGGTCGCGGAAGTTTGCGATTTGCTGCAAATTCCTGCCTTCCTAGCTCGCCAGACGGATTTGTTGGTTGCCGCCGCGAGCACGGGACGACCCGTGAACGTGAAAAAGGGGCAATTCATGTCTCCGGGGGACATGCGGTACGTCGTTGATAAACTGCGAGGTTCCGGCGATGGCGGCGTGATGGCGTGCGAACGAGGCACGTTTTTCGGCTACGGCCGTTTGGTCAACGACATGCAAGCGATTCCGATCATGCGATCTCTGGGTGTTCCCGTCGTTTTTGACGCCACTCACAGTGTCCAACAACCGGGCGGATTGGGCGGTGCAACCGGCGGAAATCGAGAAATGGTCGAACCATTGGCTCGCGCCGCCGTAGCCATCGGTTGTGATGCTCTCTTTTTCGAGACGCACCCCGATCCGCAAACGTCGCCCAGCGACGGGCCGAACATGATCCCGTTGGACCGATTCGCGGGAACGTTGGACCGTTTGCTGCGATTGCGAGAAGCGGTTGACGGCCTGGATGGTTGATCGGCCCGCGATGCAACGTTTTCGAAACGCTTTCTTTTCTTCGCTGCTCTGTTTGTTCCCGCCGTGCTCCATTCCGCCAAACAAGCCCTGACGTTCGCTCTTTCACCCGCATCGGTATTGGCATGCATGGCGTCCGCCGCGGTCTTGTTGACCGGGTGCACCGATGATTCGGAAACCGTTCGCCGAATTCAAACGCAACGACAAGTCGCATTGCAAAAACAGTCTCAACAGGATCACCTCGGTGAAACCGTTTCGCTGCTGAGCCAATTTGTGGGGCTGAACGAAGAGAAGGCCAGCCGCCAAATTTCTTATCACCTAAACCAGTGGTCACAGAATCAATCTGGAGACGGTGGCTCGGTCGAAATGCCGGAACTGGCATCCACGTTGACCGACGTTTTGCCAGAAGAAAATCTGCGAACGGAAGTTTTGCGGGACGAGTTTCAGCCGTCCGACGTCAGCGTGCTGCGAGACGCCTATTTGTTTCGGCAGGCGGTTCAGTGGATCGACGATCCCATTCGAGAAGATCCGCTGTTGGTCGATTGGTTGAAGGACTTGTCCGGTGAGATCGGCGAAGATGCCGCCAGTCAACTTCGAACGGCGTGCCGTTTGTTTGATTGGACAGTTCGCAACGTTGCGGTGGAGCCACTGGACAGCTCAACGAATGTGCCTCCGCAAGTCCCGCAGCCTCAGTTTCCGTTTGGCATGAAGTTGGAAGGGCCCGGTTATCGACAAACGTTGTATCAAACGATTTGGCGCGGTCGCGGGGATTCCATTCAACGTGCCAACGTCTTCACGGCACTGTGCGAGCAAGCGGGAGTGATCTCCGCGGTGTTGGCTCGGCAATCGGACGAGGACGGAGCGTTGACGCCTTGGGCGGTCGGCGTTTTGGCGGGTCATCAAATTTACTTGTTCGAAACCGAATTGGGATTGCCGATTCCCGGTCCTGATCAAGTTGGCATTGCGACGTTGGAACAGGCTCGCAAAGAGCCGACGGTGATGCGTCGTTTGGATGTTGCCGGCTACTTCGATTACCCGTATTCGCGAACCGATATTCAGCAGAGCGTTGCGTTGCTCAACAGCCGAATGCAGGCCATCTCGCCACGGATGAAAAAGCTGGAAGACGGGCTGACGGGCGATCGTCGGATGACGTTGTATGTGGATGTTGATGCAGTCGCCGAAAAGCTGGACGCGATTCCAGGTGTTGCCGGCGTGCGAATGTGGACAATGCCGTTGTTGGCAGAAATCTATCAAGCCGAAGCCCGACGGATGGTCGCCCGAGATCCTTTGTTCTCGTTCTACTACACGTCTCGCTGGGCGGTGTTGGAGGGGCAAGATGAGATGGCCCGGAACCTTTCCAGCGGTCGCTGGCAGCACCTGACCGGGCAGTTTGCCGATGATGACATCGAAGGCGTGAAGGGCGCTCGAACCCGCTATTTGGAACAACGTGCTCCCGAATTCGAGATTTCGGATTTGCGGATCAATGTTGATTTGCAAAAGCGATATGGTCTGCGACGCGGATTGGGAATCGATAGCTCTCAGTACGACCAGCAACTGCAACAGATTCAAATGTTCATGCGTTTGGGCAAACGCACTGCAACGCACTGGTTGGCACTGGTTCAGTACGACGATGGGCGATTCGACACCGCAGCGAATTGGTTCGAAAAACGAGTTTTGGATGAAGACCAAATGTCGATGTGGGAAGATTCCGCTCGCTACAACCTGGCTCGAGCCAAAGAGCATGCCCAGGAGTGGGACGAGGTGGAAGAATTGCTGAAATCGGAGCGAACCTACAGCGGTCATGGCAACCGTTTGCGGGCTAGATTGATCGACAAGTCATTTCGAGAGTGACTCACTAGATCAGCGGTGATACAATGGCACCTGTCGGTTTTGAGACGGATTGAACGTCCGTCTCCCCACCTCAAGCCGTCCCCCGCCATCCTCCCCTCCCGCCAGTAAGCGAAACGACGATGTTCGTCCGCCGATCCTATCGAGACCATCGGTCTTTTTATGCGCGCCAACAGAGCGACCTCGATTCGAAATGGATCAGACGTTTGAGTGCCGGATTGGTCGCGTTGCTGATCCTTCCGGTTTGGGCCTGCGCCGATGACACGGATTTCTTCGAAGCCAAAGTCCGGCCGCTATTGATCGAGCGGTGCTACGAGTGTCATTCGGTCGAGTCCGGCGAATCGATGGGAGACTATCGGCTCGATTCCGCTCCCGCGATGCACGCCGGTGGATCACGCGGCGCATCGATCGTCCCGGGTGATGCTGATGCCAGCGTCCTGGTTCGGGCGATCAGCTACAGCGAACCCGGGTTGGAAATGCCGCCGGATGAAAAACTCAGCGACGACGAAATCGAAATTCTCAAACATTGGATCGATTCGGGAGCACCTGATCCGCGAACCGATGAGGATCCGCCGGAAGAGTCCGTCTCGCCGCTCAGTCGCGATGTGAAATCGCACTGGGCCTTTGTCCCGCCAAACCGTGTCAGCGGAACGGAACTGCGGGACAACAATGTTGAGGTTCATCCTTCATCACGTGATTTGATGGATGACTTGTCGGCAAAGTATGCCAGCGAGTTGGGAATTCCTGTCGGTGAGATCGCGGACCGCGACACATTGCTTCGCCGCTTGCACTTTGATTTGTCCGGACTTCCGCCTACTTATGATGAACTGAAGTCTTTCCGCGAAGATCGTCGTCCGGATGCGTTTCAAAGACGCGTGAATCGGATGGTGGCGGATCCTCGCATGAGTGAACGGATGGGCCGGCACTGGTTGGACGTCGCACGCTATGCCGACACGATTGGATACACGACTGCCGGCAAAGAACGCACGATCAAAGGATCGCATCGTTACCGTGACTGGGTATTGAAAGCGTTTGCCGAGGACATGCCTTTTGACGAAATGGTGCGTCATCAGTTGGCGGGCGACCGAACGGATCCTGAGAACGAGAATGGCAATGCCGACGCGATGGGATTCATCACGATCGGCCGAAAATTTTTGTCCAACGATGACACGCTGGATGATCGCATTGATGTCATCACGCGAGGGTTGTTGGGACTGACCGTTTCATGTGCTCGTTGCCACGACCACAAGTTCGATCCGATCCCAACGGTGGATTACTACTCGCTCTACAACGTGCTGAACAACAGCGTTCCGCCGGAAGACTTGGACGCCGCGGCCAGCCCGTTGATGTTGGTCGATCGCGACAAGCTTCGACGGCAGCAGGTTTACATTCGAGGCCAGCGGGGCAATCGCGGAGACGACGCGCCACGGCAGTATCTGACTGCGTTTCGTCGATCAGAGGAAATTCCGTTTGAAAATGGCAGTGGCCGTTTGGACCTCGCAGAAAAAATCGTCGCGGATGACAACCCTTTGACTGCCCGCGTGTACGTCAATCGTGTGTGGGGGCATTTGACCGGACGCCCGCTGGTGGATTCGCCCAGCGACTTTGGCTTTCGAACCGCTGCTCCGGCGATTCCAGAAACGCTTGATGATTTGGCGGCGGACTTTCAAACGCACTGGAGCACCCAGCGATTGATGCGTCGTATTTTGATGACTCGTATTTACCAGCAGTCATCGAACGCGGATGCGGATTCTCTCTCCCTCGATCCAAACAACACGGCTCTGGCCAGAGCGGAACGACGACGACGAGATTTTGAATCGCTGCGTGATAGCATCTTGGTCGGTGCCGGCCAGATCGATTGCCAATACGGCGGGGAGTCGGTTGAGATCACGTCACCGACCATCACGCCGCGGCGAACCTTGTATGCGATGATCAACCGTCAAAACTTGCCGGGATTGTTTCGCACGTTTGATTTCGCCAGTCCCGATATGCACTCGCCTGAACGTTATCAAACGACGGTGCCGCAGCAGGCATTGTTCTTGATGAACCATTCGCAGTTATCTTCGGCTGCATTGGCGGCAGCAAACCAGGTGAAGCAGGATCGCACCGCCGATGTCGGCCAACAAGTGACAATGCTGTTTCGGCGGTTGCTTCAACGCGAGCCATCCGAATCGGAATTGGACGCAGCGGTTGCATTCGTTCAGTCCGATGTCTTGCCTCCGTTGGTCAACGCTGATCCTCGGGAGCTTTGGTCGTATGGCACGGCCAAGTGGGAAAACAAACAGCTCAGCGAGTTCACTCCATTCCCAGTCTTTGACAAGAATGGTTGGCAAATCGAGACCAAGTATCCAAGTCCGGGGGCGTTCACCTACGCTCGGCTGACCAACGAAGGCGGGCATCCAGGGCATGGCGACAACGCGGCGGTGGTACGCCGATGGAAGAGTCCCGTGGATGGCGTCGTCAAAGTTATCGGAATGGTCGGCCACCGGGCGAAGCAAGGCGATGGGATTCAGGCGGTGATTCGGATCGCCGGTGAGGTCGTATTTGACGAGAAGCAATTCAGCAGCAATCGACCTCTGCCAGCCAAGAAACGCAAGATTCGTAAAGGTGAATTCGTCGAGTTCATCGCTCACAGCGGTCCGACGTTGAGCCACGATAGTTTCTTCTGGCGATCAAAGATTTCGGCGACGGCAGATGATGGGTCGGTGGTCGAAGCCAACTCGGTGGACGATTTCAGTGGCCCATTCCAAAAGACCGAAACACCTCAGCTGGATCGCCTGGCGCAGCTCGCCCAGGTTTTATTCCTCACCAACGAATTCGCATTCGTGGATTGAATCATGAATCTCCCTTTGTCTCGTCGTGATGCATTGAAAGTTTGCGGGATGGGCTTTGGCTCGCTCGCATTGACCGATGCCTTGTGCCGTGAAAGTGCTGCGTCTGGGTTGCCGAACCCGGCGGACTTTCGCGGCGAAGTGATGCCACACTTTCCGGCGAAAGCGAAGCGTGTCATTCACTTGTTCATGAACGGTGGTCCCAGCCAAGTGGACTCGTTTGATCGCAAACCGGCGTTGGAAGAGTTCGATGGCAAATCGGCTCCGATGGCGAACCTGAAGACCGAACGCCCGACCGGCAACGTGATGCGCTCGCCCTACAAATGGGACAAGTATGGCGAGTGCGGACTGGAAGTCAGCGAGTTGTTCGAACACACCGCAAAGCACGCGGATGACTTGTGTGTGATCAACAGCATGTACGCGGACGTTCCAAATCACGAGCCTTCATTGCTGCTGATGAATTGCGGCGAAGCCCGTTTGATTCGTCCTGCAATGGGATCCTGGCTTACTTACGGTTTGGGAAGCGGCAACGAGAACTTGCCCTCGTTCATCGCGATGTGCCCGGGTGGATACCCGATCAAGGAATCACAGAACTGGCAAAACGGATTCTTGCCCGGCAAGTATCAAGGCACCTACATCGACAGCAGTTTCGCGACGGTCGAGCGATTGTTGGAAAACATTCGCGGCCGTTCGGTTCACCCGACCAACCAGCGTGAGCAGTTGGACCTGTTGTCGAAGTTGAACCAGCAGCACGCCGTTCAGCGTGGAAATGACCCTCGCTTGGAATCACGCATCGAGTCATTTGAACTTGCCTATCGAATGCAAAGCGAAGCGTCGGAAGCGTTCGACATCAGTCGCGAAACGGAAGAGACGCGGAAAATGTACGGCGAGGGAGATTTCTCACGGCAAGCGTTGATCGCTCGTCGGTTGGTCGAACGCGGTGTCCGTTTTGTGCAGCTTTACACCGGTGCCGGCCAACCTTGGGATAGCCACGATGACTTGGACAAGGCCCACCGGCGAGTTGCCAAAGGCGTCGACCAAGGAATCGGGGCTTTGCTGACTGATCTCAAGCGAACCGGTTTGCTGGATGAAACGCTTGTGATTTGGGGCGGAGAATTTGGACGGACTCCCGTCGTTGAAATGCCCAAAAAAGGATCCAACCAAGGCAAGATGAACGGTCGCGACCACAACCACTACGGGTTCACGATGTGGATGGCCGGCGGTGGCGTGAACGCCGGAACCCGAGTTGGAGCAACCGACGAGCTGGGTTTCAAAGCGGTGGAAAACCGAGTTCACGTGCACGATTTGCACGCCACGATTTTGCGCCTGATGGGTTACGACCACAAACGACTGACGTACCGCTACGCTGGTCGCGATTTCAGATTGACCGACGTCCACGGACGAATCGTCGACGAGATCATCGGTTGATCAGAGTGCCCAACCAAGGTCATCCGATTCCGACCTCTTCTGCATGCTCCTGCTCAGCGAAGCGGTGCTCGCACTCGATGTCAGGATGGTATCCCGCGGCACCATCGGATTTCATCGCCATTCAGGGCAGCATCACAATGGTCCGATCGAGGATCGCATTCATCGCAACATCGTCTTGAAATTTGATTCTGTTGGTTCTCAGCAGCACGTATTGGAGGCGGCACGCAGCCATTGGTCGCGAGCGTGACGTCGCAAACCGCTCAGCGACGGTGGTGTCGCGAAAGACCGAGCAACGTCGTTGGTCGAAAGTAGGTCAGCGTCGAGTCGTTCGCGGTCAAACGTTCGCGAGGACAATATGGACGGGTTTCGATCACGAGTACGAGCACCGTCGCTGACCCGTCTGAGCACGAGCACGAATCTGGAAAGCTAGCTGGCACCTCAAGCTCTTGAGCTTTGTGCCCAATTGCCCCGAGACCGATAGCTATTCGATGCTTACGGTTTCTCGTCCGGCCCGCGTTGTCAAAGCCTGCAAGACAGCTTTGTTCGTCGAGTTTGAGAGCATGCGGACGGAGCCGTCAGCGAGCGATACATGCACGCCGGATGCGTGGAAGCTGTAAATGCCATTGTGGTTTGTCTCATTGACACCAAACTTCTTGCTCAGCACGATCGCGTGGTAGCTGCCGCTTATTGCCCACGCGGGCTTCGAAATATTGTCAATCTCCTCATAGTCCTCATCCAATTTGCCCCGAACGTAGGGATCGGGCCGGCCGGACATTTCGGCAAGAATAATCGAGTTGGATAGGCCATCGGTCACATCGCGAAATCGCGTCGTCTCGACGTTGTAGTATGTTGCATCTTTTGGGATGGTTTGTAACGGCAGACCCCACGCTCCGAGTGCAATGTTAGTACCAAGAAGCTGTCGGTTCTCGTTTGCAATCGACGAGAGGTGAATGCCGCCAATGGCTTCGTAATCACTGCGTGCCGCGGTACCGATGACGTCATTGGGCGCGAAGTTACGAACGTTTGAAAATGGCGTGACATTGCTGGTCGAGGGGCATTGAAAAACCGAAAGTTCAACATTCACGTTTGGCTGGTTTTTCGGGTCTGAAGCAGCCGTGGTCATATCGATGCTTTCGTAAAGCGAAGACTGCTCCAAACTGGGGAGCAGTGCGACCTGCCAGGAATGGAAGTGGTGTTCATCCCAGTATCGCTTAGGAAAAGTTAATGTGTTTCCATTGGCAGTGAAGGAACCGTTGTATAGCGAAGGCATTCGTTGGTGTGCGGAATGAAAACTTTGTATCGCGATGCCCATCTGACGAAGATTGTTCTTGCAAGTAACCTTCCGGGCGGATTCGCGAGCCGATTGAACTGCGGGAAGAAGCAACGCCAGCAAAACCCCGACGATGCCAACAAGGACAAGCAACTCAAGAATGGTGACGCCTTGTTTGGGTATCAACATGCGATAAACCCTTGGTAATTACTCAGTCGGATAGCGAATTGCGATCTATCTGTCGGTTTTGGGACAGGTAGATCGTGCGTAGGGCCTGCATGCAAGGCGGTGTAGGGACGGGGCCCAGGTAACCGGGCTGGAGTGCCCCTGACACGATCGCCATGGTTATTCGTCTTGTATTGGGGGTGAAAATCGCTTGGACGACTCTTCGCTCAGGAATCGGTGGTAGTCACGGGCATCGTAGAAGTCTCCAGGCACAAATCGGCCGAGGTCAACTGAATGCAGATACGATTCGAGTGAACGATAGGCAGCCTGGTAGTGAATTCGTGCGTCGTTTCCCCCGCCGTATCTTTCGTGGTTGATGAACCCGACATTGCAGTCGGTGGTCGTCAAGTCGCACACAAACCAATCACCACTTGGACCGAACCCGAGAGGCAACAGACCGCATTCGAGGATTTCGTCTATCCACGGGAATCTCGATATATCGGAAATCGGACCAAGCGTGATGGGGCCGATCTGACAAGCTCCCAGCGGCCAATGCCACTGAAGCAAACGCTTGAAATCAACGGGGATTGATAATTTTTCAACCCAAGCAATATCGCGTTTGGAGGCATGGCCAATTTCGCATCCAGACTCGGCGAGATGAGAGATCAGGTTTTGGGCGACAGATAGCGACACGACGTATCATTTGTACGAATAGCGGCACGCGTAATCGGGCACGCGAGGTAAAGTTTCAAACGGCCAAATCGCTTAGCTCGCGTTCTCCGGTTCACGCAATGCTTCGTCGCTTCGTAGTAGGCCCATACTTGGCTCGACTATATTGGCAGCCTGAACATTGTTCATCGCGGGACGATTGCCGACGCCCGACGCACCCCAAGCCATTGGTTCAACGCTCTGCGCAGTCCAGAGAAAACCAGTGAGGCCCAGGCATAGCAAAACACCATGCGAATAGGCTGACGTCCAGCGGTTGCCTCTGCGAGCAAGACGAGAGACAACGAAGATATCTACGACAATCACGATCAATACGATCGGCGTGTACGCGGCAATGAAATCAGACAACACCGCGATCCGTTTAAACTCGGGTGTGAGCTTCGTGCCCACAAGTCTGTAGAAATCTTGGAACGACCAACTCATCTGGACGACCAAAAGATAGAGCATGCCAAAGGCAACCAAGTGAACCACCGAAAGCATGGACGCGGAGAGCCAACTTCCTTTTCGCGTCGGTTTGACGTCGTATCCGTCGCTCATGTCATGTGCCCAAGTAAAAAGTGTGTGGACAGTAAGAAGTAGATCGTGTCGACGAACAAGTCTTCCTCCAAGTTAATGAACGGGCACAAGCCGCGTCGATATCCCCGGTGAAAAGGCGGTTTATTCAGGGTAGGCGACTGGCGGACGCCAGACAACTCGCTCGTAGGGCCGCGGCGGGATATTCGGTCTGAGCTCTGCCTGGACGCCTTCAACGCTTGACGCCGAATGGGAGAGTGAACTGAGACAACTCGTTGCTGGTGCTTTTGTGGATTGAGGCGTTTGTTGCGATCGTTTGCGCGCGGGCCTACAGAGGGCCTCTGTCGGCTACAGGTGGGACGGGTTGCAGGCGTGGCACTTTGAGATGGGCTCAGCTTGCAAGTGCCGAAAGGATGTTTAGCACTTTGTGGATTGGCTTACTGGCTGCGCTGGGATGCGTTTAGGCCGACGGAGGGCGTCCGTTGGCTACATGATCGAGGGCGTGGGTGATCCAGCCGCCGCCGAGGACTCGTTCTCCGTCGTAGACAACGGCGGCTTGGCCCGGTGCGACGGCGGATTGTGGTTCGTCGAACATCACTTTCATTTGGGTTGGATCGGATGCGTCGATCTCAACTCGGCCGGGGTGAGGTTGTCCGTTGTAGCGGATTTGGATGCCAACTGATGTGGCCTCAGCGAGCTCTTCTGGTGTGACGAACCAATTGCATTGATCTGCAATCAATCCTGGACGCAGCAATTCTTCTGCTCGCCCGATCACGACACGGCGGGTATCCGGTTCGATGCGGATGACGAAGTGTGGCTCGCCCATCGCGACGCCGAGCCGTTTGCGTTGGCCGATGGTGAAGGCCTCGAATCCTTTGTGTTCGCCGACCACTTTGCCGCCGGTGGTCACAATTTCGCCGGCGGTCGCGCCGACCATTTCAGGGCGACGTGATTTGACGAAGTCGCTGTGGTGGCCTTGCGTGACGAAGCAGATTTCTTGGCTGTCTTTTTTGTCTGACACACCCAGTCCGAGCGAGGTCGCCATTTCGCGAATTTCGGGTTTGGTGAAATCGCCGACGGGCAGCATCATGCGGGGCAAGCGAGCTGGTTCGATGCCAAACAGAGCGTAGGATTGGTCCTTGTGCCCGTCCAATCCGCGATGCAATTCGGAGCGGCCGTTGGAATGGACCATTCGGGCGTAGTGACCGGTTGCGACGAATTCAGCGTCGACACCATCGGCGTAATCGAACAGGCGGCCAAACTTGATCCAGTGATTGCATTTGACGCACGGATTGGGTGTTCGCGCGGCGAGGTAATCGTCGACGAAATAGTCGACGATCTTGCGAAAGTCTTCCTGCAGGTCGAGCGAGTAGAACGGGATCCCCATCGACATCGCGACCCGGCGAGCGTCGGCGGCATCGGTCGCACTGCAGCAGCCTTGTTTGTGGTCGGCTCGTTTGCCGCCCGCAGAATCGCCCAGGACCGGCAAGTTCAGCGGATTCGCGTTTTGCGGCTCGTCGGAATCGATTCGGCAGGCGGCAGCGGAAGCTTCGCCGTGGCGCATGAAGACTCCGATCACTTCGTGACCGTCACGCAACAACAGGTGGGCTGCGACGCTGGAATCAACGCCGCCACTCATCGCGAGAACCACGCGAGACATGTAGAATCCGATTTCTAAAAAAGAACAATTGGCGGGCCTTGCACACGCCGTACACGGCCTCGCCCGTTTACCATCATATCCGAGAGGGACATTTCGTCATGGACGCTGAATTAACACAACGCAGCCAAGCGATCCGCAGCCGCCTGGTCCAGCTTCAGGACTCTCTTTGACCACTCTGGCAAAAACAAGGCGATCAAGAAAATTGAAGAGCAGATGGCGGCTCCCGACTTCTGGAACGACAGCGAAGCAGCTCAGAAAGTTGTGATGCAGCTGAAGGGCCTGAAGGGAATCGTCTCTCCTTTGAATGAGCTTGAGTCCTCGGCGGAAGACTTGGAAGCCCTCTTTGAGATGGCTGATGAAGACGATTCCATCGTTGACGAGGTTCGGTCGGAGATCGAACGCCTGGAGGTCGTCCTGGATGACCTCGAACTCAAGGCGTTGCTGAACGGGCCGAATGATTCCGCTGGTGCGATCGTGACCATCAACGCTCGCGACGGTGGGACGGATGCCAACGACTGGGCCGACATGCTGCTGCGGATGTATTCCGCTTGGGCGGTGGGCCAGGAATACAAAATCGAACTGCTGGACCGCCAGGAAAACGAGGAGGCGGGGATCAACCATGCCTCCATCGCGGTTCGAGGTCCGATGGCGTATGGCTATTTGAAGGGCGAAGAAGGCATGCACCGGTTGGTTCGGATCAGTCCGTTCAACAGCGAAAGCAAGCGACAGACCAGCTTTGCGGCGGTGAGTGTTTCGCCTGAAATCGACGATTCGATCGAGGTGAACATCGAAAAGAAAGATGTTCGCGAAGACACGTATCGGGCCAGCGGAGCGGGTGGCCAGCACGTCAACAAAACGGACAGTGCCATTCGTTTGACCCACATTCCGACCAACACGGTCGTGCAGTGTCAAAACCAGCGAAGCCAGCACCAGAACCGGGACACGGCCTGGAAGATGTTGCGAGCGAAGATGGCACGGGTTGAAGAGGAACGCCGCGAAGCGGAGGAAGCCAAGAAGTACGAGACTCAGGCGAGAACCGGTTTCGGTAGCCAGATTCGCAACTACTTCCTGCATCCCGATCAACGAGTCAAAGACGCTCGGACTGGGCACTACGTCGGTAACTTCAACAGCGTGCTCGATGGCAGCGAACTGCAGGGGTTCTTCGACGCGTTCTTGCGATTGAAGGCTGGGAAAACAGAAGCCGTCAATGCGGGCGATGACGATTGATGATTTGATTCAGTGAGTCACATCACTGGATGAAACCAACGGGCAAAAAAATACCTGCGAGGACGATGATGTCCTCGCAGGTAAACGTTGGTTTCGATTTCGTGAACGCGTTTCTTGCGTTCACTCAACAGCGGGCAATCTTCAGCTGCCGTAGCTGTTGTCCAAGGTCAGGCCGCCTTCGGTCTTCTCGGCCGACTCCAGTTTGTCCTGGTAGTTCTGAGCGATTCGTTTGACTTCGCCCACCACGTTGGATGCGGCACGCAACTCGAACGAGGTGAAGTAAGGCTCGTTGCCGGTGTACTGGCTTTCCTTGCGGTTCTTTTCTGCCAGTTCGTTCCAGGACATGTCGTCGGTAAGGTGCCAAGCCGCAGCTTGGGCAGTGTTCTGAGCGATGACGCCATTGCCGAGTGCTTCGCACAAAGCAGCCACGGCTGGGTCTTTGGTGACTTGGTCGAGTGGAGCGATGGTGTATTTCATCTTGGCGTTTGGTTCTGGCTTGCCGTGTTCCAAGCAAACAGTGTTCAGGGCCATCTTGCTGGTGCGTCCGGGGGCAACTCGCATGAAGCCTCCCATGCCGCCGCCCATTCCTCCCATGCCGCCACCCATGCCTCCCATGCCGCCGCCCATCATTCCTTGAGCAAGGACGGGAACGCCAGCGAAGGCTGCGGGAACGTGAATGTGAAGTGGTTTGTCAGTCAAGTTTTTGACCAACAGGTTGGCTTTTGCCGACGATTGGGGAATGAACTTGGCTTCGACGGTTCCGGCATCCATGGCTTCGAACAAGCCGTTGACGACGGCTTCCTCGCCACCAGCGCTGGCGGTGGAAGGCGATGCAAAACTCGCGACGGCGAAACCGAGAGCGGCAACGCACATCAGTGAGCTCATTCCGAAGAACGAAGATTGGGTGCAACGAGAGAAGGTGTGGCGATTCACGGTCAACATCCTGAGAATCAGTGTGCAGGGAGAAGTAATGGTCGGGAGCTGAATGATTGATGGTTGTTGGACGGCAAAATCCACCATCGATTCGGCACCCTGCGTGATCGATCTCCCCGCCGCGACAACCATCGTTGCTGAATGCGGGCGGCAAATCAGCGACCGAAAAGGCTAGACCGGGAGCGATCAAGGTCGACTCAGTATACTTGGTCTCGGCCCCGGCACCAAATTTTCTTGCCACGCTGGCGACGCAATTCCCGCGGAATTCGCTCTTTCGATCAGCGACTACCGATGCCGTTTCCGCTGATGCGGCTCAGCTTTCCTGGCCGCGGACGCTTTGCCGGTACTGGCCGGGTGTCATTCCGAGATCGCGTTTGAACACATAATGCATGTATTCCGGATGATCGAACCCCGCTCGGTAAGCGATCTGCTCAGCAGCCATTTCGGTGGTGACCAGCAATTCTCGGACACGTTTGAGCTGAACGTTGCGGATCTCCTGCTGCGGTGTCCGCCCCAAATACCGCCGAAGTTGTCGTTCGAGTGTGCTGCGGCTGACGGCCACGTTTTGCAGCACTTCATCAACGGTCAGGCCTTCGCAGGCGTGTTGCCGGATGTAGGCCAACGCTGAGGCGACCTCGGGGTGATCGATCGCAACGACGTCGGTCGACAGTCGAGTGGCGACACCGGTCGGCGCGACGACCTGCTGAGTTTCGTGGTGCGATTCGCCTTTCATCCACCGGGACAGACGTTCAGCGGCCAGGAATCCGACGGCTTCCGCATTTGGAATGACGCTCGACAGCGGTGGCTGACAGAATTGGCAAAGCAGTTCGTCGTTGTCGACACCAATGACGGCGACTTCTTCCGGAACGGTCAGTTCCAACGTTGAGCAAACTGCGAGAACGTGTTGGCCTCGCAAATCGTTGCAGGTGAAGATCCCGCAGGGTTTCGGCAGCGATTGCAACCATTCCGCAATCGCCTGTTGATCTTCTTCCCAAGGTCGCGCCAGGTTCATCCAAGGTGAATTGAATGCATCGCATTGGCCGCCTTCTTGTTGAATCGTTCTCACGAACGCTTCTTGGCGTCGTTGCGACCAAGCTTCGAAGTCGAATCCGCAGAAGGCGAAGTGTTGGAACCCGCGTTCCATCAAGTGTCGGGCGGCCATTTCGCCGATTTTCGCGTCGTCGCTGCGGACGTGAGCCTTGTCGACTTCGCTGCGGTCGTTCAGTTCCACAACGGGGATGTTCCGCCGGACCGCTGCCTCGATCATCTCGTCGGTGGATCCGCGTGAGATGATTCCGTCGCCCTGCCAGTCGTTCAACCACGAGGGCGGCGAGGTCAGCAGGTCTCGTTGTTCGAGAAAGACCGACCAATCTTCTTGCGTTCGCATGAAACGCATGATTCCAGACAGAACTTCACGTCCGTAGACGGTCGCGGTCTCGACCATCAAGGCAACGTGAGGTTTGGAGCGAGCAGGCTTGTTCAACGCGCGTCCTTTGACAGAAAAGTCAGCTGATGAGATAAGGCGATGAGAATCGCAGAGAAAAGTGTGATCGCTTCAGACGCCATTCGCAAACTTCGGCGATGCGTCTCCTTCGTTGTTCGCAGTCTCAGATGATTCCGATTCGCGTTTCTTCCGGCCGCTGATCGGTACCGCCAACGGGCCACCAAAAGCGTCGTAAACCACCAGGAAGTTCAGCAATCCGGCAATCATCGTGTACCAAGTGCCCATTTCGTATCCCGAACCGCGCCGGGCGTACCAAGCGGCGACTTCGTCGGCCTCGGATTCAACGACGGGGCGATGCGGCGGTGCCATGAAGCCATTCCACAAAGGCTCGTAGTCCGAACGGGTTCGGCCGCGGTGATCCGTTGCAAGTCGCATCCGGTTTCCTTGAACCAAAGCGGGAAGTGCTGCCGAACCGACTCCGGCCTGGAGGACATAGTGCCAGCGTTTATCGCCGGGGTACCAAGAAGCATAGACGACGTGAAATCCGCCGAGGGCAAAACCAAGCATCCAAATCGAGAGAATGCTGATGACGAACAGCGTCCCTTTTGTGTGCCGACCTTGATAGAAGTGGCCCGCACCGGGAACCAACCAAGCCAGGAAAGCGGCTAAATAGCGATTCCGCAGGTCGACCTGAATCCCGTCGACTTCGATCTGAGAGTCGCCGTTGAAGACCTTGGGGTTGATTTTGATGGACTCCGATTTTGGCTTGGAGCCCTTCGCAGAGTCCTGCTTTGCATCAGAGTCGGTGGAATTCTCGCCAGGGGTGGTCTCAGCGTCTCGGGACTTGCGTGAACGTTGGGCCATGAGTGTGGAGCAAGCGAAAATTCGGAAAGCGGGCAGATGCCCAAACAGTGGGGCAAGTGTGGAACGAATCATTTTGCGAAATTCAGTCCGTCGGCGATAGCCAGTCGCATCAATTCCGACCGGTGGAACCGTAATTCGCTGGCGAAGACCTATGGTCACCGGAATTGACTGAAGGGCAATATATCTTAGCTTGGTTGGTGGGGTCGCTGTGATGAGCTAGTGCTGAATCAGTAAGGCAGAGCGTGTTGAAGGGAAGATCGTGACCATCTTGAAGGGTTGAAAGGAAGAAAAATCTTCCTGGCGGCTGTGAGTGAGCAGGTGACGCTGTATGGTATGTGATCCAGATGTGAACCCTTTTGCATGATGCAACACCCGAGGATGTCCATGAACACCACCACGCTGATTTCCTTTCTATTCTTCACCGGCATGGTGGCGTTTTTGACTTGGTGGAAAACGCGTGGCAGCGATGTGGATACCGACGAGGGCTATTTCTTAGCCGGTCGGTCCCTGACTGGCGTCTTCATCGCTGGTTCGTTGTTGCTGACGAATTTGTCGACTGAGCAATTGGTCGGGCTCAATGCGGATTCGTTTCGCGATGGGCTGTCTGTGATGTGCTGGGAGGTCGTCGCAGGAATATCGCTGGTGATTCTGGCGTTGGTTTTCCTGCCCCGGTATCTGAAGTCCGGAATCGCGACGATTCCACAGTTCCTGGAAGAACGCTATGGCCGCAGCGTCCGCGCATTGACGGCGGGAATTTTTATCGTGGCATACATGCTGATTCTTTTGCCGTTCGTGCTGTTTCTGGGAGCCAACGGACTAAATAGCATGCTCTCGCTGAACGAGAAATTTGGCGTCAGCGACTACCAAATGATCTGGATGTTGCTCGTTTTCATTGCTTCGTTGGGTGGTGCCTACGCGATTTTCGGTGGCTTGCGGGCGATTGCGGTGTCCGACACTTTCAACGGTGCGGGTCTGTTGATCGGCGGTTTGATGATCACCTACTTTTCGTTGCAGGTCGTTGCTGGTGATGAAGGTGGAATCAGTGGGGCACTTCAGAAAATTGATGCGGCCGACCCAGATGCCTTCCGCTCGCTCGGTGCGAGTGACGAGTCGACTCACTGGCCGACGTTGTTCACGGGTGTTTTGCTGTTGAATTTTTTCTACTGGACCACGAACCAGCAAATCATTCAGCGAACGTTTGGTGCCAAGAACTTGGCCGAAGGTCAGAAGGGAGTTTTGCTGGCCGCGTTCTTCAAAATCCTTGCACCGTTGATCTTGGTGCTGCCCGGAATTGCGGCGGCGTATTTGGTCGTCACCGCGAACGATCAGCAGATGATGGATGCGGTCGGAACTAATTCCGATGGTGATTGGAATTCGAGCCAGGCCTACGGCGCGTTGGTCGCTCGAGTGTTGCCGGAGTGGCTGCTGGGCTTCTTCGCCGCGGTTGTCATCGGTTCCATTCTCTCCACGTTCAATTCCGTGCTGAACTCAGCAGCAACGTTGTTTTCGTTGGACGTCTACAAGCAATACATTCGCCCGGATGCGACCACCAAACAGGTCCGTTTCTCGGGTCAGGTTTGCAGCTTTGTTGTCGCCATCTTTGCTGTGATCGCTGCACCGTTGGTGTTTTATGGACGCGACGGAGTGTTCAGTTTCTTCCAGGGATTGAACGGTGTTTACTTCATCCCGTTGGCGTCAGTCATTCTGCTGGGGTTGTTTCACAAGACGGCCGACGGGCGATCCGCGATGGCTGCGTTGATCGTTGGGTTGGTGCTGATGGTGATTGGCACGTTCTTTGGCGGTGGCGACGACGGATGGTTGGCGTCCACCTTCGTCAATGGTTTCCACTACATGGGAGCCGTGTTTGCGTTTCTGATCGCGATGCAACTTGTCATGGTGGCTATGGGAATTCGCCGAGATTCGCCCTACGAGCAGCGAGATGCCAAGCTTGTGGACCTAACGCCATGGAAACCCGCGCCGTACGTCGGGGGCGTTTTGGTTCTGGTGTGTTTGGGCGTCTACGCTTTCTTTGCGATCTAGATTCGTTGTCGTTGCTGGTCAATTTTCAAATTCAAAATCATGTTTGTCGCTTCTTGGAGATATCGAATGAACCGGTTCACTGCTAAATGCTTCGCGGGTTTGTTGGTGCTTGGTTGCCTCGCCAATCCGGTCACCGCTCAAGATCAAATGCAGGTCGAAGACTTCGATTCGATCGAGTTGTACACGCTTGAGAATCAATCGGGTGCGAAGGTCCAGATCACAAACTTTGGCGCAATCGTCACATCGATCGTAGTGCCTGATCGCGATGGGAATCTGGGCGATGTCGCTCTGGGTTACGACTCAGTCGAGAGCTACATCAATGCGGTCGACAAGCCTTACTTTGGTGCCATCGTTGGACGTTACGGAAACCGAATCGCCAATGGTGAGTTCACGTTGGACGGCAAGACTTACTCGTTGGCGACGAACAACGGGCCCAACCATTTGCACGGTGGCGTGATCGGTTTTGACAAGGTCGTCTGGGATGCTGAGCCAACCGCTGTAAATGGCAAGCCGGCATTGAAAATGATTTACCTGGCCAAAGACGGTGAAGAAGGTTATCCGGGCAATCTGCAAATTGCGGTCACTTACCAGTGGACCGACGAGAACAAATTGATCGTCCACTATGAAGCGACGACGGATAAGGCCACGCCAGTCAATCTGACTCAGCACACGTATTTCAATCTGGCCGGCGAAGGCAACGGCACGATTCTCGATCACGAACTGATGTTGAATGCATCGAAGTTCACTCCGGTTGACTCGACATTGATTCCCACCGGAGAACTTCGCGACGTCGAGGGAACGCCATTTGACTTCCGAAAAGCGAAAGCAATCGGACGGGATGTTGGCGTTGAAAACGAACAGCTCGAATTTGGTTTGGGTTATGACCACAACTTCGTGTTAGATTCGTCCGATGAAGATGGGGACCTGACGTTGGCCGCTCGAGTCTCTGAGCCGACAACCGGACGAACGTTGGAAATTCACACCAGTGAACCGGGCATTCAGTTCTACTGCGGAAACTTCCTGGACGGTCGCTTGGTAGGCAAATCGGGCAAGCCCTACGTTCATCGCGGTGGATTCTGCTTGGAGACTCAGCACTATCCGGACAGTCCCAATCAATCAACGTTTCCATCGGCAATTTTGAAGCCGGGTGAAAAGTACGACACGACAACCGTGTTTCACTTCTCAGCGGAGTAGTCGCACTGTTCGATGTTCAGTCGCACAATGATTCAGTCGCACAGTGTTGGCCTCAGTTGAGTTTGGCCGCGGTGATGGCGGTCACAAACCTTAGCTAGTGCGAGACGACTGATCGTTGTTCTGTCAAACTCGACTCAATCAATTGACGGTGTGTGGTCGGTAGCGAATCCCTTCGAGGCGATTCGTGGAAGCGATTTTGCATTCCTGAGAACATCGGTCGCCTGACCAATTGTGTCCTTTTCTGAAAGCTGCGATCATTTGGGGCAGGTAACCCGTCTCAAGTCCACGCCTTAGGAATGACATTGGCTGCAAATCAATTTCAGCGAAACGACTGGGTGATTTACCGGAAACAAAAGAGCAGTGTTTCTCCGGGGCCACGTGCATCCGAGGTTCATGCCGCAGGAAAAGGCAATTCCTACCGGTACGTCGTTGAGAAGTACTGGGTGGTGGAAGAGGTCCTGGATGACGACCGATTAAAGATTTGCACGCGTCGCGGCAAAAGGCATTTGGTCGACGCCAACGATCCATCAATGCGAAAAGCCAGATGGTGGGAACGTTTGTTGTATCGCAGTCGCTTTGAAGCGATCGATTTGAACTCGCCGGTCAGTCACGAAGATGAGATCGAAAGTCCGGCCAGCTAATCGCTTACCGGCGCGATCGAAGGATTCCGGGGTTTCTATCCTCTGATTTCTTTCTCATCGCACGTGGTTCTTTCTCATCGCACCTGGCACGTGCGATCGGACGTGAGATTCGCGGGCTCGCTTGAGTTCCTTCAGCAACTCGCCATCGTCAATTCGCTCGCTCGATCTCGGGCGCCCTTGAGGTCCAATTTGCCGGTTCCCAGCAATGGGATCTCGTCGACTTCAAAGAAGCTGTCGGTCGATGGGATGAACAGATTGGCCAATCCGGCGGCCTTCAATCCTTCTCGCAGCGAATCCGGTGTTTGCGATGTTGGCAGATGCAGGACGACGATGCGTTCTCCTTTGCGTTCGCACGGAACCGCCGTGACACAAACTCGCACTTGATCGTCGTCATCGCCTTCGGATAACAGTTTGCCGAGCTCTTCTTCAATGCGAACGTGTGGCACCATCTCGCCAGCGATTTTTGAGAAACGGCTCAAACGACCGGTGATGTGCAGGAACCCGTCGCCGTCGATGTGGGCGATATCGCCCGTCGTGTACCAACCGTCAACAACGGCCGTTTGCGTTAAGTCATCGCGATTCGCGTAGCCTCGCATCACATTGGGCCCGGTCACCAGCAGCATTCCATCCTCACCCGCGTCCAATTCGGTTCCATCATCGGGCGAAACGATTCGTGCCGAGATTCCAGGCAATGGACGTCCGACGCTGCCTTCGACACGGTCAGGTTGAAATTTCGCGGCCGATCGAGAGGGCGGGATGTTGACGCTGACCAGAGGACTCATCTCGGTCGTGCCATAGCCTTCGACAGGACGGACGCCAAAGCGTTTTTCGAATGCATCAAACAGATCCGCGGGCATCTTCTCAGCACCAACGACCGCGACGTTCAGCGTTTTGAATTGTTCCGGTGTGATGCGTCGGAGGTAACCTCGCATGAAGGTCGGTGTGCCAAGCAGCACGGTGGCTTTGTACTTCTCGGCGAGTTTGCCGATCTGTTTGGAATCCAATGGATTGAAGTGATAGACACCGGCGGGGCCAAGCGTTTGAGCGGCCCAAAGCGTGACCGCGTAACCAAACGAGTGGAAAAACGGCAACACGCCGATGACGACGTCTTCGGTGTTGAGCCGGATGGCACGATTGACCGCATCGACGTTGTGGCTGACGTTCGCGTTGGACAACAGAACGCCTTTGGGCATTCCGGTGGAACCGCTGGTGAAGATCACCGTCAGCAGGTCGTCGCTTTGGACTTTGTTGAGCCCCAAAATCCGATCGAGCAACCAGCTGGGCACGACCGTCGCTTGCAGAGCAGCGATGACCTTGTCGGCCAAGCTGACTTTTTCTTTGAGCTTGTCCAACGAGACGATCTCGGCATCCAGTTCCACATCAATTTTCTCAAGGAACCGGTCGCTCGTGAGCACATGCTTGATACCCACGTCACGGATGCAGTGGTTCATCACTTCGCTGCTGACCGTGTAGTTCAAGTTGGCACTGACGCGACGATCGGCGGCCAGCGCAACATTGACCGCGACAGCTCCGACGCTCGGCGGAAGTAGAATCCCGACGAACTGCTCGTCCTTGGCGAACACTTCTCGATGGAGGCATCGACGCAGGGCGAGCGTGTTGATCAGCAGCTTCCGTCCGCCAACTTCAGTGCCCAAGGTGTCGGCCGCTTGCAAGCGTTTGCCCCGGCGTCGCCAAACCCGGAGGACTTGTCGAGCCAAAACGGGGAACTCGCGGCGGTGATCGATTTGAGCCTGTGAACCCAAGGCTTGGACCTTGCCACGGACCGCGGAGATGGGAGCGTCGGCCGGGAGAGGTTCGCCGACGTACACGGTGATGGTGCGTCGAAATTTGTCCGGCCATTTCCAGAAGTATTTGCCGCCGGAAAAGCTGAAAATGCTGCCCCACATTCCTTCCAAGTGCACCGGAACGATCTTCGCGTCGGTGTTCTTCAGAATCTTGCTCATGCCCGGACGAAACGCTTGCAATTGCCCCGTTCGCGTGATTGTTCCTTCCGGAAAGATGCCCACCACGTCGCCATTGTTCAGCCCTTCGCGAGCGTCGCGAATCGCTCGCCCAATCGATTTGGGGCCGCCCATCATGAAGATCGTGTCGAAGGCTCGCCCGAGGTAGTCGCCGATCTTCGATGTGAAATTGCCGCCATCGACCACAAACCGGACATTTCGCGGCAGTGCCCAGAGGATCAAAATGCCATCGATCCACGAGGTGTGATTGCTGACCAAGAGACAGCCACCTTCGGTTGGGAATTTCTCCAAACCGACGACCCGTTTGCGGTACAAAATTTCCAGCACCGGACGGAACAAGCAGCGAACAAACAATCGCGGCTTCCAAACGGCCATTGCGATCGCGATGGCCAACAAGGCGACTAGAACAATCAGGATGATCAGATACGTGTCCACCGTCAGCGGCTCCACCTACACAAGTCGAAAAGTTTGTGGCCGCATCCTCGTGAGCAGCCCAACGCATGATGATACGGTCTGGAGCCCCGCTTCGAGAGTGCGACTCGCGGAAATCCTCGGTTGCTGCCAAGAAGACTCGAAAAAGTTACCATGACTGGTTCGTTTTGAGTTCAAACGGATTGACGCGAGGTTCGTCGGAACCTTTCGGTTTCTTGTCGCATGTGCGATCCCGATCGACACACCACGGTTTGCATCCAGTAGGAAATGGAATGAACGAAGATAACTCCGCTGAAAATGAATCCAGCCAACCTAAGCCGCTGACCGCCACCGCGAGGCGATGTTTGGGCGTGTTGGTAGAGAAGGCCAAGACAACGCCTGATGGGTACCCGTTGTCGTTGGCCGGATTGATCACGGGCTGCAATCAAAAATCAAATCGTTCGCCTCAGATGCAGGTGGATGAGTCCGATGCGTTGCTGGCGCTGGACGAACTGCGAGACGCCGGTGCCGCCCGAGAGATTCAAGGCAGCGGACGAGTGACAAAGTACCGGCACGCAGCCTACGAATGGTTGGGAGTCGATAGTCCCGGGGCCGCGATCGTTACCGAGTTGATGCTGCGTGGACCGCAGACCGCTGGCGAGCTGCGCACACGTGCTTCTCGGATGCACAAATTTCCCGATCTGGATTCGCTGAAAACGGAATTGGATTCGCTGATGGAAAAGGGCTTGGTCGAATCATTGACGCCACCCGGTCGCGGACAAACGTTTGCGCATTGCCTGTACACGCCGCAGGAACGCTTGTACCTGGTCGACAAAATCAAAAAGCAAGATGCGTCCAGTGCGGCGTCATCGCCTGCTGGTTCCGGATCGGCGGCTCCAGCAAAAGCGGCCAACGACGACCGCATCGACAAGATTCAAGATCGACTGGACAGCGTGACGGCGAAGCTGGAGGCACTCGAGAAGCGGTTGGAATTTCTCGAGTCTTGACCTTCTCGTCGCCGCGTCTGCCTACGCAGCTCGACGCATTGGCTCGGTTTGAGCTGTGTCGGTCTGCGGTTGGGCGGCGGCGAATTGAGCTTCCATCTCGGCCGATGTAAGCGTGGCCACGCAAGCTCCGTCCGCGTCGTGAATCTTCAATTCATGCTCTTCGGTGAACCAAATTGCCGAAGCCGAGTCGGTTCGAAACCGACGGCCGCGATAAAATCCGTCGCAGATGAAGACGGATTCGCTCCATTCGATTTTGGTTTCGCTCGGGCGAATCTGGATCGTTTCCGGCGAATCTTCTTCAGGCTGAGCGTTCAGCCAAGCCTGGAAGCAGTGACGAGCTCGAGCCAATTTTTGCGATGGCGTCATGCGTCTGTTCGATCCACGATTGATAGGGCAAAATGGGTGGTCGACGAAGGTGACCCAATCCTTTCAATCGGATCGAAGCCCGTTCCGGCATCGAACATCCGAGTTCCCTCATCAGGGGTGACTCGATCGGGAAATTTGCTGCCAAGTCGCCGGTTTGCCCAATCGGAATCATTTAACACTCGGCGCGTCGTCCGTTCTTCTCTCCTCCGAATCTCGATTTCACTTTGATCCGCCATGCGAACGCTGATTGACGAATCCCAGCTCGATGACGGAGTTTCCAAATTGGCGAAGGAAATCGATGCCACCTACGGCGATCGCCCAATCACGGTGGTCGCGGTGATGACGGGATCTTTGGTGCTGTTTGCGGATTTGATTCGGCGGTTGTCGATGCCCCAACGTGTCGGCGTGATTCACGCGTCGAGTTATCGCGGTGGAACTCAAGCAGGCAAATTAGAGATCGATTCCAAGATGCTGATCGATGTTCAGCAACGCGACGTGTTGTTGGTAGATGATATCTACGACACGGGAGCCACACTGACCAAACTCAGCGAAGCGATCACCAACATGGGAGCGGCAAGCGTCTCGACCGCCGTGTTGTTGCGAAAACAACGCCTCGAGCAAATCGGTCCGCGTCCAGACTTTGTCGCGTTTGAGATTCCAGACGAGTTTGTCGTTGGTTACGGGCTAGATTACCTCGACATGTATCGCAATTTGCCATTCATCGGTGTGTTGGAACCCGATGAGATTGAAGCGACGGCTCGCCAGTGAGTGTGTCTCGGGTGATGTTCGTCGCTCGGCATTTTTGGCCGCATTGTTCGGGGCGACACGAAGCTGCTGCGGCGACGTTTGAGTTGACTCAGCGTTTGGCGAACTGGGGCATGCGGGTGGAAGTCGTGACGCCTCGGCATGGCAACACATGGCCGACCGAAATCATGTTGGGTGACGTGAAGGTTCACCGTGTTGCTTCGGCCCCGCGAGGTGATTGGTCCACTCAACGCTACGTTCGACATTTGAGCCATTGGTTGGTCGAACGGATGCCCTGTTTGGATGCGATCGTATGCGACCAACTGCGTGAAGAATCGCGAGCGGTTTCCATGGCGATTGAATCCGGGGCCTCCGATGCGCACGGCGATCATCCGACCGTCGGCGTTGCCGTGTGTGGCGGTTGGGGAGAGGACTCGGATCAAACGTGGTGCCAAAACACGCGAGGCGGCAAACGTGTTCTGCAGTCGTGCAGCGGTCTGAACTCCGTAATCACAGAGCATGCCAAAACGGATCGATACTTGGTGTCGCACGGTGTTCCCGCGGAGAAATTGCGCAGACGACCGGTCGGATTCCATCGTCCCGCTGCGGTGACGGAACAACAACGAAACAATGCCCGTCGCAGCTTGCGCGGCATCAATCTTGATCTGACGACGGACCTCGAATCTCGCGTTCTGTTGTGGTGTGGCCCGATGTCTGGACCCGCATCCTCGGATAGCGGTGTGGGTGCGTTGGTTCAAAGTGCTCGCTTCCTCGCTGCTCGTGATCAAGATTTGCGAATTTGGATCCTTGGCGATGGAAAAATTCGCGACTGGGTGCACACCGAATTGAAAGCTGAAGGTGTTCGCAGCGTCGTTGCCATTCCCGGCTCATTTTCGGACATGACCGAAGTTTGGCAGTCGGTCGATGCGGTTGTCCAAAACGAAGATTCGCAACTGAGATCCACATTTCCCGCTGCGCTCGCTGCGGCGCTTCCGATCATCATCGCGGATCGACCGGCGGCGCGAGACTATTTGCAAACCCACTTTGATCCATCCATTTTGGATTCCCTGGCTTGGTATGACCACGCCAAGCCAAGTACGCTTCGCAAGGCCTTTCGTTCCGTTTGGGGCGATTTAGAAATGGCCAAGCAGCACGCTTTTGAATTGGCACGAGATCTTTCGCGTCGTCATCCCTTGGAACAAGAACTGGCTTTTTGGCAATCCATTTTGCGTCCCAATCCCAACCAAAACCTGCCCAACCCGAAGGCCTCATGAAGATTGCTTTGGTCATTCCCACCATGGATCGCGGTGGTGCTGAAAAACAGGTGGTGTTGCTTGCCAAAGGCTTGCACGAGTTGGGGCACGATGTCCGCGTGTTCTTGCTGACCCGAGATGGCCATCGAAGCGAGGAGTTGCGTGCCGCTGGTGTTCCGGTTGTTGTGATTGGCAAGCGATTCAAGGTCGATCCAACGGCGTTGTTTCGATTGAAGAATCAGCTCATTGATTTTGCACCGGATGTGGTTCACACCTGGTTGTTCGCCGCGAATAGCTTTGGTCGCGTGGCCGCGAAATGGGCGGGCGTTCCCGTTGTCATTGCAAGCGAGCGGTGCGTCGACCCTTGGAAGAAAGGTTGGCATTATCAGATCGATCGGCGTCTGCAAAAGATCTCACAAGCGATCACGACGAACAGTTCCGGAGTCCAGGACTTCTACGCGGCCAATGGTTTGGATCCAGAACAGTTTGTGGTCATTCCCAATGGAGTCGAGTCGGTCGAGCCTGCGGTCAGCCAGGCGATTGACCGCGAAGAAGCCTTTCGTCGTCTAGATATTCCGGCCGGACGTCGATTGATTGTTGCTGTCGGTCGATTGTGGCCGCAAAAACGCGTTCGCGATTTGATCTGGGCGGGCGAGCTGCTCGCGACGGCTCGCGGTGACACGACGTTGGTCATCATCGGTGACGGGCCGCAGCGAGACGAGTTGCTTCGCCATCGTGATTCGGTTTCATCGCCTCTGCATGTTCGATTTGCGGGACAACGGGAAGACGTTGCCGAGTTGCTCCCTCATGCGGAACAGTTTTGGATCGCGAGCGAATACGAAGGACAAAGCAACGCGGTGATCGAAGCGATGTTGGCGGGTGTGCCCGTGATCGCCTCCAACATTCCTGGCAATCGAGACCTGGTGATCGACAGAGAAACCGGCTGGTTGTTCGATGTCGGTGACGAAGCCGATTTGGTTCGTTCGAGTTTGGCAGCTTTCAACGATCCCGATGGTTCGCAACGCATCGCGGAACAAGCACGGCAACGCATCGTGGATGACTTCTCACTGGATGCAATGATTCGCCGACACGTCGAGCTTTATGAACGACTTCTGGCTGAACGCGAGAGAGCGAAAAGCTGAGGCCACGCGACTTTCCATTTCTGCTCGCGATGATCTTCGGCTACTCGATCCGTTCAGTCCCGTCGATCGGACGACCACTTGGACCGTGAAAGAGTTGGGCGGTTCCAGAAGCAATGTTCGCAACCGATTTCCAACGCTGCGTCGTTGAGGGGCGCACTTCACCGCCGAAGTAATGCTTGCCTTGTTTGGCTTGCTCATTCCAGTTCGGAATGCTTCGGTCGACTCACAATGATTGCGAATGAAACCACGACAGCCTGCTCGCGTTCGGGAAAGTTGCAAATTGATTTTAGTTGGTCGCTATGATTTAAGTGGCGCACTACGGAGCGATTTAGTACCGCTCGATAAATGATTCTTTGGTTTGGGTACTAAATTGGGCGTGGTCGGGACACCTGTTCGATAGGAAAGAGACTTGTCCCAGTGTTTGGTCTTCAATGTGGAAGGTTCGGGTCGGTGGATTCAATGATCAGGAGATGTATTGCCGCTTTGACAGCGTCGCTGGCGTGCGTTTGTGCATGTGCTGATGAAGAAGTGTCGAAGCCGGTATCCCATTTTCGCGATCGAGTTGCCACGATCTTTTCGCAGCGTTGCCTGTCTTGTCATGGGAACGAGTCACCTGAAGGTGATTTTTCGCTGCAAGATGCTTCATCCTTTTTTGCCGGAGGCCACGTCGAATGCGGTGACGCGGATGCCAGTCATTTGATGGATTTGATCACGCCGAAGGATGGCCATGCTGAAATGCCTCAGGATGCAGATCCGCTCGACCCATCGGATTTGAATGCGATACGGCAATGGATCGATGATGGAGCAATTTGGCCTGCGGATGTTGTCTTGCAAGAGGCATCCGTAAGCGATTTCGATTGGTGGTCGTATCAACCGTTGGTTCGGCCCGAAGTGCCAGTGATTTCGGATCCATGGGCGAGTTCGCCGATCGATCGATTTATTCTGAAGAAATTGAACGAGGAAGGATTGAGCCCCAGTCCGCCGGCCGATCGTCGCACGTTGATTCGCCGCTTGACGTTTGACCTGATTGGTTTGCCGCCGACGCCGCACGAGGTCGCCGATTTTGTCGCGGACCCTGATCCGTTGGCTTACGAGAAACTAGTCGACCGTCTTCTGGAATCGAAACACTATGGCGAACGATGGGCTCGGCATTGGCTCGACGTCGTCAAGTACGCGGACTCCAACGGATACGACAAAGACAAATTGCGTCCGAATGCTTGGCCCTATCGAGACTACGTCATTCGATCGCTCAACGAGGACAAACCCTACGGACGGTTCGTTCAAGAGCAGATCGCCGGAGACGTTTTGTTCCCGGGGGAACCGGATGGAATCGTTGGGTTGGGATTCATCGCGGCAGGTCCGTGGGACTTCATCGGCCACGTCGAAGTCTCGGAGTCAAAGCAAGATGGCAAGGTGGCTCGCAACCTGGACCGCGATGACATGGTGTCGGGAGCACTGAACACGTTCTGCAGCGTGACTGTTCAGTGTGCACGTTGCCACAATCACAAGTTCGATCCGATCACCCAGCAACAATACTATGGTTTGCAGGCGGTTTTCGCTGCTCTTGATCGAGCGGATCGTCGATTCGACATCGACCCCAATATCGCTGACGAAAGAAAGATCCTGAATGAACGTTTGACGGATCTGAAGACGCAGCGAAGCGAGCTGGAGAAACGCATTGAGCAAGCCGGTGGGGCTGAGCTGACGTGCGTCAACCAGCAGATCGCCGGTCTACGCTCGAATTCCAAGGCCGTCGCGTACCCGGAGCATGGGTATCACAGCGAACTTGCATCGTCACCAGATTCTGAGAAATGGGTGGAAGTCCAACTCGATGCGCAGGTGTCCGCTTCGCGAATTGTGTTGCGGCCTTGCAACGACAACTTCAACAACATCGGGGCTGGGTTTGGGTTTCCTGTGCGGTTCAAAGTTGAAACCGCGAATGACGCGGGAGTCTGGACGACAATCGCGGACAAAACCAACGCAGATTTTCCCAACCCGCGGCATGACGGGGTGGAATTCGCTTTGTCCGGTCAACACGTGCGTCGGGTTCGAGTCACCGCGACACGTCTGGCGGAACGCAAAGCGGACTACATATTCGCGTTGGCAGAACTGCAGATCTTGGTCGGCGATGAACATGTGGGCGTCGGGGCCAAGGTGGTTGCCAAAGACTCGATCGAAGCCCCGGTGCGTTGGCAGCGACAGAACCTGACTGACAACAAATGGCCTGAAAAAAACGAAGCTGAAACAACGCGATCATTGGCGGAGGCGGAGCGACGTCGCGATGAGGTTCTTCGCGCGGTGACCACGCCAGAAATGTCACAGCAGCGAAAAGACATCGACACAGAAGAGACGCTTGTTCGGCAAAGGCTGGACGAGTTGCCACCGCAGCAGATCGTGTACGCGGCGGCGACAGATTTTGCACCCCAAGGAAATTTCAAACCGACCGGCGGCGTCCCTCGGGAAGTTTTCGTTTTGCATCGTGGGGAAGTCTCGCTGCCCGGCGAACGTGCGGTTCCGGGGGTGATTCCATTGGCGGATTTGGACCGATGGCAATTCGATTCAGAGCTGGACGAATCGCAGCGACGGGTGCAGCTTGCCGAGTGGCTGACCGACCGGCAGCATCCACTGGTTTGGCGATCAATCGTGAATCGAATCTGGCAGTATCATTTTGGCGAGGGAATTGTCGCGACGCCCAACGACTTTGGGCGAATGGGAGCCGAACCGACGCATCCAAAGCTTCTCGATTGGTTGGCTGTCGAATTTCGCGACGAGGGACAATCATGGAAACGCTTGCATCGCTTGATCGTGACCAGCAACACCTACAAACAATCCTCCGCGACGCATCCGGAGCATTCTGCCATCGATGGGGGCAATCGATTCTTGTGGCGTGCGAATCGTCGCCGACTTTCCGCCGAAGAAATTCGTGATTCCGTTTTGTCGGTTAGTGGAACGTTGGATCGCCGAATGGGAGGTCCGGGGTTTTATCTGTTCGAACTGGAAAAGACGGCCCACTCACCGCATTTTCAATATCACAAGTTCGATCCCGCCGACAGAGAGTCGCATCGCAGGAGCGTCTATCGCTTCATTGCACGGTCACAACCCAACCCATTCTTAACGACGCTTGATTGCGCCGATTCTTCTCAGAGCACTCCTCGTCGCAACGAAACGCTGACATCGCTGCAAGCCTTGTCGCTGATGAACAACAAGTTCAGCCTTGCAATGGCGGAAGAGTTCGCGAAGCGTTTGGATGCTGAGCGGCCAGACTTGACCGCCAAGGTCGAACTAGCCGTTGAGTTGCTTTTGCAAAGAAAACCATCTGATTCCGAAGTGAGCGAGTTGGTGGATTATGCCCAGGAACATGGACTCGAGAACATGTGTCGATTCTTATTCAACCTCAGCGAATTCGTATTTGTGGACTGAATCAGATGCTAAGCAGAAGAGAGTTTGTCCAACAAGCGAGCACCAACTTTGGGGCTCTGGCGATGGCAGTCCTGTTACAAAACGAATCGAAGGCGGCTGATGGTGGCGCTGTGAAAG
>NZ_ANMO01000187.1 GCF_000338295.1 Rhodopirellula europaea 6C
ATCGTTTTTCGTCGCTCCTGTGGATGGCTCAAGTCAACGGTGGAACGAATTGCCGAGATGTTAACTATGGGGCAGGCCATCTGAGTCCTGCCGGAACGGACGATTCCGCATGACATGATTGATCCGAGGCGGTGATCGGTTGGCGTTGTTATGTTGCACGCGAGCACTGCCGATTTACCTTTCTCTTTCAAAGGAAGCAGATGAAACTGCGAACAAAAACGATTTATCATCCCAAGCCTTTTGAGCCGAACCAGTACATCCGGCCGCATGTGGTCGATGTTGTCTGTTTGACCGACGAGGGCGATTCTGAGGAAGTCATCGCGGGCAGGGTCGCAGTCGACTACCTCGACATCTCACGCGCCGAGACCGCGGGACAGAGCATTGTGCATGTTTGTGATGCCGACTCGCAGAACTGGGAGATGGTTTATTCGGCAACGATTGAACCGGCGATTGACTTCGCCGGGATCAGGAAGGACTTCGAGTTCGACGATCCAGTTCAAGGATTGATCTTCATCCATCAGGTCGTGCTGCATCCATCGCTGCGAGACTGGCAGCAGATGATCCTCGACTCCATCTGTGACATGTTTCCGAACGAAACGGCCACGGTCATGATCAGGGGAATCACCGAGCTACCAGATCGAG
>NZ_ANMO01000188.1 GCF_000338295.1 Rhodopirellula europaea 6C
CCGAAGGACGGGTTGGAGTTTTTGATCGCCGATCAATTGGAACGTGGTGTTGTTGATCGACGCGAATCTTGAAACGCGGAGTAGCAGAGGAGCGGAGCTTCGCGGAGTTGGGGTAGGAGCGTTTCGAGCTGGTGGAGATTGAGATGGAACAGAATCAAGTGACTGACGTAATCACTGGAGCCGCGATCGAAGTGAATCGTTGGCTTGGTCTTATTGGCGTTTGATGTATCTGGACGCTTGCTGCTCATCAATTTCTCGAAGCAAATTTCATCGACGGCCTAAATCGCATCGTCAACCGATACGGCGGCCCCAAGCCAGGCTGACGCTCACCTCTCTCCGCGAAGCTCCGCTCCTCCGTCACTCCGCGTTTCAATGCTTCTGTGTCCGCTTGCGTGGATGACGTTGAGTTTGCGGGTTGTTTGGGAGGGACTATCACCGCTCTTGCGGCATGTTCAGGTTGAGCGGGTCTTGTTGTCGGTGAATTCATAATGATGCCGATGAAGCGTGGGACCCCTACGAAAGGAATCACAGGAATGCACCAAATGACCCGCTCAACCGATGACCGTTTGTCAACCTGTTCACGTCGCGTGCGGCGAAACATCCTTCGGGGGTTGATCGTGGGTTGCTTGACGTTCGCCGCGCCATTGGCGATCCAGGCGGAGGATATTGAAGTGGTGAACACAAACGACAACGGGGACGGTTCGCTTCGCGAAGCGATTTCCAATGCGGAAGCGGGTGACCGGATCGTGTTCAATATTTCCGGCGGTGGAACGATCTCGTTGGCGACG
>NZ_ANMO01000189.1 GCF_000338295.1 Rhodopirellula europaea 6C
GCTTTAATTTTCGCGTCTTAGGTTTCACGTCTCACGTTTCTAGGTTCTGAGGAAGCTCGCGATGTCCGATTGGTTGAATTATTTGCCGATGCTCATTCCAACGGCGCTCGTCGCTGCCGTCTTGGTACCGGACTCGCTCAGTCGCCGCCACGTGACTTCTTGGCGACGGTGGACGAACGTTGCGGTTGCCTCGCAAGTCGCTGTCTTGCTGTGCGTGTTCGCTGACCAATTGTTTGTTCCATCCTTCCACGCAACGGACGGATTGCTTGCATCCGGCGAAGTTGTCTCCGGCGACCGCAGCGTTGCGTCCCCTGTGTTGTTGGATGGCTTGTCGATCTTGATGTTGCTTCTCGTCGCTTTCATCGGCTGGGTCACCTGCCAATACTCCATCGAGTACTTGGACGGATTGCCCAACCAAAGCCGGTACTGTCGCTTTAGTGCGGTGACGATCGGTGCGGTCAGTTGGATGATGGCTTCCGGACATTTAGCTGTGTTCGCGGCGGCCTGGATCGCGATGAACTTGGCTCTTCACCAATTGTTGGTGCTCAATCCCGAACAACCCGGTGCCAAGCGTGCCGCGTGGACAAAGTTTGCTATCAATCGAATCGGCGACGCAGCCTTGATTGCCGGGTTTGGAATTCTTTTCGCCCACTTCAACTCCCCTTGGTTGCGCGACATTTTCATGTCAGCAGGGAACATGCTGAGTGATTCGCAATCCGTCCCGACACCGCTCGTTGCCGCTGGTGCGTTTCTACTGATCGCGGCCGTCATTCAATCCGTGCAGTTTCCATTTCACACCTGGTTGCCCGAAACACTGAACAGCCCCACGCCGGTTTCGGCCTTGATGCACGCGGGCATCGTCAACGCGGGCGGATACTTGGTGATTCGATTCTCACCTATTTTCGAGTTATTCCCAACCAATCTGCACGTTCTAGCCATCATCGGTTTGTTCACGACCGTGCTCGCGGCGGCCGTGATGATGACACAAACGAGCGTGAAGAAATCGCTGGCGTATTCGACGATCGCACAGATGGGATTCATGATGCTGCAGTGCGGATTGGGGGCTTACACGGCAGCAACCGTGCACATCGTTGCCCACTCACTCTACAAAGCCAACTCGTTTCTTCGTTCCGGCAGTGTTGTCAGCGACGCCAAAGCGACGAAGGGTGCCAACGATTTAAAGCGACCATTGGCGTGGTACGAAACAACCTTCGCCATCACCGCATCCTGTGTTTTGTTTGCAATCGTCTCCCTTCTTTTGAATGTTTCACCGAACGAAAAAGCAGGCGGCTTGATTCTGGGCGGAATCCTTTGCTTGGCCTTGTCGCATTGGATTGGTGAAGCCATCCAATCGGGGTCACGGTGGTTGGTGGCGCAATGCACCGCCATCTCGGGACTGATCTGTTTGCTTTACGTCGGATGCTACCTGGCAACGGACGCGTTGATTGCCGGCAGTCTCCCAAACTCAACGACACCGACCAGCAACCTTGTTGTGACATCGACGATCGCGGCGGGTTTTATCGGATTGCTGATCCTGCAGTTGCGAATTCGATCCGCCAGCGATTCGGCATGGTTCCAAACGCTGCAAATCCACGCATCCAACGGGTTTTACATCGACCACTGTATACGCCGCTTCTTCCGAGCGTCGGCCTCGGCGTGATCGGATGCTGCTTGTCAACGTTTCGGTTGGAACTGAGTCAATTGGTCTGTTGATCCACTGCACCGTTCAGACGTTGGTCTCGGTTCCGCCAACACAAAACCGGGGCTGACGCCCAAACGGCAACCAGAAGCAGATTCAGTCATCCGTTCTCGCAGATACCGGGGCCGATCCTCAAATCGGCGAATGGAAGTGCCAACAACCATTCATGCCGACCGCAGTCCACCCGACATATCTCCGCATTTCCTTGACCCAACTTTGCATCCAAAAGAGTTCATCATGAATACGATCGCTACTGAACAGAATCAATCCACAGCCACCGGCCAACCGCTCAGTGTTTTTGTCCCGGCTGCCTACGAAGATCCACATGTTTATCGCCAAGTCGAAGAGTTGCTCGACCAAGTCTGCGAAGTGGTCTCTCCGGTTTGGCCCCTGAAGGATTGGATCGCGGTCAATCCGTATGCCGGGTTGTCCGAACGTTCCTTCCACGAATCGCGAGACTACCTGCGAGTCTTCTCGAAATGCGAACTGCTTCCTTCGATGGATCATTTTGCGGCACACTACCAGTCTGGCAGCTTTGCTGATTCGCACATCGAAGCAGCGATGTTGGAACTTTCGCCTGGAAAGGACGTCTCGCAAAAGAAGTCCGACGTTTTGAATGCCTTACAAAGCAGGCTTCATACCAGTAGCGCCGCAACGCAAACCACACCTGCACCGTCATCACTTCCGCGGATCGCGACCATTGCCGCTCGCCTGTCCGCGCACGGCGAAGTGGACTGGACCGAGATCGTGGGGGATGAGATCGGCAAGCACTGTTCAGCGCACTATGACGAAGGACAATCAACGTGGGCGAGCCCGTGGAAAAATCTTTCTCTGTATCAAGCCTGGCGAAACACGTCCAAGATCGATCGTGGGATCGAAATTCTCGGTCTGGCCGGCTTTCGAAGCTTTGTTGACGAACTACCTCACACGGCCGAAGCAACGATCGTGCATCTGTTGCAACGCCTGAATATTCCGCGAGCACTCTGGGAAACGTTTCTCCTTGCTCACGCGTTTTCGCTTCCGGGGTGGAGCGGATGGACAAAATACCAGGGTTTGCAAACGGATCCGACCGGAACCGGCCAGCTTCAGTTCGATGACTTCCGCGGTTTGCTCGCGATGTCGCTTGCCTACGACGTTGCTATTTCTGAGACGTTCCTGTTCGAAGTGAATTGGTCATCGGTCTTGGACCATCAGAGTTTGTCACTGATGGATTCCGACAACGATTGCAAATCCGATCGAAAGATCCTGTTGCGAGCGATGGAAATTGCCTACCGAGACGACATGCTCGCTAAGTTGCCATTGACCAAACCTGCCGCTGACAACTCGGTGGATGCGGATTGCCACGGACAAATCTCAGACGACTGCACGACAGACACGCCAACGAAACCTGCCGTGCAAATGGCGTTTTGCATCGACGTGCGGTCGGAACGATTCCGACGCCACCTCGAGCAAGTGGACGCCTCGGTGGATACGCTCGGTGTAGCAGGATTCTTTGGACTGCCATTTGAATACGTGCCGCTCGGTCAATCCTCCGGCGACACTCACGCCCCCGTTCTACTGTCGCCCAAATTTGCCTTGCGAGAAAAGTCATCGCCATGCGTGGGTGATCGTTCGCCATCGCAGAACGATACCGCCGAGACACAAACCACGATCAAAACGGGTAAGAAACTCTGGAAACGGCTTCAAACATCCGCCGTCGGATGCTTCTCGTTCGTTGAAACCATGGGCTGGTTCTCCGGATTCGATTTAGCCGCCCGTTTGATGGGCACCAAACTTCGAAACAATTCGCGAATCAAAAGTCCATCCAGCGCTCACGGGATCGGCGCGATTCCATTGGATCTGGATCACCTCGTCGAACAAGGTATCGATTTGGAGCAGCAAACTGATTTGGTCGAAGGTCTTCTCAGCAGCATGGGGCTGACGGACAACTTTGCCCCCATGGTCGTTTTGTGTGGACACGGCAGCCAAACTGACAACAACGCGTTGGCCGCCGGATTGGATTGCGGTGCGTGCGGCGGTCACTCAGGCGCTCCCAACGCACGATTGGCCGCGATGTTGCTCAACGACCGACGAATTCAAAAACAATTGTTGGATCGAGGAATCGAAATTCCCGCCGAGACTCACTTCATCGCCGCCTGGCACAACACCACCACCGACCAAATCGAGTGGTTGGATTTGGAGGCGATCCCAGGTTCCCACCGAGCACGAGTCACCGATCTTCAAAACGTTGCCGATACTGCAAGTCACTTAACACGCGAGGAGCGGTTGCCACTTCTCAACGAAAGCAGCACCGAATCGCTGATCTCGCGAGCGTCTGATTGGTCGCAAACTCGTCCTGAATGGGGATTGGCGGGCAACGCCAGCATGTTGATCGGACCTCGAGAAATGACTCGAGGGCGATCACTCGACGGAAGAACCTTCCTTCACAGCTACAATCAAGCAACTGATTCGAATGGAGCCGTGTTGGAATCGATCCTCACCGCTCCGATGGTCGTGGCACACTGGATCAACATGCAATACTACGCCTCCACAGTCGACCCAACCCATTTCGGCAGCGGATGCAAAACCATCCACAACGTCGTCGGGCAATTTGGCGTCTTGTCAGGGAATGGCGGCGATCTGCAAGCGGGTTTGCCGAACCAATCACTCGGATGCGGACTGAAGATGCAGCATCTTCCGCTACGCCTTCAAACCGTCGTGGTTGCTAGTCGGGAATCGATCGACCGGGTCATTGCGAAACATGCCAATATTCGTAATTTGCTACAAAACGGCTGGGTGCACATGGTCGCGATCGACTCGGGTCAGAAGTACCGCTACCACTCGGACGGTTCTTGGGTTCAACTGCAGACAGAAAACACGTCCCAGGCCGAGAGCGAATGGCAAGTCGTCGGCGGCACGTGCTGAATCGGCCTGCTGCAGTGGCACAACGGGCTGGTTCCCACGGATCGGCGAACCAGACGGCGTCCGCCTTCAATCGAAACCCAGTCCAGGAAAAGTCACGCCGTTTGGTCGGCGTGGCTTGCCCACCGAAAAACGATCCCCTCGCGACATTTGACGTCGTGATTTTCGCTCCCCGACATTCGATTGCCCCTTTTAACTCGCATGGATTCACCCCAATTTTCTGACGCGATTGCTCCGGATGACCAGGCGATCTTGCGGGCGCTCACCCGAATCGGACAGAGCCTCGGGTTGCCTGTCGATCTGGCCGATGTGCTGTCCAATGAGTCGATGCCCGAGGACGAAGATCCGTTGTGGGTGCTGCAAACCAGCGCCATGCAAAGTGGCATCGTGCTGGACGAAACCCAACTGCAATCGGGTGCCGAAGCATTTGGATTTCTCGCCGAAGGCAACCCCATTGTGTTGGCCTACGACGATGGCTCGTTGCGAGTCCTCGAGAAAGCGAACTGGCGATCGGTCGAGATGTTCTCAACGAACGACCAAGTCAATTCAAAGGTGATCAGCCGGCACCGGCTGAGCCAACTTTTTACGACTTCGCCTTCGCCTCGAATGTTGATCGCTCGCAAACAATTCGAATGCGATTCCATTTCGGTCACCTCGCATGGTCACGCCGGCCATCATGAACATCCGACTCCTTTGCGTCGCTTCGTCTCGCTGCTGAACCTCGACCGACGCGACATCTGGATGGTCGTGTTATTCGCGCTTGTCGCGGGAGTCTTGGCTCTCGCTACGCCGCTCGCAGTGGAATCCTTGGTCAACGTGGTCAGCTGGGGCACCCAGTTCCAACCGCTGATCATCTTGGGAATGATGCTGCTGACCTGCCTCTCGATCGCCGGTGTGCTGAGAGTGTTGCAAACCGTCGTCGTGGAAATCATTCAGCGTCGCCAGTTCGTCCGCATCGTCAGCGATCTGGCCCACCGATTCCCCCGAGCCAACCAGGAACATCTTCGTGGCGAATGCCCGCGAGAACTTGCCAACCGCTTCTTTGACATCATGACGATTCAAAAAGCGACCGCGGTGCTGTTGCTCGATGGCGTCTCGATTGTCCTGACCACCGTACTGGGGATGATCGTCTTGGCGTTCTATCATCCGTTCCTGCTTGGTTTCGACATCGTACTCGTCATCGCGATGGTTTCGATTATTTGGTTGTTGGGTCGAAACGGTATTCGAACTTCGATCGAAGAATCGATTGCCAAATATCGAGTCGCACACTGGTTGCAAGACGTCATCGCGCAGCCGTCGGTGTTCAAAACCAGTGGCGGCGAAGGTCTTGCAATCCAACGCACCGACCGTCTGACCGCGGACTACATCGCCGCTCGCCAGCGACAATTTCGCGTCGTGATTCGGCAAGTAGGCTTTGCGATTGCCGTTCAAACGCTCGCCTCGACCGCCGTGTTGGCTCTCGGTGGTTGGTTGGTGATTGGCGGAGCGTTGACGTTGGGACAATTGGTCGCCAGCGAACTGATCGTGACCGTCGTCGTTGGTGCGTTTGCAAAAGCGGGCAAGTCGCTCGAGAAGTTCTATGACTTGATGGCCGGCATCGACAAAGTCGGTCACTTGGTCGACGTCCCCGCGGATCAAAAGATCGAACTGGGACCGACCGACGACGGCCCGGCCAAGGTTTCTTGGTCGAACCTCGCGTTCCGTGGCACGGCTTGGTCCTCGAAGATTCCCGCCGAAACGATCCAGCCCGGCGAACGAGTCGCGATCACCGGTGACGACATCAGCGGTCGTTCTTGTTTGGCTCGTTCCATCGCTGGACTAATGGACGTCCCCGAGGGACTGATTCAAATCTGTGGCATCGAAGCGGCGCAAGCGGCCTCATCGGGCTCCGGCAAATTGGTCAGCTACGCCGGAACACGAGACGTATTTCACGGCACCGTTCGGGAAAACATCGACTTGGGCCGCCGCGGGATCGGGCAACACCGCGTTCGCGAGGTGACCGGCCAAGTCGGTTTGACGGCCACGATCGAGCAGCTTGGAAACGGTCTTCAGACATCGCTGCAAACCGGTGGTTACCCGTTGTCGCAAGAACAAGTGCTGCGGTTGCTGATCGCTCGAGCATTGGCGGTTCGGCCCAAGCTCTTGGTCATCGACGGGTTGCTGGACGAACTCGACGCGACGGTCCGCGAAACGTTGTGGCAACACATCGCACCAGAGAACCCTGATTGGACTTTGCTCGTCTTTACCAATCGGATGGACATCGCCGAACGCTGCGACCAAACCCTGTTCATCCGCCGCCAGTGATTCGTTCGCACTGCTCATCCGACGAACACTTCATGCACGAACGTTTTGAATCACTGATCCATTCACCCCACACCAACTCATGATTCAC
>NZ_ANMO01000190.1 GCF_000338295.1 Rhodopirellula europaea 6C
TCGACAGGAGTCTCATTGACAGCTTTCTACCCACTCCGCAGCACAACTGATTGGCCTACAGCAGCAATTCGCGACGCCGTTTCGGCCATCGCGGCGGCCATCGACTGTCGCGCGATCGAAACCTTGTCCGACCTACACGAAGGTGACGCCCAACGCACCATTGATGGGTTTGTTCGCGACTATCGAGTCACACGACCTCAGGCGATCAAGCGTTTGTCGCAGCAAAAATCACTGATCGTCGAACAATACGAACGAATTCAATACCGATGGCGAAGTGGTGTGGACGAGATTGACTTGGTCCTCACCGATGACAATGTGATTCCATTTCCTGACAATGACATAGCGTCTAACGGACAGTTACGATTCGCGTGCGGCTGGGTGGAATTCGGAATGCCCGATCGGAGAATTGAGCAATTGCAGCTTCACGATCATGCGCATAAGCTTCCATTGTTGATCGCCGCTGAATCTTACTAACGGCGACGAACCATGGGATGCAACGGAGCGGCGGTGGTGCGGTTTCTCGTGAGATCAATGTCAACTCCCGCCGCCCGCTGATCCCCGACGTTCGCCGACGGACGCATCGAAGCTGAACACATGATTGACACTTCCATGACGACCGATGCCCGGGGAAGGAAAGGCGAATTTCACCACAATAGCGAAGCGGGGCATGGCACGACTGGCATTACGATACTGCTGCTTGCTGGATTCGTGGTGACGCTTGTCGGCACAATTGGCGAGTTTGGCGGGCTGGCGTCGCTGCGTCCGATCCATCTCTCCGCCTTGCTATTTTTCGTGACCTGCTTTTCCGTTTGGTCCACGTATCGATCACGTCGCGGTGTCCCGTTGCTGCTGGTAAACTTGGGATTACTGGGTGTTTGCGTGGCGTTTGTTGCTTTCTTCGTTTTCCTCGCCGTTTCACCACCCTTCATCTCGCAGGACTGAGAATTGGCGGCGAACCAGACGATGCACGTGAGTCGCCGAGTTAAGTTTATTGAAGTGGTAGGTCGTACGCGGCGACCACGTGATCGTTAACGTTCGCC
>NZ_ANMO01000191.1 GCF_000338295.1 Rhodopirellula europaea 6C
CTTCCTACAAAGCTTGCATCAACGCTTCGCCGAACGCTTGCCGTACTTTGGAGGCATCGGCGTTCGGAAAATTGGCTCGCTGGACCATCAGGATCATCGCCACTTCATTCTTCGGATCGATCCAAACCTGCGTTCCATGAGCACCACCGTGACCGAACGTTCCCGGCGTGTATGCCTCGGTCACGCCTTGTGGTTCGCGAATCACGCAGCAACCGATTGCCCATCCGTTGCCGGGGGTGAAACCGGGTTTCAAATCACCGGTGCAGATCGTTCGCATCTGCTGCACAGCGGACTCGGACAACAACTGCTCATCGCCCAACCGGCCATCTCGCAACAGCATCTGGCAGAACTTGGCGTAGTCATCCGCCGTGGAAAACAAACCCCCGTTCGCTGCGGGGAATCGGTTTCGGTTCATCGCTGTGTCACCGGATAAAACACTGATCGTGTCTTCTTCCAGACGCTTTGGTTTCTCACCGTCCCCTTCGACAACGCGGTAGGTCTTCGTCAATCGCTGGTGTTGCTCCGGTGACAAGTAAAACGTCGTGTCGGCCATCCCCAGCGGCTTGCAAATTCGTTCCTCCACGAAGCGATCAAACGTCATCCCAGAAACCACTTCCACGATTCGAGCGGCGGTGTTGATGCCGGTTTGACTGTATCGCCATTGGCTTCCTGGTTCGAACATCACCGGCAACTCAGCGTATCGTTTTGCAACGATCTCCAGCGTGGGATCCGTGTAGGCACTTTCTCGCGGCAACTCGCTCATGCCCGACGTGTGTGTCATCAAGTGACGAATCGTGATGTTCGCCGGCGTACCATCGGCCAACTTCAACTTCTTCATCATTGGCAGATGCTTGGAAATCGGATCGTCAACCGACAGCTTGCCTTCATCTTGCAGCATCAACACGCACGCCCCGGTGATGGGCTTGGTCATCGAAGCGATCCAAAACAGAGTGTCTCGCTTCAGCGGTGTTTGCTTGGCGACGTCAGCCATCCCGACCACACTGACGTGCTTCACCGAATTTGGGCCGACCACCAACGTGACCGCTCCCGCGATTTCTTTGTCCGCCACGAACTGCTGCATTGACTGCGTGATCGCCGGGATTTCGGGATCGTTTGCTTGAGCACGATCGACCGCCATATTTCCGGCTAACAAACTCATCACCAATGCACCCAAAATCCAACGCATGATCTCGCCTTCGCAGTTGCCGAAAAACTCGTAAGCATCGAAAACAAAGCTCGATGCCAAACGAAACATTCTATTCGGACTGACCAACGCGATGTTCGCTCACCCGCGTCACGGGATTTTCTTCGTCACGGATTTATGGCATGGTGGCAAACCGCGACGCGGACATGCCTGAGCCAGTCGCTTGAACTGAAACGCCCCTCGAATCGAGAACCATCGTTGGCGAAGAAGAAAATCGAAACACGGATGCGAACGTTCGGAATTCACTCCAAGTGGGACGGGGAATCCAAAGAACTGCCGCGGTTCATCCGTAGCACCACCACCATCCCGGCACGTGTCGACGTTGAGTTTGGATTCATCGTCAACATCAAGGGGGCGAAGAACCAAGAGTTGTTCTTTTGCATTGATCACCCCGGCATCAAGGATGAACAGGGCAAGACTCGTGCGCCGTTTGATGGTTCCGTGTACGTCAAAACCAACGATTGGAACTTCTACTTAGGCGACACAGTCTGGGACCCAATCGAAGACAAATTGGGCCCGTGGCAGATGTGGCTGGAGATCGACGGCAACATCATTGCCGAGAAAACCTTTGAAGTTGTCCCGGCATCGGATGTGGCAGAAGCTTCTTGAAGCAGTAGGACCGTCGGTTTGCTGCCGGATGCAACCGGGCCTAACGGCTGTCGGCTAAACAACTCAGCGACGACGCATCCTACAGATTCATCGCTTTGGATTCTTCGGTGAAGATGGTCTGGGCACGGTCAGGACCAACTGACAACACACCAACAGGAATGCCAACCAACTCTTCAATGCGTTTGACGTAGGCCATCGCGAGTGGTGGGAAGTCATCGACCGAGCGAGCGTCATCGACGGGCGTGTTCCAACCTTGGATCGTTTCGTAGATCGGTTTGCAACGACGAAGCTGCTCCGCGTGCGCTGGCACGCGATGGATTTCTTTGCCGTCCAGTTCGTATGCGACGCAGACCTTCAGCTCATCAAAGTGAGCCAACACGTCCATCATCATCAGTGCCAAACGGGTCACGCCGGACAAGCGAGCGGTGTAACGAACGGCAACCGCGTCGAACCAACCACAACGACGTGGGCGTCCGGTGGTCGTTCCAAACTCGTTTCCGAGTTTGCGAATCTTCTCGCCCGTTTCGTCTTCCAGTTCGCTCGGGAAGGGACCGCCGCCAACACGCGTGCTGTAAGCCTTGCAGACACCGAGAACTTGGTTGATCCACTTGGGCGGCACACCAGCACCGGCACAGACGCCAACCCCTGACGAATTGCTGCTGGTTACAAACGGGTAGGTTCCGTGATCGATGTCCAGCAAAGCACCTTGGGCACCTTCGAACAGCATCTTTTGGTTGGCTTCGGCCGCGTCCAAGACCATGTCGGTCGTGTCGGCGATCATCGGAGCCAAACGTTCGGCCCAAGAAGCCGCCAAAGCGACCATTTTCTCGGGTGCGATCGAATCAAGCTCTTCCTGGGAAGCACCCAAGTTCTTCAGCAACGCTTGCTTTTGTGTCGCGACGGTTGAGATACGTTCGTCACGCGAACCTTCGATCAAGTCGATCATTCGAATCGCGTGGGTGCGTCCGACTTTGTCTCGGTAACACGGGCCGATGCCACGGTTGGTGGTTCCAATCGATTCACCGCGAACCGCCGTTGCGTTGATGGTCGCGTCTTCGATCATGTGCCACGGCATCACCAAGTGGGCTCGTTCACTGACCTTCAGGTTTTCGAAGACGTCGATCCCGCGAGCTTGCAAGCCATCGATTTCTTGCAGCATCGTGGTTGGGTTGATCACCACGCCGGGCGTGATGACGTTTTGAACGTCGCTGTGCAGAATCCCGGAGGGGATGTGGTGGAGTTTGTAGGTTTCATCACCAGCGACAACGGTGTGCCCTGCGTTGGCTCCGCCTTGATAGCGAACGACCCAATCAAAACGTGGTGCCAGCAAGTCGACGAGTTTGCCTTTGGCTTCGTCGCCCCACTGCAGACCAATGACACAAGTTCCGGACAAGGGATTTTCTTTCAGTGATGAAGGGTCGTTGACACGAAAAGGCTATTCGACGAGCGATCCACCCGCGAAGGATTGGCCTTCCGTTCTCGATCAAAGTAGGAAGAAGTCAGCCGATGGCTGACACAAGATCAGTCTCGCATTTCGCCATGGTCAACTGATTCGCACGGGAGCGAATCAGCGACCGGCAAACACGTTGAGACTCAGGACAGAGCCGCTTTGACAACCGCGTCGGTGTTGATACCGAAGCACTCATAGACAGCGTCGAATGGGCCACTGGCACCAAACGAGTGCATGCCGATGAATTTGCCATGCGAACCGATCCAGCGGTCCCAGCACATTTGAATGCCGGCTTCGATGGCAACGCGGTTGGTGACTTCGGGTGGCAAGACTTCGTTGATGTACGAAGCGTCTTGCTGAGCGAAGATGTCCATGCAGGGCATGCTGACGACGCGAACCTTTTTGCCTTGAGCGGTCAATTCTTCGCCCGCATCAACAGCCATGTGAAGTTCGCTGCCGCTGCCCATCAGAATCACGTCGGGCGTGCCTTCGCAGTCGCTGAGGATGTAACCACCACGAGCACATCCCGATGCCGCGGCGTACTTGCTGCGGTCCAGGGTTGGCATGTTCTGACGTGACAAAACGAACGCACTGGGGTGATCGTTGATGCCCATCGCGGTGCGATAGCACTCAGCGACTTCGTTGGAATCACCTGGACGGAAGACGTTCAAACCTGGGATCGCACGGCAAGCGGTCAGGTGTTCGACTGGTTGGTGAGTCGGTCCGTCTTCGCCGACGCCGATCGAATCGTGCGTCAGAATGTACATGGTGGGTTGATGCATGATGCTGGACAACCGCATTCCACCACGCATGTAGTCGGTGAAGACGAAGAACGTCGCGGCGTATCCGCGCAAACCAGACAAGCACAAACCGTTGGCGATTCCGGACATCGCGTGTTCGCGAATTCCGAAGTGCAGGTTGCGGCCTTTGTATTGGCGTGGCAAGAACTCGCCGGCACCTTCGAACTTCAGGTCCGATTTGTTCGACGGTGCCAAGTCAGCACTTCCGCCGATCATGAAGGGAACGTTCTTGGCGATCGCGTTGAGAACTTTGCCGCTGCTGTTGCGAGTCGCGTCGCCCTTGGCGTCGGCTTCGAAAACCGGGATGTCTTTGTCCCAACCTTCGGGCAATTCACCAGCGAACATGGCTTTCAGTTCGGCAGCCTTGGTGGGCTCGGCCGCTTGGTACTTGGTCCAAACGTCTTCCCACTGGCTCGATGCGGTCGCCCCGCGTTTGCCAACGCCTTCAGCGAAGTGCTCACGGACACCTTCGGGGACGTAGAACTTTTCGTCTTCGGGCAAACCGTAGGACTTCTTGGCCAGGGCAACTTCGTCCCAACCCAGTGGTGCACCGTGTGCGCCGTGCGTGTTTTGCTTGTTGGGTGCACCGTAGCCGATGATCGACTTGACCACGATCAAAGTGGGCTTGTCGCCGCACGCTTGGAATTTCGCGATCGCTTTGCCCAGAGCGTCGACATCGTTGGCATCGTCCACGTGCAGGACGTTCCATCCGAGCCCTTCGAACTTCTTGCCCATGTCTTCGCTGAAGGCAAGCTCGGTGTCACCTTCGATGGTGATGTTGTTGTCGTCGTACAACCAGCACAGGTTGTCGAGTTTCAAGTGACCGGCGACGGAGGCAGCTTCGGTTGCGATGCCTTCCATCAAGTCGCCGTCGCTGCAGATGGCGTAGGTGTTGTAGTTGAACAGCGTCAAATCGTCAGTGTTGTAGTTGGCGGCCAACCATTTTTCGGCCATTGCCATTCCGACGCTGTTGCTGACGCCGGCACCCAGAGGTCCGGTCGTGGTTTCGATTCCGGCGGCTTCGGCGAACTCGGGGTGCCCGGCACAAACGCTGCCGATTTGACGGAAGTTCTTGATGTCTTCCAGCGAGATCGATTCGCCGCCGGTTGGATTGCCGTATCGGTCCGTTGCCTGGACGCCGATCAGGTGCAGCGTGCTGTAGAGCAGCATGCTGGCGTGACCACAGGACAACACAAATCGATCCCGGCCCGGCCAGTGTGGCTTGGCGGGGTCGTAATTCATTGTGTTTTGGAACAATTGATACGCGATGGGAGCCAACGCCATCGGCGTGCCGGGGTGACCACTGTTGGCGGTTTGGACGGCATCCATGCTGAGGCAGCGGATGGTGTCGATGGCGAGGGTTTGATTGTCAGTGGTAGTGGCAGTCATCGGCACGCGCGAGAAGGTTTGAGGAGCGGAATTTCAGACCCGGAAAGCGTACCGGCGAGGCTCCAAACACGAAAGCCCTGAGGCGAAACTGCCCACCAAAACGAGGGGAACCACCAGGCATTCCCGTTGTATACTGGCGTTCGAGCCACATTCCAGAACCCCACTTTTTCAGGCGGAGAAGATGAGCCAGAGGAACAAGATGAAGATTGCGTGCACCATCCTGGTTGCCATTGCGACCTGCGGCTCAGGTGCGTCAAACGCACAATCACCGGAATTTCAGGGGCCTCGATTCGAAGGTCCACGGCGTCCCAATACGCCTCCCACCCAGACCGCACCGTCGTCGGCACACCCCACTCCCAACCACTATCCAAACGGCTACCCTGCGCACTCTTCAGCCAGCGGGCCCGGTGGCGGCTACGGACGCGGCCCCATCCCACCGCGAACTCGCTCGCCACATGAGGAACAGGCTCTGGAGTGGGCGATGTTTCTGCAGCATCGCTTTCACCAGCCAGTGGAATTGGATACCGAACGCAAACTCAGCGAGTTGCCTCGATTGATCCAAGAGGAAGTCAGCGTTCCCTGCACGCTCGACCAAGCTGCCATGCGAATCGCTGGCGTCGACCCAGCCGCCGCGGTGGTCGAACTGCGAGCGAGCGAACTTCCGCTACGCGTTGCTTTGAAACGAGCCCTCGCTCCACTGAAGCTAGCCGCCAAGCTGACTCAGGACGGCTTGGTGATCACCGTCGACTTCACGGAGCTCGCTCGGGCCGGCATCGCCACGGATCGCTGGGTGGGGATATCCGCAGACACCACTAAGAAGATGGAGTCCGATCTGAACAAGACGGTCTCGATTGAGAGCGACAGCATCCCGCTAAACGAGGCGATCGCGACTCTCCAAGAGCAACTCCATTACCGCGTTGAGCTTGATATTTTTTCGCTGGAAGGCGAAGGCTTGTCGGCCGACATCCCCGTGAGAATTCATGGCAAGGAGACAAAACTCCGGTCTGTCATGAATCGAATGCTTCGCGATCAGAACTTGACCTTCCTATTCGAAGACGATGTCTGGGTCGTGACGACGGTCACCGCTGCCGAAGACCGTCTTCTCAATCGAGTTTACTACCTGGAAGCCACCGGGCTGACCGAATCGATTTCCCAAGCCATGCAATTGGTTCAAACCTCCGTCGATCCAGATACCTGGGAAATGCTGGGCGGCGTGGGAACCATGGCCCCCTTGCCCGGCGGCGGATCCAATCGGACTGGCATCTTGGTATCCACCTCGTTCGCAACTCACTTGAAAACCGAAGCTCTCTTCGATGCACTCCGAGCCGGAACGGTTGGCGAAGATGTACCGACCAAGTCCGTGCCATTCCAAGACCCAATGTCTTCTGCCAGCTTTCACTCGCACGGATACTACTTCCCGGGAAGCGACCCGTCTTTGATGAGTCAAGGAGACTCAAACGGCCGCAGCCAGAATCCTCCCAGCAACTCAACGCCCAACACGCCGCAGCAAACCGGCGGCATGTTCTAGACCACCACATTCAAAAACCTGTCGCACGGTGGTCCCCACCGTGAGTCCACCCTCAGCTCGACCAGAGCCCATTGAGCTGCAGGTTCATGCTCGGCTTGCTGAGGGCCTCAGCAAGCTACAGGGTTGCGGCTTGTTCTTAACGTGTAAGGCCATGCAGCAAACTCCTCTGCGCCCACGCAACTCACCGCCTCTGCGTCAAGCTTCACTCGCGATCGCGTCAGGCGACTCGACGATTCCACGCCAACACGCAAACAGTTGGGGACAACTGTTCTATCCTTGCCTCGCGTCACGTCTGACCGATGGGATTTTCAACGACTTCGCCTTGGGTCCATCCCAGACGTCTTCCACCTCTTGCCCGCCAGCAGACTGGCGTAGCAACAAGTACACACCACCAACCAACGCCCAACCAACCGTGATTCCGACGATCGTTGGGAATCGCAAAACAAACGCGTTCCAAACCGGATTTCGCATCGTGGATACCGCGGTCAAACCGACCAAGTGCCAGCCACCGACAACAATCATCAGCAGCACCAACGCTGGAACCGCCAACAACACCAATTGCGGCAAGCGACGAAACGTGACCTCGTAGCCGCGGCTCAGACAATCCATCGCGTCCGCCTTTTCTTGGCTGACCAGCGCCGCCAATCCAAACGGGATCGCGGCCTTCGCTCCCGCTAACAACAAACCGACCACCAAACCAGCCGCAATGGCCAGCGGTGCGAATACATACGACCACTCACTGTGGGCACGCTCGGCGGTCGCGATTCCATCTGCGAACCATAAGAAAAGCAGCAGCGGCAATGCACAGACAGCGGGCAAGACACTGATCACGATCGCTGACTTCAATCGTTTGCCAATGATCTTCCAAGTCTTCACGAACCCAGGCAGATCACGACCTGCGGTGAGCAAGACCCCCAGTCGCAAAAGAACCATCGCGACGGGAGTCCACAAAACAATCGTCCAAAGTGTTGCTTCCCAAAACGGTTCCCTCAGAAACGAACCATAGGGCGCATGTATTGGATCGAGCAGACTCCATGGTCCCACGGCAACCAAATCGCCCAATGACGCGGTCGTTCGCCAACCTTCGGTCGCTTCAATCGGCGATTGATGATGCGCGGCAATCCGAGCCAATCCAAACCGCCAAACCACGTCCACGATCGCAACCAACAACAACCAAACCGGCGCACCGGCCAGCCTCGCCACATTGACCAACCGCAGCCACGGCATGACATCAGTCCACGTTCGGACGCGAGCGAACAAAGGTTGCTCGGGCGGTCGCGCATACGACTGAACGGGATCGGCGGCGGGATCAGAATCTGGAGCAGTGTCAGACAAAACCGAACTCAAAGGACCGGGGCTTTCGCGTGCCACGACCCGCGAAAACTGTCACTCGCTGGGCGTGGGGTAGAAACGCCAGTGTTGCGGATTGGGCAACGCTTGAAAATCAGAGGCCAACCGCCCTTCGGTTCCAACGGTGCTTTTGCCATCCCGCGAATCAGCAGAACCCGGTGCCCGGTTTTGCGATGAACGCACGCGGACGGCGAATTGATCTGAGATCCGCGACCAGGACTCTGGACGCGGCAGAATTTCGGTGATGGGAATTGCGATTTCGGCAAGCACTCGTGGACCGAGGTTGCTGGATGCTTCGGCGTCCGATCGGTCGTTTGATTGGGCCTGGCCCCATCCGCTTAGAGCCACGTACCAATTGGGTTGCCAGCGAACAGATCCGTCCACCGTTGATTCTCGGTTGCCCCGCGAGTCACACCAAAAACGGAACGACGACATCAAGTCTCCATCGCCATCAACCCACAGTTCCAACGCACTCGGCCGAGTCCCCTCCGGTCGCGATCCCGCAGAAACGCCGGCGTCAACAATGGCAACGTACAAGTATTCTTGGTCGCTCACGCAGGCAAACATCAGATCGTCGGTGCGTTGCCAACGCAGGTCGCTCCAACAAGCGTCATCGAGCTCGCAATCCAATCTTGGGCGAGACTCAACGCTTGGCAATGCGATCTGCTTTCTCGTCGCGGATGGCATGCCAGAGTTTTCGCCCTCGCTCAATGGACCAGCACCCACACCCGAAATCCGACGTGCGGCCATCACAACCGGATGGTATTCCCAATTGCTTCGTTGGCTCATCGGTGGCAAAGCCGGCAAGGAACCATCGAGTGCTCCCGATGCCAACGATGCGGACGCCAACCGTGCCGAAGCACCGGGCGCGGACATCCCGCCCACCTGGCCAAACGGCGTCTTTGTATTGGTCGTCGATTCGTAAGTCACTGGCTTCACGGCAAATGGCGACAACGACTGAGCCTGCCAATGTGTCCCCGGTTGAACCGCATTTTGTTGCTCGGCCATTTCGGAACCACCGCCCGCAGTACTGACTCCGTCGCGACTGGATGAACCGCCTCTCCAACGCGACTGAGCACCGTTGGAATTGGATGCAAGCCAACCGGGTTGAGTCTGCGACATGGCAACCAAAGATCGCTCAAAGCTTTCTGCACGAGCTTGCAACATGCAGTCCGCCCAACGACGCACCGAGTCCACCGGCGCGGCGTCAACGATCGTTCGCAGCATGATGTTTTCGCAGGCGACCAATGCCTCCGCATGCATCACATTCTTTGCGGCACTTGCATGCTGAGCCGCGGCGCGGGTTTGCGTCCACAACCACCAAAGCAACCGAGTCCGATCCTCCGACGCGGTGCGAGGCAACAAGACCTCCAACGTGTCAGT
>NZ_ANMO01000192.1 GCF_000338295.1 Rhodopirellula europaea 6C
ATGCTGTCGTCCCGTTGGGACTGGGCGTGATGGCTACAACGTGTCGTCCCGTGGGACTGGGCGAGCGCGCACTAGCCACGACATGGCGATAGGATAGAGGCATCGGCCTCAGCCCGTGGATCCCCCTGTCAGACAAGAAGGTTGATCATGTCGACGTTCACGAATCTGTTGTTCCATCTGATCTACAGCACGAAGTATCGCAAGCCTGCGATTCGGTCCGAATGGCAGGATGAACTGCACGGGTACATGGGCGGGATTGTCCGGGACCAGAAAGGGACGTTGCTGAGGATTGGCGGCGTCGACGATCACATTCACATGCTCGCGAAATTGAGTCCCACCATCGCCATCTCGGATGTGTTGCGCACAATCAAATCCAATTCGTCGAAATGGATCAACGAGCGATCGGACGTCCACCGAAAATTTGAATGGCAATCCGGGTACGCCGCGTTTTCCGTCAGCGAATCACAAGCCCCTGCCGTCGCCGAATACATCGCGAACCAGGCGGAACACCATCGCAAGAAAACGTTCGAAGACGAGTTCCTCTCGATCTTGAAGCGGCACCGCATCAAATACGACCCACGGTATGTTTTCGAACGCGAAATCATCGCGTGATCTGTTCGCCGGCCCAGCCACGAAGTGGCGACAGGATGTAGCCATTGGCGTTGGCCAATGGATATTCGGCGAAACGAGATCGAGAAGTCCCGAAGGGACGGCAGGTCGTGCAATACTGTCGCCCCGTTGGGGCTTGGCGCGTTGGGTGGGGGGCCTTGGATCCACGAGCTGACGCTCGTGGCTACAGCATGTCGTCCCGTTGGGACTGAGGGCGTGTACGACATGGCGATGTGTTACCCGAGCGCGCACCAGCCACGAAGTGGCGACAGGTTGTAGCCATTGGCGTCAGCCGATGGAGAACGAGAAAAACGCGATCGCATGAGGTTCGTCTCTGGCAACCGTGGACCAATGCACATCGGCTGATCGCTCAACCTGCGAAACGAATTCGATCAACCGTCTGGATGGCGACGGGCTACTGCGAGAGTGGAGCGAATTCGAGTTCGCCGTCGACGTCCGCATCGCTGGTCGGGCCGCCGCGATTGCCTTGGGCGTCTTGCGGGTTGAGGTAGTCGCTCAGGCTGGCGTCTTGGTCCGCCGGAATGTTATCCGGCTCCACGAGACCTCCCACTTGTGACCGTTCGTTTGCCAATCGCATCCAGCCGACACTGCCGGGAGGAATCATGGCGTCGTGAACCATGGCCATGGGTTTGGCGGTGACGTACTCAGGGTTGCGGCAGGCACGGTTGCATCCGGAACAACGTTCGCAAGGACGGCTGCCTCGCCAAAACATCAGCTCATCCAAACAGCTTCGCGACGCGACGAAAACGCGGTCACCGGGCTGGATCTGATAGTTCGTCGCCGTGTTCCCCATTTGAACGATTTCGCGGTAGCAAACAGGCAACGTAACGCGGCATTCACAGGGATCGGTTGGCCGAGCCAAAAGGATTTGGCACGGATTGGCGCTGGACGTCAAACCGCCCGCTGACACGATTGCATCGAGCACGGTTTCAGAGCCGGACAGCGGATATGCACCCGGCGCGTTGACTTCACCCAGCACATAAAAGCGATCGACTGGTTCGAGAAGCCGAACGTTGACGGCGATGGCGTCGCAATCCTCGGGCATCGGTTCCGGTCGGTTCGATTCCGAACCTTGTTTGCTGGCTGCTTGCTCGCTGGCGAATTGTTTGCAGTCGGATTCTTGCTGGCGAATCTGGTGAGCGATTTGTTGTTCGATGAGTGATTCCGCCTGCTCGAGATCGCGGCCGGCGACGATGACGCGTCCGTAAGGCCCCAGATCCAATGTTCCGTCCGCCAAGACGACTTGGTCGGCTGGCAATCGCAGGTCGCGTTCCAGATTGATGGGCTCGATCAACAGAGCATCACCCGGCTGCAAGGCTCGCGGTGGCAAGACTTGCTTGGCATTCTCTCGAGCGATCCCGCCAGGGATTCGAGAGGCATCGAGGACATCCTTTGCTTCGCTGGTGAGCGTCGCGCCGGACGGATACAGCGACAGACCCAGCGTGCTGCAGCCGGTGCTGGCCATTGCGAGCACGCAACCAAGCGTGAACAGAATCTGATGACCAGAACAACTCATCCTATTACCTCTTGCCGTGGAATCCTTTCCCTACGAACAATCGGCTCAAAGAACAGAACTGGCGTGACTGATTCACGAAGACCGTGGTGATCATCACAACCCGCAAACCTCGCCGCGATTCAACGCTCACGCGGATCAGTCAGCGTTTTCGCACGCAAGCAGAATTAAAATCCGCCGTCCATGCCATCGACGGCGCCGGCGGTGATTCCCGTCAGAATCAATCTTTGGCCTTCGCGAAGAAGGAATCGAGCCGTTTCTTCGCGGAATGTTTCGACGGGACGCAGCCGCACGATCGGACTTTGAGTGGATCCCATCACGGCCACGACCAGCGTCCGGTCGCGAAGCAGTTCCGAGACGCTGAGGATCGCAGACGCGGGAAGAAGCGAGCGAAGAGCGTACTGTTGTGCCAATTGGGTAAAGTTTGCCGCGATGTCGCGGTAGTCACCCGTCGCAATCAATGCGTTCAAATCCAAACGCCCGCTGCGCAAATAAACCTTACCATCCGCTTGCAGGAGTGCGTTGTCCGACCCCAGCCAGAACTCATCCAGCACGACGACACCTTGGCCAATGATGCCTTTGGCTTCGCCCACATCAAACGACTGATTGGCCAGCGAAATGGGTCCGAGAAATCGTGATGCGGCAAGCAACCCAGGCACGGCCGCACCGCGAGTGTCACCCAGCTGGAAATCAAAGCGTCCGGACAAATCATCGATGGATTGAACTGACTTTCCACGCAGCGAAATCTCGCCTGAAATTTCACCGCTGGCCAGCGAACTTGATCGACCGAGTTGATCCGTCAATCGAACGAAATCCATCCGCCGCGTCTTCCAGTGACTCGTCATATCGACGCCGCCGGAGCGTCCTGAAGAAAGCAGCAGGCCGCCTTCCAATTGACCTCCTCCAACGCGAGAACGCACTGACGGAAAGTTGACGCTCCATTTGGACGATTGAAAATTCGCGGTCGCGACCAACGCACTGTGAGCGTTGCCCGCGGGAAGGCCGTAGATGTCCAGGTCTCGTCCGTCGACGTTGCCTCGAACACGAATGGATTCAGTGTGACCTGTGACGGTTGCCTTTCCAGAGGCTCGTCCTAAAAACTGATCCGCGGTGTCACCGAGGAACCAAAGTCCGCGGTTCAAATCCACGCGGGATGCCACCAATCGCGTGTCGAATCGCGGGTGAATCCGTCGGTCGCTATCGACCAAATAAACCAGTCCATGCAGGCTGAGCGAACCGTCCGCGTAGTCGCCTCTGAGCGACTGAATCCGGAGCACGTCGTTTTCGATTCGGCCGGCCAATCGAAGTTTTCTCGAAAGCGGCTGAGCACGATACTTGAGCTGCGACAGCTCGAGATCGATCGTTGTGTCTGGGATCACTCGGCCGAGGCCGCTTGTCGAAGCAAGACCGCTTGGTGATGCGAAGTTGACCAAGACATTGCCGGTTGCCTTTCCGGTCAGCCCGATCTTTCGACGTGCCAACAAATCAACCAACGCGTCCAACGACACGCCATCGAACTTCAGTTGGGACGCTTGAAGCCGTGCGGGCAAATCATTCCATTGATCCGAAGCAATCAGTTGTGCGGTGGAGTTACCTTGAACGGTTCCGCCGAAGAGGTCGCCATTCAGATCGAACTGGAATTCACCTTGGTTGGTCGAAACGTTCGCGTTCAAATCACCGATCGAAGCATCGCCCAACATGATGGACGAGGCGATCAACTTTGCTGCCCCACGATGTGCGACCGGATCGGACAGCCGGTTCAATGGGACCTTCCATTCAAGCTCACCTGACAGCGTCGATGCGATTTTCAGTTCAATGCTGTCCGAGACAGGAAGTCGTAGCTCAGGTCGAATGTCACGAAAATTGAGATCCACGACGAGGTCTTCTTGATCACGGCGAGGCACGGTCGCTTGGCCGGAGATTTGTCCGCCGAACAGAGTGGCGGTCAACGATGTCAAATCAAAAGCGGTCTCCGTGAGTTGATATTCGGACTCGACACGATGCACCTTGAAGCGTGAGGGGAGCTCAGAACTTTGCCGCCGCGGCGTGAGAGCGAAGTTGGTTGGCGTGAAGCGAACATCGTGCTCGAACGAGCCGAGGTTGACGCCCGCGATTTGGATCGATGGAGACGCCAGTGACCCAGCGATGCTCCATTGCGATTGTTCCGCTCGATCGTTCAGTTCACCTGACCCTTGGATTCGAAAATCAAGTTTGCCCTGAACGAGCCCTTCTTGTTCGGATGATTCAGAGGCGGCGATCCATTTGGACATTTGCCCGATCGGAAGGTCGTCCGCGGCCACTTCGAAAGAGAACGATCCGTTGCCGGTCAGCGGAAGGTCCGCTCGGCCAATCATTCGAACGGCGGAAGGATTCGACGTCGGCGTTGTTTGCAGATCGATCTTGTCGGCTCGCAGACGACCGTCCCGTATGACCACTTTGCCGACCTTCAAATCCGCCGGCGGCAATCCACCAAGCTCCAGGGCGTCGGCTTGAAAGGTTCCCTCCAAGTCGTAGCTGGCGATGTCATCGATACGGTGGATGGGAGCTCGAAACTGGACGTCTCCGGATAGCTCACCATCCTTCGGGAGCATTGGCTCGTAGGATGGGAACAACGAGGCGACCAGTTTGGTGATGGGGGCCAGCGAGATGTTGTCCACTATTAAATTGGCGGACGCGTCGCCTTGAGGAACCAGTTCAAGTGAACCGCTTCCTGTGAAGTTGCCTTTCGTTGGATCGTTGGAAGCCTCGCCGGATTCGACGGCTGAGCCGGTCAACGAACTCAGCGTGGCAACACCATCGCGATAGCGGACCGTGGTTCGCAGATCGAGAAATTCGAAACGGTCGACAACCAAGCGTGAGCTGGTCAGTGTTCCATCGAATCGGTAGGCGGCTCCGTCGGTGAGAGACGTCCAAGGAACGCCAACTTCAAACTGCACCGTCACGTTGCCTTCCAACGGGATGCCGAGATCGATCCCAATGGATCTCAGTCGCTCGGCCAGTTTGGCAACATCGATCTCACGAAACGCCCATTGGCTCTCCCAGTAGCGATCGGCGGGGGCCGCGTTTTCTTGGACTGCTGGTGGCTGGACTGCAGCGGGCTGGACTGCGGCGGGTTGCTGGGCCGAAAGTTGTGCGGCAAAGGCAAGCGACGAAAACACCGTGACGACGCCAATGACGATGCACGTGCGCAATCGCCCGGCCGAACTTAGGCGGCACATGGCGGGCGGCGGATCGAGGCGATTCCCGGACACTTTGGCTCCATCTTTCGTAGTTCATGCCATTTTGAACCGCAGCCTACAAAAAGTTCGCCGCCCGATGCCAACGGAATCTGGCGGATTCGAGCGGATCAGAGACGCCAGCATCTGCCGCGATTGGATGCCGTCCAGTCCGCCTGCCACGGGGCAAATCACGGGCCCAACGGTGCTTTCCGGACAGGTGTTTCTCATGCATTGCTGGCCGAGATGTGTAGAAACCTGACCAATGTTGCGGGGTTCCACTCAATGTCCGAGCGGCACCGTTGGGCCCAAGTCGGGATCGCCGGTGGCTGATGGACGCCGTTTGGATGCGGCCCGGAGCAGTTTTGTATCGATCCAAACGTCGCTTCACCAACCGGCCGCCGACTTCCCTAAACTTTCTGTCGTGGCCCGATGGGTTCGCGACGCAACGAAGCACCCGTGGTTTCTTTTCCAGCAGTCTTTTCCCAGGATTCCTACTGATGACCGGTTTTCAACGTTACTTGGTCGTTCTTTTGTCGCTCGCGTTGTGCGACTCCATTGTCGATGCCGAAGACTGGAGCCGCTTTCGAGGACCGAACGGATCGGGAGTCGTCAAAAGCGACGAATCCGTTCCGGTTCAATGGAGCCCAACACAGAACGTGAAGTGGAAGGTGGCTCTTCCGGGGGCAGGTGTTTCCAGTCCGATCGTGGTTGGCGACCGAATCTTTGTGACGTGCTACTCCGGCTACGGGCTCGATCGTGCCAATCCTGGAGACATCAATGATCTGAAACGACATCTCGTTTGCGTTGACGCCAAATCAGGCGAAATGATCTGGGAGAAATCGATCGACGCGGTTCAGCCGGAAGATCCCTACACAGGTGCCGGCGTTCCCTCCCACGGCTACGCATCGCACTCGCCCGTGTCCGATGGCGAAAACGTGTACGTGTTCTTTGGAAAGACCGGCGCGTTCGCATTTGATTTCGATGGCAACCAATTGTGGCACACTCCGCTGGGCACCGAATCGGATCCGCACCGTTGGGGTTCCGCGTCGAGTCCGATCTTGTTGGACGACAAAGTGATCGTGACGGCTTCTTCGGAAAGTCAAGCTTTGGTGGCATTGGACAAAGCGACCGGCAAAGAAATCTGGCGTCAGGAAGCGAAGGGGCTCGACAACGTGTGGGGCACGCCGGCACTTGCGAAAACGGAGAACGGAGTGGACTTGGTTGTCGGAGTTGCCGGCGAGGTTTGGGGGATCAACCCTGACAACGGCAAACTTCGCTGGTACGCCTTGGCGGGCGAATCGGATCAAGCCAGCACGAGCGCCGTCGTTGACAAAGACGTTGTGATCGTCCTTGGAGGTCGCGGTAGCGGGTCGATCGCGGTCCGCGCAGGAGGAACCGGCGACGTGACGGATTCCCATGTGGCTTGGAACGGTTCAGAATCAGGACGGTTCGCGACGCCGGTGGCTTACAACGGAACGGTCTACATGATTGCCAACGACGTGTTGACTCGCACCGATGAAGAATCCGGCGAGATGATCGACCGCATTCGGTTGTCGGGTGGAAGCGGCAGTTCGGGCGGCGGACGAGGAGGCTCGGACTACGCGTCACCCATCGTCGTTAATGGCAAGCTCTACTACATCAAAGGCAATGGCGACATGTTTGTCTTTGACGTGCAAGACGAACTGAAACAACTCGCCGTCAATCGCACGACGACCGAGACCGAATCGTTCAGCGGATCGCCAGCGTACAGCGATGGCAAGTTGTTCGTTCGATCGAATAAACATCTTTACTGCGTCGCTGCCGGGCCCTTTGATGAGTCATCCGAATCGGTCCCCGCAGCTGACACACCGGACTCAAATGAAATGGCGCAACGCGTTGATCGAGGCCGGGGCGGACCAGGTGGTGGATTCGGACGCGGCGGTTTCGGAGGTGGTGGATTTGGCAACCGTGGCGGTGGCGGTGATCGCGGACGCGGTGGAGACCGTGGCCGAGGCGGCGGACGCGGAGGCTTTGGCGGTCAACAGGAAGACAACCGTCCCGATCGGCCACAGCGTCCACCGATGGATGCCACGAGCAGCAACTGATGCGTTGAACGTTTCTGTCGGTCGTGCGGCCTCGTCGCCACGCGACCGATTTCTAGAAGTCAGCTCTGGACGTTGCTACCATGGGTGATCCGATTTGCCGCTGGGAACGGTTGTTGTGGAAGGAACCGTGGCTAACGCCAAAACGCCTAATGCGATCCGCATTGCCACAAGCCAAATTGGATCCGAAATCCGTTTTGAACTTGCCCCGTAACGAGGAATCGATTCGATGAAACGCAAGACTGCAAACCAATTCGATCAACGTGTTCTTGATCTGTACGACGACTTTGCTCATGGCCGATTGGATCGACGTGGCTACTTGAAGGGACTCGCCGCGTTTGCGGTGGGAGGAGTCACGGTTGAAGCACTTGAAGAGAGTCTCTCACCAAACTACGCGTGGGCTGAGCAAGTCCCCGCGACGGATCCGCGAATCAAGACGGAAACGGTCACATACGATTCGCCTGAAGGCGGCGGTCAAATCAGCGGCCTGCTGGCTCGACCCGCGACGGGTGAAAAGTTTCCAAGCGTGGTGGTGATTCACGAGAACCGCGGATTGAATCCATACATCGCGGATGTCGCGAGACGATTGGCGGTCGAAGGTTTTCTCGCGTTGGCACCCGATGCCTTGTCACCGTTGGGCGGTTACCCCGGCAATGACGATGATGGTCGCGCGATGCAGAGGCGTCGAGATGGAGACGAAATGACGGAAGACTTCGTTGCCGCGGTCAAATGGATTGACACGCATGAGCTTTCGACGGGGAAGGTCGGTGCGGTCGGCTTTTGCTTTGGTGGAGGCATGGTCAACCAACTGGCGGTTCGATTGCCCGACGTTCTCGATGCTGGCGTGCCGTTCTACGGTCGTCAGCCGGATGCGGAGGATGTGGCCAAGATCAAGACTCCACTGTCGATTCAAAATGCGGAGCTTGACCGCCGAATCATGGCCGGCGCGGAAGCGTTCAACGAAGCGTTGAAAGCGAACGAAGTGCCATATGAGTCACACGTTTATCCGGGAGCCAATCATGGTTTCCACAACGACACCACTCCACGCTACGACGAGGCCGCGGCTGAATTGGCGTGGAAGAGAACGCTCGCCTGGTTCAATCGATATTTGAAGGCTTAGTGTTGAACCTGAAAATGGACGCCGCGAGATCATCGACGTTCGATGCGCCGATGAATTTTATCTCATGACCAAGCGATCAGGTGTTCAATCAAAATCGACGAGTCGGCCGGACGCTCGGATGTGCTTTCGGATCTCTTGCTTCGTCAGGGCTCGGTCGTAGAACGCGACTTCGTCGATCTGGCCGACATAGGGGCGATAGTTCTTGGTCGGGTAAATTTGCCCGATCAAGATTTTCATGTTGGCCGGAAGCGGAGCCTCATCTTCTTGCTGCGCCGCGAGATTCCCGTCAATCCAAAGCGACAACTCGTTGCCTGATTTGCGAGCCACAACGTGCTGCCACACGCGAACTTGGTATGGATCCTCTGAGACCAGATTCGTCCCGTCCAACACCACTCCCGAAGGCGGTGTTCGGTGATTGAAACGAATGCGGTTTGGCCCCAGTACCTTCAACGCATAGAACCATTCTCTCGCGAACGTTTCGAGCAACAGTGCTTGGTCATGACGCCCCTCTCGACGCTCCAGTGGATCGACCAAGCAGATCATTTCGCCGTGGTGATACAGTTGCGGTTTGGCCCAGGCTTCAATCGTGTAGTTGTCCAGCGGTTTGGAGGGCCACAATGTTTCCGTCGTGAAGGCAGAGGCCGCATCGGTGAGTCCCAACTCCGCAACACGATTGCCGCGGTATTGTCGCCAACCAGGGTTGCCGACTACCAACGCGTGCAAATCGGGCAGTTTTCCTTCGTTCTTGACGTGCTGCGGGTAAGATCCTTCGAGGCCTTCGAAACGCCAGTAGATATCCGGTGACGATTCGAGAACGGCGCTGACGTACTTCTCGTCCAGGCTGAGCGGATCAAAGGCGTTGGATCGAGCCGAAGCGAAGCTAGCCATGGATGCTTCGAACAGCACCACACCCGAGTCCATTTCTGTTCCCGTCGAAAGGCGGACCGCGTCGCCTTCTTCCAATCGAACATCGGAGGATCCGTAGGTGCTCAGCGGCCGAACGAAGGCTCGTCCCGAGAACAAATGGACTTCATGCGAGTCCCCCAGAGAAACCAAGCCAACGTAACTTTGCCCATCAACGGACACCAATCCAATTGGCGTGATGATCGACACCTGCTCACTGCCAAAGCCCAATGATTTTGCCGTCAAGGTTCCGTGATTGAGACCGAGTTGACCATCATCACGAATGAAGATGCTGGCGGGGCCTTCGATTCGCACCAAGGCTTCGTTGGGAGTCCCGTCGCCGGTTTTGAGTTCCGCGACCCCCTCCACCAAGTTCAGGACTTCGCCCTGATGAATGGGTTTCCCCAACGTCGGAACGGAGTTTCCACCATGTCCCCAAACGCAGGCGGTCATTGATACGATCTGAGGCGGTTTCACCTTCGCCGTTTGCATTGCAATGGGTGCGACTTCGCGAGCCGGTCTCGCGAGCGACCAAGCGAACGAACCAATCACCAAGTGACTCGCCGCCAACCCCACCAACCAATACGCTCGCGTCCAATTCTTGGAATGCGTTTCTGCTTGGGGCCGATTGGGCCGCGATGCGGCAACGGGTCTGGATCGTTCGGTGGCTGGCTCGGGGAACGCAGCGGTGTTGAAAGCTGGCGGCGCGGTGTGGTGAGAATCTTGGCGTGCGCCCGACTGTTCTTCTTCAAGCGACAAGAAATTGGATGAGCCGATGTCGGTGAACGCGCAGAGCTGATCGACCAGGCGAGCGGCTTCCTCGGCACCGCCAGGCAAATGAATCAAACGATTCAGCTCGATCGTTTCCGCTTCACTCAAGTCTTCGCTTTGGGACTTCAGAATCAGCGTGCGAAGCTCATCGAGTTGTTGGTCTCGCGAATTCATGTCCATGCCTCCTCAACGGATCGGTCCACGCAGCGTGATAGCATGCCGTGAATCTTGCTCAGCTCTCGATAGATCGCGTGGGTGGATCGGCCTGCTTTCTCAGAGATCTCCGCGACGCTCAAACCTTCGAAATATCGCTGGCGAATCAAATCTCGATCGGGGTTGGACAGTTTCCGAATGCACTCGGACAGCGCGGTTCGGCGATCGGTCAGCTCCGCCGAGATCGGCATGGCGGCTTCGGCCAACGATTCGATGGCCTCGTCGCTGAGAAGCTTGATGCGGCGTTTCGATTCTCGGTACTTCAGTGTTTCGAAGTATGCCATGCGGGATGCCCAGGCGGAGAAGTTGCCGGATGGTTCGTATTGCGAGAACTTTTGCCACAAGACCATGCAGGTCAGTTGAAAGATCTCCTCCGCGTCATCCTGGCGGTTCATGGTCAAGATGCGAATGAACGACATGATTTTGCTGGAATGCATTGAGAGCAATCGAACGAACTCTTCTTGCGAGACTTCGTTGTTCGGTGGAGGAGATTGCGAATCCAAGGAATCATTCCCGTTTGCGATCGAGTGGAAGGTATCACCAACTTTCCGGTGGCACTGTTCTTCTTCCCCCGACCCGAAGCATGTTTTGCGAAATTTTTGTGCGCTATTTTGAGTTGAAACCGGTTTCGTCGCAAATTGCTGGCAATCTTTTGATTTTTGAAGCAAAATCTTATACTCAGAGCGGCTTGTCTATAGATCGTCTACAGGCCGCTCCGCTCGGTGGGTTCTTGGTAGCCAACCATCAATTTGTTGCCACTGCATCATGCATCGAGCTCGCTAGCGGTTTGCAGAACGAAAGCTTCGACGAAATGCGGACCAGACGGTGGTGAGGCACGGCTCGGCAATCAAAGCAGCATATTGAACGGTTAAGTCGCACGATCGAAAGGCGGCGTGCCCGTGCAGGTAGACGAGATTCGACAAGGCATCTCAGCGACAGAAGCTGACTCCCAATCACTCAGTGCCAATGGATCGATAAAAACACATTTTTCGGATGATTTGCCGCAAAGCCGGGCCGCAAGGACGGGAATAGTCGCATACGAGCGGATTTGTGGTGGCCGAAACTGTGACGCCTTCGTTTACCGCGTTTAGCATCCACACGCTCGTTTCACTCTTCTTCTCTTATTCGATTTGGGATTGTCCAAGATGAAACGAAAGCATTCTGGCTTCACACTTGTTGAGCTGCTGGTGGTCATTGCGATCATCGGTGTGCTGGTAGGACTTTTATTGCCGGCTGTTCAAGCCGCACGGGAAGCAGCTCGCCGTATGAGCTGCAGCAACAACTTCAAGCAAATTGGGTTGGGCATCCACAACTATCACTCGGCATACAACGGTATGCCAATTCATGGCACCGGCACGGACCGAGTCGGTGGCCAGCAGATCTATGCAGGCGACAACAGAACCGACAGCATCAACCGCCGCGGATCGTTTCTGATCAGCGTCCTTCCATTCATTGAACAGCAAGCATTGTGGGAGCAAATCAGCAACCCACTCGGTTTCAACGCGGACGGCTCCACGAGAGCGACTCCATGGCAAGCGATGGGGCCCGGCGTGGCACGCATCGATTACGGTCCTTGGGGAACGACGATTCCAACGTTCCGTTGCCCAAGTGATCCAGGCAGCGGTTTGCCATCGCTCGGCCGAACCAACTACGGTGCCTGCACCGGTGACTCGTCCGTGATGTCACGCGAAGGGCCCATCAATGTCACACTCGAATCGCGTGGCGCAACGGTTCCTTACACCGAGAACAATTCGACTTTGTCGCAACGTTCACGCAAAGTCCACCGCGGCATGTTTGTCATGACTCGTCGAATGAAATTCCGCGACACCCTGGATGGTCTCAGCAACACGATCATGTGTGGCGAATTGGCAACCGACCTTGGTGATCGAGATGTGAGAACATCGTTCCCAACCGCGAACGCCTACAACGATCGCAGCGGACACGGCCGAGCCGAATGTCGCCGCAACCCTCGATACATGGATCAATTCCATGATCCCGCGCGACCTCAATTTTGGATCGCTGCTGCAGGATCTTCCGTGAACGTTGCAAACTCTCGCGGTTACCGCTGGCACGACGCTGTGCACATGCATTCGCAAGTCCACACAATTTTGCCGCCTAACTCCGGCGTGTGCACGGGCGGATACACCAGTAACGATTCGAACGTCACCGTCTCGAGCCGTCACCAAGGTGGCGCACACGTTCTGATGGGCGATGGTGCGGTGAAGTTTGTCACTGATAGCATCGAAGCGGGTAACAGCAACCAAGCCATGATCTCTTATCACGGTTCGCCCGCAACGGTTGCTGGTGCTCAAAGCCCCTACGGATTGTGGGGAGCCTTGGGCACTCGTGCAAACAAAGAAGTCATCGACTCAGAGTTCTGAGTCAAAGTTGTCCATGTTTCGAAAGCCTCGCTACCGTTGGTGGCGAGGCTTTTTCCTTTCCTACTTTTGTCTTCAAAACCAGGTCTGTTTATCGATGTTCAAGACACTTCGTTTGGCAATGTTGCTGCTTCCATTGGGACTCATCACAGCATGCGGATCCTCCGAACCCACCAATGATCTGGCCGATTTGGACCAGTCCAAGATTGACGAATACAATGCGATGATCGCGGCGGAAGCGAAAGAAGCGACTGAAGCCGGTGACATCGGCAAAGGCGAATAGCCGATTGACTCCCCGCCTCATCCCCACCCTCCTGAGTTCTACACCGTGAAGTACAGTCGAATTGTCGTTGGATTCATTCTGTTGTTCCTTGCCGATACGCTTGCTCAAGCAGACGACACGTTGGCGACCATCACCAAACCGCAGTTTGACGCCAGTGTCGAGGAGGCGCGCGACAGCTTCCTCAGTCGTGGCTACACACCTCTGTTCAACGGGCAGGATCTGTCCGGTTGGCGGAATCCGTATCCCCACGGAGAAGCCTCCGTGGTGGATGGCGAAATTCACCTGACGGCGGACAAGAAGTTCTTCTTGGTGACAGAGAAAAAGTACTCCAATTTTCGGCTGAGCGTTGACATTCATTTACCCGAAGGACCATCCAATTCGGGCGTGATGTTTCGCTGTCACGTGGACGAAGATGCGGAAAAGAAGGTGTACGGGTATCAGGCCGAATGCGATGGCTCGGAGAGACGTTGGTCTGGCGGACTGTTTGACGAAGCGAGACGCCGCTGGATTTGGCCAAGCACAAAAGGCCGTTCGACGAAGCAATTCCTTGCTCACGAAGAGGAGTCGAAAGACTTCTTTGCCGAACCGCGTGTCCGTGACGCACTCAATCGCAACGGTTGGAATCGGTACACCATCACTTGCATCGATGATGTCATCACGATCGAACTCAACGGGGTCCAGACCGTTCGCTTTCGAGACGCGATGGATTCCAGCGGTTTCATTGGCATTCAGCACCACGGCGAGAAGGGTCAAACCTATCGCTTCCGCAATCTGTTCATCAAAGAGTTGCCATTGATCCCGGCGAGCGAACATGTGTCGCTGACCGAGCACGAACCCGTGTCGGTCAAACGGATCAACGACAAAGTCACGTTGATTGATTTCGGCAAGGTCGCGTTTGGGAACATCGTCATGCCTGTTCTCTCCGACGGACGTGGGACGGTCAACTTGCACTTTGGCGAGAAACTCAAAGAAGGACGCATCGACCGAACTCCACCCGGAACAGTTCGGTATGGCATGACGTCTGTTCGTCGAGGGCAGCAACGAGGCAATTGGATCGTGCCGACGCCCGTTGACGAACGCAACATTCAACAATCGGGACGGATGAATGCGAATCCGCCCGCCGTCCTGACGCCATCCGCATGGCAGTCCGTGATGCCGTTTCGCTGGATCGAGATCGAAGGGCTCGAAGCAGATTTCGCGTTTGATCAAATTCGTCGACGTGCCGCATATTCAAAGACATGGAACGATGACGCGAGCTCGTTTGAATGTTCCGATGAAACACTCAATCGCATTTGGGATCTGTGCAAGTACAGCATCAAAGCCACCACCTTCGCGGGCGTTTACGTTGATGGTGACCGAGAACGGATCCCCTACGAAGCCGATGCCTATCTGAATCAGCTCAGCCACTATGCCACGGACGATCACGTCACCATGGCCGCTCGAACCTTTGACTGGTTGATGGAAAACGGCACGTGGCCGACCGAGTGGGCTCCGCACATGGTTTTCATGGCTCATGCGGAATGGATGAACTCCGGAGACACAAAGTGGTTGCAACAACGCTACGAATCACTGAAGTCAAAAACGCTTTTGCATCGCAGCGCCGATGATGGACTGGTTCGCAGTGCTGAACTGGATCGCAGTCGCCACGACATCGTCGATTGGCCGCAGAAAGAACGTGACGGGTTTGTGTTCACTGAGATCAACACGGTCGTCAACGCATTTCACATCGAGGCCCTGAAGCAAATGGCCGAGATGGCAATGGCGGTGGGAAAGACCGCGGACGAGGATGCTTTCGCGGCCCGCGCCGATTTGGCCCAAACGGCCTTCCAAGCGACGCTGTTCGATGAAGAGGCTGGGATTTACCGCGACGGAGTTGGCACGGAACACAGCAGCATTCATGCGAATTTCTTTCCGTTGGCGTTCGGCTTGGTGCCCGACGACAAACAGGCCGGCGTTGTCGAATGGTTGAAAACCAAAGGCATGGACTGCAGCGTGTATGCGGCTCAGTACTTCATGGACGCGTTGTTTCAAAACGGCGGCGAGCACAAAGCATTGGCATTGATGTTGGCCGATGGCGATCGCAGTTGGAAACACATGGTCAGCAGCGGAACCACCATCACTTGGGAAGCCTGGGAAATGAAGTACAAACCCAATCAGGATTGGAATCACGCTTGGGGTGCCGCACCAGCAAACCTCTTGCCGCGTCATGTGCTTGGCATCCAACCTGTCCGCCCAGGTTGGGAGCAAGTCCTCGTGCGTCCGTGCTTGGGCGACCTGAAATTCGCTCGCGGAAAAGTGCCAACCGAGCATGGCCCCATCCATGTGGACTGGAATCGCGAATCGGGTTTTAAGCTTTCCGTCGAGTTGCCCGAGGGAATCACCGCAAACTTGGATTTACCTGAACTGGACGACATGCAATCGGTTTCAGTCAACGGATCGCCTGTTTCCGTGACTAAGAAACAGAATCGATGGGGTCTCGATGGCGAATTCAGTGGCTCGATTTTAGTCGAGGCCAATTGAACGAGTCCTCAGAGCATCTATGATCATCTTGGGACGGCAGTCTATACGTTTAACTGCCGTCCCAAGTCCCACCACAACAACCCACCTCCGCAGGCTCCCCGCCTGCATCTTCAACGCATTCAACATGCTCGTTGCATCAGCCCGAGTGAACCGCTCGAGCAAGCTGTTCCATGCGTGACGCGATCGAAAGCGGCGTTTGATCGACATCAAGCCCTGGTCCTATCGAAGGCCAGCTTGGAACGACGCCCAACTTGTTTCCTCCCACCTCTTTGCAAAGCCACCGTGACCTACATCGGATATTTGACACGCGCGTGTCTCGTTCTTTCGTTTGTCTGTTCTCTTTCCGTCCAGGCGGAAGATTCCTTTGAAAACTTGTTCAACGGGAAAGACCTATCTGGATGGGCCGGGAACAATTCCTTTTGGTCCGTTCGCGATGGAGTCATTCATGGCGAAACCACGAAAGAGAATCCAACCAAGGGCAACACATTCTTGGTGTGGCAGGGCGGAGAGGTCGGCGACTTTGTCTTCAAAACCAAAGTCCGTTTTCGCGGCAACAACAGCGGCGTGCAATATCGCAGCGAACTGATCGATCCTAAAGACTTTGTCGTCAAAGGCTATCAAGCGGACCTGCACAAATCGCCCGACTTCTTTGGAATGCTCTACGCGGAAAAATGGCGTGGCATCGTCGCCAAACGATTCCAAAAGGTCGAAGTCGGTGCGGATGGCAAACCCAAGGTGGTCGGCGAGGTCGGTGACCGCTCGCAAAAGCTGGTCGATTGGGAATGGAATGAACTGACGATCATCGCGGTGGGCGATCGGCAAATTCACCAGGTCAACGGCGTCACGACGATGGACCTGACCGACAATCACCCGGAAGCTCGCCGCAGCGGAATTCTAGCGTTGCAGTTGCACGCCGGGCCGTCGATGACTTGTGAGTTCAAAGACGTTCAACTTCAAAAGCTGGATGCCGCGAACGCCAAGTCCGTGTTGAACTCTTACGTGCAAAGTGGAGCTGCCTCCAAAGGCAAGAACGCCAAGAAACCTTCGGCCGCAACCGCGTTTGATTGGGTTGCCAAGTCAACAACACCAAAATGGATTTGGCGTCAGGATCAACCCTCATCCAACGACCCGCTCTATCTGCGGCATCAGTTCGAATTCATGCCCGAGGGATCCAAAGAAGCCATTCGCTCGGCCCGCTTGTATGCCACCTGCGACAACGAAGCGACCGTTTGGATCAATGGCAAACCTGTCGGCGATTGTCCCGATTGGAAGTATCCCATCAAACAACTGGATGCTCGTCAGTTTGTCCGAGCAGGCAAGAATCAAATCGCAGTGAAAGCCGGCAACCGGGGTGGCGTGGCCGCTTTCGTTTTCAAACTCGAAGTCGAAACCGAGGATGGAACCGTTCATCAAGTCATCTCGAGCCCGAACTGGAAACTGGCCAACGCAGCCACCGGTGATTGGAAGACCGCCGCTTACGATGATTCCAAGTGGAACGTTGCCGCCAAGTCGCTGGGCAATTTTGGAAAATCGCCATGGGGAAAACCGGGCGTCGGAACGGACCAGGCATCCGGGGACACTTCATTCAGTGCCGACGAAGTCACGGTGGCCGATGGATTCAAAGTCGAACTCGTTTACCAAGTTCCCAAAGTCCGCCAAGGAAGTTGGGTCTCGTTGACGACCGACGATCAAGGTCGCTTGTACGCCAGTGATCAAGGCGAAGCAGGTTTGTATCGAATCACGCTCGATGAAAGCCATTCCAACGCAACCGGCGAATCAGGCGTCAAGGTTGAGAAGATGCCCGTGAAGGTGTCGGGAGCTCAAGGCATGACCTGGCACGACGGTGCGTTGTATTTCAATCGCGGAAGCAGCCCGATGTATCGCGTCACGGATTCCACCGGCGACGGTTTGCTGGATCACGCCGAAGAATTGTTTGGCACGCATGGTGGCGGAGAACACGGGAACCACGCGGTGATTCCAACCGAGGACGGTGACGCTCTTTATGTTGCCGCGGGCAACCACACGAATCTGCCGGACGAGTCCATCATCGCTGGATCACGCGTCCCGACTTGGAACGAAGACCTGCTATTGCCACGCGAATGGGACGCCAACGGACACGCTCGCGGTCGACTCGCACCCGGCGGTTGGATCACCCGTTTTGATCCAAAGACGAACAAACATGAAGTCACCTCGATGGGGTATCGCAACCAATACGACATCGCACTGAACCGTGCCGGCGACCTGTTCACCTATGACGCTGACATGGAATGGGACCTCGGTTCGCCATGGTACCGCCCAACGCGAATCAACCATGCCGTCAGCGGATCGGACTACGGATGGCGAAGTGGTTCAGGGAAATGGCCAGAGTACTACGAGGATAGCTTGCCAGCCGTCTTGAACATCGGCCCCGGCAGCCCGACCGGTGTGGTCGGCGGCCAAGGAGCCAAGTTCCCCGCCAAGTATCAAGATGCGATCTATGCACTCGATTGGACCTTCGGAACGATCTACGCGATTCACTCGGAACCCGATGGGGCTGGCTGGAAAGCTCACCAAGAAGCGTTTTGTTACGGAGCACCTTTGCCTGTGACCGATGCCATCGTGGGCAAGGACGGTGCGTTGTACTTCACCGTTGGTGGACGTGGCACTCAGTCCGCTCTGTTCCGAATCACGTACGAAGGCGACGACTCGACCGAACCCGTATCGGCCCCGATCCCTGGTGAAGAAGCTCGCCAACAACGCCGAAGCTTGGAAGTCTTCCACGGGAAAGAGCACGCGGACGCAGTCGCCAAGGCATGGCCCCATCTTTCGAGCAACGATCGTTGGCTTCGTTACGCGGCACGAATCGCTGTCGAGTCGCAACCGACCGAGCAATGGGCCGACAAAGTCTTCGACGAATCCAACACGCAAGCCCGGATCACCGGCGCCGTCGCTCTGGCACGGCGCGGGGATGAATCCCATCGGTCCGACTTGGTGAACGCGTTGTTGGACATGAACCCCAGCGAATTGCCCGAACCGCAACTGCTCGGACTGCTGCGAGCCTACGCGTTGACCTTCATTCGGCTTGGTGAACCAACCGCGGAAGAACGCGAACGGGTCATCGAAGAGCTCGATGCCTTGCTTCCGAACAAAAGCAAAGACGTGAACACCGAACTGGTTCGCTTGCTGGTCTATCTGGAATCACCCACGGTGATCGATAAAGCAATCGCCCTGATGACGGACGCGAAACCGACAGTACCCGCTTGGGTGGAAAACGTTGATTTTCAACGCAACCAACGTTACGGTTCGCGAGTCGTGAAGATGCTGGAGAACCAGCCGCCGTCTCACGAAATCAACTACGCGTTCATGCTGCGAAACCTGCGTGATGGTTGGACGATGGACAATCTTCGGGCGTACATCCAGTTCATCAACCAAGCCGCGAAATACAGCGGCGGCAACAGCTACGGCAAGTTCCTCGCGAACTTGCGAGACGAAGTGTTGGGGCATCTCAGTAACGCACAGCGGGAAGAACTTTCCGACATCAGCGGCGAAGACTTCAACCCTGTCCCCGATTTTGAAATCACCGCTCCTAAGGGACCAGGCAAAAAATGGACTTTGGCAGAAGCGAGCAAGCACACCGGCGGTGCCTTGCGTCAGGCCAACTATGAAAGCGGCCGCAATCTTTTCCACGCCGCACAGTGTGCCTCTTGTCACCGGTTCGATGGACTCGGGGGCGACATCGGCCCCGACCTGACAACGGTGAAGAACAAATTCAACGCCAACTACTTGCTCGAATCCATCATCGAACCCAGCAAAGTCATCAGTGATCAATACGGGTCCAAGGTGGTGTTGCTGGAAGACGGTCGCGTGCTGACCGGGTTGATGGTCGAAAATGAGGACCGAATGGAAATCCATCCCGTCAGCAAGGCTGGCGAGACGGTGAAACCAGTCGTCGTGGAACCGGACGAAGTCATCTCAGTCAAAGACTCGCCGATCTCGCAGATGCCGACGGACATGTTGAATTCTTTGAACGCCGAGGAAGTTCGTGATTTGATCGCGTACTTGCTTTCCGGTGGTGACCCCAAAGCCAAGGTGTATGGGCGATAGTGATGAGCAAGCTCAAGAACTGTTTGACTGGACTGGCGATCACGGTTTTCTTCGGTGCTGCGATTGCAACGGCGAAGGACACCGAACGCCAGCCCGACATTGTGGTCTATCTGGCGGACGATTTGTCCGCCTCGGACTTGGCACTGTATGGCGGCACCAACATCGAAACGCCCGCCATCGATCAATTGGCTCAGGAAGGCATGACGTTCGATCGTGCCTTCGTCGCCAGCCCATCGTGTGCCCCGAGTCGGGCCGCGTTGTTGACGGGGTTGATGCCCGCACGAAATGGCGCGGAGGAAAACCACTCGTACCCACACGAGGATGTGTTGAAGCTGCCGGTCGTCTTGAATGAATTGGGCTACCAGACGGTGGCGTTCGGAAAGGTGGCCCACTCGCGAAGTGCACCGGACTATCAGTTCGATACACACGACCGAGCACAGGACATTCCCGCGGTGCGAAAGAACGTCCAGGCGTTTCTCGAAAGCCGAACTGATTCGCGACCGCTGGCGTTGTTTGTTGGAGTGTCCAACCCGCACGTTCCGTGGCCAAGTGAATCCACCGTGGATCCGGAATCCATGTCGCTGCCGGTGAAGCTGCTCGACACGCCACAAACTCGAGTCCAGCGATCTCGCTACCTGCAAGAGGTCAAGGACTTGGACGCCTACCTCGGTGAACTGCGGCAATTGGTTGACGAACACCTGGCCGAAGATCGTTTGTTTCTCTTTTCAAGTGACCACGGGGCTCAGTTCCCATTTGGCAAATGGACGCTCTACGACGAAGGCACACGCATCCCGCTCATCGTTTCTCGCGAAGGAATGATTGAACCTGGTTCACGCACCGACGCGATGGTCAGTTGGGTCGACATCTTGCCAACCTTGATCGAAGTCGGTGGTGGCGAAGTGCCCCAAGGCATCGATGGGAAGTCATTCGCCGGAGTGTTGCAGGATCCATCCAAACGTCATCGCGAGCGAATCTTCACGACGCACAGCGGCGACAAGATGATGAACGTCTACCTGAGCCGCAGCATTCGAACCGACAAGTACAAATTGATCTGGAACCCGCATCCGGAGTTTGCGTTCACGACGCACATCGATTTGTTGCTGCGTGCCACATCGGGGGACTACTTCAAGGAGTGGACCGAGGCGGCCAAGCGTGATCCTCGTGCCGCAGAGGTTGTCGCAAGCCATCACGGACGACCTGAGTTTGAACTGTACGACCTGACCAACGACCCGAACGAAACCGAGAACTTGGCAGACGATCCCAAATCGGCCAACGTTCGATCGCGTCTGCTGGCGGAACTGAAAGATTGGATGCGAACTCAAGGCGACGAACTGACGGTCTTTCACAAACCGCTCATGCTGGACGCTCCCGAAACATGGGTTCCTCGCAAACCATAAACCCTCGCGGCAGATTCAGTCGCGATCGAAAATCACTGCACCTGAGATAATGAAGTTAGAAAGCATGAACTGTATCCGAATCTCCCTCGTTGCCGTGTGTTTGGTGTTGATCGCCGGAGCTTGGCCGGCTGACCAAACGCAGGCCAAACAACCCAACGTTGTTTTCTTGTTGAGCGATGACCAATCGTGGACCGATTATGGGTTCATGGGACATCCGCATATCCAGACACCCAACATCGACCAATTGGCGAAGTCTGGTTTGGTGTATGAGCGAGGTTATGTCACAGCGCCGCTTTGCCGGCCTTCGTTGGCAAGTCTCGCAACCGGTTTGTATCCGCATCAGACCGGAATTCGCGGCAACGATCCCGTGATGCCGACCGCCCTGAACCGCAAAACGAACAAGAAGGTCTTTGCATCGCTGCGGAAGCAAATGACCGCACCGTTGCACCAGCAGCCCTCGTTCATCCGGTCGCTCAAGGACAATGGTTACGCAACTTTGCAAACTGGAAAGTGGTGGGAAGAAAACCCGCTGGATCATGGTTTCACCGACGCCATGACCCACGGCGACGTTTCGCGAGGCGGACGTCACGGCGATGTGGGTTTGCAGATCGGGCGAACCACGATGAAACCGGTGTACGACTTCGTCGATTCCGCCGTGAAGGACGATAAACCTTTCTTCATCTGGTACGGAGTCTTCCTGCCGCACGCACCGCACAACGCTCCCGACCGTTTGGTCAACAAGTACAAAGACATCGCTCCCAATGAACCAACCGCTCGCTACTGGGCCAATGTGGAATGGTTGGACGAAGGTTGCGGGCAGATCATTCAGTACTTGAAAGACAAGGGACTCTACGAAGACACGATTTTTGTCTACACCTGCGACAACGGCTGGGTGCAAAATCCCAACCGGATGAACACGAGCATTCGTTCCAAGCGTGAGCCCGTGGAAGCTGGGATTCGGACGCCGATCATCATCACGCATCCCGGGGCCGTGAAACCTCAGCGAGATTCATCGACGCTTGCCAGCAACATTGATGTCGCTCCCACCATTCTGAAAGCCTGCGGGATTGAGCCTCCCAAGGAAATGTCCGGTTTGGATCTGCGCGATCCCGAGGCACTGCGTCAGCGAAACCGAATCTTCGTGGACGTCTACGACCACGACAGCGATCTTGAACAACTCGATGACATCGACAACGGCTTGCAAGCTCGTGTCGTCATCGACGGATGGGACAAGCTGATCGTCCGACCAAGCGGCAAAGAACTCTACGATCTCCAAGAAGATCCAGATGACAGAAACGATCTCGCCGCACAGGACGCTGACAAAGTCCAACGTCTGTCAAGCATCGTCGATGAATGGCTCGAGAACACGCCAGCCATCGGAAAGTGATCTCCGCGAACACGGCTCCAGATGGTTCATGGTGCATCGTATTCGAGATTGTTTTGAGCCTCAAGAATTTTGCGTTTCGCTTTCGCTACTTCAGCAATAAGAGTTCGCAGGATCGCATCGTGATGCTAGGATTCAAGCGATCAATCATCCCCTTTTCTTTATGAAACCTTTGGTTTGATAATTCGCTTTTCCGCAGAGTAATACGATGAATTTGAGTGTGAAGAAAGTCAGCTGTCTGGCACTAATGATGAGTTGCTTGGGGTGTGGCGGATCACAGCCTGTCAATGTGAAAGACAGCGCAGATGAACAAAGCATCGAAGAGTACAAAGAAATGGTCGCGGCAGAAGAAGCCGCGAACGCTGGCTCGGAAAAGAACGGCGTGAAGCCACCCAAAGAGTGACTCGGGCAACCAGCTCGGTGATACAAAAAACGCCCGGGCAGCAATTGCTGACCGGGCGTTTCCTTTTGCGTGTCGATCAAGTGGATCAGAATTCGCCGTCGATGACTTCGCGTGACGCGCGAGTTCCCAAGGCTCCCCACAAGCCATAAGGGCTTTCGGATCCAGGAGCGTTGTTGAACGCCGCGGTTCCCCATTGATAGACCATACGGTTCGTTTGATTTCCGGCTTCGATCGAATCGGTAATGAACTTGACCGCACCGTCACCCATCAGGATATGAGCACCACCTTGGTGACGACTGGACACCGACATTAGGTTGTTGCGGTTGACGGCACCAGCGGAACAAATCTCCGAATTCGGCGGCCGAACCGTGTGCACCATCGTGAATGTTGGATTGAAGCTCGCCCATCGGTAGCCGCGTCCGGACGTGGCCCCTACTACAGGAGCTTCTGGACGCCAGAATTGAGGCCGTTCGGGATCAAGGTGTTGTTCGCACCAGTTTGGTGTCACGACGATGGTCCAGTGGTTGTTGTTGGTGCTGTACGTGCCACCGGCAGTCAGGCTGGTTCGAGCGTCTTTGTCACCCAAGTCCGTGGTCAGTTCGCCCATGGCAATGGTGTTGGACAATCCGTCGAGCACATCACGAAATTGAGTCAACTTGTGAACAACGAACATGCCACGATGGGCGGCGTTGGTTCGCTGGGAAGTGGCCGAGGTGGCTGCGTATGGCAGAACCGGTGAATCATTCCGCACATACACGAATCCATCACGCATGTAGTCGGTTGAGTCGCCCAGGTTGGCGGCGTAATTGGTCCGTCCCAATGATGGCAACCCCTTGCCAGGATCGCTTGGGCAACGCAGCGTGGGGATGTCGGTTGCCCACGGAACGTAGTCGATGTTTTCAGGTGTTGGTCCCATGGCAGGGAAATCAATTGTGCCGTCGCTGTCAGAGTCGTTCGGGTTGGCAATCAACTCCCAAAGTCCCTGTTGCTCGACAAATGGCATCAATCCAACCAGCATGCTCAGTCGCATGTTGTTACCGGTCGTTGTGTTGACCCAAGGATGAGTGGCAACCGTGGGGTGAGTTCCGCCGCCATGCATTGGCAGTTTGTTGTAGGCGGAATGGTAGTTGTGCAGGGCCAGACCGAGTTGCTTGAAGTTGTTGCTGCAGCTCATCCGTCGAGCGGCTTCGCGGGCGGCTTGGACAGCGGGCAGAAGCAAGCCGACCAGAACTCCGATGATGGCGATGACAACGAGGAGCTCAACCAGCGTGAACCCCACGCGAGTCCCGCGGTGCGGGTGTTGGGAAGTGGATTCCATTGAAGATTCTCAAGAGTGCGATAAGAAAACGGTGATGCCAATGCTCGCTCGAAAGCCAGCGAGGAAATCGTCACCGAATTCATTCCTGAGAATGTTCACACAATTTGCGCAAATTCGTCTGAATTGAAGAGTTTTCCCAGAAATCATTGATGCCATCACCCTCCCGCGAGGCCGAGCAGCATTCTGAGACCGCTTTTCGGCAGATTTCCACGTAGCGCACCTCTCCCGAAACGAAGTTTGGGGAGAGGTTGAGGCTCGGGTATGGGAAACGGCGCGCACTCCCTCCCCGGAATTCTCGCTGAACACTCGCATTCCGACCCTCCCCAACTGCGTTCAGGAGGGTGATTTCAACCTTGTGAGCATGGCACTTCAAAACTGCACGACTTCCGGCACTGGCGGGGTTCTCAAGACAGTACTGGCGCAGCACCTCAAAACGGCACGACTCTCCCCAGCCAGACCTCTTCGATGCCAAGAGGTCGGCTTTACCGGAGAAGCCTTTGAATCGATTTAGGCAATGATCTCTTTGACCACTCGAGCGGGCTCGACTCCGGTCAATTTCTGTTCCAGTCCTTGGAACGGGAATGTGAGCCGTTTGTGGTCGACGCCAAGAAGATGAAGCATCGTGGCATGCAGGTCACGAACATGAACCGGGTCGGCAACGACGTTGTAGCTGAACTCATCCGTCGCACCGTGTCGTATCCCGCCTTTGACGCCGCCGCCTGCCAACAAAGCAGTGAAGCACCTGGGGTGGTGATCGCGACCATAGGTGTCCATGTCCAATTTGCCCTGGCCATAAACCGTTCGGCCGAATTCACCGGCGAAGACCACCAGGGTGTCTTCGAGCAATCCACGTTGCTCGAGATCTTTCAGCAGCGCTGTGGTCGGTTGGTCAACATCCTGGCACTGCCCAGGTAAGTTCGCCGGCAACTTCGAATGATGATCCCACCCGCGATGGAATAACTGGATGAAGCGAACATCACGTTCTGCCATCCGACGGGCCAGCAAACAGTTGCGGGCGTAAGAACCCGGGTTGTTCACTTCTTCGCCGTACATCGCCAGTGTCTCAGGAGACTCGTCGGAGATGTCCGTCAGTTCGGGGACCGACGTTTGCATCCGAAACGCCATCTCTTGTTGAGCGATGGTTGTTTCGATTTCGGGGTCACCGATCTCACCGAAGTGTTTGCGGTTGAGGTCGCCAAGCGAATCGAGCATGCGCCGCCGAATCGCTGGATCAATGCCGCTGGGGTTGGAAAGAAACAGGACCGGATCGCCCGACGTTTGGAAGCTGGTGCCCTGGTGCTTGGACGGCAAGAAACCGCTGCCCCAAAGGCGCGAGTACAACGCTTGCACGTTGACCTTGCCGCTCCAGTGAGCCGATGGCATCACGATGTAGTCTGGTAAGTCCTTGTTGAGGGTTCCCAATCCGTAGCTCAACCACGCTCCCATGCTTGGTTTGCCTGGCAGTTCCGTACCGGTGCAGAACGCGGTTTTACCGGGGTCGTGATTGATCGATTCGGTGTGCATCGAATCAATGAAGCATAACTTGTCGACTTGCGTCGAAAGGTGCGGCAACAGATCGCTCATCCACATGCCGCTTTCGCCTTGTTGCGAAAAACCAAAGCGACTGGGGACGATCAGTTGTTCTTTGCCACGTGTCATGGCGGTCACACGCTGGCCTTGGCTGACCGATGGCGGCAACGGTTGATTGAACTGTTTGACCAGTTCCGGCTTGTAATCGAACAAGTCGATTTGGCTGGGGGCTCCCGCCATGAACAAGAAGATCACGCGTTTTGCTTTGGGAGCAAAGTGGCAACCCGTCGGGATATCGGATGGTGCACCGGACGCGGCGCTGGGGGCCGCGGCGCTTGCGAGCTTTGGTCCCAAGACCAACGATGCGAGCGCTGTCGTCCCCAGTCCCATGCCGGCATTGGCCAAGAACCGACGACGATTTTCGCTTGTCGAGGTGATGTGATTATGCATGGCGATTCAATCTTTGGTCTTGGTGATATCGAGGTTGTAGAGCGTGTTGCACAGTACCGTCCAAGCGGCGAGTTCAACTTTGTCTTGAGGCGAGTCGACGAACACTCCCTCGCACAAATCGTCAACCAGTTTGGGTGAGCTGGCGTATTCGTCACGCAGATCGTTCAACAGCGTTTGAAGAACGTCGACCTCTTTCGAATCTGGGAGTTTGGCCGTGACGGTTTCATAGGCGAACAAGATTCGGTCCTCGGCAGGTTCAGCCAAGGTGGACTGAGCCAATTGCCCGGCAGCACGAAGGTATTCACTTTCGTTGAGCAGCAACAAAGCCTGGGTCGGCGTGTTGGTTCTTTCGCGGCGAGCAATGCAAGCGTCACGATTGGGTGCGTTGAGGATGGTCATTTGCGGTGGCGGCATCGCACGTTTCCAGAACGTGTAGATGCTGCGGCGATAGATCGATTCGCCCTGGTCGGGCCGGAAACGTTCGCCCGTCATCGAAACCGCTTTCCACAACCCGTCCGGCTGCGGCGGTTTGACACTCGGTCCGTGCATTCGCGTGGACAGCAGTCCGCTCGAAAACAGGATTTGATCGCGGATCATTTCGGCATCCAACCGATAGCGTGGGCCGCGACTGAGCAGCCGATTTTCCGCGTCCGCTTTGAATTCATCCGGAGTGGCTCGCGAAGATTGGCGGTACGTTTTGCTCATCACGATTCGCTTGAGCAACGCTTTGACATCCCATCCTGACTCGACAAACGACACCGCCAATTCATCCAACAATTCAGGATGGCTTGGGACCTCGCCTTGGTTGCCGAAGTCCTCGGACGTCTTGACCAGCCCGACGCCGAAAAAGAGTTGCCAGAAACGGTTCACCGCCACGCGTGCGGTCAGCGGGTTTTCAGGAGACACCATCCAATCGGCCAAATCCATGCGGGACGGTGTTTCAGATTGGGGCTCCAGCGGCGGAAGGAATCCTGGGACGCCGCGTTGGACTTCTTCCCCGGGAGCGTCGTACTGCCCGCGAATCAGAACGAACGTCTTTCGGACCTCGTCGCGTTCCTTCATCACCATCGCTTTTTCGACACCATGTTCGACGGCGATTCTTTCACGCTGAGTCTTTGCACGTTGTTTTTGCGACTTTGCCAGCGATAACCTCAACTGACCGAGTTCGTTTTCGAGCGATTCTTTCAGAGCGTCCCACGCTCGGATTGTCTTCAGGCGAGCCTCTTCTTCAGGCGTCATCGCTTCCGCCACATCGCTTTCCGCCAACTCGTCGTCGGACTCTTCTTCCTCAGGCTCAATTTCTTTGATTTGCTGAAGCTGCTTGGTGATTTGGTTCGCTCGCTCATTACGAGGAGCGATTTGTTGATCGAGCTTTATCAGTTCTGCATCTAGGCGACTTAGTTCCGCCCGCTGAGCATCGGTGGGGAATCGCACGAAAGGCTCTTGGAAACCATCCACCACTTGTCGCGGGTTGGTTTCGGGTTCGGCATCGATGTTGTTGAAAAACGCGTACAGCGAGAAAAAGTCTTTCTGTGTGATGGGATCAAACTTGTGGTCGTGGCACTGTGCGCACTGAACCGTCAGTCCCATGAATGCGGTGCCGACGGCGGTGACGCGATCCAACACATTTTTGACGTGACTTTCTTCCGGCAATGCGGTTCCGCGATCGATGATCAAGTGCAACCGATTGAATCCGGATGCGATGAGTTGGTCTTTCGTCGGCTGAGGGTATAAATCGCCAGCGATCTGGTCTCGAACAAAGTCGTCGTACGGAAGGTTGTCGTTGAAAGACCGAATCACCCAATCGCGATAGGCGACGTGGTTGCGATAGAAGTCTTTGTGCATCCCGTTCGTGTCAGCGAAACGCACCAGGTCCAGCCAGTGGCGGGCGATGTGTTCGCCGAATTGAGGACGCGAAAGCAGGTCGTCGATCAATTCTTCCCACGCCAATTCGGGCGAGTTGGCGTAGGCCGATTCAAAGTGGCGGATCGCTTCTCGGCTGGGTGGCAGCCCCGTCAGATCGAAAGTGACTCGTCGCAGCAAAGTTCTCGCGTCGGCTTCTTCTGATGGGCGACGCTGCTGCGACTCAAGCTTTCGAAGCACAAACTGATCGACCGTTTGTGCACTCCACTCAGCATTTTGAGTCACCGGTGGTTGTGGCCGTTCAGGGACTTGAAAAGCCCAGAAGTCTTCGTAAACGGCACCACTTTCGATCCATCGCCGAATCAGCTCCGTCTCTTCTTCGTTGAACGGCTTCAAGTGTGAATCCGGCGGCGGCATCAACATCGATTCATCATCGGCAGTGATCCGGTGCCAAACTTCACTGTCCTCCACCGAGTGAGGTTCGATCGCGTATCCAATCGCCCCCTCATCTCCATCGGGCTGGTCCAGTCGCAAACTTCCCTCTCGCGAACCGGCGTCTGGACCGTGGCAGGCGAAGCATCGATTCGAAAGCAACGGCCGGATGTCGCGACTGAACGAGACCGGTGACTCGTCCGCGACGGAAACCGATTCGGTATCCTCGCTCTTGCGATCGACGTCCTCAGCATGCGAGCGAATTGGCGCGAGCGAACCGAGAACCGTGGTGCAAAGGGCGGCGGCCAGCATCAAGACGGGTGGCATGCACGTCTCGCGGGCGAACCGATTTGGGAGATAGCCCCGTTGGAATGGCATAGGTGTTGATCAGCGTTCGGCGGCAGGGTGGTAGGCGGGATTCGATCAGTGTAGATCGAACGGGATCATTTGAAAGCACAGCGGCAAGTCTCGATGGAGTCCGAGTTCGCACGATGCCTCTGTGATTCTCCCGGCGAAAGATCCCATTTTTGCAATCCAATTTCCTATGACGTTTCACTTTTCGGAAATTTGCGTGGGTTTTCGCGAAAACAACGCAACAGGTCGCGTCCATGTCAGGATGTAAGTGTCGAGTTTCAGTCGTTACTCATCGTTATTCGTTCATCCCTGAGTCAACGCATTTTCGGCACCGTGCTTCCTTGGTACCCACCTGATCAGACTCGGTACCCACCTGATCAGAATGGCCTGCAGCCATTGGCCATCTACACTCCCCACTCCCCTTCCCCAATGAACGATACAAAGACCACTCCATGGATCGACGTGAATTTGCCGGAATGACCTCGCTCGGCATCCTTGGCGGACTGGTAAGTGCGAACAAGTTGCTGGGGACGCGTCCCCTCTTGGCGAGTGGCCCGGATGCTGCGTCACAGAACCGATTGCCCGAACAAGATCATTCGGATATGCGATCGCTGGCGAAGTCTTTGCTGGTGGATTGGTGCGATGGCATGATCCGCCGCCAAACCGTTGCCCCTGATGATCCGTCCGCGCACGGTGCTCTCCAATGTGACTCCTGTAGTCACATCCATGGTCGATGCAGCGACGCCTTGTACCCGTTTCTTTACTTGGCTAATGCGACCGGCCAACAGAAGTACTTGGACGCGGCACGGAATGTTTACGCGTGGGCGGAAAACAACGTCAGTCGAGAAGATGGTAGCTGGACCAACGATATCAACCCTCGTTCTTGGCGCGGGACCACCATCTTTGGCGCCATCGCGTTGGCCGAAGCACTGCACTACCACGGTGAAGTCCTAGATGCCGACGAAAAGCGTGCCTGGGAACAACGCTTGGACGAAGCAGCCGGCGGGTACTTGTTCAGCGACTTTCGAAAAATTGATTTCACAAATCTGAATTACGGCATGACGGCCGTCTACGGCTTTCATTTGTTCGGCCGCGTATTGAACCATGCCAAGTACACCGAACGCAGCCAGCAGCTCGCGGTCCGAGTCAAAGAGTTTTTCACCGAACCGAACAAGCTGCTCTGGGGAGAGGGAAAGCCCAACGACAATAGAAGCGGTCGTGGACTGCTGCCGGTGGATCTTGGTTACAACGTGGAAGAGTCACTCAATGGCGTGGTGCTTTACGCCTTAGAAGTCGGTGATGAATCGCTGCTGGATTTGTTGACTCAGTCGATGAATGGGCACCTGGAATTCATGCTGCCCGATGGTGCCTGGGACAACAGTTGGGGAACTCGTTCAGCCAAATGGTCTTATTGGGGCAGTCGAACCGCGGATGGATGCCAACCCGCGTTCGCATTGATGGCTGATCGCAATCCAGCATTCGAAACCGCCGCGATCAAAAATGCGGAACTGCTGAAACGATGCACGGCAGACGGCCTGCTGCACGGCGGTCCTCACTACGTCTCTCACGGGGTCAAACCCTGCATCCACCACACCTTCGCACACGCCAAAGCGATGGCTTTGGTGCTAGACAAGACGCAGCCGACGGCGACGAAACACGAACTGAAACCGTTGCCTCGAGTGACGTCGGATGGTGTCAAGCACTTCGCCGAACTGGATGTTTGGTTGGCAGCAAAAGGCCCATGGCGAGCAACCGTGTCGGCGTATGACTCCATCTACAAAACCAAATCGGCCGATCACATCCAGCAACCCACTGGCGGCTCGCTCGCGGTCCTTCATCACGCCCAAGTCGGCACGTTGCTGGCATCCAGCATGGCTCGTTACATCCAAGTCGAACCGCTGAATCAACAACCGCAACCCGGGGAGGACTTCCCGCTCACGACTCGATTGGAACGACGCAACGAAGGGGGATGGTTCACGAATCTGTACGACCTCAAAGCCAACGTGACCTCCAATGCAACGGATGACCAAGTCCGATTCGACGTCACAACGACGCTCCAGGACGAAGACCGGCAAATCGACGACGAGTCAAATTCCCAGTGCCAGTTGAGCTATCGCATTGAACGTGAACGCGTGCTGCTCACCGCCTCACCAGCCCAATCCGATCGCCAAGCAAATGCGTTTGCTTTGATCGTTCCCATCGTTTCACCGACTGGCGAAACGGTCCGGAGAGTATCCAAGAACCAGATTGAGATCGAAAAGCCGGAGGGCACAGTCGTCTGCAAGTGCAATGTGCCGTTTGCAATCCACGGTGGTGCCCAGTCCAGTGGTGCACAGTCCAGTGGTGCCCAGTCCAGTGGTGCCCAGTCCAGTGGTGCCCAGTCCAGTGGTGCCCAGTCCAGTGGTGCCCAGTCGCGGGTTTTCAACATGGTGCCTGGAATGGAAGCGGTGCCTCTGGTTGTGGAGTATCCTGGCGGAAACGTCAGCGAAATCCAGTTTGAGATTTCGGTTTCGTAGACTCGACCTCCATCCTTTGCCTTTCCGTGGTTCCATGCAGATTCTTGTTCGTGCGTTGTTTGTCTTGACACTGGTTGCCTTCGCAAAAGGAGTTCCCTGCCAAGCCAAAGATGCAGCGACACCGCCGGCTGAGAAAGTCCAGCCCGCGGAAGCCAACCCTTTCGCTGATCTGAAGCAACAGCTCAAACAGACTTGGCCGAACAACCGCTTGGTTCGATTTGTCTTTCACGGGCATTCCGTCCCCGCCGGGTATTTCCGTACGCCGATTGTTCGGCGTTTTGATTCGTACCCGGTGCTCTTTCACCAAGAACTGTGCGAGCGTTATCCAACCGCGGTGATCGATGTTTGCAACACCGCGATCGGAGGCGAGAATTCGGTCAGTGGGGCCAAGCGATTCGCGGACGATGTGTTGACGTTGAAGCCCGACGTTATCTTCATCGACTACTGTTTGAATGATCGTCGCGTCGGCTTGGAAACCGCTCAGGATTGCTGGCGAGAGATGATCAAGCAGGCGGTGGCAAAAGACGTCATGGTTGTCTTACTGACACCGACTCCTGATTCCAAAGAAGACATTTTGGATCCCGACTCGCCTCTCGCGAAACATGCCGAATCGATCCGGCAGTTGGCTGGTGAGTTCAACCTGCCGCTGGTGGATTCCTACTCGGAATTTCAACGTTTGGTCGGGGAAGGCGATGATGTCACGGACTATCTCTCGCAGTCCAACCATCCCAACCGAGCCGGTCATCAAGTCGTGGCTGATCAGATTCTCGCGTTGTTCGAGTGACGCAAGTGGACCGCCACTTTCGCGTGGTTCAGAACACGATTCCCAACACTTCCCCGGAATGATGATGTCGCATCGAGCTCACTGGCAGTCGGTTTTATTGGCATGGGCCATGGCGTTTTTCGCATGCATGCCGTCGTCCGCCACGGCCGATGATGCTGGTGCCGAACCGCCGAACATTGTCTTGATCTTGGCGGATGACCTGGGCTTCAATCAAATCGGAGCGTACGGCAACACCCCGATTCAAACACCTCATCTGGATCGACTCGCCGCCAACGGAATCCGGTTCACGCAGGCCTATTCAGGCAATACGGTTTGCTCGCCATCCCGCGTGTCGTTGTTCACCGGTCGCGATGGACGATTGATGGACAACAATTCCAACACGGTCCAACTGAAAGACATCGACGTCACGATTGCTCATGTGTTGAAGCACGCCGGTTACGACACGGCATTGTTTGGCAAGTATTCCATCGGTTCGCAGATGGGAGTGACGGATCCATTGGCGATGGGGTTTGATACCTGGTACGGCATGTACTCGATTTTGGAAGGGCACCGGCAATACCCAACCATTTTGTGGCGTGACGGCAAGAAGATTCGAATCGAGGAAAACGAGGGCGGAAAGAAGGGGGCGTACGCACAAGCTTTGTTCACCAACGAAGCGATCCAGTACATCGAACAAGATCACAAGAATCCGTTCTTTGTGCTTCTGGCGTACTCGTCGCCTCACGCTGAACTGGCCGCGCCAGCCGAGTTTGTCGAACGCTACAAGGATGCGTTTCCCGAGACTCGCTATGGCGGCATGTCCAATGGAACCGCGTCAGACAAATACGCTTGGTATTACCCCGAGCCTGTTGAACGCCCGCATGCGACGTTGGCCGGTATGGTGACGGCACTTGATGCATACGTTGGCCAGATCTACCAAACGCTGAAATCCAAAGGCGTCGCGGACAACACGTTGATCCTTTTTACTTCGGACAACGGACCGCACGATGAAGGCGGTGGTGACCCGACGTTCTTTCGTGCTTCGGAACCCTACAAAGGGATGAAGCGTGACTTGTACGATGGCGGCATTCACGTGCCCATGATCGCCCACTGGCCCGCTGCCATCCAGTCTCCACGAGTGGACGATACGCCGTGGGCATTCGCCGATGTGCTGCCAACCTTCGCTGAGATCGCAGGCGTGTCCCTGGACATCGTTCCGCGAATCAAGACGAACGGAGTGTCCGTGCTACCGCGTCTTCGCGACGATCCACGACCGTTGCCCGATCGGACTCTGTACTGGGAGTTTGGCAAGCAAGCCGGAGATCCAAATTCCGGAGTGGTCGGCGAAGTCTACCAAGCGGCCCGTCGCGGTAAATGGAAAGCCGTTCGGTACGACATCGAGGGGCCCATCGAGCTGTACGACTTGGATTCCGATCCCGGTGAAACAGTGAACTTGGCAGCCGACAAGCGAGACCTGCGAGAAGAATTCACCGCGTTGTTCGAAGCCAACAAAGACTGAGAATCAACGCTCCACAGCGACGCCGTTCAGGCGTACGCGAGGGTGAGGGCCGAGCATGGGAAACGGCTCGCACTTCCTGGCCAGACCGCTTCTCTATGGACTTGGCACGATCGTGCTGGTTGTTTGCGCAATCGCAAAGGTTTGCCGCACAGCCTCGAGCTAGATTGGGGCTGTTCTGGTGACGCTAGTGCGCCGGACGAAGGTTTTCACATCCCTTAGCTGGGTCTCGCGTGAATAAGGGGGGCTGGCAAGATCAACGCCAGTCAGCACTGTTTCTCGTCGATTTGACGCGGCAGAGGGCGTTTTGCTGAGCTTCCCCCCATCCCGGTTTGACCATTGAAGACGCTCCTATCCTTCCTGTTTTTCGCGGCAACCACTGTCGCCGCCGCAGCATCCGTTTCCGCTCTCGAGCCGCAGCGTCTGCGGTGCGAGTACCTCGAGAATCCGACCGGGATCGACATCACTCAGCCTCGGCTGAGCTGGCAGGTCACGTCGAATCAACGGGGACAATCGCAGGCCGCGTATCGGTTGCTCGTCGCCTCTTCGGAAACGCAGCTTGGATCCAACGTCGGTGACCTTTGGGATTCCGGCAAGGTGAAATCCGATCAAACACTGTTCGTCGAGTATGCGGGCAGCCGGCTTCCGAGTCGCCAAGAATGCTATTGGAAAGTCCAGGTCTGGGATGGGGCCGGCAACGCGACTTGGAGTGATGTCGCCTCATGGTCGATGGGGTTGCTCGACGAAAGTGATTGGTCCGCCGAATACATCAGCTATCGCGACGACTCGCCGGTCCACACCGATCTTTCAACGCTTCACTTGCCAGCGGCGCGTCAGTACCGAAAAGAGTTCTCGGCGTCCAAGTCGATCAAACGTGCCACCGTCTACGCAACCGCACTCGGCATCTATGAACTGCATCTGAACGGGCAACGTGTTGGCGATGCCAGCTTCGCTCCTGGTTGGACGGACTATCACAAGCGTGCGTACTACAACACGCACGATGTCACTGACTTGGTTCGCGAAGGCGACAACGCGATCGGTGCTTGGGTCGCCGACGGTTGGTACAGCGGCTATGTGGGGTTTGGATTGTTGACCGGGATGGGACCGGAAAAGAACGGCCGATCAGTTTACGGAAAGACTCCCTCGTTCATGTCGCAACTCGAGATCGAATTCGAAGACGGTACCAAACAAACCATTGGCACCGACACGACTTGGAAGGTGACCGGCGAAGGCCCGATCCAAGAGGCGGACCTCTTGATGGGCGAAGCCTACGACGCACGTCGCGAAATGGTTGGTTGGTCCAAACCCGGGTTTGAGGATGGACAGTGGGACGACGCGATTTTGGCGAAGCAGAATGGTGAGGTGACGGCAACGTTCTACGAGTTTCGAAATCCGACCACGGCAGGTACCGGGGTGAAGAAGGTCGGAGAGCAACGCGACTTTGGTTTCAAACGGCCAAAGTTGGAAGCGTTTCCCGGAGTGCCGGTTCGTATCACTCAAGAGATCACCGCCAAAACGGTATCGGAATTGGAACCGGATACGTTTGTCTTCGACCTCGGACAGAACTTTGCCGGAACGATTCGTCTGAAAGTCAAAGGACGCGAAGGCGAGCGGATTCAACTGCGTTACGGAGAGATGTTGCATCCCGATGGTCGCTTGATGACCGAGAACCTTCGCAAAGCAAGAGCGACGGACTACTACACCTGCAAAGGTGATCCCGACGGAGAGGTCTACCAACCACGATTCACCTTCCATGGCTTTCAGTTCGTGGAAGTGAAGCGTTTGTCAGATTCGAATGAAAACGCAGGCGGTGCATCTGCCGAGGCGTCCGGTGGGACACCTCCATTGGACATGGTCACCGGTTTGGTGCTGCACAGCGACACACCCATGGCGAGCACGTTTGAATGCAGTGACTCGATGGTCAACCAGCTTTTCAAAAATGTGGTTTGGACCCAACGAGCCAACTTCCTCGATTTGCCCACCGATTGCCCGCAACGCGATGAGCGGATGGGATGGACGGGTGACGCTCAGGCTTACGTCGCGACCGCGGCTTACAACGCAGACATCGGCGCGTTCTACACCAAGTGGCTTCGAGAATTGATGGAGTCACAACGCCCCAGTGGTGCTTTCCCCGGCTACGCTCCGTATCCCTTTCAGCATGGATGGGACTTCGGAACGGCCTGGGCGGACGCGGGGGTCATTTGCCCGTGGACGATCTGGCAGTTCTACGGTGACACCCGAGTCATCGATGACTGCTGGGAACCGATGACTCGTTTCATGCAGTGGCGCAAAGAGACCAGCGTGGACAACCTTGGCGTGTCACACGGAAACGCATGGGGCGATTGGTTATCTCAAGGCGAAGAAACACCGCTCGACTACATCGACAGCGTGTACTTTGCGATCTCGGCACAAATGATGGCTGAGATGGCGGAAGCAACTGGTCGCGATGAAGAAGCCAAGCTCTACCGCGAGCAACGTGCCGTAACGCAAGCCGCTTTTCAGGCGAAGTACTTGAACGAAGATGGCAGCATCAACGTCCGGACTCAAACCGCTCAAGCCCTGGCGTTGTTTGCGGATCTGGTGCCCGCGGATCAACGCGAAGCGACTGGGAAATACCTGGCCAAACGGCTGGCGGAAAACGGCAATCACATGGCGACCGGTTTCCTCGGCACACGACCATTGCTGCCCGTTCTATCAGGATCGGGACAGCATGATCTGGCGACGTTCCTATTGCAGTCTCGCGAATTTCCATCTTGGGGTTATGAGATCTCCAATGGTGCAACCACGATTTGGGAACGATGGGACAGCTACACCAAAGAGGATGCGTTTGGCCGGCACAACGCGGCGATGAACTCGTTCTCTCACTACGCTTTCGGCGCGGTTTGCGAATGGATGTTTGCGACGCTGGCAGGAATCCAGTCCGACGGTCCAGGATTCAAGCGGATCGTGATCCGGCCGACCCCGCCGTCACCTGGAAGCAACGCGATGCACGAACCAATCAACTGGGTGAAGGCATCGTACGATTCCATTCGCGGAACGATTCGCAGTGAGTGGAAAGTGTCGGACGGCAAGTTTCATTTGAACGTCACGATCCCGGCCAACACCACGGCAACCATCTACCTTCCGACAAGCGATACCAACAGCATCACCGAGAGCGGCAACGCTCTGTCGGACACAGCGAACGTCAGCATCCTTCGGCAAGAAAGCAGCGTGGTTGCGTTGACCGTCGAATCGGGCAGCTATGAGTTTTCGGCGTCCAGCGGAATCGTACCAGCAAAGGTTCCGCTGAAATCATCGGCCCCCAAAGACAACTCCATCAATCCAGGCGAAATCGATCTGACCGGTGCGACAAAACTAGAGTCGTGGGACTTCCGAGACCCGCAGGATTTGGCGAAATGGGGCGAGCGAAAAAGTCTCCAAATCGAACAGCGAAATGGCGAGGCTTATCTGGTTGCAACCGGCGACGATTCGCAGATGGCAGTCCGATTGAGCGAGCCACTCGAAGGCAAGCTGGTCATCGAATTGCGAGCAATGCCCTCACAGAATTTGACCAGCCAATTTTACTGGGCAATTCCCGGCCGAGGTTTCAACGGTCAGCAACAAACCAAGCGGTTGCTTCGACAATCGGACACGGTGAACGACTATCTTTTCGCAATTCCCGATGGACTGACCGTGGGGAAACTTCGCTTTGATCCCTTCGCGACTTACGATAAATACGCCAACGCCGGCGAGATGATGATCGAATCGATCTCGATCTATCAATTGGCCGATTGATGGCCGGGCGTTTTCCCCACGGCCAAATCATCCGACCCCACATCCCTTCCCACCTCAAAACTGGCCCGCCGCGACACTGGCTGCCAATCCCCACCGGACAACCAATCATGAATCGAATTCCTCTTTCGTTGCTCGCTCTCGCGATTTGCGTTTGTGCTAGCCACGTCATCGTGGCGGGTGAACTCGACCCACAGCAGGATGCATGGCATGCAAAGTACAAAGGCCAAGCGAATGCTCCTTTGCCGGAGGAGATGCTGCTTAACACAGACCCCGAGCCGGATTTGTCGAAAGGTTTCACCTCGCTGTTCAATGGTAAGGACCTGAGTGGCTGGACTCCGAAGGGTGGCACCTGCAAGTTCACGGTGAAAGACGGGATCCTTGTTGGCCAAGTCGTTCCAGGTTCCAACAGCACCTATTTGTCGACTGAACGAGACGACTTCGAAGATTTTATTTTCACTTGCGACATGAAGTGGGAAGAGTCGTGCAACAGCGGTGTGATGTTCCGTGCTCAATCCAAACCAGGCAAGAACGGAACCGAAACGGTGTTTGGACCTCAGGCGGAGATGGAAGGATTCAGTCAAGATCGCCATTGGTCCGGTGGCATCTATGGTCAAAGCTGCGGCGGTTACTTTTATCCGCTGTGGTTGAAAGAGCACAAGGAAGCGAGAGCGGCCACCAAGGAAGACATCTGGAATCGTGTGACGATTTCTGCTCAGGGCAACGTCGTCAAAACCTGGATCAATGGTGTTCCAGCCGCTCACTGGATCGACGACGGATCCTACCGCAAAGGCTTCTTCGGTCTGCAGGTACACAAAGGTGCGAAAGGCACCGTGCTGTGGAAGAACATCCGAGTGAAAGAACTGGCGAACAAGCCCGCTGCGTCGCCGAAGACCAGTGCATCGAAGCGTCCCAACGTTCTATTCATCCTGGCTGATGACCTGGGGTGGAGCGACACGACTCTGTTTGGAACCACGAAGCTCTATCAAACACCGAACATCGAACGGCTTGCGAAACGCGGGATGACTTTCACGCGAGCCTACTCATCCAGTCCGCTTTGCTCGCCAACGCGGGCGAGTGTTCTGACCGGGCTCAGCCCAGCACGACACGGCATCACTTCGCCGACTTGCCACTTGCCGAAGGTCGTTCTGGAACCCAAAGAGACCGCGAAAGGGCCACCCAGCAAGTTCTCGACTGTTCCCGAATCGGTTACGCGGCTGGATCCCAAATACTACACGCTCGCCGAGATGTTCCAGGACAACGGTTATGCGACCGGCCACTTCGGTAAATGGCACTTGGGATCGGAACCCTACTCACCGCTGGAACATGGTTTTGACGTCGATTTGCCGCACCATCCCGGACCGGGACCTGCGGGCAGCTACGTTGCACCGTGGAAGTTCAAGGACTTTGATCATGATCCGATGATCCCGGACGAGCACCTTGAGGACCGGATGGCCAAAGAAGCGGTCCGGTTTCTCGAGCAGCACGCGCATGAGCCGTTCTTCCTGAACTACTGGATGTTCAGTGTTCACGCGCCGTTCGACGCGAAGAAAGAGTTGATCGAGGAGTATCGAGATCGCGTCGATGCGAACGATCCTCAACGCTGCCCCACGTATGCCGCGATGATTGAAAGCATGGACGATGCGATTGGCACATTGCTGGACACATTGGATCGTCTCGAAATCGCCGACGAAACCATCATCGTTTTCGCGTCGGACAACGGCGGCAACATGTACAACGAAGTGGACGGCACGACCGCGACCAGCAACGCTCCGCTACGAGGTGGCAAGGCGACGATGTACGAAGGCGGCGTGCGAGGACCGGCGATTGTTGTCCAGCCCGGTGTGGTGGAAGCCGGATCGCGAAGCGACGCGATCATTCAAAGCATCGATTTCTACCCGACGCTCTTGGAAATGCTTTCGATCAACGCTCAGCCGAATCAAATGTTCGACGGGGTCAGCATCGTCCCAGTCTTGCTTGGCGGGGAACTTCAGCGTGAAGCGATCTTCACCTACTTCCCTCATGATCCTCCTGTGCCGAATTGGATTCCGCCTTCGGTCAGCGTGCATCAAGGCGATTGGAAACTGATTCGCATTTTCCACGGTGGTCAAAACGGCTCACATCGTTACAAGCTTTTTAACTTGAAGAACGACCTCGGTGAACGAACGAACCTGGCGGCTAAACATCCCGAACGAGTCCAGCAGTTGGACAAGCTGATTGAACAGCATCTGGTTGAAACCAATGCCGTCAGACCGCTGGTCAATCCAAGATTCGATCCCGCCCGATACAACCTCGCCGCGGAAGGCAAAGGCGTTCTGAAACGCACCGGCAGCACACCGAAGAAGACCAAACCGCGAGTTCACCGAAAACCGGTCGCCGGTTGGTTGCCCGGTGGGACGTGCGACCTTTCCGTTTCCAACAACGTGCTGCGAGCTGAAAGCACCGGCGGTGACCCACACTTGAGTTTTTCGCTTCCCGAAGTGGTGAAGGCATCGCCGATGACCTTCACTGTTGAAATGCAATCGAATTCATCGGGCAGTGGGCAAATCTTTTGGAAAGAGATCGGGCTTCCCTACAATGCAGCGCGAAGCCAGGTGTTTGATGTGACTCACGATGGAAACGTCCACACCTATTCCATCCAGCTTTCGCCGAATGGCCCGGTGCAAGGCGTCCGAATCGATCCATCGAATGGCCCTGGCCAAATGGAAATCCGGCAAATGCATTTGCTCAACGGCAACGGCGACACCATCCAAGAATGGACCTTCGCTGACACAGTTCGCTAAGCACGTACGATGGTCTTCCAAGACCGTCGGGAAAACAGCGTCCTCTGTTTGGTCGGGCTTGGAAGCCTTTTCATACCCCACATCTCGAAACACCAAAGATTAGTGTCCGATCAGACTGGATTAGTGTTCCACCAGAGCGGTCAAGGGAACACTAATCGCCGCTAATCAAACACTGATAATTCCTCGGCAAGGGATGTCTGGCTTTAACCGCTTGTATTCCCAACGCAAGCGGCTCTCAAAAGATGTGGGGTGCAAAAAGGTTTGGAAGTCCAACCTATGAGACACCACCTCCAAAACTTCGCAATCAACTTTTAAAGACAACTGATATGAACTTTCGAAACGTGCGGAATCTGATTTGGGTGATGGCACTCGCTGGTTTGGCGATCGCTTGCAATCCCTCGCTTGCATCCGAACGACCGAACTTCCTTGTCATTCTCGCTGACGACCTTGGGTTCTCGGATCCCGGATGCTACGGCGGTGAGATCGAGACTCCCAACCTGGACGCATTGGCGGCGGGTGGCTTGCGGTACACGCAGTTCTACAACACGGCGAGATGCTGGCCGACACGAGCGGCGGTGATGACGGGGTACTATCCACAACAAGTGCGTCGAGACAGCATGCCAGGGGCGACGCGGCAATATGGCGGCGGTGGAAAACGTCCCGAGTGGGCTCAGACGTTGGCCGAATACCTTCGTCCGGCCGGGTATCGCACCTATCACTCGGGCAAATGGCACATCGACGGCAAGCCGACCGACAACGGATTTGATCTCTCCGACGAAGCCACCCGAAGCCCGGGGTTCTTTGACTCGATCCGCAAAAAGAATCGCGATCCGAAGTTCTACCGGACGACCGCGACCGCTCAGCATGCGATCGATAGTTTACAGGAACACGCGGAAGAATACTCTGACCAGCCGTTCTTTCACTTCCTCGCATTTCATGCTCCTCACTTCCCGCTGCATGCGTTGCCGGATGACATCGAGCGTTATCGCGACCGCTACATCGCAGGTTGGGAAGCATTGCGGAAAGAACGCAAGCAACGACAGCGCGAACTGGGCCTGAACGTTGGTGCTCTGTCTCCGATCGAGCAAGAAGTTGGTCCGCCCTATGCCTTCCCCGACCAAATCAAAGTGCTCGGCGAAGGAGAGGTCACTCGCCCGTTGCCATGGGAGGAACTGACCGAAGAGCAACAACAATTCCAAGCAACCAAGATGGCCATCCACGCGGCGATGGTGGACCGCATGGATCAAGAGATCGGCCGCGTGCTCGCTCAGCTCAAAGAAATGGGCCAGTTCGAAAACACTTGGATCTGCTTTCTGTCCGACAACGGTGCGAGCGCGGAGATCATGGTCCGAGGCGAAGGACACGATCCTTCCGCGTCACCCGGATCGGCCGCGACCTATTTGTGCTTGGGGCCTGGGTTCAGCAGCGCCGCGAACACCCCGTTTCGTCGGCATAAAACATGGGTGCATGAAGGTGGCACATCCACACCGTTCATTGTTCATTGGCCCAAGGGAATCCGTACGAAGAACGAGTTGCGGTCCAACCTCGGACACGCGATCGACATAGCGCCGACCGTGTTGGATCTCGCCCGAGTCGAGCTGGACGAGACCGGTGGCCCACCGATGAGCGGCCGAAGTTTGAAGCCGTCTTTTGACGACAACGATGCGTCGATTCATGACGAATTGTGGTTCTATCATGAAGGCAACTGGGCATTGCGGCAGGGTGATTGGAAGATCATTCATTCCAACATCTCTCGCCCCTTTCCCTGGTTGCGTTCCGAAACCGCGGCCAATGAGTCAAAAGAAAGTAGTGACTGGCAACTCTACGACTTGGCCAGCGACCGAGCCGAACAAAACGACTTGGCGGACAAGCATCCTGAACGAGTCCAGCAGATGGCGGATCGCTGGTGGGAATTGCGTGATCAGTTTTTGCGTGATTCGATGGTTGACTCGGACCGATCGAGGCGAGCCAACTGATGTTGAGAACGTTGCCTCTCCTCGTCGGCATCCTGCTGCTCGTGGTGTCGGTTGAACCCAAGGCTTCGGCGGCGGACAAGCCAAACGTGTTGCTCATCATTGCGGACGATGTGGGCTACTCAGACCTTGGCTGCTACGGCGGTGAGATCGACACGCCGCATTTGGATCGATTGGCATCCGAAGGGGTTCGCTTCAGCGAATTTCATGTCAACCCAATGTGCGTGGTGACTCGAACGAGCCTGATGACGGGGCACACACATTCTCAATCGGACAACTATCGACGCTCGCTACCGGTGGCACGCCTGCTGAAGAAAGCGGGCTACGCGACTTCGCTCGCTGGCAAGTGGCATCAACCTGGTAATCCAATGGACGCGGGCTTTGAATCGTTCTACGGATTCCTCGGAGGTGCGATCGACAGTTGGACTGGCATGGAGAATGGCAATCTCGCGATTCAAACGGACCGTGACGTACCCAAGCCCGTGACCGAGGAATGGTACAGCTCGGACGCGTTCACGGACCGTGCCATCGAAGAGATTGAGTCAGCACAAACGCAAGGCAAACCGTTCTTCACACTCGTTTCGTTCAACGCACCGCACACGCCGCTGCACGCGCCCCGTGAGAATGTTGAAAAGTACTACGAACGCTACCGGGCGGGCTGGAAAAGACTGCGCCGCGATCGTTACGACCGAATGATCGCGATGGGGTTGATCGACGAACGTTACGTGATGTCCGAACCGGATGCTGAGGTGCGACGTTGGGAGGAATTGCCGGCGTCGATTCAATCGCAGGAAAGCCGACGAATGGCGGCCTACGCCGGGATGCTGGATCGATTGGACTGGAACGTCGGTCGCTTGCTCCAACACGTGAGCGACCAAGGTCTGGACGAAGACACCATCGTGATCTTCATGGCGGACAATGGCGGCGCTTACAGCAACGGCAACATCCACACCTACGACCAACAAATTCCATGGGAACCCGGTAGCAACGCGTTCGTGTCCAATGGTTGGTCGTATCTGAAGAACACACCGTTTCGTTGGTACAAATCATGTGCTCAAGAGGGCGGCGTGTCCGTGCCGTTGATCGTGCGTTGGCCAGCTCAATTGTCGGGACAAGAAGGAGCCATTCGGAAACAGCGATTGCATGTCACCGATCTGTATCCAACGCTGCTCGAATTGGCGGGTGCTGAATATCCAACTCATGACGGCGATCGCAAATTGGAACCGTTGTATGGAAGTTCGTTGTTGCCATTGCTTCGAAATCCTGATCTGCCGGAACTCGCGATTCACGACGAGATGTTTTGGTGCTTCAACCAAACCGGCAAAGCACTGACCAAAGGCAACTGGAAAATTTCCAGCATCAGTGACGGGCCGTGGCGACTGTACGACATTCGAAACGATCCGGCCGAGTCACAGGATTTGGCGGGCGAACGCCTCGACGTGTTGACAGCGATGAGCGACGCTTGGTTTCAGTTCGCTCGCGAACGCACAACGATGCCTGCGTCTTGGCGTTCACCGCTGAAGGAGTACCAGGAAGGTTGGGGATACCACCGCATTCGCATGATCATGCCCGCTTACGTGCGTGCCGTTCCCGCGATGTCTGCGATGGATGTTCCGTGTGACACGGATCTGAGTTTTCACTTTTCAAAACCGATTCAATTTGCGAACTCAACCGGCAAAACCCTTCGTTTGTACGAAGCCGGTGACACCCAAACAGTGGTCTGGCAAGCGGATCCTGAACCGGGCCATCCTGACGAGGGCACTCGGCAAATCACATTCAACAATTTGCCGCGGTTGAAGCCAAACACGACTTATTTCGCACTGTCAGATCCAGGTTGGATCACGGTCGGAAATCAACCCGTCGGAGGTTTGAACGACGGAGCGTTCTGGTACCGGTTTCGAACGGGCCCCGCCCGCCCCGGTTTGTTGGATGGGCTTCCCGTTCAACGCCCGCTGCCTCGATGAAGTCCATCGACAATCGTTGTACACTGCTATTTCACCCCATTCACCGCAGAGAAAGTTTGAGCAAGAAAGAATATGAGCGTCGCAACCCAACACACATTGCTTCCCGAAGTTCAATCGTTCCTGGATCAATCGCCCCTGGCAAGCTTCGTCGGCGGAAAAGCCTTCCCGAGCGAACAGGGAAACGTGCTCGCAACGATCGATCCAGGCTCGGGCGATCAGCTCGCTGAGATCCACGATTTGAATGCGGCCGAGATTGATCGTGCGGTGGAAATCGCCAACGAAGCGTTCCCGGCTTGGGCGGGATTGTCCCAAGAAGAACGCAGCAGCATCCTGCTCAAACTCGCCGATGCAGTCGAAAGTCACAAAGCGATCATCGCCCAAATCGAGGCTCTCGATGCCGGCAAGATCGAAGCCCAAGCCGCCGGCGACGTGCAGAACTTCGTCGACACGATGCGTTACTTCGTTGGCCTGTCCGACCAAGTCGAGAAACGCACGAAGCTGGATGTGCCGGGCCACGATGCTTACACGGTCAAACAACCTTGGGGTGCCTGTGCTTTCATTTTTCCATGGAACTTCCCTTTCCTCTTGATCGGCTGGGGAATCTCGCCGGCATTGGCCGCTGGCAACACCGTCGTGATCAAACCCGCCGAAGACACATCGCTCTCTGCGATCTACTTGGCTCAATTGGCCAAGGAAGTCGGTGTGCCGGATGGCGTGATCAACGTCGTCACCGGTCGAGGTGCAACCGCGGGAGCGGCCCTGACCAACAACACTCAAATCAAACGTATGTCGTTCACCGGTTCGCCCGAAGTCGGCCGCTTGGTCGGTGAATCTTGCGGACGCAACCTGGTGCCGGTCAAGCTGGAATTGGGTGGCAAGGGTGCCGCGGTCGTCTTCGATGATGTCGATGTCAAAGCCACCGCGCAAGCCTTGGTTGGTGCAATCACATTCCACACCGGTCAAGTCTGCTGCGATGCAACGCGTTGGTTGATCCACGAAAACATCTACGACGAATTCGTCTCCGAGTGCAAACAGTTGATGGAAAAAGTCCGCATCGGTCACCCACTGGATCCGAACAGTGACATGGGCCCGGTTGTGAATCCGAAACAACGCGAACGTGTTCTCGGGTACCAAGAAAAAGGCACCGCAGGAGGAGCCCAATGCTTGTGCGGTGGTGGTCCCGCGACGGTCGAGGGCCTGAACGGAAACTATGTCAAACCAACTTTGTTGGCCGGACCGCTGGACAACGTTGCCGCACGCGAAGAGATCTTTGGCCCGGTGGCTTACCTGGCGAAATTTTCTGATGAAGCGGACGCGATCGCGAAAGCCAACGACACCGACTACGGGTTGGCCAACAGCGTTTGGACGACCGACGCCGAACGAGCCAATCGGGTCGCTGAGGCGATGATCGCTGGCAACAGTTGGATCAACGCTCACAACGTGTTCGCACACGGTGTCCCTTACGGCGGAGTCAAGAAAAGCGGCATGGGCGGCGGCGTGCTTTCGCCTGAAACGTTGATGGATTACTACCGCAGCACGTCGGTTGTCCGGCCTCTGTAATCGCCTCCGCTGACCTTTGATCGAACCTTCACCGACGGGAATAGAATGAGCCATTCGCGAGATGTCCAACATCCACGAGACCGAATCATGCAAACGATGGATCGGATCTATCGCTACCGCATGACGACGACTTCGGGTGGCAATCTGTCGATTCGAGACAGCGAAGGCAACATTTGGATCACGCCGGCGAGAGTCGACAAAGGCAACCTGACTCGGAACGATATCATTTGCGTTCGCGCCGATGGATCCGTCGATGGCCCGCACCCGCCATCCTCGGAGTTCCCGTTTCACAAAGCGATCTACGAAGCCCGGCCGGACGTGAAGGCGATCGTGCACGCTCACCCGGTCGCGCTGGTCGCCTTCAGCATCTGCCGCGGGACACCCGACACGCGGTTGTTCCATCAAGCGCACAGTGTTTGTGGCAAAGTCGGTTTCGCACCTTACGCTTGCCCGGGGACGGAAGCTCTCGGGGCCAGCATTGCGAAACAGTTCGAAGACGGATGCGACAGCGTGATCCTGGAAAACCACGGCGTCGTCGTGGCCGGCCAAGATTTCGCATCCGCATTCCAACGATTCGAGGCCTTCGAATTCGCGGGTAAAACACTGATCAAAGCCAAGCAGATTGGTGAGGTTCAATACCTCGACGATTCCCAACTGGATCAAGCGGCACACCGAAGCGTTGACTTCGTCAGCTACCAACCGCCCGCCGCCACCACGCAAGAACAAGAATTGCGACGGCAACTGTGTGAGTTTGTGCGTCGCGGTTGCCGCCAGCGTTTGTTGATCAGCACCGAAGGCAGTTTTTCAGCTCGTTTGAAAGACAATTCGTTCTTGATCACGCCAACACGGCGGGACCGCGAGTTGTTGCGGGCGGAGGACTTTGTCCTAGTAAAAGGTGAATTTCGTGAATACGGAAAACTGGCCAGCCGCGCTGCCAACGCTCACCGCGCGATCTACGAAAAACACCCGCACGTGCAAGCGATCGTGTTTGCTCATCCGGTCAACGCGACGGCGTTCAGTGTGACCAGCGTGCCCTTGGACGTTCGTACGATTCCTGAAAGCTACGTATTCCTGCGTGACGTGGCTCGTGCTCCCTACGGAGTCCAGTATTCTGGCGATGAATCGATTGCCGACTACGTGTGCAGTCGCAACCCAGCCGCGATTCTTGAAAACGATGGCGTGTTGGTGACCGGTACCACAGTGCTGGATGCATTCGATCGCTTGGAAGTGCTCGAATCCACCGCCGAAGCCGTGATCAATGCGAAAGCGATCGGGGACGTGTCGGTGATGCAACAAGACGTCATCGACGAGCTGTGCGAACAGTTCAACCTGGCGTGATGTTTGCCGCTTAACATCGCGTGAACAACAAGTCACGATGTTAGCGGTGTGGCGCAAGCCGCCCGGTGAGGAACCGGAGGGCTCGCGCCCTTCCGCTACGTCAACGTGGTTCTTATCGCATTTGCTTTCTGTATTCGCGAGGCGACAAGCCGAGGTGGGTGCGGAACTGCCGGCTGAAGTAGTTGCTGTCTGAAAAACCGACGTCAAAGGCGATGTCGGTGATCGACCGATCGGTGCTGCGAAGCAAGCGACTGGCTTCTTGAATCCGCACTTGGATCAAATACTTGATCGGGGAGGTCTCCATCGTGCCTTCAAAGGTGCGAATGAAATTCCGGCGAGACATTCCCGAAATCTCGACCAAGTCATCCAACGAAATCGAGCGATCGAAGTGTCGCTGGATGTGCGAAATCGCTTCGGCGATGCGAAGCAGTTTCTTGCTCTCGGGATTGCGGGTTCGGCTGTAGCACCTCGATAGAAAGGTGACCAATTGCAACATCGTGAGTGTCGCCATCGTTCGAAAGCCAGCCGAGCGTTGCTTCAGCTCTTGATCCAATGATTCGACATAACGAAGCGTCTCGATCAACTCCGCTGGATTGAGCTGCAAGCGGCTGGTGAATTGATGCCGCTTTCTCCACGCTGGCTCGAGCGTGAACAGCGCATGGTAGCCGGACAACGATTGCAGATCGCCAATCGAAAGCGGCAACTCGAGCGGATCAAACAAGATGTTGATCAGGCTCAACTGATCCATGTTCAAGTAGTCATGCGGTCGGTCCCCACCGATCACAAACGTGTCTCCCGTCACCAATTCGTAGCTGTCCTCGCCGGTGATATGAACGCCTTTGCCGCCGGTGATGATGACGATCTCGGCGAACTCGTGGCAATGCAACCCAAAGGGTTCTTGCGGATCACGCCGTTCGACCACGATCGGAAAGCCGTCGGGGTGAAACCAGTCCTCCTTTTTCAGCGTCGGGATCATCTCGGACATGGCTCCGGGGCACCTTGGACTGGAGTTTTGGCTCGATTCGGCTGTTTCAGAAAAGCGATTCCAGGTGGCACGATTGTCTTGTTATCGGCAAGAATGTCAAGGTTTGGCGTTGCTCCCTCGGATACGCTACGGAAAGATGGGTCACGCCAAGTGGCCGGACAGACACGCACACCGCCCTTAGATCAGGCATTGAGACCATGAATCGAGCTGGCAATATCGAGAAGGCTTTTGAGTTGGCCCGAGAGGACTACCAGGCGATTGGAGTCGATGTCGATTCGGCTTTGCAACGCATGCGAGACGTGGAAATCTCGGTCCATTGCTGGCAAGGCGATGACGTGAAGGGCTTCGAAGGCGACGACGGAGCACTCGGGAACGGGTTGGCGGTGACCGGTAATTTTCCGGGGCGGGCTCGCACAATCGATGAGCTTCAGAGCGATCTGGAATTGGCTTATTCGCTGATCCCCGGCAACCACCGTCTCAACCTGCACGCTCTTTATGGTGACTTCAAGAGCCGCGTCGATCGCGATGAGATCGAGGTCGAACACTTCCAGGGCTGGATCGATTGGGCTCGCGATCAAAAGATCCGCTTGGATTTCAACCCGAGCTACTTCTCACATCCCAACGCGGCGGATGGTTTCACGCTGGCTCACGCGGATTCAGGCATTCGTCAATTTTGGATCGATCACGGCATCGCCTGCCGAAAGATCGCCGCCGCAATGGGCGCGGCTCAAAACAATCCCTGCATCAATAACTTTTGGGTGCCCGACGGGTACAAAGACGTGCCCGCCGATCGAAAGGCACCGCGGGAACGATTGGCCGCTTCGTTGGATTCCATTTTCGCAACCGAGTATCCCGCCGAACACACTCTCGATGCAGTCGAATGCAAACTGTTTGGCATCGGAAGCGAAAGCTACGTGGTCGGCTCACACGAGTTCTACATGGGCTACGCGATGTCACGCAACAAAGTCCTGTGCCTGGACGCCGGGCATTTCCATCCAACCGAAACGATCTCGGACAAAATCTCCGCGGTGATGATGTACGTTCCTGAACTGTTGTTGCACGTCAGTCGCGGTGTGCGTTGGGACAGCGACCACGTGGTCACGTACAGCGATGAGTTGCAATCGATCATGCAAGAAGTTGTTCGCGGTGACTACTTGGGACGTGTGCACATCGGATTGGATTTCTTCGACGCCAGCATCAACCGCGTGGCGGCTTGGGCGATTGGAACTCGCAACGCATTGAAAGCGGTCTTGGCAGCATTGCTGGAACCAACCGAGCAACTGCGAAAGCTGGAACTGGAAGGCGACCTGACCGGTCGACTCGCGTTGATCGAAGAGCAAAAGACGCTCCCGCTCGGTGCCGTTTGGAATCACTATTGCCAATCGGTCGGCGTGCCCGCGGGATCAGATTGGTTGGAGAACGTGCGGGAATACGAGAGCAAAGTGTTGTCGCAACGAAGTGACAGTTCCGCTTTGGTTTGATCAAACCCCCGCCGATAAATTCGCGGTCGTGGCGGACCGACAAGCAGACGACGGTGAATCGACCGATCTTTAGAACTCGAGAGCATTGATGAGCGAAGAAAATTCAAACGCGGGCGGCGAATTTGAACGCGAACCCGTTCCCGAATCCGCACGAATGGGAAACGGGAAGTTCTGGGGGATGTACGCCGGCGAGCACGCGGCGGGCACCGAGTTCATGATCGGGCCGCTGTTCCTTGCCGCGGGAGCGAGCCTGTCTGATTTGCTGCTGGGGTTGTTGCTCGGCAACCTGCTGGCCGTGCTGACTTGGCGATTCCTCGTGGTCCCGATCGCGATGGCCAAGCGCCTGACCCTTTACTATCAGCTCGAACGCATCGCCGGTGGTTCGCTGGTCAAGTTCTACAACTTGGTCAACGGATTGCTCTTCTGCTTTCTCGCCGGGGCGATGGTCACGGTCTCCGCATCGGCCGTGGGAGTGCCCTTCGATATCCGCTTTGACGTGCCTGAGAATTTCTTTGGTCTGAGCAATCCATCGTTCACATTGTTGGTGGTCATCGTCGGCGCCGTGATCACCGCGGTTGCGGCGGGCGGCTATGAACGCGTGGCAAGATTCGCGAATATCGCGGCCCCGTGGATGATCGCCGTTTTTGCGTGCTGCGGGATTGTTTCGCTGTCTCAAATGGGTGCCACCAACGCATCGGCATTGTCGGAAGGCAAGTTTTGGTCCGATGCGATTGCATTCGTGCAGGAAAAGAACGGACCGGGGACGTTCAGTTTCTGGCAGATTGTGGTCTTCGCTTGGTTGTGCAACGGAGCGATGCATTTCGGGATGTCTGATCTCACGATCTTCCGCTTTGCGAAGAGTAAGTCCTCAGGCTGGGCGCCCGCGATCGGAATGTTTCTCGGGCACTATATGGCTTGGATCGCGGCGGCGTTGTTGTTGGCCGCGTTGATCAAGTTGCAGCCGGCGTTGGTGGTCGGCGATGACGGCAAAGTCACCGCGAATCCTGGGTTGCTTGCCTACCAAGCGGTCGGATGGACAGGGATCATTTGCGTGGTGATCGCGGGTTGGACGACCGCGAACCCGACGATCTATCGCGCGGGGCTCGCGTTTCAGGGGATGTTCCCCCGAAGCTCACGAACCGCGATGACCCTTGTCGCCGGTGTGGTTGCGACCATCGCTGGAGCGTTCCCAAACCTGTCGGCTCAACTGCTCGATTTTGTGGGCACCTATGGAACGGTCCTGGGAACGATGGGAGCCGTCATCTTTGTCGACTTCTACTTGATTCAAAAGTTTGGTTTGCGTGCCGAGTACGCGGCGGTCACCGGAGCTCGCATCAATAGCGCTGTCTTGATCTCTTGGGTGCTGCCGGTGGCGGTGGCGTTGTACTTCATTCTGGCCAAAGGATTTTTCGCGGCCTATGCGGTGATCCCATGTTGGTTCACTTGCGGCGTCCTTTACTTGCTCATCAGCAAGCTGACGCAGCGTTCACCGGCTGACGGAACGATTTCCTGATGACGGCTCGCGTTTGAATCCCGTTCAATTCATTTCTTCACCTCAATAACACAACCGTGCTGTCGCCATGAAGAACTTCGCCAAGATGATGTCGCTGATCACCCTTTGCATGATCGTCGTACCGTGTTCGCTGTTTTTTGCCGGAGCGATTGAGCTTCCGCTGGTCAAATCGATCGCACTGTTCGGCACCATCGGATGGTTCATCTTCACACCGATCTGGATGAGCCGGCAATTGCCGATCGACGCGGCAGAAGTCGAGATCTAGGAAGACGAATACCGACGCCGATGCCGATTCACTCACCGACGCCGCTTTCTAAAGTTGTTTCGCGAACCTTGGCGTGGTGAGATTGGTCCATGGGGCAAGGGATCCGATGCTGTTCGGATCCATCTCCCGACGCCAATGATGTGCCTTTCGCGAAAGATGAAACGATGCGAGTTTTGCCATTCTGTTTTGCAACAAAATCAGGTTGCGAGTGATTTCCGCTCGTATGCCTGACAAGAACGATTTGTCCCAAACAACTGTTCACACAATGCGAAACAATGAGAACCACATCCGAAACCCAGTCGGCGACTAACGTCGCTGCGCGAGTCGCGGGCGAAGACATCCAAAAGGGTGACTTCGTCACCGTTCTAAGCGAGATTTTCGAAGTCCCATCCTTTCTTTGGAACTGCTCGGACGTCTCGTTGCCACCGGACGAACCCGTGCGGGCTCGCTTTTTATCATCAGCCACCGGGACCCCATACAAGGTCACCGTGGTTTGCTTGCCTTTTGTCTACGCCAAGCGCACACGTGGTTTGGTCGCATGCTTCGACATCCGACGCCACGAATTGGTGCGTCTGGATCGCGAAAGCGGTCGCTCGATCTGGAAGCTGTTGAAGAAAAAGAAGAAGTGAACTCATAGTTCACGTTGTCCAAACACAGGTGGGCTTTGCAACTGTTTTTGCAAAGTCTGCCTGTGCTGGGCCATCTCTCCGGCACGGAGGCTCAGTTCAGTACTGCGATCTATTCGATGCTGAGTGCGGCAGTGTCGAGTAGCCAGTTTTCGATCGCGTCATAGACATGGTCGCGTTCGTCTTCGATCAACAGCGAATGCCGTAGACCGTCAAACGAGACGCGATGACACAATCGGCCCGCGTTCTCGACGAACTCGTCCGTGGTTTCCGAATCACAAAGTTCGTCTTCCGCACCGGTCAGCACCAGCAACTTGACGTTCAGCTCTTTCGCGTGGTCGGTCAACCAAATGCCATGGTTGACCAATTGGCTGCCGATCCCAATCGAGAGTTTCTCGTGTATCAAGTCGTCGTCGGCGAGATCGCGAAGTGCCTGGGTGTCCTGTGTCAATTGCGTCGGTTCAATCGATGCTGACAAACGAATGTGCGGGATGAGTTTGCCGGTCAGCCACGCCGCGAATGCTTGCGGACGCGTGGGTGGATTGGGCGGCAGAATCATCGGATTGGTCACGATCGCTCGCTTCACGTATTCGTGATCACGACCAAGAAGATGATTCAACACTAAGTTTCCGCCCATACTGTGCCCCAACAACACGAGTTCGGCTCGCGGGAATTGCTTCGCCGCGAATTCGAGGGCGACAGCGATGTCATCGACCAGCGTGTCGAAACTGGGAGCGTCGCCGCGGGCACCGGGACTTTGCCCGTGACCATGTTGATCATAGATCACCACTCCGCGGTCCAGTGCCAACATGCGATCGACGAAGTCGTCATAGCACCCGGAGTGTTCGCCCAAACCGTGCACGACGACAAACACGAGTTCGGCCGAGGATGGTCCGGCACGGCGACAATGCAGTTCGCGTCCGTCGGGAGTTTCAAGTGCTGATTCGTCGATTGCAATAGCCATGGAAAGTGTGTTGTTGAATGCCGGTCGTGCAAGTGAACTGTAGAGTGACGTCGAGAGAGCGTGAGTCGGGCGACGCTACTCTTTTTCTCGATCAATGAACTTGCAGAATCGGCTGAGCTCACCACCGGCGGTCTTGTCCTCGTGCAGAAACGCGAGGTTGGATTCTTCAAACTTGTCGAAGAAGTTTTCCCAACTGATCGTCGACAGAGAGTCGTTGCGGCCTCCGTGAGGAAAATCGATTCGCAAGATTCCGATGCCTTCGTCGGAGTCGGCGGTCGATTCGACTGTCGCGGGAACACCGCCGCGTTCGTGAACCCAGTTGCGAATGGTGTCGTGGTCAGTTGTTGTATTAGCCATGGTTTTCCTCGGACATTGTTTGGGACTGCCGATTGAGTCTTGTTCAATCGTGGTCGGTTTTACGCGCGTGGTCTGTTGCGTCGATCGAAAGTTGCAATTCAGTTTTCGAGACCACGAAACGTTGACAGCACCAGGATGGAAGCAACCATCGTGCCAACGCTGAGTGGGCGCGGGGTTTGCAAGACGACACAAGGCGACTGGCGTGCCGACCGTGCGTCGCATTCAATGATGTGGTGTCGGCAACCTCGCTCGGAAACGTCACGGTCTTCATGGTCATTTCGCGAGGGCCTCGAGCTTCTGAGAACGCTCCAGCAAGAGTGTTCGCATTCTCCCATCAACTGGAATTAACCTTGAGCGACAACTTGATTACCGGAAGTCTTCCTGAAGAAACCTTGGAAGAACTGCGTCAAGCCAAAAAGGTTTTGGAACACCATGGCATCGCGGATCGGCTGACCGAGATGATCGGGACTCCGGTGACCGCATCGTTGAAGATGTTGCCGGACAGCGTCGAGTCGGCGATCCACCAGGCGATTGAGAAGTCGTTGCACGTTGCGCTGGACGTGGCATTGCGGACGCTCGGTGACGACAAGGATTCCGCCAATGGGGCTTCACGTGGCAAGCCAAAGTTGCTGACGCACAAGTTGTTGGCGGGGCTCAGCGGTGCCGCCGGTGGTGCTTTGGGAGGAGCGACGGTTGCTGCCGAATTACCGGTTTCGACGGTGTTGATCCTGCGAAGTGTTGCTGACATTGCTCGCAGCGAAGGCGAGGATTTGTCCGAATTGGAGTCGCGTTTGGCATGTTTGGAAGTGTTTGCGCTCGACCCCGGTCAATCGTCCGATATCGATGACGAGACCGAAATCGGGTATTTCGCGGTGCGGGCCGCGATGGCAAAGCAGATCAAAGATGCGTCTCAGTACATCGTTCAGCATGGAATTCGGGATTCTGCCGCACCGCCATTGGTCCGTTTGGTAACTCAGATAGGGAAGCGGTTTGGCGTCGTGGTCAGCGAAAAGGTGGCGGCTCAAGCGATCCCAATCATTGGTGCGGTTGGCGGAGCGTTGATCAACAGCTACTTCATCGACCACTACCAAGACATTGCCAGAGCTCACTTCACGATCCGACGGCTCGAACGAGAACACGGCGAATCACTCGTTCGCGAAGCTTACGGGCAGATCAAACTTCGACAACGGCCTCGTCGTGTCACCGATCGGAATGCTTGATTCACTGTCGTTCTCTCAGCTTCTTCGAATTGTTGCGAATGAACACGTCGCGTTTGCTGGTCGAAGATTAACCACTCAGGGCGATTGCGGGGCGTTTTCACCGGCCCCAGGTCCCATTTCGAGATGACCTGGTAGCTGATTCATCAGATTGCCTGTTTTTCAACCCGTCGCGGTACGGCCTTTGCTTTCAGGCGGATAGACTTTCGCAACTAACGCTTTAGAAACGCAGACCTTCGGTGAATACACCTGACACAGACAAAAAAGTCGACTCTTCCATCGATCATCGGGCTGGGTTGATCTCCACGCGAATTTGCGCGGTCATGCTGGTGCTGTATGCCTTGTATTACGCTCGGTCGCTGGTGATTCCCATCGCAACCGCCATTGTTTTGTATCTGACCTTGCGTCCTATCGTTCGCCATGCCAAACGGGTCGGTGTTCCTTCGCCCGTCGGAGCAATCGGGATCATCGTCGGAATTTTGCTGACACTTGGTTTAGGAACGTACTTGGTTCTCGAGCCCGCGAAAGAAACGATCAGTGCCGCTCCACAGCATTTGTCAGTTGCCAAGGAAAAACTGTCGTTCATCACTGACCGTTTAAAGGATGTTGATGAGGCGACAGAAGAACTCGCCGACACGGAAGAAGCCGCGGAGGGAGAGGTCGCCAGTGAGAAGCCTGTACCTGTCGAGATCAAACAGCCTACCTGGACAAGTGGCTGGTCATACCTGAGCGGTACCGGGAATGTGGTTTCGTTTTTGACAATTTGCATCGCACTGTTGTACTTTCTGCTCGCTACGGGGGATGACCTGTTACGTAGCGTGATGCGTTCGTTGCCTAATTTTTCTTCCCGTCGAAAACTCGTCGAAGTGATTGAGAATGTGCAAGAGGGTTTGGGCAGCTATCTCGCTCAGGTTTCGGCCATCAATGCGGGGCTCGGTGTTTGTGTCACCCTCGTGATGTGGATGTTGGGAATGCCGTCGCCCATCATGTGGGGAGTCATGGCGTTTGCTTTTAACTTCATCCCGATCGTTGGGGCAATCGCGGGTGCGCTCATCATTTTCTTTGTCGCGTTGCTGAATTTTGACCCCACTTACTACGCGTTTGTCGTGACGTTGGCATTCATGACTCTCACATCGTTGGAGGGACAATTCATCACGCCGGCGATCTTGGGACGTTCGATGAGCATGAGCCCGGTGCTGGTGTTTTTGTCGATTGTCGTTTGGGGATGGATGTGGGGAATCATGGGCGTCTTTCTGAGCGTCCCCATTTTGATTGCTGCTCGGATGGCCTGCGAAGGTTATGAAGATCTACGTCCGCTGGCAATGATTCTCGGTGCGGAAGTTCCCGAGCCTGAGAAACCAGAACATACCACCGATCAAGAAGCTTCCGCTTCGACTGCCGGCTCGGCAGAGAAGCATGTTCAACACGAAAATACGCCCTCTTCACACACACACATCACGCCGTCAGTCAGTCAATGAAAACTGGAACTTGTCGCTGCGACAATCGCATCTTTTTCAACAATCATCGCTGTCTCTCTTGCGACGCGTCCCTTGGACGATGCAATGTTTGCAATTCACTCACGAGTTTTTCCCAAGGGGAAACCTCGAGTCAGTGTGACAAATGCACGACCGAGGTCTTTTCGTGCGTCAATCAAGAACACGATGTTTGCCAATCCTACAACGCAGAACCCGACACCCTTTGTCGGTGGTGTCAGCTTACCAATGTGATTCCGCCACTCGATAAACCACAGAGTGTTCAGCGGTGGGCGAGAATGGAATCCGCGAAGCGGCGACTGCTGTTGCAGTTGGAGGATTTGGGACTCCCCCCCTACATCGCGGACACACAGGTAACTCATCCACTGTTGTTTGAGTTTTTGGAAAACACCGTGGATAAGAAGGGCAAGCCGAAGAAGGTAATCACGGGGCACCAGAATGGTCTGATCACGATCAACTTGGCGGAAGCTGACAGCGTTCACCGCGAACGATTGCGAGTGAAGCTGGGAGAACCGCAACGCACGTTGATCGGTCACATGCGTCACGAGGTTGGTCACTACATCGATTGGGCGTGGGCCAGTCGTGTTGCACCCGCCAAATACCATGCTCTCTTCGGTGATCCAAATACACTGGACTATGGAGAAGCAATGAAGAAGCACTACGCAGTGGGAGCTCCGGCGAATTGGGCCGACAGGCACGTTAGTGCTTACGCGACAATGCATCCATGGGAAGACTTTGCCGAGACGGTGAATGTCTATTTGGACATCATGGCGATCGCGACGACTTCCAACGAATTAGCTGGTCGCAATTTGGATTTATCTGCCAGCGCCAACCATAGAGAATTGGTGAACTCGGTGCTGCAAATTGTGCTCGAGGTGAGCGAATACAATTTCGATCTCGGGTTGGCACCGCTACTTCCAGAACGACTGCCTCCGATTGTGCTAGACAAACTCGCCTTCATCCATGACCTGCGAAGCATGCAGCTCGAATTAGTTGAATGATACGCGTGAGAATGGAGGGGGTCCGAAAGTAGCACGCCTCGGTGTCCGGTTCTATTCTCGCGAATCTGCCGAGGGCTTGATTCCGATCTCCACGATACAATCACCACTCGCTGAGGAAAAAAGTGAACTCAAGATATTCACCTGCGGTGGCATCAAAACGCGATGACCGCTGCCAGTGACGACAAGCGGCAAACCGAGCGTCAAGTTCGGAGCTGCGAATCTTTCTTTTGCGCCGCCTACAACCATGTTTGCGATTTCGCCGATTACATCGACAACTTCTTCGTCGATTCTATCCGACGTCTTTCCGAGTAAAGCATTTGTGCAAGCAAGTGCTAATTGTTTTGGAAAGCGAACCGCCACAGTTGCTTGAGTTGCACCCGTGATCGTAACGATGCCGCTAGCATCGAAATTGAACGCGTCGCAACGACCATCGATCCGCTCGTTTCGAGTCAGATCGATTCCGCACATCGTTTTGAAAACTTGTACCGTGCTTGCCTCGACACACGTTTGAATCCCTTCGGGGAGATCCTTCGTTTCTTGCGTTTCGCGAGGCGATTGGAAAAGCGAGCTATTGCGCTGAAGTACCTCTGCAAGAATGTCTTGGCCGGCCATTTCAGTCATCGTGAGTTCCTCACTCACTAAACAACGCAATTCAAATCGAACACGAGGTTAGCGAAGAATAGAAGGGGGGTGAAAACGAGGTCGACCTACACGGCGACGTATTTGTCCAGTTTGCGTTGCAAGTCTTCTTGTTCGAATGGTTTGCAAAGATAGTCCGTAACACCGGCCTGAATAGCTTCGATTACCCGCCCTTTTTCTCCCTCGGTCGTCACCATGATTACCGGGACGGTCGAGCCCGATCCGCGAATTTCTTTGAGGAATTCGAGGCCACTCATTTCGGGCATGTTCCAATCAGTTAGAACCAAGTCAAAAGGTGTCGCTTGGAATTGCGTCCAGCCGTCGACTCCGTCACGGGCCTCGAATGTGTCCTTGATTCCACATGCATTCAGGGCACGTACAATGATTTTTCGCATGACGCCTGAATCATCAACAACTAGAACTTTCACTTTTTCTTCTCGTACATTGCTAGAGGGTGTAATGGAATTTGGTGCGACAATATGAGCGTTTCTGTGACTTGCTGTTGGGGCGAGGCTTATTCGCAACCACGACAGACAATTACTTTTAATTGTTGGCCATTCGCGGTCATTGCGACGGAGTTTTCGACTGTGGTTCCAAAAATCCGGATGTCGAAATCTTCACCCGTCGTGACGGTCGGCAGCGACAGCGTTGATGGTCCAGGAACTAGACTCTTGATGTTTCCGCCGATCATATTGGCGATTTCGGCCATCGTGTCTTGGCGGTCCTCAATGCAAACTTCCGCTTGATCCAGCATTAGCATCTTGCTGGCGGCTTGCGTTGCAAAATCCCCGGTGGTCTGAACTAAGACTGCTCCTGACCATTCCCCCGCAATTTGAACGCAACCGGTGATTGGAGCGTGCGCGGCGAGATCAGATTCGTCATTGTCCAACTCGACCGGACTATCGATCATTGTCGTGAACACGTTTTCGGTGATAGTCAGAATGTCTTCGGTGGAGATCATCTTTGCCTCGCTCTTATTGGGGGATTCCGAGTGCTGGATGGATTGGTGTCTCGGGACTGATTTCGATAGCCATTGGCTAAATCGGAAAATAGCCTGTCGTTTTGTCAATCACTCGGCGTTCAAAAGGAACGTCGAGATTCATCGTCGTTTCGGCTCCGCCTAGCAACAATACGCCATCCTTCTGCAGGTTCCTGTGGACTTTCCAAAGAATTTCTTTTTTCGTATCGACCGAAAAGTAAATGAGGACATTTCTTAGGAATACGATGTCCATTTTGGGAAGCGAAGGTGGCCATGGTTGAACCAAGTTCAGGACCCGGAAGTCAACCATCTTTCGAATCTCATCGCTGATTTGCCAGGTCACACCATTGCGTTTGAAATACTTCAGAACCATGGGCATCGGAAGTCCACGATTGATTTCAGTTTGCGTGAAAATTCCCGATTGAGCCTTGTCAAGAATCTGCTTGGAAAGATCCGTCGCAGTCAAGCGTACTCGCCATCCTGCGAGTTCAGGAAAGTTCTCTTTTAGCAACATGGCAATGGAGTAGACCTCTTGTCCACTTGAGCAAGCGTTCGACCAAACGTTCAAAACGCGTTCTTTGGAACGTTTTTGTATGAGTTCTGGAATCAGATGCGTCCGCAAAGCGTTGAAGGGGTGCAAATCGCGAAAGAAGCTTGTCTCGTTCGTTGTCATTGCGTCGATTACCGAATCGACCAGGGCGGTTGATCCGGGGCGTTTGAGGGCTTCGACCAACTGATCGAGATCGGACAAGTTGTGAGAGCGAGCAATCGGCATCAAACGCGACTCGAACAAGTAGGTCTTTGTCTTCTCGATGACAATGGCCGATTCTTTCAGCACGAGTGCCGCAAGGTAGTCGAAGCTACGCGAATCGATCGCTGGTGAGGGTGCTAGCGACATGCGAGTGCTCCCGTGAGACGTGTCCGATTGCTGTTTGTTGCCAATCTGTCAATCTCAGAAGCAATGTGAGACAGCGGTTGGATCGATGTTTCCAGACCGGCGCGGTGAACAGCGGCTGGCATTCCCCAGACGACGGAGCTCGCTTCGTCTTGAATCAGGATCTGGCCACCAGACGCTTGGATTGGTTCGCATCCGCGTGTTCCGTCTTGGCCCATCCCAGTCAAGACAACCGCCAACAAGTTCCCTCCGTAGAGCGAGTGAGCGGAGCGAAATAGGACATCGACAGCAGGACGGCATGAGTTTTCGGGGATTCCCTGGTCCAAATGAACCTGTACCTCGTTTCCAACTCGTGCCAACTTCATATGGAAGTCACCCGGCGCAATCCAGACGCCTCCGGCATGGACCGGATCACCGTGGTTTGCCTCTGTCACTGTCAGTTGCGATAGGTGGTTCAATCGATCGGCCAAGTGCCTCGTAAAAATAGGAGGCATGTGCTGGACGGCCAAGATTGGGACAGGAAAATCAGCCGGTAGCCGCGGGATGATTTCCTGCAAAGCGTTGGGACCGCCGGTCGAGCTACCGATCACAACCGCATCGATACGACGAAGAGCTCTTTTCCCGTTTGCTGATGCACGAGGCACGATCCGCTTAGGGGCTGCGGTACCCGCAGCAACGGCCGAGGGACAAAGCGACTTAAGACGAGGAATCATTTCCTCGCGAACTCTTTGCATCGCTACGCTGACGCTGCCAACGTTGGCAGGCTTGGTGACATAATCGTTGGCTCCCTTTGCCAATGCATCCAATGTCGCCGTTGCTCCACGTTCGGTTAAGGTACTGAACATGACGACGGGCAATTTCGGATAGAGCTTGCGAATTTCGACAAGCGTTTCGATCCCGTCCATTTCAGGCATTTCCATGTCCAATGTGATCACGTCGGGATTGAGCTGCGGGATTTTGGCAAGAGCAATTCGCCCATGTGCCGCAGTTCCGACAACCTCAATCAGAGGATCCGAAGACAGAGAATCGGTGAGGAGTCGCCTGATGACTGTTGAGTCATCGACAACCAAGACACGTATCTTGTTCATCGATTCAAACTCCCACGCCGAGGATGTGCAACTTGTCGGCAATGGTTGCTTTGTCGAAAGGCTTCATGACGTACTCATTGGCACCCGCGACGAAGGCTTCTGCCATGCGTTCCATCTCAGTCTCGGTCGTTACCATCATGATTGCGACGTCGCTGTACTTGATGTCAGCTCGAACGGTTCGGATGAAGTCAATGCCGTTCATCCGAGGCATGTTCCAATCCACCAACAGAATGTCGGGTGTTTCGATTTCTGCGAGACGCTCGAGCGCTTCCACGCCGTCGCCAGCCTCAGAAACTTCGAAGCCGAGGGTACGCATCATGTCGCCGATAATTCGACGAATGGTGCGAGAGTCATCTACAACAAGGGCGTGCATGATAAAGTTTCAATCGAAGGAATAATTGAAGGAAGCAAGTGCTTCGAAGTATCTGTTCGCCCGTGTCCCGCCTACCCGTTCAGAACAACGGGTAGGCATTTTGAACGCAAGCGAATCTAAAAGCGTGACTGGCCTAGACCGTTTGCAACGCTCCCATTGGAATTGGGACGGAGACGGGTGCCCCAACAACATTTCGTTGTCCATGGCTAGTTGAAGCATGATTTTGCTGCGTGAATCGAGTCACAAGTTCTTGCAATTCAGCCGCCATGCGACTCATTTCGGCTGCCGCTTGCTGGGTGTTCGAAGCACCTTGGGTGGTGCTTTCGGCAGCCGAAGCGACCGACGTGATGTTTTGAGCGATTTCACCGGCTCCACGCGAAGCTTCCGCAACATTACGTCCCATCTCATTGGCAGTTGCAGTTTGTTCTTCAACAGCACTTGCGATAGTGGAAGAGATGTCATTGATCTGATCGATCACTTCACTGATCTCACGAATCGCCGTCACGGCACCGTCTGTGTCATGCTGAATCGCGTCAATTTTCAGACTGATGTCTTCTGTTGCTTTCGCGGTTTCCTTAGCCAACTCCTTGACTTCGTTCGCGACAACGGCAAATCCCTTCCCAGCTTCGCCAGCACGAGCTGCCTCGATCGTCGCGTTCAATGCCAACAAGTTGGTTTGCTCGGCGATGGAGGTGATGACATTCACCACTTTGCCAATTTCGATGCTGCTTTCGCCAAGCTTGGCAATGGTTCCATTGGTGGTGTTGGCAACCGAAACGGCCTGCTGAGAAACTTGCGCGGCGTCCGCTGCATTCTTGGCAATCTCCCGAATCGCAGCGTTCATTTCTTCCACACCAGTTGAAACTGTTCCAACGTTCATACTCACTTGTTCCGATGCGGCAGATACCACGTTCGCTTGGGAGGAGGTTTCCGTTGCGTTGCCACTCATTTGAGTGCTGACCGCAGAAAGCTCTTCCGATGCACCCGCCAGAGCCGTCGCATTTTCGCCGATGAGATTCATTGCGTCGCGAAGTTCGCTAGCTTGTGCCTCCTGTTTCTTGGAATCCTCGATAACCTGAAATTCAGCCTGTTTTGCCTCAGTAACGTCGAATGCTAGTTTGACGACTTTATAGACGCGACCCATGTCATCTCTGACCGGAGCGTAAACCGCTTGGATCCAGATTTCATCTCCCGATTTCGTTAGTCGTTTGAAGGTGTCGGTTTGCGAGTGACCCGCAGCCAAGTCCTTCCAGAATTTGGTGTACTCTTCGGAGTTGGCATAGGTTGGATCGACAAACATCCGGTGATGTCGTCCAACCAATTCATCTTCGGTGTATCCCAATGCTCTCTGGAAGTTCTCGTTCGCACTGGTAACTTTGCCGGTGGGATCGAACTCGATGAACGCGTAAGCCTGGTCGATTGCGTTCATGAGTCCGTCCGCATCCTGGCGAGCAATTTCGGCTTCCGTGATGTCGTATCGAACGCCAATGTACTTTCTGGGCTTGCCGTTGCTGCCCATCACAGGGGCGATGCAGGCGTCGACATAATATGGGGTTCCGTCCTTCGCTAGGTTCTTGATCTTCCCGCGGAAAATCTGGCCTTTCCCAATAGTCGACCAGAGTTCTTTGAAGACCTCTTTGGGCATGTCCGGATGGCGTGTCGTGCTGTGTGGATGCCCTATCAATTCGCTGCGGCTGTACTTGGAGACTTCGACGAACTTGTCGTTGATCGCCGTGATGTCCCCCTTCAGGTCCGATTCTGAACAGATGCAAGTCATGTTTAGAATTTCTTCGCGGACCTTCAACTCGGCTGCTTTTTCTCGGTTTTGAACGACCTCTGTGCAGTTTGTCTTGAACGCAACGACCTTGTACGGTTTGCCACTGGCATCGAGGACGGGGTTGAAACTTCCTTGGAACCAGATGGCTTTGCCGGACTTCGTGATACGTTTGAACTCTCCGACTTGGAAGTTGCCTCTTCGGAGTTCCTCCCACAGTTTGGCGTGCTTTTCTTTTTCGTTCCGAGTTGGCTCGATCAGCAACTCATGACTCTTGCCTTGTAGTTCGCTCAGCGAATATTCCAAGTCATCGAGAATGATCGAATTGGCGTGAATCAAGGTGCCATCCAATTCAAACTCGACCATTCCAACCGACTTGCTGACGGCTGCGATTTGGCTTGCATAGTCGCTGTTTTCTTTTTCTTGACGTGCGATATCACGTCGCAGCAAGAATGTCAGTCCAGCGACGAAGATCATTAGAAGTCCGCCGACTGCCTTGAGAAACAAGGTGCGGGAACGAGTGGTCGCGGTTGCGAGGGCTTGGTCATTTGCCTCAATTTCAGCGTTTCGCTTCACCACATCGCGGATTGCAGCAAAGTGATCCGAGAAATGCTTTTCCAGTTCACCTCTCACCAAAAATGAAACCATTTCCGGATTGTGTTGTCTTGCCGCCGGTAGGAGTTCTGTCTCGACAACGTCGAAAAACTTCTTCGCTGCGTCCTGCGAGCGTTCTAGGAAAGCTAGCTTGAGTTGCGGGTCATCGATCGAGTCGGTCCACCGACTGAGTGATTCGTTGTATTCGTTTTTCAGGCGAGTGAAATCCGATGCGATCGCTTCAATTTCGCCCGGCGAGTCCGCATCACGAAGCTTCTTCGTAAGCCAAGAGGATTCGATGATGAACGCGGGTGGCGGCAAGATGTCTGCCATCAGATTCTTGTCAGCAACAATCTTGTTGTAATGCGGTCCATCGATCTTGACTGCGTTCAGCGTCGAAAAAGTGGTGGCGGCAAACAAGACAAAACCAACCGCGAAGACGACGGCAAGCGTCGTCAGCTTCGCATTCATCGAAAGGTTTCTTAGTTTATTCATCGAAGGGCTCCAAGTGCTTGCATTCAGCAATGCGGAAGGTGAAGGATCAGGTTTGGAAGTCAGGTTCAGCTGGAATGAACGTCTTGAACCACCTCGGTGGTGTTCAAAACAAGTAACAATTGGTTGTCGAGCTTGTACGCCCCCTCGACATAGTCTCTGGCTGGCCCCTGCAGCGTATCGGGCAAGGATTCATAGTCCTCAGTATTTACGTCAATGACGTCGCCGATTCGGTCTACTAGCAGACTCACCGCTCCATCGTCGGAACGAATCACGACATTCATTGGAAGTTTCTCTTCTGTTCGATTCGAGTATCCGAGGCGAGCTCGCATGTCGAGCGCCGTTACAATTTGACCTCGCAGATTGATCAGTCCGGCAACGGATGCCGGTGTCAGTGGTACCTGCGTCATCTCTTGGTAGCGAATGACTTCTTGCACTTGATGAGCGTTCACTCCAAAGAAGTGATCGTCCAAGAAGAAGGTGCAAAATTGCCGTGTCGTTTCGACCATCGTGAATAGCTTTCGGGAAAACAAATTGTTTGATGTTGGTTACAAGCACTGACTTAGGATCGAGGGTAGATCAACTAAATCGGTAACTTGATCTTGGACTACCGCCGAGAGGAGTCGTCCACTCGATCGGGTTTCTTTGGTAATCGCGATGGGTTGATCGACGATGTCAATGATGCGATCGACGACAATCCCAACAGTGCGGTTGGCTTCGGTGTAAACCACGACTTCCATCAGATGGTTGTCCGTGTCTTGGGAACTCGGCATGCCCAATACCTCGCTCAATTGGACGAGCGACAAAATTTCCCCGCGGTACTGAACGACCTCTCGTCCGTCTGCGATTTCGATTTGATTGCGATTGATCTGTTCAAGACGTGTGATTTGAGCCAGATCGATCGCAACACGGTTCGTCGGTCCGATGCCGGCCACTAAAAGCGTTCGATGATCTTCGATTTTGGATGCTTGGTGAGTTTGGATTTCGTTCTTGGTTGCTCGTCCTACATCTGTGATGACGTTGGCCGAATGAGCGAGGCCCATGACATCCAAGATCAGAGCGACTTGGCCGTCGCCCATGATGGTGGTTCCCGAATAGACGGCGATGTCTTTTAGCTGGCTGCTCAAAGGCTTGACGACAATTTCTTCGCTGTCATTGATTCGGTCGACGATAAGCCC
>NZ_ANMO01000193.1 GCF_000338295.1 Rhodopirellula europaea 6C
ACGGTGGTCTCCACCGTGAACACATCCACAACCGAGCGCAAAAACATTCAGGCTGGACACAGCGCTCGTCTCGGTGGGGGACCACCGAGCTACAGGTTTTGAAACGCTCGTCTCGGCGGGGGACCGCCGAGCTACAGTTGCGGATTCACGGTTGGGAGAAGTGCCTCGGCTTCGCTTTCCTAGCTTGGGTTGATCTACAATAGCGGCGTTCCCCACCCCATCTCGCCCCACCCTAAATGAGCACCCATGAATTCGCGATTTGCTTTGTTGTTTGCTTCGATCGTTGGCCTCGCCTGCACGACCGCTCTCCAAACAACACACGCCCAAACGATCCAGCCCACCGGCCCGGTCCAACAAGTCCACACCGGATTTGAGTTCACCGAAGGTCCCGCCGCGATGGACGACGGCACGCTCTATTTCACCGACATCCCCAACAACGCCATTCATCGTCTGTCCGCCGACGGGAAGCTCTCTCTGCTGACCGATGAATCCAACCACTCCAACGGACTGTGGCCGTTGTCCAACACAAAGCTGTTGGCTTGTGAGATGGATGGGGCTGTCGTGATGCATGACCTGTCGAGTGAATCACCCAAACGCATCGTGCTGGCGGATTCCTTCAACGGCAAACGCTTCAACGCCTGCAACGACTTGGTCGTCGACAACCACGGCGGGCTGTACTTCACCGACCCGCAGTACCGAGCCCCGGAACCTTGGCCACAAACTGAACGCTGCGTTTACTACCTCGCGAATTTTGAGACCGATCCACAGGTCAATCGTTTGACCGGCGACATTGAGGCACCCAATGGCATCGGGTTGTCGCCGGATGGAAAGACGCTCTATGTGATCCCATCGATGCAAGCCGAGATGTTGGCCTACGACGTTTTGGAGCCCGGCAAAATCGGCCCCTCACGAGTGCTTTGCAAGCTCAAGCAGCCTGAAGGAGAAACCTCGCGCGGCGGCGATGGAATGGCCATCGACGTGGAAGGAAACCTCTACATCACCACTCATTTGGGCATCCAAATTTTCTCGCCCGAGGGTGAAGCTCGCGGCATCGTCGCGTTTCCCGAGATCCCCGCAAACGTGACCTTTGGCGGTCCTGAATTCAAAACCATGTACGCCACAGCGAGAAAATCGCTGTACTCGGTCGAAATGCCGATCGCGGGATTCCGCGAGTTTCCCGCAAATTGATTTTGCAGGATCTTCGATGTTTCGCTACAGTTTCACGCGAGCGTAGGACCAGGATTGGCCTGCGCGGCCGAAAAACGCCGTTTCAAGGAGGAAACGATGCCCGGAGAATCTTTCCGATTCATTCATGCCAGCGACTTTCACCTGGAAACCCCGCTGGGTGACCTCGACCATCTGCCGCCTCAATTGCGGACAGCGATGGCGACTGCTCCTCGAGACGCTGCGGCGGCGGTCTTCGAAGCCGCTTTGGCCGAAAACATTGACTTTCTGGTCCTATCCGGCGACTTGATGCATCCCGTTGCGGCCGGTCCGCACGGAATGTCATTGTTGCTCGATGGCTTTGAAAAGCTGCACGCCGCCAACACCGCGGTCTACTGGGCCGCCGGAATCGCGGATGATCCCAAACAGTGGCCCGAAGCGGTTCCGTTGCCGCCCAACGTGACGCTGTTCCCACGAGACCGCGCCGTCGCGATCCCGCACCAACGTGCCGGACGAACAGTTTGCTCGGTGATCGGACGCAGCAGCGAAGGCCGTTCGACCTTGCACGTCGCCGGATTCCAAACCGAAGCCACCGACGAATTCACTGTCGGCGTCGGACACGGAATCGCCGACGCGAGTGCCCTGTCAGGTGCACGCATGGACTACTGGGCTCTCGGCGGACCTCACAACCACACCGAAATCGAAGGCGGTGCGACCGCCGGTGCCATCGCACCTGGATCTCCTCAAGGTCGCAACGGCGATGAAGCCGGACCGCACGGCTACGTCGTCGTTGACGTCGACGCCGAACACACCGCTCGAGTTCGCCGGGTTGAAACGGACCGGTTCCGCTACCTGAATGTCGCGATCGATTCGGACGAAATTCGATCCGCCGGCAGTCTTCGCAATTTGCTCGGGCAAAAGATCGGAACGCTGACCAACGAACACGGCGGTCGACACCTGCTGATCGCTTGGGAAGTCACCTTGGACAACGCCGAAGTGTTGCCATCCGTTGGCGATCCCACCGAACTGCTTCGCAATTTGCGTCGCGATCACGGAACAACGAATCCGGCCGCTTGGACGACTCGCTTGACCGTGCGTCCACCGCACAACTATCCGAAGTCTTGGCAGGACGAAGACACCATCCTCGGCGACTTCTTACGAGCCAGCAAAAAATTCGCGGGTGCTCGCGTTCGCGGAAATTCAACCGACGAAGCGTCGACCACGCCTTCCGGCGGCGATCGCTTGGATCTGATGCCATTCACGGAAGAACACTCGGACCTGTCCAGCACCGCGTCGTCCTTGTTGGGTGACGTGCCCGCCGACCAACGCGAAGCCATCCTTGCCGACGCCACGCTGCTCGGCGTCGAATTGCTTCGCGGTGGCAAACCCTCATGGGGACGGAAATCATGAAGATCAAAGACATCCAAATCGACGGTTTTGGCGTCTGGACCGGTTTGTCGGTCGATTCCCTGCCCGAAGGCATGACGCTGTTCTACGGCCCCAACGAAGCCGGCAAGACAACGCTCATGCAATTCCTGCGAGCGATGCTGTATGGCTTCACCGAAGAACGCCGCCAGAAATACCTGCCGCCCATTCACGGTGGCACTCCCGGCGGTGCGATTCGAGTCACCGGGCCCGGTGGCGGCTACGAAGTCCGGCGGCACAGCCAACTGACCGACACTGATGTGACCGGCCGTTTGACCGTCACCGGTTCAGACGGATTGGCTCAGGGCCAGCATCGCTTGGGCATGTTGCTAGGACAAATCGACGAGCCGATCTTCACCAACGTTTTCGCGATCGGCATTCGCGAATTGCAAGAACTGTCGACGTTGGACGACACCTCCGCCGCGGATGAACTCTACAAACTCAGCAGCGGTCTGGACCGAGTCTCGCTGGTTGACGTGCTGCGCAGTCTGCGAGCCGGACGCAACGAAGTCGTCGGCAAACGCGAAGCAGAATCCGACGAGAACGAAGCCGCGATCGGCAAACTCGCGTCGATGATGACCAAACGCGAAAAGCTGCGGGATGAAATCCAACGACTCTCCGGCAGCACCCGCCGGTGGAGCGAATTGGCGACTCAGCGTCGCACCCAAAGCCAAGAAATCGAAACCCTTCGCGGCCGCATGGTCGCCTGGGAACGCGAAGCCCGCTGCGTCGAAATCGCGACCAGCGTCTACGACAAGTGGCAAGAACGCGATCAAATTCGCAGCGAGATAGATTCGATCGAGGGCGAAGCCGCACTCCCCGACGAAGCCCCCGGGCAACTCGTCCAAATCGAAGCGATGCTCGAAGAACGCCGCACGAAACTGGAAGAGATCAAAACCAAACGTCGCGGTTTACGCGACAAATCGGAACAACTTCCGATCAACAAACGTTTGTTCGATCTGCAGGGTCGCATCGAAGCCGCTTCGCAACAAGCGACCTGGATCGAGGCCCTCGAAGAACAGATCGATCGGCTCGAAAATCAAATCGAAAAGGCTCGCAACCAAGTCGATGCCGATGCGGATCGATTGGGCATCGAAGAAGACGAACGAATTCGCCTGGGCGATGGCGACGACGGCGATCTGCCCGACCTGTCTCGATCGACGCTGTCGGCTCTGTCGGCACCGGCCAAGCATGTCAAAGAACAAATGTTCTTGCTCAAACAGGCTCGCGCCGAAGGCAAGACGCACAAGGTTCGCAAAGAAAAGCTCCAAGACCAATTGCAGGAGATCTTGCAGCGAGCCCACGCGACCGATTTGCAACAAGCGATCCGTCGCGAAAACGACAACATCTCGACATTGCGTCAGCGCATCCAGCTTGGCCAGCACCTCGAAAAACTAAAACGTCACCACAAAGATCTCGAACGCGAATCGGTGGAATTGACCACCGACGAAGCCGTGCCGATCGATCGTTTGTGGTTGCTGTCGCTGCCGTTCATCGCCGGCGGCATGCTGCTGCTCTACGGCATGTTCAACGTCTTCCAAATCGAGACGTTTGTGGCGGAGCCCAATCCGACGCAGGGCATGTTGTGCATCATGTTCGGTGCGATGGCTTTGTTGGTTTACTACCTTTCACGCGAAAAAGGTCAACGCAACACGGCACGCGACCTGGACGATTGCGAACGCCAGATCGATTCGGTCAAACGACAACTGCGAGAAATCGAAGCCGAACGCGAAGACCTGGATTCGTCGTTGGCCGTCAGCAGCGAATCACTCGAAGCTCGCTTGCGTGAATCAGAGTCCCTACTCGCGGAACTCGACGAATCGATGCCGCTGTACCACGCACACGAAGCGGCTCACCAAAGTTACCAGGGCGCGTACAAGCGAGCCCAGAAAGCTGCTGAAGGCCTCAAGGCCGCTCGTCGCGAATGGACTGCCACACTCGATCGTCTTGGTCTGTCAACGACCTTGTCACCCAAGAGCGTTCGCGCTCTCGGCGATGGCTACGAAGCGCTGCAAACCAGCATGCGTCGTTTGACCGAATTGAAAGAGGAACGCAGCCAACGCCAACGCGAACGACAATCGCTTGCCAAACGAATCGAGACGCTTTATCTCGAAGCGATCGATGCGTCCGACGATGCGTTGCAAGCACTCCAAGACAGCGACGATCACGAGTCCGCCAAACACGCCAACGAGTACGACGACTACTCGGACAGCTATGAATCCAATGAGTACGAGGACGCTGACGAAGACGACTACAGCGAATCGTACGCTCGCTCGCAACGCAAGAATTCCAAGAAAAATCGCGGCGACAAACGCAACCGAAACCGAGATCGCCGGGACGACAACCGTTCCAGCGAATCCGAGAACAGTCGCAGCAAACGTCCGGTGACGATGCGATCCAATCCACTGGATCAACTCAAACACCTGCACGAAGAAGTCGCACGTCAACAACACTGGGTCAAGCAACGTCGTCAACTCAAAGAGCACGACCTGCAACTGAAAAAGCAACAGCTCACTCATTCGCGTGCGATTGAACGAGCCGAGCAACAGCGTCGTGCCTTGTGGGCCAAGTGCGGTGTCGCGACTCCCGAACAGTTCTACGAAATTGTCGATCGCAAATCGCTGCTCGTTCAGCACAACGCACAATTCGAATCCATCGATCAGCAAGTTCGATCAATGATCGGCAACACCGTCGAGTACGACGACGTTGCCCGAGAAATCGAAGGTGCCAAGGCGACCGATCTGGAACGCCGCTGGGATTCATTGACGACTCGGATGACTGAAACCGAAGCCCGAATCGCGACGCTGCAAACCGCACAAGGTGAATTGGCACAAGCGATGAAGCAACTCGGTGACGACGATCGATTGATGACCGCTCGTTTGGAACTGGGTTGTATCGAACGACAACTCAATCAACTTTCGCGTCGTTGGCAAACGCTTTCGATGGCCAGTTGCTTGCTGGAAGATGTCTGCGGCACGGTCGAAAATGAACGCCAGCCCGAAACGCTTCGCGAAGCATCTTCCTTCCTGAACCAGTTGACCGATGGCAAATACGTTCGCATTTGGACGCCGCTCGGTTCCAATCAGCTGAAGATCGACGACTCGGAAGGCAATTCGTTGCCTTTGGACGTCCTCAGTCGCGGCACCGGAGAAGCCGTCTTCATCGCACTGCGATTGTCACTGGCTGCCGCTTACGCTCGCCGTGGCGTGATGTTGCCGTTGGTGCTCGACGACGTGCTGGTCAACTTCGACGGATCACGTGCGGAGCACGCCGCTCGCACGTTGAAAACGTTTGCCGAGCTGGGACATCAAGTCATGATGTTCACCTGCCATGAGCATATCGTCGAGATCTTCCACGAAATCGGTGTCGAAGTGCGCCAGATGCCCGCCCAGGGGACTCCCGGTCGTGCTCAGATCCTTCCGCCACCGGTGGAAGAGACCTACGAAGAAGAAGAGTACGTCTACGAAGAGGAATACGTCGAAGAAGAACCCGAAATGGAAGTCGAAGAACCGACTCCGGAACCAGAACCAATTCCCGAACCTCTTCCAATTGTCCTCGAGGCTCCCAAACCAGAACCGGTCGTCGTGGTTGCACCTCCAGTTGTGAAGCCGGCTCCAAAACCAATCGAATTGGTCGTGGAAGATCGCCGTCCGGTCAAACCGAAATCGAAGTTCCGGTACAAGTTCCAAGACATCGCCCGCCAACACCGACGGGTTCGTCGTCCGGAACTGATCATCGAACGTCCTGTTCGTCGTCCGGAGCCCAAGGTCGAAGTCATCGAAGAAGTCACCACGCCGGACGCGATCGGTTGGGCATGGTTCCAACGCGAACCCGCCGATGGCCGAATCGATGCCGACGAAGCCGCCGCGGAAGCTGCCCGCAATCAGTGGCTGGACGAAGAAGACCGCGAAATGCAGGCCGTTGTCAGCGAAGCCGAAGAGATCGGAAGCTTGGTTCACAACGAAGCCACGCGTTCCAAATCCGACGGCTCTTCGGACAGTTCGTCATCTTGGTGGACCGGCGAACGAACCAAGTCTTAGTTCAATGTCCGACCAAGACTCCTGCGTACGATGGACTTCCAAGTCCGTCGATCAAAGTCGGCCGCGACGGACTTGGAAGTCCATCGTACGCACGGTCGATCAAAATTCCGTGACCGACGCAGACCCTGTGTCGGTGATTTCCCTACAGACGAAGCCCCGCGTCAGATCAAGGCGGCTCAGCCTTTTTCGACTTCGGCAAAACGCCCGCCCACCACAAAAGCATCCCGACACGGGCTGTTGCGATGCAGCAACCTCAAGCCGATCTCAAAGCATTTGGCTTGATGCCGGTAGGCACGAACGACTCGAAGCTGCAACCAAAACGTCGGCAAGATCAGACGAACTTCCTCTTCCGGAAACAGCTCAACCGGAGAGAGGATTCCACACGCGTTCTTAGAGAAGTCCCGGGTAAAGATCCCGACGGGATGAAACGCTCGAGGAAAACTGGGCAACGCCTTTTCAAAGTACAGCAATCCACAAGTACGAACGATGCGACGTTGTGCTTGTCGTTGGTCGCAGTAGTTCACCGGAGCCACACCGGACTCATGAAAGTAGTCAGACCATGCCTCAGGAAGATCAATCTTCCAGTCCGTTGCCCTGACTACTTCGGCATAGTGCTGTGGATAATTGAAATCCAGCATTCCACCATCTCCGGGTCGAGGGCCTTGCCGCTTTCGCGACGAATTAGGTTACACGCATCTTCGCGTGACATAGGTGTCCGGTAAGGACGTTGGCTCGTGACGGCTTCATAGATATCGACCACGGCACACAGACGGCCCCATGGATGAATGTCTTCGCCGACGGTTCCGACGGGATAGCCACCGCCGTCAATTCGTTCGTGGTGTTGGTACACCATCATCAATTGACCAAACGTCAAATCATCACGACGAGCGAGTTGCTTGAACCCATCACCGGGATGTTTCTTGATCAACGCAAATTCGTCTTCGTCTAGCCGACCAGGTTTGGTCAAAATCTGATCGGGAATTTCCAGTTTGCCCAAGTCGTGCAACAACCCACCGGCAACGACCAATTCCACTTCGCGTTGCGTCATCCCCAACTCGCTCGCCAGCATCCCGGCATACAATGCGACGTTGGCACTGTGCGTGAAAGTTGCGTAGTCGTGATTCAGAACGCGGAACAAATCGCCCGCGGCAAAGTCTTCTCGCGAAACCAGACTGGCCGCGATTCCGCCGAGCTCGCTCGCGGCATTGACCGTTTCGTCTTCATCGTTGTTGGCAAAACTTCCTTGCAACACATCGAGAACGACTTCGTTAAGCGCTGCGGAACGCTGTGAATTCGTGGCAGCATCGTCTTCGGCACCCGCGGCCAGGTTTCGCAGGTATTCCTGATAACTGGATCGGCCTTCCCGTTCAATGAACAGTTTTGTCACGCCGCGGGACTTCAACTTGTTCAAGTCCTCCGGCTTCATCGGGTAGTTCGCCCCCCGATAAAGCTTCACTTCATCCGTGGATCCGACACGGCAATACAGATCCGCACCAATCGCCGACGAAGGCGACAGTGTGGAGACACTGATTGCGATGAGATCCGAGGCGAGCATTATTAGAGTAACACCACACGATTGAGGGGTCATATCACCGTTGAGGTACGGAGACAATCAAACGTACAGTGCATATGTTGGCACGAATGACTTCCCCCCCAGAATCTTTCGGATTGGAGAAGTCCATAGACGGAACAATCGGTCCCGTCGACACGAGCATCGCAGGCGGCAGCTGCATAATTCGCACTCGTTGCCGATCTGACGACATTCGATCAAACTGCCTCGCATACGGCATTGGTGCCGGAAAAACTCGCCTCTCGACGACAGAACAGGTTGGCATGCCAGACTTTTATCAACACGACATGATCACGACGATCCACGATCTTCGGTCGGCCAAATTGGATAATTTGGAATCGATGCTTCGGGAATCAACTCGAAATCATGACATCGGACTCGTGTTGCCGGTCACCGCATCAGACATGCGCGCCGAACCTTTTGATGTGATTGTCCGCGAGTTGGCCCAAGCCGATTACATCGCGTCAATCGTTGTCAGTTTGGGTGTGGCACCCGATCAAAGCGATTACGACGAAACCTGCGCCAAAATCGCTCCGCTGGGCGACCGCGCCAAAGTCCTCTGGACCGACGGCCCCGAAGTCCAAGGGCTCTACAACGAACTGATCGAATCGGGCATTGATGTGTCCGTGCCAGGGAAGGGTCGTAGCGTTTGGACCGCCTTTGGGTATTTATTGGACGATCCCAACATCGAAACCTTTGTTCTGCATGACTGCGACATTGTCGACTACGACCGTCAACTGCTCACGCGGCTTTGCTTGCCGATGGTTCATCCAGGGCTCGATTTCGAATTTTGCAAAGCCTACTACGCACGTGTCACCGACCGCATGCACGGACGCGTTGTTCGATTGTTGGTTGCACCGCTGCTAAGAGCTCTGATGCAATGCTTCCCCGAGAACCAATTCGTTCGGTTCCTGGGCAACTTCCGTTACCCTCTGTCGGGCGAATTCTCGCTGACACGCAACCTTGCCCGCACCAACCGAGTCGCCAGTGATTGGGGACTGGAAGTCGGAACGCTCGCGGACGTCTACCGAAACACCTCGCACAAACGCGTTTGCCAAGTCGACTTGGCCCGCCTTTACGAACACAAACACCAAACACTCGCAGTCGATCAGCCATCTAGCGGTCTGATCAAAATGGCGCTCGACATCCTCACTACGATCTATCGCACGTTGGCTAGTCAAGGCATCGTCTTCGGCGAATCAACCTTTGTGACTCTGCGTGCCTCGTTCTTGCGAATCGCGCAAGACTGCATCCGTCAGTACGCTGCGGACGCCCGAGTCAACTCGCTGAAGTACGATCGACATTCCGAAGAAATGGCCATCGAAGCGTTCGCCCAGTGCGTCACGCAAGCCGGCGAAATTTTCGCGGCGGATCCAAGCGGCAACCCTTCGATTCCAAACTGGACCCGAGTCCGTGCCGCGTTCCCCGAGTTCACCTCGCGACTACGCGAAACAGTTTGAGTCACCGGGGATCCTTTCCGACACGAAGAGTGCAAAATCACTCTTCGGTGGTCATTGCAATCGCGTCCAAAGCGATCATGCGATAACGCACTCGATCGCTCGGTGACAACGTTGGCAGGTGAGCACGCCGACGACTATCCAGCAGGATTTCGTACAGGCCAGCAGCCGATCGCGGGCGCGGCATCGAACGAATCACACCTGCTCGCAGAGACTCGTCGCCCCAACGCGTCTGGCCGATCAACTGCAGATCCAATCCTCGGCGTTTGGTCCAGTCTCGATGCACCGTTCCATGAATGAGACTGGCTTCGATCTCGATGTCCAGCGAATCGATCCCGCCGCGAACTCCGAATTGATCGGGAAGGTTGGCATCAAACTCCTTCTGTGACTCAGTGCGCTGATCGATCTCTTCTTCAAGCTGTTCCGGTGTCTCGACCATCGGTGCGGGCGAATAAATCAGCAGAGGAACGTCGCGTCCTACTCGCATTCGCCGAACCACATCGATCATCTCAATCGCGGAAGCATCACGAGGTTGCTGTTTCGAAACGATCAATCGCACGTCATCACCGCGGGAGAGACGTCGCTCGAGAGCCGCGACCGAATCCGCGATTCGCGGTTCAAAGCCGGCTCCGGCCATGATTCGCTGCCAAGCCGAGATGATCTCCGGCCGATTTTCCAAGATGATCGCGACGCCCTTCGGACCCAGCGTTGCCATTTGTTGCCAACGATCACGAACGCGTGAAATGCCCGCGAAAGTGAGCTGGGGATCGGCTGCCATCAAGCGGGCGATTGTTGCAGCGGCTTCGTATCGTACCGTCGCGTTGGGATGGTCGACGGTCTCCACCAACACGCTCGCGTCCGCTCCTTGCCGCAGCAGCGATGCCGACAGACCACGGCTGAGTTCACCGTCGATCAATCGTAAGATTCCAACCGCCGCCGGATCGTTGTCCAGTTCGACGCTGTTTTCTAAAACGGGCAACGCCCATGCCGCCAGCACGTCTTCCGACGATGCATCGCCAAAGAAAGCATTGATGAACTCATCGCGATTTTTCGCGTCGCCCCAATCGGGATCGTTCGCAACGCGATATGCCAATTGCGCAGTCAGCTGTTGAACCATGCTGGCAGGATCATCGTCACCAACTCGACTCAATCGCGAAGCCGCATCGGCTGCATTCCGAAAGGCGACCACCCAGGTCGCAGCTTGCGTTGGCACAACTCCGTCACGCTTTGCGTTGATGGCCCAAACCGACACATCACCAAAATCATGTTGGCTCGCGACGGCTTCGTCCATCGCGTCTTTCAATGCCAACCGCATGATCTTCAACGCGGGCAATCTCGATGCCGCGTCGGATGTCGCTTCTAAGCGACGCACCAACAAGTCAACTTGTACTTCATCCAAACCCAACATCGCCAGCGCGTCGATCGCCTTCGATCTCGCGGAATCATTCCCGTACAAAGCGACGCGGCGAAGCCCAGCGATACCAGCACTTCGATCGATCTTCAACAGGACTCGCAAGTCCTCACGGCGCTGATCCAAGTCTTTGGTTTGAACGATGTCGCCGATCAACGCTGCCGAAGCGTATTCACCACCACGGAAAAGTGTTCGGTAGGCACCGAGCTTTTCATCATCGCTGCTGGAGGTCAATTGTTTGATCGCGGCTTGCAAACGATTTGGGTCGCGAAGCGTTGTTGCTCGTGCGTCGAAGATTGCATCGAGTGCCTTTTTGGCCTCTTCTGAAACATCTTCCGCCGACGAAATTCGGATCCGCTGATCGGTGCTGATTTGGGATGCAATCCGTGCGGCACGATCCGCCGCCGGTGCGTTGCTCGCGAGTGGCTGCAACAGTTCGTCGATCGCTGACCAGGCTCGAACCCGGGCCAACGAATCCAAACTGCGGCCGAGTGCTTCGGGGCCGCCGCTGGCTTTCAAAATCAACTGTTCCACCGCCGGATCGGGCGGCAGCGGTGTCGATTCTTCTGAATCGACACCCGTCTCCTGGGCGACAATGCCGTGCAAACCCGAATTAGCGAACACACAAAAGGCAGCGAAACTGGCTACGAGAAGGCGACTGAAAAAGCGGTCAGCCATTCGGGCAATCCGAGGGTTGGCGAAAATGAAGAACGAGAAGCGTCTCCATTCTAATCCGTCGAACCACGGATTCACCTGTCTTCGGACCAGCTTTCTGCGGCCCGAAACGCCCGCGGAATGGGGCTCGCCACCCGTTTAGAAATCGGACTGTTCCGATTGCCGCAATTCTTCCAATCGTGCGTGCGCCTCGTCCGCCCACGGGCTGCCCGGAGAAAGCTGTAGAAACCGCCGCCAATGATGCTCCGCCTCGATGCTGCGGTGCAGGTCCTCGAGAATTCGGGCCAAGTTGTAGTGCACATCCGGGTAATCGTCGTGCAACGCCAAGGCACCTCGGTAGGCCGCGACCGCCAATTCGGGCTGGCCTGTTTCCGCCAACACGCCCGCTAAACTCGAACGAGCTTCCACGAAATCCGGGTCGACCTCGAGGGCGGCGTAGTACCGTTCCCTCGCAGCGATCGTTTCGCCGACTCGGTACAACAACTCACCGATCTGAAAATGGATGTCCGACCGGGCTCCATCGCGTGCCAGCACGGCGTGGTAGCAGTCGATCGCAGTTTCCAGCTCGCCGGAATCTTCGGCTTGGTACGCCGACAGCAGCAAATCGTCTTCTTCCTCAGGCAACTCATCCGCGGGAGGAAACTGCATTGAGCCGTGATCGGTCGCACCAACACCGGCATTTTCAAACGGCGACGTTGAACTGGCGAATGAACTTGATGCCGTCATGCCAAATTCATTCTCGAACGGATCGCTCGGTCGCGAGAACTGCAGGATTGGCGTGTCCGATGAGTCTGGCTCAGTCGACGATTCGTCGTCCTCCATCGCGTCGAAGTCAAACCTCAACTGACCGCCGGGTTCAATCAGACCTTCGCCTTGGCGGAGCAAGACGTGCTTGCCTTCGACCAAAATCGACAACTGGTCCAAAGGACGTCGCAGGTTGGGAACGACTTCGACCCACTGCATGATCCGTCGTTCAATTGCCTCGGGACTGGCACCGGATGCCACCCATGCCGCCAAACGTCGGGCCGTCGCGACTTCTTGAAAATCAAAGTAAGGCAACTTGTGCAATGTCCGCACGGGCCGAATCAATCCTCGACGATGCCAACGTCGAATGACACGCACGGAAACGCCCAACAAGTGAGCCAACATGGCCGGCGTATGCAATTTACGAATCGATTGTTCCGCATCGACCAACCCGAGTTGTTGCCACAAATCGGTCTCGTGCAAAATCTGCACATCCGAGTCATCGCCGCGACGCTCAGTCGCCTTCTCGATCAACTCGGCTTCCGCCAAAGGTGATTCTTCGGCACCGATGACGATGCAATCGACCGATGAAGCCTCGCTTTCAACGACGACGGCCCCATACGATCGCAACAGGTTGGTGGCTTCGCGGCGATTCATGCCGCCCAGACGCCCAACGATCAGTATTCGCCGCCCTGACAACGCATCCGTTGGCAGGGACGCATCCCACGAACCGACATCCTCGATGTCCGACGAGTCCACATCGAACTCATCATCCAGCGTGTCGCTCAGGTCGTCGTTCGGCGATTCGATTTCGTCGTTGAAAGGCATGATGCCGACAAGATATCCGATCAGCATTCGCCGACCACTCCGGATTGCGGTCACGAGGAAGATTGTCGCGTGATGCAATGAACAAAGTCCCACCGATCGTCAGCGTAAATGCGAAACCGGATGCATTGCTTGTTCGCGACTTGACGAACGCACCGGTTGCCTCGTTCTTCACGGTTCTGCCGGGTCATTGAAAACAGGGCGACTTTGATGGCCAGAGAACCGATACCGACGAAGGGTGTTCTCTTCACGACACCCCATCTCCTCCCAACTCATTCGCAGGTTCTTTTGTCATGCTCGTCACTCGCCTGGGCAAAATCGCGGTGCTCGCCGTCGCCGCGGGAGGACCCTATGTCGCTTCAGAAACCGATTGGGGGCGGAACGCCGCCGGTTCCGTGACCAACGTTTTTCGCGGAGAAGGCATCACCGCGACCGGTTGGGGATCCGGAGAAGCTCCCGTCGGCGGCGTCACGAATTCGCCCGATTCGGATCGATACCCGGTTCACTCACACCACCAAGTCGAAACGCTTCGTGGTGTGGCGTCCAAACGTTATCGCTACGAACCCGAAATCGCAAAGAAGCTCGGTGCGATCCCCGCCAACGACGAAGCCCCCGCCCTGGCCGGAAACAACGTCGCTGATTTGCGTGAGGTCCTGCGTTTTGACTTGACCACGCACGCGATCCTCAATCGATTCTCAAGAGTGTCGACGGTGCTAGCCGACCTGCAACTCGAAGGCTTGCGAGTGCCCATCGTCACCGGCACCCAAGCAACCGATTTGGCTGGCACGTTGACGTACTACTTCGATCGATCCGGATCAATCCAGCGGATTTCGTTGCACGGTTTCACCGGAGACCCGTCGCGATTGATGACCACGATCCAGTCGCACTACGGGCTGGTTCGCGAACCATCGCTCGAAGCCGGCGTGTTCACCAAGCGTTGGAACGGCACCCCGGTTCACTTCCTACGTTTGACCCACGCTCCCGTCGTCTTCAGCGATGCGGTGCACCAAAAGTACACGGTGTTCTTGGAACTCAATCAACCGAACCTGACGTACGGCATCAGCGACGAAGCCAAACGAATCGTCGTCACTGATCAGTGGACCGGTCGCTGGTAACAGCGGCGGCATCCGCCAACGTTTGCAGCCCTGCGTCCATGTCGATGCGGGGCCGATACCCCAGCCGCTCTTTTGCGGCCGTGATGTCAAACGAGTGATCTTTCGCCAGCTGCGACGCGACAAAGCGAGTCATCGGCGGTTCGCTGCTACGCCCCGTCAATCGCCACACCGTTTCTAACACCGCGCCGATGCGGTACGCGGCCGCGAACGAGATGGATTTGGTCGGCGGATCAACGCCGTGAACACGACAAAGTTTCGCGATCCAGTCCCAACAATTGACGGGTTCGTCTTGCGTGATGAAGTACGCTCGTCCCGCCGCTTCATCCGGACGCGTTTGCAACGCATCCATCGCGTCCAAGTGAGCGGCAGCTGCGTTGATGACATGAACCGTGTCGATCACATTGTTGCCGTCGCCGATGATTCGCAATCGCCCACTGCGTGCACGCTGCAACACACGAGGGATCAAGTGCGGGTCATCCGGTCCCCAAATCAAATGAGGACGCAGTGAAACCGTTCGCATTCCGTTCGGCTGATCCGCCGCCAGAATTTCTCGTTCCGCGATCGACTTGGTGTGCGGGTAATGACACATCCACGTTTCGGGATACGGTTCCGCTTCATCGACATCACGTTGATCGTTGCCGTCGAACGTGACACTGGGACTGCTCGTGTAAACCAACTGCGAGACGCCAAATTCTTGGCAAGCCTGCAACACGTTTCGCGACGCGACAACGTTGTTGTCGAAGTAATGCTGCCAACTTCCCCAAACCCCGGCGACGGCCGCGGTGTGAATCACAACGTCGGCACCCGCGATCACGCGAGCAAGATAGTCGGTGTCAAGCAAATCACCGCGATGATGCGTCATCCCGGCTCGAACCAAACCAGCCGTCTCGCGGCGTGACAGCCCGACGACTTCACAATCACGCTGCAGCAATTGACGAACGATTTCGCCGCCAAGGAAGCCGCTGCAACCGGTCACGACCACTCGCATCAAGTCGACCCCAATGCCGGCGATTGAGTTGGTTCCGCGTCATTCTCATCTCCGCTGTCCGATTCCGCCGGCGGCTGATCCACTGGCACGATCGCGTTCGGGTCACCCACGGGATCGCCGCTGGCGGGAAACTTGATGAACACGCGAGCCAGAACGATCACCGCGATTGCCAACAAAAAAGAACCGAACACGAACGGAGCCCCGGGGAATTCAAACGGAGCCTTTTCTGACGTGAAATAGCCAAGCAGTCCGCTGGTGAACAACAACGGTGCAGGAATGTTTGTCAGGCTGATCAACGATGTCAGTGCACCTTGCACCTTGCCTTGTTCTTCGGGACTGACCCGCCCCGCGACCAAACTTTGAATCGCCGGTCCCGCCAAACCGGCCAGCGACCCGAACACGACAATGCAGGGAATCATCCAGCCCTGGGACGCCAACCCGTATCCAAGGAACGCGAGACACGAAACGCAGGTTCCCAACACCGCGGTGCGTCGTTCACCCAAACGTTTGATCATCGGTCGAACCAAGCCGCCTTGAACAATCGCAGCCATCAAACCGACCAGCGCCAACGTCAATCCATTGGTGACCTCATTCCAACCAAATCGATATCCCATCGACAGCACCCAAACGTTTTCCAATCCACGTTGGGCCAAAGATGAAAACATGAACGCGACCGCTAAACCGGCGATCATCGGATAGTTGCGAAGTCTCGCGATCGTGCCCAGCGGGTTCATCGCAGCCAACGAAATCGAACCTCGCTTTTCCGGTGGCAACGATTCAGGCAGCACAAAGAAACCGTACAACCAATTGACCAGTGACAATCCTGCCGCGACGAAGAATGGCAATCGAATGTGAATGCCACCGAGTACGCCACCCAGGGCGGGACCGATGATGAATCCCAAACCGAACATCATGCCGACCAACCCAAAGTTGCGAGCCCTGGTTTCTTGCGTCGAAACGTCGGCAATGTAAGCGTTCGCGGTCGAGAAACTGGCGCCCATCACGCCGGCAACAATCCGGCCCACAAACAACCATCCAACCGTTGGTGCTAAACCGGTGACGATGAAGTCGACGCCCAGTCCAAACAATGACGCCAGAATCACCGGGCGACGTCCGAATCGATCCGAGAGTGCGCCCAAGACCGGGGCAAAGAAGAATTGCATCAGCGAATAGGTCGCGCCAATCACGCCGACGTACCAACTGGCCCGAGAAGTGTCGCCGCCGACAAACTCTTTGATCAATTCCGGGAGCACCGGAATGATGATTCCGATCGCCAAAATGTCGATCAACAACGTCAGCAGGATGAATGCCATCGCCGCCGAACGTCGCTGGTGCGGAGGCGTGATCAAGGCATTCTGGGGGGCAAGAGTGAGGCGAGACGTCGGATGAGCGGACCAACACCTTACGATCCACTCCGCTCGGCGTCGAGATGGGCGTTCCCACGCGTTTTCACGTGTGAACAGAAGTTCGTCATTCACCGACGAATCTCCCGCCTGGGTCCGACAATCGACTTGTTGGTTCGCTCCGGTGTCAAGCTGCGCCCCGGCTTTCGAGCGTTCAACCGGCGGTCTAAACTGTTCGGTTGGTCCATCGCTGGCGCGTTGGAAACGCGCCCAACGCAAGAACTTCTCAGCGGTGACCTGTTCTCACCGCATTTCTTGTGTTGCCAAACGGATTTTGCTCCTACGAAGGTTCTTTCGGATGCCCCAAGGCTTCTACACCCAGTGCGTCGTTGTCCTCCTGCGCGAACGCGTGTCGATGCGCAAAATTGCCGCTGCGATCGATGAATACGAACCGTCTGATCCCCTGCCCGCTACGGCGGATTGGGCGATTGCCGGTCCGTCGCTGATCATGGATATGGACGAAGAAACTCCCGGCCACTTGGCGATCGACTTGGTCGACAAACCTTGGCCGGACGACATGCAAATCGAGGACGCCGATTCGGCGGTTCGCCAAGCATGGTCCAACGGCTCATTCGGACCGCTGACATTTCCGGGCTCGCTACAACGCTCCCTCGAACAACTGTGGGTTTGGGACGAAGGCAAAGAAGAGGTCCCTCAGCACACCGCGTTCTTGCGAATTCGCAGCAGCTACATCCTCAAAACCGACGAAGAAGACGCGCCGCTGACGCCGGAAGAATACGAACCGTTTGATGAGCTCGCGTTGATCACCGAAGTCGCCGCCGCCCTTACCGAATTGCCACAAGCGATCGCGTACTTCAATCCCGCCGGTGAAACGATCCGCAACTTGGATGGGATGAATCAAGTCATCCAAGAATCCGAGGACAACGATTTTCCACCGCTAGATCTGTGGGCCAACGTTCGGCTCTACAGCCTCGACGATGGATTCGCGGCGATGGACACCGTCGGCAACGGCCAGCTGGATCTACCAGACATCGAAGCATTATTTTTCGCGGAAGCTTACGACTTCAACGACATCGATGAATTGCTTCGGTTGATCACGTGCCACCTGATTGAAAGCGAAGAATCATTCGAAGACGGTGACACAGTCCAAGGACCAAACGGGGTCACCTGGGTGATGCACCAACAACCGGACAGCATCTCAGATCCGCCGCGATCGGTTCTCCGCTTCCTACCGCAAGACGACCATCCCCTGCCGGAACAGTATCAACCGACAGCAGAATAAACGTCTGGCAAATCAATCACTCGCCAATGCAGTACAAGTACTCTTGGCGTTTGCCGCCTTCTTGCACGCCGACTCGCAAGTAGATTCGCCCGCCGCTGATGGTGGGCGTCGACATCACGGAATCACCGAGCTGGTTCTCGCCAATTGACTCGAATCGCTCGGGGTCGGCTCGGAAGATGTAACAATTGCCTTCCTCGTTGACCGCATAAATCCGGTCGTTCACTAGGACAGGTGACGAGGTAAAATCGCCACCCAAGCGAGCCTTCCACTTTGTTTCACCGGTTTGGCAATCAACGCACATCGCGACGCCCGCGTCCAACGTCATGAACAGGTGGCCGTCCTTTTCCAACATGGAAGGCACGTAGACTCGCGTGCCGACTTCCCATGCCACCTCGCCTGATCCATCCGCCACAACCGCGGAAATGTGATTGTCAGGGTACCCACCCGATGAAAATACGTGCTGGCCGTCAGTCACGGTCGTGGTCACGCACTCGGTCGTCGCTCCTTCGATTTCCCAGTTCACCTTGCCGGTCATCGGATCCAAACTGGTGACCAAATCGCATCCCGTCAGAATCAACTGGTCTTTGCCAGCGACCGACAAAACAACGGGCGACGCATAGTTCGGTTCCTTTGGCCGCTGGTGCCTCCAAACAACTTCGCCCGTAACTCGGTCCATTCCGACGACTTGACCGCCCGCCTTGTTGTCGGCGGATGCAATCACCAAATTTTCATAGATGGTCGGCGATGAACCGTACCCTTGGTGAATCTGATAGCGACACAGTTTTTGCTGCCACAACAGCTCGCCTTCCAAACTGACCGCCGACGTGTAAACGGCTCTGTCAAAGTAAAAGTTGACGAACACTCGTTCGCCATCAGTCGCCGGCGTGCACGATGCCCAGGAGGCTTTGGTGTTGGGTTCGCGTTTGTCGATGCCATCGAATTCACCTTCGTGAACCACCGCTTCCCAAACCAATTCTCCATTGTCACGATTCAAACAAACCAAGAACTGCGAGTCACGAGCCTTGTCTGCGACTTGCAAATAAACCCGATCGCCGAGCAAAATCGGAGAACCGTGCCCTCGATCGGCGAGCGGAACCTTCCAAACGATGTTCTGCTTCGCGTAGGCAGAATCACTCCACTGGGTTGGCGGATTCTGTTCACCGACGGCATGTCCCTGACGACCTGGACCACGCCACCACGGCCAGTCGGTATCCGAAAACGTTGGAGTCTGCGCCCACGTGTTGCTGCACGCCAACAGAAAGAAAGCGATTCCAGCCAAAGACAATTTTTTCATCCGGTCACCATTCCGTTCCACGTGTAGACATCTCGGCGCAAGGCCTGATCGGCCGCAGTTGCAAGCACGCGATCATTCGCGGTCTTCGCTTGCGCAGCGGGCCAGTATATCAACACGACGGTCTGAAAGGGTCACCTGAACGAATCAGTGGCCTTCTACAAAATCGGACCACGGACAACCGAATCAGGGCAACTGTTCGTACTTGCGATACAACTGTTTGTGTTTGTTGCTCAAATCGACCTTGCGCCCTTGGACGTAGGCATCGACCACACGCGTTTCGGACTCGAGCACGTCGCCATCGACGACGATCAACGTTGCATGTCGTTTTGCCGCCAGCGTTCCGACTCGATCGGCAACGCCCAAAATTTCGGCTGCTGATTGAGTGATCGCACGCACCGCTTCTTCGCGAGGCAAACCGTGAGCCACCGCGACACCGGCGTGATACGGAAGGTTCCGAATATTCGACGCACCTCCCGGATACCCCGATCCCTCGCCTGCGATTGCAAACCGGACGCCAGATTCGCGAAGCTTCGATGGCAACGAATACAACGCATCAACCGGATCAGACCGGCGCCGTGGCAGTCGATAAGTCGCGACCAAAATCACGGGAATGTCATGAGCCGTCAAATGTTCAACGCAGTGCATTGCATCAGCACCACCGCACAACACCATCGGGATTTGACGAGAAGTGAAGAACGAGATCGCAGACTCAATCGCTCCCAATCGATCGGCTTCAACAAACACGGGTCGTTCACCGTTGATCACCGGAAGCAGACTTTCCAGCCGAACATCTGTCGCGACGCTCTCTTCCGCTTGGGTCGCTTCGCCATACCGGCGGGCTCGTTCGAACAAGTCATCCAGCTCTTGGATTTGCTCGTCGTATCGTTTGGCTTTCTCCTTGGAATCGCCACCGCGAGGCACCACGGATTCCCAGTTCACGCACAATCCGACCGGACCTTCCAACAACATGTCCTGGTAAGACCAACCGTCCAACTGCATTACCCCCGATTGTCCTTGCAGCAATCGGCCGCCGGGAACGACATGAGCCAACATCACACCGCCTGCTCTACCAACAGGAATCAATTCGCTATCCGGATTGAAGGCGACCCAAGATCGAACGTTGGGATTCAGTTCCCCTCGCTCAACATTGTCGAGCGTCACATCCACCGCCGTGATTTCACGAAGTCCCAGATCGGTGTACGCATCGATCAAGCCCGGGTAAACGTGCTTGCCCGCTCCCTCGATCACCTCTGTCGAATCCGGCAACCGGACCGAAGCTCCCACTTCGCTGATCACCCCGTCTTCAAACAGAATTGATCCATTTTCGACGATCGAACCATTCCCCAAATGCAGCGTCGCATTCCGAATCACGATCGGTTTGCTTTGTGGTGCACCGGGAACCATGTCGTGAGCCATCGCAGGCGACAACACCGTGCACGCTCCAAAAACGAATGCCAGAACGGCGGCCGATAGATTTCTTGAATCGCTCATTGGACTTCCTCCGTTCCTTGTGACATCGCGTTTTGTTGGGCTCTCTGCTGGGCACCACGTGAATTGCAGAACTCGTCGTAACGCAACCAGCGGTCTTCTTCGGCTAGTTCGATCGCACGACGGTTGGAGAGCGATTTGTCGTCATCGTCTTCTGAAGCATCATCCGATTCGGATTTTGGCTTGCCGTCGAGCAACTCCTGAATCAGCTCGTTCCGCCAAGCTTCATCACGGGCCTGCATCTCGGCATCATCTTCCAAACGGAACATCGGGCGTCCGTCGATCCAGGTCTGTTCGCAACGACTGGTCGTGGACATCGGCGGTCCGCTCCAAACGACCAAGTCCGCGTCTTTGCCAACTTCGATCGATCCAACGCGATCTTCGATCCGAAGCTGTTTCGCTGGATTGAGCGTCACAAACTTCAACGCTTCGGTTGGTGGAACACCGCCGTATTTGACCGCTTTCCCAGCCTCGGTGTTCAGGTGCCGGCCCATCTCAGCGTCGTCACTGTTGTACGAGACCACGATGCCTTTGTTGTGCATCAACACACCGTTGTAAGGAATCGCATCGTAGACCTCGAACTTATAAGCCCACCAATCGGCGAACGAAGATGCCATCGCACCGTGCTCGGCCATTCGATCAGCAACCTTGTAGCCTTCCAAAATATGCTGCAGCGTTCCGATCCGAATGCCAAACTCATCCAGAACATCCAGCGTCGCCATGATCTCGTCTTGGCGATAGCTGTGGCAGTGAATCCAACGCTTGCCGTCCTGAATCTCAACCAGCGTTTGCAATTGCAAATTCACTCGCGGTGGCAACGTGTTGCGCTCGCCAGAATTCCAGCGTCGATGTGCACTGGCGTACTCGCGTGCGGCGAGCAATTGATCACGAAGCAATTGTTCAACGCCCATTCGCGTGTTGGGATATCGCGACGTGCTCCGCTTGACGTTTTCGCCGAGCGCGAACTTGATCCCCAAAGGAGCATCTTTGAATCGGAAGTCCTCCATCGGATCGCCCCAACGGAACTTCACGACTTGGTTTTGCCCACCAATCGGATTGGCCGATCCGTGCAAGATATTCGCGGTCGTGACACCACCGGCGAGTTGCCGATAAATCGTGATGTCGGTGTTGTCGATGAAGTCCCCGATCCGCACCTCCGCCGTGACAACTTGCCCCGATTCATTGATGCCGCCGTCAGTCGCCGCGTGCGAGTGGCAATCAATCAAACCGGGAGTGATGTGTTTGCCTGATGCATCGATGATCGTGCAGTCTTCTCCGGTGGGAACCGTGATGTGCTCTTCCACCGCAACAATTCGGCCGTCTTCGATCAAAACATCCATCGGTGTTTCAGGAATCTGCAAGTCACCGCGATCTTCGCACGTCCAAACCAACGCTCCTTGAAACAGAACCTTGGACGGGCGTGCGACCGGTTCGGACCGGCCATAGGCACCCAACGGACGAACGATTTGCAGCTCGTCGATTGACGACTCTTCTTCGGCCGACTCACTCGATTTTTTCGCGGAATCCGCCGCTGCAAGCTCACTATCCGTGTTCTTGTCGTCGATTGTCTCTTCGTCGGCACCTTCACCGTCGTCGTTGTCATCGTCCGATGAGTCCTCATCCGACTCCTCTTCCTCCGAGTCGTCTTCAGGTTCCGGCTCCATCCAACTGGTTTGGAATCGGCGAGAAGCCTGCCCGATCGGATAGAACTCGATCGACAGCGGTTCCGCGTTCGAAACATCCGCCAACGTCTTGGCACTCGAGCGGATGACGACGCGATGCGTGCCTTCTGGCAAACCCAAGGCTTGGCAAAGAGCGTCATCGGAATCACCGCAAGTGATCTGCCCCGCGAATTGATCCAATCGCTGAACGATCTTCTTCAGCTTTTGCTTGCTCGTCTTTTCCTTGGGTTCATCGTCTTTCTCGTCATCCTCTTCGTCATCCGAACCTTCCTCTTCTGATTCCGATTCGCCTTCTTCCGAATCATCCGATTCACTTGCGGCTTCTACGTCTCCTTCGCTGCTTTCCCCCGGCGTCTTGCCGATCAACTCCGCCGACAAGCGACCATCCTTTTGCGAGATCGCCAACTCGACTTCCGTTGTGGAATCCGCTGGCATACGAAGCTTCCACGAACCGACCAACGATGCGACTTTGGTCTCCGGTTCCTCATTGATCACGAACTCTTGTCCATCGACCAGAACCTTCCAAACCTTCGTTTCTTTGTCGAACAAATCCCCATCCGCGACGATCAAGTTCGCTGACATTCCACCGGCGATGCGGCCATGAGTCCGATCCAACCCCAGCAATCCCGCCGGGGTGGTGGTCAGCGAGGCGATCGCGTCGCGGCGTGATAATCCACGTTCCACGGCGGTTCGCAATCGAGCCAAAAACTTGCCAGGGTCATCCAAGCGATCCGTGGTCAAGCAAACCGTCGCTCCCTGACGAATCATCTCGGCCGGGTTGGTGGGAGCGAACTTCCAATCCATCAGCCTGACCAAATCCACTTCGCGTGCTGACTCGGGCGTCGACACATCAGGAGCCTCTGGAAAATCCAGCGGCAACAAAAGCACTCGGTCCAGCGCCGCGATCGCTTCCGATTCTCGGTACTCTCGTCCTGAGCCTCGGATGATTGATCGCATCGAAAATTCATTCGCGATGTTCTGAGCCCGCAACGCCATGCGTTCATTGGGACAATCAAACACAAACGTCGAACCCGCCAAAGCTTGATGCAACGTTTGCAAAGTCTCGCTGTGATCGGGTTGGGGTAGCGACGGGTTCGCATCGTGAGCGGCCGACGCGTCTCGGTACCACTGAGCGTCATAAAGCGATTGCCGAAGCAACGCCACCGCGCCCATGGGAGAGTTTGGATATCGTTCGCCGGAATCATTCCCGCGCGGCACGGACAACGCCGCCGTCATCCATTTCAAATCTGCAATGCGTTGCGGTCCGGCGTGAGCGTTGTCGGCTTCGTCTTTGGATTCATTCAGCGACCAAACCGAAGGCTGGCCGCCGATGATGCGTCCTTTCGGAGCCAGTACCGTCGTGGTGAAACCTTGACTGCGAAGCTTGCCAGCATCCGGAACATTCGACAAATCGCGAATTTCGCGGTTGGCAACAATATTCGCGTTCCAATAGTCATCGCCTGAAGTCAGCGAATCAGCGGACACCTCTTGCCAAGCATTGATCCATCCCGCGTAGATCGTCTTGCCCGAGCAATCCACGACGCGGCAACCTGGCGGCGGTTCAATGGAATCACTGACCGCGACGATGCGACCGGATCGAATCAGAACATCGCCAATCGCTGATTTCTCATCAGACTCCTTGGCCGACTCCTCCGCACCCAAATCCTTCAAGTAGTAATCCGGATTGGTCACCAATGTGGCACCGGTCAGCAAGACGTCGGTGGGCGAATTGGTGCGAAGCCCCACGACAGGGGCGACTCCGCGAACATCTTGGCCGTGGGCAACGATGGCCAGACACGCCATCGAAACGGTCAGCATCAGCCGACACAAACAATTGGTAGATCTCAATGAACTCACTCGATTGTGGCTTGCGGACAAAGATCGCCTAGCAAAACAATCCACCAACAACCGGCATGAGAAAACGCCAGAATTTCCACGGTCGAAGGCAGAATGGACTGTCGCAGGATAGTCGCTGCTGCGCTTCAACGCGAACCACTACTCCGAGGAGGTCTCAGCCCTCCGGATGGCTTTTGTCAACAAACGATCAAAGGTCGACGCGAACGCCTTTTTGTCTTTGGGACCATAAGGCGCACTGCCGCCCGTCTCGACACCAGCACCTCGCAGGTCGTCCATGAAATTTCGCATCGAAAGGCGACTGGCGATGGTCGCGGGCGAATATTCTTCCCCTCGCGGATCGATCACAAACAAACCTTTGTCCACCAACAATCCCGCCAGTGGCAAATCGGCGGTCACCGCCAGATCACCCGGTTCGCCGTTGTTGACGATGTACCGGTCCGCTTGATCGGCTCCCTCCCGAACGACCACGGACCGAACCGTCGTCGCGTTCGCCGGAACTCCAACCGGTGAATTCGCGACCAAAATCGTTACCAGGTCCAAACGTTTTGCGGCACGAAACACGACCTCCTTGACGTCCCGCGGAGCAGCGTCGGCATCGATCCAAATTTTCACTTCATATGGTTCCGGTGTGAGTGTCGGTTCCGTTGTGGTTCATTCACCGAGTCGACGAACGAGAAACACCGAGCGGTGCCACAACAGGGCCATGGTTCGGTTTAAACTAGCCGCTTCCTACCGACCTTCCCACCACTGACTCCGGCAACACCATGAATCATCTTCCGGTTTCTCGCCAAGCATCTCGCATAACGAAACGCCTTGTCGCGTTGTCGATTGCACTCGCGGTACTCGGCAACCTCTTGCCTCACACAGCTTCCGCGGATGAACCGGCCAAAGCCAAACGGCCCAACATCGTCTTCGTATTTTCCGATGACCATGCGTTGCAAGCCATCGGTGCTTACGGATCCAAGATCAACAAGACTCCTAACCTCGATCGCATCGCCAACGAAGGCGCCGTCTTTCACAACTCTTTCTGCGCCAACTCAATCTGCGGCCCTTCGCGAGCCTGCATCCTGACGGGCAAACACAGCCACATCAACGGCTTCCTTCGCAACGGCAATCGCTTCGATGCCTCACAGGTCACGTTCCCAAAACTGTTGCAAGATGTCGGTTATCAAACGGCACTCATCGGCAAGTGGCACCTGGGCACCGATCCGGTCGGTTTCAATCACTGGGAAATCCTTCCCGGACAAGGCAACTACTACAACCCTGACTTCATCCAAATGGATGGATCACGCAAGCGGTATACCGGCTACGTGACGGACATCATCACCGAGAACACGCTGAACTGGTTGCAGAACGATCGCGATGAAGACCAACCGTTTGTGCTGATGTGCCAACACAAGGCTCCCCACCGAAACTGGTCGCCTCCACCACGTCACTTTGATTTGTACAAAGGCGTTGACGTGCCTGAACCAGAAACCTTGTTCGACGATTACGCCGCTCGTTCGAAGTTGCTGCACGAAAGCGAAATGTCGCTGGAGAACCATTTCTACTGGGGCCACGACATGAAGTTCCATGGCGAGAGTTTGTTCCCCGAGCAGTTCCTGCCACGTTTGGGCAACGGCGAATATCGCCGCATGAACGACGAACAAAAGGCCGCCTGGGACGCCGCTTATGAACCCGAGAACCAAAAGTTCATCGCCGACATGAAAGCCGGCAAACTGTCCAGCAAAGACATCACCAAATGGAAATACCAACGCTACATCAAAGATTACCTCGGCACCGTTCAAGCGGTCGATGACAGCGTCGGTGAACTGCTGGCTTACCTCGACGAATCAGGACTCGCCGAAAACACGATCGTGATCTACAGCAGCGACCAAGGGTTCTACCTCGGTGAACATGGCTGGTACGACAAACGCTGGATGTTCGAAGAATCACTTCGCATGCCGTTCCTGATTCGCTGGCCCGGCGTGATCGCACCCGGCACCGAAAGCACCGCCCCCATCCAAAACATCGACTACGCCCCGACCTTCTTGGAAGCCGCCGGAGCAGAAATCCCCGAGGCCATCCAAGGACGCAGCATGGTCTCGATGATGAAAGACGGTTGCCGAGCGTCATCGACTTGGCGTGACGCGGTTTACTACGCCTACTACGAGAACGCGGCGGTGCACATGGTCCCCGTTCACGACGGTGTGCGAACCGAACGTTACAAGCTGATGTTCTTCCCCCGCAGTCGCGAATGGAACCTGTTCGATCTGGAAACCGACCCTCTTGAACTCAAGTCGGTCCACGACGATCCCGAATACGCCGACATTTTGGCCGGATTGAAAAAACGCTACGTTGATCTGCGTGATTTGTATGACGTCAACTCCGCCACCATTCCGGCCACGCGAGGTGACGAACCAGGCTGGCAGAAACGCAACATGGCGATGTCCAAACTGGCCAAGACCGCCAAACCCAAATTGGCCTTCATCGGTGATTCCATCACGCAAGGCTGGGAAGGCCGCGGCAAAAAGGTTTGGGAAGAAAACTACGCCAAACACGACACCATCAACTTGGGCATCGGCGGCGATCGCACCGAGCACATCATTTGGCGTTTGACACACGGCAATCTCGGCAAGATCCAACCCGAAGTCGCTGTGTTGATGATCGGTACCAACAACACCGGTCACTTCATGCAAGATCCAACGCAGATCGCCGAGGGTGTCGAAAAGATCCTTTCGATCCTGCGTGAGAAATTGCCAAAGACGAAGATCGTGTTGCAAGCCATCATGCCGCGAGGCAAAACCAAGATGGACTTGATGCGACTGAATAACATCGCCGTCAACGACCGGATCGCGAAAATGGCCGACGGCGAAAACATCGTTTACGTCGACTTGGGCGATCACTTCATGAACGAGGACGGCACGATCGATCCCGCGATCATGCCCGATTACCTGCACCTGTCCGAAAAGGGCTACGAGATCTGGGCCGACGCCTTGGCCCCCACCCTCGAGTCGCTGGGCCTCTAAAAGTGGCATCGGCTTCCAGCTTGTGAAGAGACCAACCCAGGGCATCCATTCACCAATGGATGCCCTTTTTTCGTGCCCACCCCGCTCCCCAAGCCCCTGCGACGCCCTCAAATCCAACCGGATTGACATGGCGACGCAACCGCCGCTCCCGGTAATCTGACCGAGCCAATCCGTCTCGACTTCTCGGAAATTCACTCCCAAACCAAGATGAAAATCGCCCTGGCTTTCTCTGGTGGTGGCGTTCGCGCCACCGTGTTTCACCTGGGCGTCCTTGCGCGACTCGCACGGGAAGATTTGCTCGGAAACGTCCAGATGATCTCCAGCGTTTCCGGAGGCAGCCTTGCCGCGGGGCTGGTGTTTTCTGCGACCAACAATCGCTGGCCCAGTAGCGAGGAATACCTCCACGAGGTCGTTCCCAGAATCTTGCGTTTGCTGACCACTCAGAACCTGCAGCGATCCTACGTGATCAAGTCGCTGATGTTCCCCTGGCAAATCCTCAGTGGCCGCGCCGCGGTCCTGGGCGACGAACTCGAGCGACGGTGGCAAATCAACGGTGACCTTGCCGACCTGCCAGAGTCACCCCGTTGGTTGATCAACGCGACCTGCTATCAAACGGGCAAAAACTGGCGATTCCAGCGAGACTTGATGGGCGACTACCAAACCAAATACATCGTCGACCCGAAGCTTCGACTGTCGCATGCCTTGGCCGCTTCCGCCGCCGTGCCTGGGTTGATTGGTCCGCTGATTGTGAAAGCCAAACACCATCGTTGGAAAGAGATGCGAAACGACCAGTGGCATTCCATTCCGGCCAAGTACAAACGGCTGCACCTTTGGGATGGCGGCGTGTACGACAACCTCGGCGTGGAAGCACTTTTCAAACCCGGCATCGGCTTGGTCGACGGCACCGACTTCTTGATCGTCTGCGATGCCTCGCGACCACTGGGCAGCGAATCGCGTCGATCGAAGTGGCGTCCGGGATACTTGAAAGCCTCCATGCGGCTGGTCGATGTGGCCACCGATCAAGTCCGCAGCCTACGAGCACGGATGTTGATCGACCACTTCAAGAAGAACCCCGGCAGCGGCGCGTACTTGCGACTTGGTTTGAAGAGCAAGCGATCCACCCTGCGAGCCCACACGCCGACGGAAGCCACCGGCAGCACCTCCGGAATTCGCGATTCGCATTGGACCGAGCAACCGTCGTTGACGGACGAGGAAGTCGATCGAGTCTCCCGGATCGAAACGACGCTTCGCCGATTGGACCACCAGGAATTCAGTCTCCTCTTCCGTCACGGTTACGAAGTCGCCAACGGAACCCTCGCTCGCTACGGTGGCGAATCCCTCGACCGAGTCCCCCGCAACCGAGTGCTCCTAAGAGCCGCGTGAACGCAACCAAAGCGATTGGAAAACGTCCCCCACTTCACCCTCCTGGCAGGAGGGTCGAGCGAAGCGAGGGGAGGTCGAACGGTAACAAGCCAATCCGTTCACCACATAGAAATATCATCCCGGCGACTTTGCGAACTCAATCCACAGGCCGCAAGCAAAAACCGTCAACGCGTTCTCGGCTTGCGTTCCGCTCGATACACTCGCTGCTCGCACCGCCCTTCGTCGATTCCGGCGTTAGCGGGCTGTTGATTTAATGAGCCGTACCGCGTTAGCGGCGGTTAGTCAGACGCCAACCGGGGCTAACGCCCATCGGCTAATTGTTGTCATTTGGTATACGACTAAATCAACAGACTGTTAATCCCCATGACCATTGATTCGCAACCGAGCCGCCCTCCAGAACCAGCCGCACTTCGCCGTGAGGTGGGCCTGTTCGGCGCCATGATGATGGGGCTCGGATCCATCGTTGGCACGGGCGTCTTTGTCAGCATCGGGATCGCGGCCGGAATCACCGGGCCATCGGTCGTGTTTGCTATTCTCGTTGCTGGGTTGGTCGCCACATTCAATGGACTGAGCAGCGCTCAATTGGCGGCTGCGCATCCAGTCAGCGGCGGCACCTACGAGTACGGCTACCGCTGGCTGACGCCTTCGATGGGATTCACGGCGGGATGGATGTTCCTGTGCGCCAAGTCCGCTTCCGCCGCCACCGCCGCCTTGGGTTTTGCCGGGTACGCATTGCAACTATTCCAAGTCGATCGTGGAGACTGGATCGTGCCGCTTGCCGTTTGTGCGGTGGTCGCGACAACGTTGCTGTTGCTCGGGGGGATCCGGCGATCCAACTGGACGAATATTGCGATCGTCAGCACGACGCTGATCGCGCTGGCCAGCTTCGTGGTCGCCGGTTTGCCGATTGCCTGGCGAGAAGGTTCCGCCAACATGACACCATTGTTTACATCGGATGTCCCATCAACCGCGACGCGGCAATTCTTGGAGGCTTGCGCATTGATGTTCGTCGCCTACACCGGCTACGGCCGAATCGCGACGCTCGGCGAAGAAGTCCACAACCCTCGCCGAACGATTCCGCGAGCCATCATTGTCACGTTGCTGGTCTCATCATTGCTGTATGCGATCGTCGGCGGCATCGCGGTCGCGGCGGCGGGAACGGGCGTTTTGGGCTCCACTTCGCAACAGACCGCTCCCTTGCAACTTGTTGCGAATCATTTGAATTCACCCATGGTGGCCAAACTGGTTGCCATCGGTGCGGTGACCGCGATGCTTGGTGTGCTCCTCAACCTGATCCTTGGCCTTTCGAGAGTTGTTTTCGCCATGGGTCGCCGCGGCGATTTGCCTCGCGGTTTAGCAGCCGTATCGAGCAAGAGCTCAACCCCGTCCGTCGCTGTGGTCGCGGTTGGTATCGGCGTGGGAACGCTCGCACTCATCGGAGACGTCAAAACGACGTGGTCGTTCAGTGCCTTCACCGTGTTGGTCTACTACGCGCTCACGAATCTCGCAGCAACACGCCTGACCGCCGAAGAACGCTTGTTTTCACCAATCGTGCCATGGCTTGGTCTAATCTCATGCCTCGGCCTAGCATTCTGGGTACAGCCGCGGATCTGGATCATCGGGGTGGCATTGATCTCTGGCGGTCTGGTCTTTCGACAATGCCTGAAACGATCCGATACGTCAGCAAGCTGATCGTGGATCAGGTAGCCTATGAGCTGAAACGTTTCTCTACAGGTGCCCTATCAGCCTGTTGATTTAATCGTATACCGCATGACAACAATTAGCCGATGGAAGTTAGCCCCGGTTGGCGTCTGATCAACCGCCGCTAACGCGGTACGGCTCATTAGATCAACAGCCCGCTATACGACGAGGTAGGCTCTTGATTCCCAAGGACTACGCTGGACGGGGCTGGCACATCAACAGATAGCACGTGACCCGACGGTTTCCATCCTCGCCTTGCAATCCTTCAATGCTGCCTCTCGAACGTCTCCAAAGCTTATTCCGAGAACGGTTTGGCCTATTTACATACTGACATAAGAGCCCGCCTAAATGAAAACAAATCACCTTGAATCACCAACAACCACTTGGGTGAAACGCTGATGCTGGCACTGGTGGCTTTGGTGCCTATTTTGACTGTTGGCGTGTTGCTGGTTGGCCTACGTTGGCCGGCGGCTCGCGCGATGCCGGTTGCATTTGTCTTGACCGCCGCCCTATCGGCTTTGGTCTGGCAAGTGCCGGTCCTACAAGTCGCTGCGGCATCGACCAAAGGCGTGATCATTGCAATCAGCTTGCTGTTCATCGTTTTCGGCGCAATTCTGTTATTGGAATCGTTAACAGTCAGCGGCGCGATCAGAACCATCCGGTCGTCCTTCAGCAACCTGTCGCCCGACGCTCGGGTTCAAGCCATCATCATCGCTTGGCTGTTTGGATCGTTCATCGAAGGAGCCGCCGGTTTCGGCACTCCGGCGGCTGTCTGCGTTCCGTTGCTGGTCGGACTTGGATTCCCAGCCTTGGCGGCAGTCTTCTGTGGAATGATCATCCAAAGCACACCGGTTTCGTTTGGAGCGGTCGGAACTCCCATCTTGGTCGGCGTCGACAAAGGCTTGTCTGGATCGGCGGCCGCGCAATCATTGGCGGTC